>NZ_JAOWGQ010000055.1:0-677200 GCF_030333085.1 Citrobacter sp. Cpa228 | reverse complement strand
ATTTTTGCACTGCGGCAGCTGCACGATTTATCGTTTCTACCAAACCAAGGTTTTGTAGAAATAATGCGACATTCGGTATATCCGAACCGTTCCGGTCTTTAGCCAGTCGCGCATTCGCATTATCCATCGCGATTTTGACAGCCAGCGGAGTCGCCGACTGTGTTTCACTGGTGCTGTTCACCGCACTGTTAAGCTGGAGCAGCCCCTTTTGTTGTGTAGAACCATCAACGACACCAATTGACTCCCGCGATGTTTTTTGTGCTTCCGCGCCACGCGCTTTTATCTCTTTCAGGTTCTGGTCTATACGCAGAAATAACCCGTCTCCTGTGGAAACATTCAGCGTGATGTTTGAGGTATCTGATACAGCCAGGCGAAACTGCATATTTACGCTGACACCACCAACAGGTTTATCGATCGATGGGCAGTTTGCCACCGCGTAAAGTTCTCCGGTATCCGTCATTAAACCAACTTCACGAACGGTAAATCCACCAATCCCGGTCGGCAGAACGATTTTCGCCATTAACTGCGTGGACTGTTCCGGTGACACAACCAGATCAGCGATATCTCCCCGGTAAGTTTCATTAATCAACCGGACTTGCGCCGGATCGGGCTTGACCTGTTTGCCATTACTGTCACCCACCACAAATTGAGTCAGTGCAATCAGACGACCACTGGCAAGCGCCTCTGCCTCCAGTTCTTTACCCCGGTTAGTGATAATTGAGTAGTAATCAGCCATGAGATTCCCCGGCAAAAATGTCCACATCGATATGCGCTGTTGTCGCACCCGAAATATAAAAAAACCCGTCCATACCCACATTCGCCATCACATCAATTTTGCTCAGATAGCTGCGCAGGTTCTTGGCACGGTCAGTAAGCTGGCGGATCTGATGATAGAGAGCGTCACTGACCCCTTCACTGCTCTGTACTTCAATCCGGAAGGTGTAAGGTGCAGCGCGTGGGGTGTCTTCCCACCACTCAACCACGGTCGTGGGCAGGTTCACTGACCCAAGAGAACGGCGGACCGCCCCGGCCGTTCCCCTGTGCTGATGAACATAAGCGGCATCTTTTATCACCTGCCGCTTTTGCGCCTCTGTCCAGCTGTCATCCCAGAAATCAACAGCATGCTCCCAGGCCAGCCAGGGGAGAAGATGTGCCGGGCAGGTATCAGGGTTTTTGGATTTGCGTACCATATTGGTATCGAGCGTGGCGATTTGCTCAGCGCTGGCCTGCTCCTGCGCCCGCTCTTCATGAAATGCGCCAGGAGGCAGCAGGGATCGAAACTTAGCCGTCATTGCTGCTTACCTCCCTGCGGGTGACATTAATGGCGGTACACCACGGTGCTTTACCCGCTTCCGCTTCCAGATCTGCCACCGGAGAAATCAGTCTTACCCTGACCACACCGGATTGCTGCAGAGATGCATAAATGGCGGACAGCGGGACGACGGTTTTAATCCGATGGGAAAGCGTGGTGTATGACCGCAAAACATCGATGGCATTATTCAGCACCGTACTGGCGTCCGGTCCTTCCGGAATTTCCAGTTCCGCCGTAACAGCATAGTTTGCAATCGTGGCACTTTTTACCGTTACATAGTCCGTTAACGGGCGGATTTCATCCGCATTCAGCGTGCTGTTAACCTTATCGAGTAGGCGCTGCTCCGCCGTCCCATCCCCGGTACGGGACAGGACATAGACATCAACGTAACCGGGCCGGTTATGGGTTTCCGGCCCATAAGCATCTGCATCCAGCACATCCGTATCGGCAGACTTTGCATGAAAGCGGTAAGCGTTACGTGCCCCTGCTGTATTCAGCTGCGCCCATGAAAGCTGGATACGTTCGCGAAATGCTGCATCGCCTTCCAGTTCAGGCTCTACGGGCGGAACGGCAAGCGGATCGCCGGGCTTAATCACCTGCCGTTTAACGTTGAATGCGGCACCTATCTGGTCAAGGTCAGCCTCTTTTGCACTCGCGAGAAATACCGCCCGCACGGCATCATTAACCCGCTGAAAAGCCAGCGTCAGCTGATAGGCATTCACCTCCCCTTGTTTAAACGTCGGATCGGATTCCACCAGCGCATCAAACTGCTCATCAAGTTCCCGCAGGCGCGCCAGCCACCGGGTGAAGATTTCAGTCGCATCCGGCACCACAATAGCATCCGGTACGTCCAGTTCTGACAGGTTGATCACGTCATAGCTGCTTGCCATAAATCGTTATGTCTCCCGTTCTGACAGGTAAATTGGTTTCCTTGTTGATCCCCTCGATATCCAGTACACAGCCGGTCTCCCCTTCAGGAAAGGAGACAAGCACACGGGTTACCTTCAGCCGCGTCTCCCACCGGGCCAGTGCGGTCGCAGACGCGGCGATTATTTGTAGACGGGTCAAATCATCCCGTGGGTTATCCACCAGAGAAAACAGATCACTACCATAGTCACGGACAAGAACCCGGCTCCCGATGGGCGTGGTCAGTATGTCGCTGACGGACTGGCGCAAATGGGCGACGCCGGACAGGCGTTTTCCGGTCCGGTTGTTTACACCGTTCATGATTAAATTCCGTTGCTGAGTCGCCGGATGGCGGGCGGGTTAACCGAAGTAGGACGGGCCTGTTTTGTCCTGCTTTTCTGATTTTTTCGAAGCCGCTGCGGGTTTACGAATGTCCACGACAAGGTTGTAGGTGTAGCTGAATCCTGCTGATGTCAGAGAAAAGACCAGAGACTCAACCACCCATGCCCGATCCTCACGGGAGCCAAAACCGGATGTCGTCACACCAGCCTCTGCTGTCAGCAGAACATGTTTAGGGCGACATGGCCCCGTGAGCGTCATTTTCTGCTCGTTACGTTTTGCCTGTGTTTTCCTGGAGTTTGCCTGTTGCTCGGCGGTGGTTTTCTCCGACTGGGTATAGGGATTGATCATCGCCGGGCCATCATGTTCAACCGTGGAGGTCTTTGTCGTACCATCCTCCTCGTCGTAATAGCGCACACCGATTTTCTCTTTGGCTTTTCCTCCGCTCCCCGTGGCTTTCCCCGTCGAACTCCCCCGCTCACCTTCACTGTAGGACCAGTTTGATACTTCATCCGGTGTGATGGTTATCCCGCCAGCCTGTTTCCCTGAAGCCGTTACCGTGGCTCCCTGCTGCAAAAAAAGCCAGTAACCGCCTGAAGGTTTGCTCACTGCATTGTAGTCACGCGCAAGCCTTGCGAGCAGGTTGGCATCAGATTCCGCCACCTGATCGATGTGGCTGATATGAATATCTTTTAGTGCGTCGGCCACGCGGGGAATAAGCCCGTTATCGGTGGCCACTGTTTTGACAACATCGGCAAGGCGAAGGTTATCCCAGCTCCGGGTCTTCTGGCTTGTCACGTCTCCGGGTTGTTTCTGGGCATTCATCGGCGCGGCGGTCGCATACAGCTCGATACGCCTTGGCGGGCCACCGCTCGAGACGCCACTGACAACAAACCAGCCTTTATCGATCAGTTGATCATTGAATCCCAGGGCGACCCGAAGCCGGGCACCTTTGGTGGGAAGCGCCAGCGTTTCAGAGATTAGACTGATTTTCAGTTCATCTGCTTTTGCTGTTGCCCCACCATAATCCGTCAGGGTCAGTTCACACAGGCACTCTTGTAGCACCCGGGTTATATCTTTCCCTTCGGCCTGTATGCTGAATGCCGGCGCATATTCCGGCCTTGCTGTCTGATCTGCCATATTAATCCCATAAACTGAATGGCGATTCCGCAACGGGTGTCACCAGATCAGGCAGTGTGATGTACAAGCCGGAAGGATACACAGCCCCCTGCTCCGCAAGCCCCTGATTGGCCTCAAGAACCTGAGTCACTGAGTCTGAAATGTTTTCAGTACCGTAATGCACGGCGCAAATCGCATCCAGTACGTCCCCGTCACGGGTTTGATAGATCGTCGGCATAGTGTTTTAGCGTCATTGTCCAGTTTTTATTTCGGTGACCGCCACCCGGTAAAAACTTATTCGTCGTGTCTGAAAAGTCGGTCACCACCCACCACCCCAGCACGTCACCTTCTCCGCTGACGAGCTGCTGAGGTTTAGCCTGATCGGCAAGATCAAACAACTCATTCACTGCTCCCACCCCTTTACGGAAAAAGGCGTGAGACTGCCCTTCAAGCCTGACAGTACGTCCAGACTTTCCGGTATATTGAAGAAGGTCCTGTTTGCCGATGCGTTCCTGTTCACTCCAGCGCCAGCTGGCCTCACGGGTGAGTTGATGATAAGCCGTTGTATCAATCGAAAAGGCAAAATTCCCCAGCATCATCATGACGCGGGCTTCCTGCCCACCCCGTAATGCGCCTGTACTGCGCTGACCAGAATCTTCAAATATCGGGATAATTTCACTCACCAGAGAAGTCCCCCGTCCAGAAGGCTGTTATCACCATTAAAGGCAGAATTGTTTTTCGTCACCGTTGTCACTTCATCGGCAATGGCTTTCTCATCCTGTCCCGGCGCGGCATTAATTTCGAATCGGTATTCGAATTTTCGGTTGTCTGTAACCTGCCTGGATGGGCGCTGTTTATCCAGATTGTCCATACGCTGAAGCAAGGTATCCCAGTACCCGACACCTCCCCCTAACGAATCAGAGGGTGGTTGCACTGAGCGCCCGTTGTTCCTTTGCAACGCTGCATTCCAGTTTAAAAGCGTGTCGCCGCCTTCCGGTGACAGGTATTTATCAAGCGATTTATTAAATGCCTCTTCATCATCACTAAAGAAGCCCCGCGTTGAGGTGTAAGACTTTTTAACATCGTCAGCGAGGTCTGGATTGTCCTTCAGTTGCTGCTCGAACCATTCCCCCTGCCCTTTGCGTCCCGCAGTCATTCTTGCGATATCCACCGACCCAGTCATAGCCAGTGACTTCAGCACATCCTTTTGATCGCTACTGTCATCTGGCAACAGCCAGGACAGCTTTTTAGCCAGGGCATAAATAATTTTGCCGACAAAAACCACCCCCTGCCCGAAAGACAGAACGCCGGGATACAGGTCATTTCGCAGGAAAGTCACAATGCGCCTGACCCCACCACCTTTGAACCAGTCGGCAAGATCATCCGTCAGGCGCCTGATATCAGGCGCCAGTTCATTTCCCAGTTGCCCGGAAATTTCTGCGACCGCAGAAGAGAAAACGGTGCGGAGATTATTGATAGCCTGATTACCCGCAACAGCCCCATCTGCTCCCTCTTTGGTCACAAGGTTGTAGCGCCGCTGTTCGTCCATCAGGTCGCGGTAGCTCCGGCCAGACTGCTTGATAAGCATCAGCAGTTTGCTCGCTTCCCCGCCAAAAAGAGAATCCAGTGCAAAGGAGGCTTTTGACTCGTCCTGAAGGCTGAGTGCCCGTTCAACAATTTTGTCAAACTGCGCCATATCGCTGAGTCCGGCAAAATCACCCGCTTTGAACCCGAGCGTTTCAAACGCATCCTGCAGCGAGCTCTGCTTACCGTTCTGTTTGTACTCGCCGGATTTATGCAGATACTCTTCAAAGAGATCGCCAATGTTTTCTGCATTCATGTCGTACTGCTTCGCCAGAGAGTTCCAGGCATTAAACGTGGCCACATCCACGCCGTAGCTTTTTGCCACATTCGTGCGGGTTGCCGTTTCAGCATTGGTGGCGGCTGGCGCTATCAGTGTGCCAAGTGCTGAAGCCACCACGCCACCACCGCCAATAGCCAGCCCGGATCCAAACATCCCGCCCACCTGCCCGGCGATCCCCATACCTCGCCGGAAAAGGCCTTTACCGGCACCTTTGAACGCCTGAATGCGTTGTGATTTTTGCATCTGCACATTCAGTTTCTGTTGCTCTGCCTCCGTTTTGCGGATTTCCCTGGAAACATCGGTATAGCGGCGCTTCAAATCCCCCAGGCTTTCACCGGCCAGTTTGGCGCGTTTGATTTCTGCTGCCAGTCTGGTCTGGTCTTTTGTCAGTCGCTCAGACTGCTTTCCGACATCTTTCAGGCTTTTTTGCAGACCATCTGCAGATCGTTTCCATGAATTATCCAGGTTTCCGCCAAAGGTAATGACTGCCTTAAGGTTCTGGCTTATTGCGCCCACGGTTTATCGTCTCCAGTTCGTCGGTCAAAAAAACAGAGAAGGTGCTGAACGGCATATCAAGGTATTCCGCCATCGGGAAATGCAGCCGCCGCCCCAGAAATCTTATTGCCCGGAGGAGCCCACCTTCGGTCGCTTCGCGGGCGGGAGCATAAAAACGTTAAAGGCATCCGTGAGCTGAGAATAATCTGCTGCCGTCATCAGCCAGAGATCCTGTTCACTGAGATTGCACAGCAACGCAATCATGCGGGCTTCTTTCTCTTCTTCGTTGCCGCGGTCTTTGGCATGAGTGATGCGATCACGAACCAGTGGTTCACGCATAGTGACTTCATCGATCACGACCCCGTTATCAAGTGATACGGGGGAATACAGTTTTATAACGCGGGTTTCACCAGGAAAACTCATGGGGTGCTCCATAAAAAAACGGCCCGCAGGCCGTTACAGTGGTGGGATAACAGTAAAATCAGAGACGCACTTTGGCAGCCAGGCCTGAAAGCACATCAACGCCATTCACCCGGCGGGCGAAACGCTCTGTATCAATGGCAAACAGTTCTCGCCCGTCCAGTGACTGACGGTAGTAGCTGACAGCAATATCGACCGTCACGGCATTTTCGGAAAGCGTGTCCTTACCCCGCGCATCCGGCGTGACGGTCTGTACAAACCCCTCAATTTCCTCAACCGTACCGCGTGCAGTGCCGTTACCGAGATAGCCCTGATAAGCCGTAAAGCGTGAACGGCTGCCACTGACAAAACCGAAACTGGCCAGCATGTCCGTATCTATCCCATAAAATTTAAGCTGACAGGTCAGTGCTTCCATGCCGTCATCAACCGGGGTGGGTGCGTCCTGTGCGCCGGTACGCAAATCCGTTTTAACAATAGCCAGAGACGGCGGCGTAAATTCATGCGCCCCCTGAATACGGATCCCCTGCCGGAAGAAGGTCCAGACGCGTAGTGTGTTTTTATCGCTCATGCTGCAAGCATCTCCTCAAGCGCATAGTTATTGTTCACCCGGACGCGCAGGCTGATAAGTTCAGTCGGCGATTTCGGACCAAAGTCATAGTTGATGTACAGGACACCCGACGCCATGGTTTCCGCTGTGTTCAGTTCTTCATCCAGCCAGGCCCGCCCACCGAATATGGCGCCAAGACCGACCAGTTGCCGCATATAGGCATTGATGGTGCCGATAATGTCATCCGCATTTTCCCGGTCCAGTGGACGGTCAACATACTCCAGCATGGTTTCCTGAATGCTGTCCTCAATAACATCAGCAGTACGGCGGACAGATTCAAAACGCCACTGAGGATTGGTTGCACACAGGCGGTTCCCCCAGTGTTTAAACCCCGCCCGGCGGATAATGGTGGACACGTTCTGCATGTTGAGCAGGTTTGCATCGCAGTTCTCATCCCCGAGGATAAATTCATCGATCTGCTCAACACCGAGGATGTTGTTGATGTCCTGGTTCGACTTGCTCCACCACCAGCCTTTTTCAAAATCGATGCGGGCGCGTAACCCGGCAGCAAACGCAGAGTAAGGACGATAAACCAGTTGGCCATCTGCATCGCTCGCCTGGACCCGCGGGCGCAACAGTTCAGTTCGTGCGCCATAGGACTGGCGGCGCTGTACCACTTCCTGCAGCGTCGCACCGGAGGCGCAGTCGACATATGCAACGGCGCGCAATTTCCCGGCCACGGTTTCCAGCCCCTTACCAACCGCATCGTCCTCACTGAATCCCGGTGCAATCACAATACGCGGCTGGTACGTGGTTACAGATTTCGCGGATGACAGGGTGCCGATCCCCTTCAGTACCGCAGCGCGTCGTTTTGCCTCATCGTTTTCATCAGCCACACGCACCACCACCGTCAGCGCATTACGTTGATCGTTAATGTCTGTCAGTGCCTGTTTAAGCGTACCTTTTTCACCCAGGCGGGATAACAGCGTGGTGCCGACGACCGCCACTGGCGTATTGAGTGGAAAGGGTTCATCTTCCCCCCCAGCTAATTGCAGGCTGAAGGGCTGGACTATCCCGTCACCGCGCCCGGCCGCACTGACTTTTGCGCCATTAACGCCACCGACAGCCTCAGCAACGTCTCCGGGTTTAGCCGTGATAACACCGTGCTCATCACAACCCAGCGTGATTTTGAGTGTCAGCGATTCAGGATCCCAGTTTGCTGACGTCACAACCGCAGCAGGATTTTCGGCTGCCGGCTGTCCGGCCAGCGCAGCGACATTGATGACATTGCCTTCCCGCCCCTTAATGGTTGCAGTGAAGTCGATAACGTTATCGAGAATGGGTGTACCGGATGATCCCGATGCGGCTGTTCCCCCCGACGCATCAGGTGCCGTTCCCACCAGGCCGATAATGGCGGTCTGAATCGTGGTAACCGCCACCGTACCCGAGGTGAGTTCAATAGTTTCAACGCCATGTAACTGAGACATGTTTTTTCTCCAGGCATAAAAAACCTGCCGCAGCAGGTCACATATTCTGATTAGGTTTATCGGTGAGCCCGCCGCTGTCGCCGCGGTGATCGTGGTTGTTAAAGACTTCACGTATCTTGCTCATGCTGCCGGATTTATCCGTTATCTCCTTTGACGCCCCGATATTCCCTGTAACCGACGTGTCAGCATTAATCCAGGTTTTGCCCTGAACTGTCAGGGTATCGGTAATTTCAACCGGACCATCCAGCGTGCCTTTACCGACAATTTTGTAAGTTCCACCATCAGCCAGCGTAATCGTCAGGGCATGCGCGTTCCTGTCATAACGGATCTCGGTCCCGTCGCTGTATCGGGTAATGTGCTCGCTGTCACTTCCTTCCGGCACCGGCAGCTTTCCCGTGTTCCATCCGGGAAACACCCGCCCGTTGTTGAGATCTCCGGCTTCGGACAGGACCGTAACCGCATCCCCCACGGCATAAGGATTTGAATCAGCGCGGTTAGTTCCGGAAAACCCCTGGCACAACGGCAGCCAGGTCGTGATGATATCCCCCAAATCCACCCGGCATTTTGGGATGCGATCGTGCCTGACGGAGTGGATAACGCCGCGCCGGACAAGGTTCGCCAGCCTGCGCTGCAGGTCGCCTGCTATATCACTCATCGGGCTGAGCCTCCCAGATAAGTTGATAGTCATCCACGTGATTACGGCCCGTATCAGGTGCAGCACCCAGCCAGGCCTGCTGCAGAGGAATGCCGTTGTTTGCAAAGGGGTCAGTACCAAATGCAGCCGCCTGGGTGAATGAAATACGCCAGACCAGATAATCATCCATTCGCGGATCAAACTCATCACGTTCAGCCGTGGTGAATACCGCAGGCTCAATATGCCCCAGACCAAACTGCTTCCCGTCAATCCACTGGGTAATATCGGCCGCAGCGGTTCTGACAAAAATCTCAGGCTGACTCACACCCGATCCGGCGGCATCCACCACCACGAAGAGATCACAGGTTAAATTAACGCCCAGTTGCCCCTCATTACCTCCGCCCTGTTCCCAGCTGTTAATCGAGAAATACACCGCGGGCGTGGTCAGGCCCGAAAAGCGGGGAACATTCCTTTCCGGATACGCACCGGCATCACGCACCCATCCGATTTTTTTTAATGCGTCAGTCACAGCATCGTGATACCGCCCCAGCAACAGTGGCTCGGCCATCGTTCGTTACCTCAGACAGAAATACGGGCTTTTACGCGCCCGCGAATGTCGGTTTCAAAGTGATGCATAAAAATCTCCATCGCTTCCGCAAATGCGTTGTCCTCGATGTAGTTCAGCATCGGTTCGTAGATATCCATTTCTGCTTCGCGTGTCCGGCGGGTCAGGGGATCGCGAATAACCACCGTCCGGCGATTATCCCGTTTTGAACGGGACACCTCCCCGTTTTCAAACGACCGTTCGCTCAGCAGATTACCTTTCGGGGAAAATCCGGCGTTTTCTGCCTGGCGGCGCGCTTTAATAAAACGCCCCGTGTTGCGGTCACGCCGGGTATGGTGCGGTCGCAGCCGCCCGTTGATTCGTCCTTTAAGGTCTTTCACCTTAATGGCATTCAGCCCGAACCAGAGCCGGAAGTTATCCAGTTGTGATCCCCTGTCCAGACGAAAAGACAGCAGACGGCGCCGGACAAGATCCATACTGCGTGGGGCCAGCCCGTCTTTCAGATCCGCCATCGCATTCTTTCGCAGCGTGGCGGCAGTACGCCTGAGCGCGCGCGAGTATGCTGCACGGAACTGTTTTTGCGTCGCACCGATACTGTCCGCAATTCGCCAGATAACATCCACATCAATATCGACGGGTAAATCCCGCCGCAGTCGAGACTCCCGCGCCATATCAGCTCCATTTATCGATCTGAGGCTGTGTTTTGCCGGGTTCCCCATATGCCAGCGTGACGCGGGTCCGCCCTTCTTCATCCGCGCCGATATGTGTCACCCGGTAAGGGATGGTATTGATCACCACACCGTCATGTTTTTCGAGACCGGAAATATCCGCAGTCATTGCACTGAACGCCGGGGAATGGTTCTGAATTTCCCCGCCGCCCGGTACACCCGACAGCGCATCCGGTGATTCAAAAATCACGGTCACCAGACGCGGGCCTTCACCCGTTTGCAGGCATGCAGGGACTTCTTCGGCAAACGCCCGGTTAATCCGGGCATCTGCTTTAGCCAAACGCTCCCGGAACCGGCTCATCAGAACCCCAGGCGGACGGCAACATCAGCATCATCTGCCTCAGCTGCTCCCCAGGCGGAACCAACAACCGGGTTTGGCGTTGCATCATCGCCTTTTGCCACCGTCAGCTTGCCGCCAGCCAGATACAGTTTCTGGCCTGCCGCAATTTCTTCTGCCGCTTTAGGCAGCACAAAAACACCGGACATATGCAGTGTTCCCCACTCGCCAGCAGGAATATCGCTGTGTGCCACCCCGGCAATTCCGCCGACCGCCACCAGCGCGCCGGATGAAACAGCATCAACACCCGCATTGTGATAATCCAGTGTGGTACCGTCCTGCTGATAGTTCTTCGCCATGTTTTTTCTCCATAAAAGGAAAAGGCGACCAGCGCCGCCTTCAGGGATAAAAAAACCGCCAGGCGGCGGTCATTATTTTTTGGTGACTTTAACCAGCCCGCGCCAGTCGAGCGGAGCCACCCCAGCATCAATGCGCACCTTGAATGCGGCGCCGTCCACAGTGAAGCCCTGCTGCTGTTCCAGATATGGCGTGTCGATACCGTCGAGATACGCCACTTCAATGGTGTCGCGCCCCTGCGCAGCGGTCAGGTAATAATCGGTCGGGCTGCTGTCATCCAGGCGGGCCTCAGAAGCCACGGTCACAAAGTTCTGGATCGGGTTAACGATCCCGCTGTTCGCGTCTGCACCCGGTACACTGGCGGATTTAATCAGCTGATTTGCCCGTGACTCAATTGCCACTGGCGTCAGCATGTAGGCAGGACGAATATTCAGACGACGATCGCCGGATTTTTGCAGCAGCATTGCCTTACGTGCAGTATCCAGCCCTTCAATACTCAGATCGGCTGCAACAAGGTTGCCGTGATCGGCGTGGAACAACGGCTTACCGTCCGACATTTTTGGATTGCTGGTCAGTACAGCCCAGACCAGATCGCCGACGGTGGCTCGCGCAGCAAGCCCCATTGCCTGCGGGATACGCGTCAGCATATCCAGGTCGTCGTTGATGATAGTCTGGCGGTCAATGCTGAAAAGCTCACCATAGGTGGCCAGTGCAATCGGCTCACCGCGATCTTTAATGGTGACATATTTATATTCCGCCCCGGCGCGAACCTTACGCAGCGATGCCAGTGATTCCAGGCCAACGCGGTGCGCGGTTTTGAAATCGGTCAGTGTGCCTTTACGGGTCCACTGTTCGAATGTTTCGCTGGCCTCATCCCAGCCAAGCAATGCCGCCTTATGCGCCACATCCATCAGGATATTGCCGAAATCGCTGCTGCTGTGGGTGAACGCCAGCCCAACCATCGCCTGTGCGGTACCGACACCAGAAATACCGATACCACGATCCACCAGCGAGGCGCGGGCCAGTTCGCGCAGGGTATACCCGTTGTAGGCGTTATCTTTTTCTGCCTGCGCATAGCCCGCACGGTTCATCACCGCCGCACGAATGGAATCACCAACAATATTCCCGTTACCTGCATGGATGTGAACTGCACCCGGTCCGGCACTCGGGGTCGTCCCTGCCGCCAGCGCACTGAGCAATTTGGTGCGGGCCTGTTCCGCTGAGCAGGAAATATCCGTGATGCATTCTGCTTTCAGCGAGCCGAAAGCAGGAAACGCATCAAACACAGCGGAAACTGCGCTTACTCGTTCAGTATTCGCCGCCTGCATCTGCTGCTGGAGCTGGGCGGCCAGCGCGGTAATGTCGATATTTCCTGCCAGCGGTTGCTGGGTGGGTTGCTGTGCCGGTGGGTTATTTGCGGCCTGCGGCGCCGGGTTTTGTGCGGGTTGCGGCTGACTTGCAGGGCCTTCAGCACGCGGCCCAAAAAGGTTTTTAATCTGTTCTGGCATATTCTGATAATCCTTCAGTTTATTTTGATTCACACAGGCCGCGGCCTGCAGTTCTGGTTCAAGCGTGTCAGCGAAACCTTTTTCCACCGCCTCCGCGCCATTAAGCCAGGTTTCAGCTTTCAGCATCGCCTCAAGTTCTTCCTGCCCCAGCCCGGTCTTGTTCATGTAGGCACTGAGCATCAGCGCTTCATTACGATCAAGCCAGGCAGCGTAATCACGCATATCATCGGAATCCCCGGCGATCCCGCCCCACGGCTTGTGTACCATCAGCCAGGCGTTTTCCGGCATATGCACCGTGGCACCGGGCAGGCAGACAATCATTGAAGCCATACTGGCAGCCACGCCGTCCACCCAGATATCCAGCTTCGCCTTCAGACGGGACAAGGTGTTAAAGATGGCAAATCCCTGCATCACATCGCCGCCCGGGCTGTGGATATGTAGATCGACAGCGCTGGCCTCAAACACCCCGGCCTCCTTACAGTCGGAGACGAACTGCTGAGCGGTAATCCCCCAGCCGCCGATCACGTCATAGAGAAATATTTCCACACGCCCTGCAGCCAGTGCGCGAATCTCATACCAGCACTGACCGTTTGCGGCATCGATACCAGCCACACTGGCGCGGGGGTTAATCATCGTCCCGTGACGGGGCGGGCTTATCATTTGCTGCATCAGGGAGCACTCCTTTATCGTTGGCGGCGTCTGAGTCGAACACCAGCCCGTTTTCTCGGTTGAATTCGGTTTCACGCATACGCTGGCGCTTCACCTCCTGGGGGGATTGCCCACGGGCGCGGATCCATTCCGCTTCAGTTCCCGCACCACCGCGCACAATTCCCCGCCAGGCCATTGCCTCTTTTACAGGGTCAATCCACGGCATAACCGGGCCAAGATAAGTCGCATTAAAGAGGGTTGTTCGATCCACATCCGCTGGGATATCTGTCGTTAACAGCGCCATCGCCAGCCAGGCGCGGTATACCGGGCGACTGTGCTGACCAACAAACCATTGCTGCAGTACGTTATAGCCTTCATAGCTTTCCACCAGTTCCTGGCGCTGGGCGCTGTATGTGCCATTGTAGTCACGGGCAATACTGGAATAGCTTCCCCGGCTTCCGGCGGCAACAGCACGTAATTGCCCGTTGCGAAATTCATGAAGATGGACATTCGGCCGATTGGATTCCACCATGCCCAGATCTTCGCCCGGTGCCAGATCGTCAAAAATCATCCCGGGTGCGATATCAAAATAGCGGTATTTATTTTCTGACGGCTTCCAGTCGTCTTCCTGAGGGAAAGTAGCGGCATCACCTCTCTTGATATAAAAGCCCAGCGCAGCAGCGATTCTTGCGGCCACGCGCTCACTCTCTTCATAATCCTTAATGTCGCCAAGGCGGCGGATCACGCCGTGTAACAGACTCACCCCGCGTAACTGATGAAGACGTTTTCGCTGCGCGAGATGCAGCATATTCTCAGCAGCAACAGTTTTCAGTTCTGCGCTAAAACGCGTCATGTTGGCCGGATGGAATTTATATACCCGGTAGCCTGTCGGACGTCCCCAGTTATTCACAATAATGCCCTGACGGATCTGCTGCCCCGAGGTGCTGTTCAGGTTCATCGGCACAAAGTCAGCCTCAAGCAACTCCAGAGAAAACGGCACACTGGTCGAGTGAGTCAAACCAGCAACCGGCCCTCTCACAAGCTGGGTAAAAATTTCACCATCACGCAATGCGGAACGCAGCGCCAGCCGTTCCGCTTCCGGGCGGGTAAACATCCCGGTCACTTCCGGGCGAACTGACCATTCGGACCAGAGCGCGGAAATCTTTGCCGCAAATTCTTCATGCAGTTTTCCGTCCAGCCCCAGTGGCTGCGGTTCAACCTGAATCCCCTTGGCACCAATCACCCGCTCCTCGAGCTTATCCAGCAGACCAATTACAATGTCATGGTCTTCATCCAGCGCCCGCGCCTGCTCGCGCAGTGATACACCTGCAACACCAACAGCAGTGTCAGCCGCGCGGCTCTCGCGCTTCGTTTTATTAAGCCGGGAAGGCTGTGCCGCATCGTATGCCTGCAACAGCATTTTGTTTCTGGCGCGCGCGACTGCCCACCCTGGTGCAATTGCACCAAGTGCTCTGTCGAAAATACCCATGGAAGACCTTAATTAAATCTGGCGAGTTTGAAAGATCCACCGCGACGGTTCACGGCAACCCAGCGTTTTTCCCAGTATTCCAGCTCTCTGCGAAGCGCCACGGGATCATGGTTAGTTATGGCGCGACCATTTACGCCCGTAAAAGACACACTTTTCCCGTCCAGGGAATCACGGTATGCCTGGCGTACAGTTACCAGCATCTGCTGAATTTCTGATTTCGTCACAGCCAGCCTCCGTTATCACTGACACCCAGCCAGCCACCAGAAAGCGGGCTGGACGGTTCAGTTACTGAAACAGAAGACGAACGTACAGGTACCGCTTTTTTCACAGTAATCTCCCTGGGGCGCTCCCCGTCAATAATGTTTGAATTACACTCCTGAGCAGCTGCCCATGCCGGAGGCTGTTCCCAGTCCCGGATTTTTTCATAACCACGCAGGACAGCGACGGCGTGGGCATAACAGAAAAGGTCAAAGGCTTCGTTATTGCCTTTTCCGGGCTTGCGCCATTTTCCGTCCGTACCACGTTCTTCGTAGGTCAGTTCTTCGTAGAACCACTCCCCCAGCCAGTCAGGAAAATGGATATACCCGGCACCGGGTGTTTCACGCTCAAGGTTGTTACTGAGCTGATCTTTTAGCAGGTCTGTCTGCAAGAGATAAACCGGAACCTCACCACGCGCATCCGCCCGGCGATCGCTTCGGCCTGTGTTGTCAAGGTGAGTTTTGGTAATGATTTTCTGGCGTCTGGTACTGTCACCTTTTATCAGGTAAACCCGTTTACCCAGTCCGTCACGACGACACTGGCGCCAGAATTTATAGGCGTTATCCGTTACACCATCTTCCCCGCCGCTGTCGACAGCCATTGCAAGTATGGGCATCCGTCGCGAAGGTTCTGACTGCAGAGCATAGGTTTTTTCCAGAACATCCGTGATGAGCAGTTGCCAGTCTTCCGGATAGGATCCGGGATGCACCTGCTCTGCCTCACCATTTTCATCACAGCGCAGGGACTGGCGGATGTTGTAACGGTCCACCAGCCAGCGTTCGCCGTTTTCACCGTACCCGATGATCTGGACGACAAAACGGCGCTTCTTCCCGCCCTGCACATCCACCGATGCCAGAAGAAAACGGACTTTCGGCGGCACAAGTCGTTTGCCATAATCTTCTGCGCGCAGCATCAGCACGTCAGCACGTCGCTGCTCACTGGCTGCACGGGGAAGATAAGGCAGCCCCCAGTCAGTATTAATTACCGTCTTGAGCGTTTCTTCGCTGCCGGTGGCTTCATAGTCCTGTTCCGCCGTCAGTAATTTGTAGACCAGTTGCGCCCATGTCTGGTATGCCGCCGCAGGTCCCTCCATCCAGAACGAGGCAATGCGCGAGCGACGGGCTTCCCCGGTGATATTGCCCTCACGGTCGATAGTCTGTCCCTCACGCAACCAGACCCCCTTTCCGTTCAGCTCCCGTTTCCTGTCGGCGGTAATCGTGCCGCTACAATGCGGACAATCAATATGCGCCGCCTCACTGGCTATTACCGGGTCAGACGTTTCCCGGTAGCCAGTCATCGCCTCCATGGCCGGTTGAAAATATTCCCCGCAATGTGGACATGGCCAGTACCAGCGACGACGATCGCCACGGTTATATAAAGAAAGGATCCCGGTCGTGGGAGGGGCTTCGTGAGGTGACTTTCTCCGCCACTTCGTATTGGTGATTTCCCTGCCCGGTGAACTCTCGACCAGCGTCATCCCCGCCGACATAAAGGTGGTGGTACGTTTTGAAGCAAGCGAAAAACCGTCCCCTTCCCCGTCGATATCTTCCGGGAAGCGATCGTAATCCGTCAGCGCCACACACTTAAAATCTGAGGAGGACATGATGTTGATAGACGGCCAGCCTATCTTCAGGTAGTTCCCGGCAAGGAAAGTCCGGTCATGAACGTTGTTGTCGTTGCGTGAAGGACTCAGCCGGCATGCCACCTCCGGGCTGACACGGAATGTTCGGGCCAGGCGTTTTTTTGAGTGTTCCCGCGCTTTCTCTTCCGTCATCTGAATGATGAGCATGTCAGACGGATCACAGACAACGTTGTACACCACCCAGCCATCAATCAGACCAATGGTTTTACCCGTTCGGGCAGGGCCAACAAAAATGACAGCATCATATTCGCGTGATGCCAGGCAGTTCATCGGCTCCACAACATAAGGGGCAAGATTAGGATCCCACTCAACGGAGTTACCCACGCCGACCGGAACACGCATATATTTATGCACGGCTTCGGCTACAGGCATTCGGCGCGGTGCTCTGATGATCCCGGCAGTGTTTTTTCTTAGCTCCGCCGCCGTGGCCTGTCGCATGGCTTACTCCTCTTCTGGCGAACTGTCCTCCTGTTCCGGCGTATCTGCCTGCTCAACCTTCAGGGCGATCTGATCCCGCAGGTCATCGATGACTTTTTGCACCCGAACGACAGCTGCAGGCGTCATCGCACAATCACGTTCAAGAATATCCGGCAGCGTTTCCAGCACCTGAACGACGGCTTTTGCCATCGATGAAAATTCTCGGGTCACTGTCGATGCCGGGATTAACTCACCTGTTTCCTGCTGGAATTTAAGCCTCTCGCGTTCAGACTGAAACCATGCCTTACGATCCGGCGGCAACATCTTATCGATATCCACCAGCTCGGGTGCCGTGGTACGACCCAGCAGTTCCCGGAGAATATCCACGACAGAATAAAGCTTGAGACGAGAATTACTGCCAGGAGCAGGCTCAATGTTATTCAGCTTGCTGGAGATCGTCTGACGATGAAGATCGGTCACCGCCGCCAGCTGATTGATATTGAGGCGAAGGTTTTTCAGTTCGTTATCCATGATGATGAACAATATTTAACCATTTCGACATCGTGAATAATTTCACGACTGAAATATCAACAAGTTAAGGGAATGATGATGATGCCGATAAAATGCAAAAAACTAGCCGTTTTCCGCGTGTCCTCGCCCCCTCGGTGTTCAGAATCGCCAGGAGTACCTTTTGAAAATGAGAAATATTGTCATTTGAGTGCATAAAAAAGCCCCGCTATTGCGAGGCCTAGGGTTATTTGTATCGCGACCCACTACCTGTGAATGACAAACAGCGATTTACATTTAGGGCAAAGTAACGCCTGTTGCTGGCGTACTTTCGTGGTCGAGTGTATGGATTTATGTCCGCATATCGGGCACATGACAGTCATATTGGCTGCAAGCCCAACACGCTGCATTGCATAATCGAAAAATGACATGGTGGTTAACCTTTCAATGAATGGGGCTTATTATACCATGCATAGCTCAATTATTAACCAATCATCATCGCATGCTTGATGCCATTTAGCTTTGTCACAGGCATTCACTAAATGCCTGTGACATCAGGAGAAGGAGATACCCAAATTAACCAACACGGCTTTCTTTCCCTCAATACGGCGGTCAAGTTCGGCCACTGCATGTGGGCGTATAGCCTCAAGAAAGGCATTATCTTGATAGGCGGACTGGATTGTCACACCAAGCCCGGCACCACTTTCCAGTATACCTTTCAGCCGCTGTAGTTCTTTTATCTCGTTATTGATGTAATACGCTTCACTTAGGTTCTCTGCGTTCACGGGCAGACTCCTTCTTGCAGTTAACCTGCACTGATTTGTTATGCGCCAGGATGTCGCGCTTCGTCTGCTTATCCAGCACATCGATATCGTGGTCAGTCAGGTAGATGATGCGCACCCAACTGCACGCAGTATCAACCACCACCGGGGCGGGAGAATTGTTCGCGCAGCTCACGATCAACGTCGTCATCAGGCATGTGATTAACAGTCTGCTGGGCATTACTGGCCTCTTTAGTGACTTCAGCTTTACGTTCTGCCACCGCAACGGTCGCCGCTGCGTTCTCTTCGGTGCGCTGCTTGTCTGCTTTGGCTTCCGCTTTACTGGTGCCGCGCGCATGGCCGAAACCAAAAGCACCAGCGATAACGGCAATCACCGCTGCGGCCAGCCCGATAATCATTTCAATTCCCATAGCAGCCTCACACCAGCACGGCTTTTGCCAGATTGAACCGACGACGGCGGTCATCAAGACCGTTTTTACCGCCGTTGATGATGATCGTGATACGTTCCACATCGCCGGAATACACAAGGCATCCGCTGGTGGCAAAGAACCACGCTGCGGAACGCGCTGCATTTTCGTCCTGTTCCAGCAATTCCGGCTGCGTAACCAGATCAAGTTTTAGCGCCAGACCGCATTTGCGATAGTTGCTTAACCCTGTGATTTGCTTCAGCCCGCGCCCGCGATATTTCCACCCGTCACCGGCAACCTGGTTGCCCAGGTTCTTTTTGCCCCACTCGCCGCCATAAACCAGGTTAGCAATCGCTTTCTGATTTGCCGATTGCGTTGCCGTTCTGCCGAGCGCGGCAGCCTGCTGTGCCGTGATACGGTGCTTGCCGAATACGGGAACAAGACGATCGGCTGCGTAGTTCAGGCTTTCCACCAGCTTTTCATACCCGCCGGACTCATGCCCCATCTGCGCGATGAACATCGCATGATCGAGCGGCGCAGTGATGCCAAACTCCTTCATTGCTGCATCAATGTGCGGAAACCAGCGCGCAGCTAATCCGGCGCTTATACCAGCCGCCTGCTGAAATTGTTGTTGATTCATTAGTGCCTCAGATGATCAACCAGACGTGCAACGTTGCCTCTGACGGCCACCAGCACGGACAGGAAAATGATGTTGGCCCCAATCGTGGCCCATGAAGAATGAGGGTAAATGCCGCACAGATAGGCCAGTGGCACTGCACTGTAAGTCACAGTGATCAACCATGCCAGACGCGATACCCACGGACGATGCCGGGAATCACCCCGGCGGTAGAACATCAGGGTTATTACCACCCCTGCGCAGAGCAGCGCGTTAACAGTTGCTGACGGGTCATTTAGTACCACCTGAACCTCCCCGGCGCGTTATCAGCGCCACCAGCGAGTCGACATCCTGGTTATTCAGAAACGTCAGGATTTTGACAGCTAAAGCAGAAACGATTACGGCTCCGATAGCGTCCAGAGGCTTATCACTGTAACCAGTCCAGTCAGCCAGCTTTGAACCAACCAGCCCTGAGCAGATGATCCCGGCAATGTAGGACACGACAAAATACGCCAGCCGACGTGCTGCGCTAAGGTCCGCAGCCGTTGCTATATAAAATACAGCCCCGGCAAATGCGCCAAATACCACGCCGTAATCGGTTCCGGAAAGAAATCCATAGACGCTGGCCCCCGTCAGGACACCACCAGCCAGCCCAGTACCGGAAATCGGATCGGACATTTAGCCCCCTCTTAATTGCTGTGAGTCCTCTCAGGAATGAGGGGAAATAGGTTCAGGCTTCACGGGCTGGATTTGTCAACAAAGCACGTAGCGGATGATTCCCGTGAGCCTGATATGAAAAAGGCCGCCATGCGGCAGCCTCGAAATGAATACGGTTGTTACATTGATGGAGTAAGTGGAGTCTTAAGCAACTCTGATACTTGAACAATACCTACATAATGAATCCTGCCCCCCAGAATCATTAGATTGAAAGCGCAAATAGTATGAAGGTACCAATTCGTAAGTTTTGCCAGCCAAGACACATTTTTTTTTGTCCCAGATACTAAACTTCCTGCCGAACAAAAAACAAACAGGATGGCTAAAATGTACAACTCTATTTTAGTACCAATTGATGTTTCTGAGACTGACTTAACACGGCAAGTTATCCCCTATGTTCAGGCTCATTCTGTATTAAATACTGCTAAAGTACATTTTCTAACAGTAGTTCCCACATTGCCTTATTACTCATCTTTAGGTCTGGCATATTCAGCAGAAATGCCAAAATTAAAAGACATTCAGCACGCTGCATTATTGAAACTGGATGAAATCGTGAAGCAATTCAAAATCCCTGCGGGAAAAACCCAAACACATGCAGCCGCTGGGTCACCAAAGGATCAAATACTTAATCTCGCTAAATCAATCGATGCTGACTTAATCATTATTGCCTCACATCGTCCAGACATTTCAACCTACCTCTTAGGATCGAATGCAGCCGCCGTTGTCCGACACGCTGGTTGCCCTGTACTTGTAGTTCGATAAGAAATGAATCGCCACGCGCTTAGATGACATTCCGTTAGCTAGAATTACACTATCAAAATGCAAGAAAAAGGCCCATTCCATGGAGTGGGCCTGAAAAGAAGTATTTTGATTAACGTGATGCCGGGTGCCTCCCGGTGGACCTTTGGCTGACAAACCATGACCCGTGTGCACTAAGCATGTCATTCCATGACTTTGTTTACTGTCAGTTTCACCCCTCCGCTTAGGGGGATTCATCACAATTACGTCAAAACGAGAGCTTTTACTAGATGCTCTATAACTTTAGAACCAATAAGAAAAACCTGCAATCAAACAGCACTATTATTCTAAAAGGATCAGACTTCACGGGCTTGATTTATCAACAAAGCACGTAGAGAGTGATACCCGTGAGCCCGAAATGGAAAAGGCCACCATGCGGCTGCCTCGAAGTAAGTGCGGTTGTTTATATAGGTGGAGTAAGAGGACCTTCAAACACCTCTGCTTCACCGTTATGACAAATGTCATCGCCTCTGGTCAGATGCCAGACACCTGTGATTGTTTTACCCGTTTCCAGATCATCAACAGTGTCATTCGTGTAGTACGCCACCTGTACAACACCGACATGCTGAATCCAGTAGTAACCTTCTTTCATAAGCTCCTCCGCGATACTCAGCAGATAGTTTAGAGTGGTACAAATAATGCTGTGGTGCAGGAAGCCACAACTTAACCTTTGCTAATAAAGTAATTTCGAAAGATGACGATAATGGGTAATAAATGTAAGCCCGGAGGAACCACCATGAGTATGACAGTTAGCACTTTGAGTCAGGACATACTGCAAAGCACAGTAAAACAAGCACCTTCAAGTACTGGCAACTCTGTTTCACAACAAATTCAAAACCTGAAAAAACAAATTGGTGAGTTGACAAAAGAGCTCAGCGCCATGGGTTCAAAAATAAATGAAGTAACCTCCGAAGATGAGGCAAAACTGCTTAAACAGCAGATGGAGATGATTCAAAGGCAAATCGAGTCTATATACGCAAAAATTGCTCAATTACAAAAACAAGAAGCAGAAAAAAACCAAATGGTATCGGGAGCATTACCTATGGTAAGTGACAAATCAGGTTCGAACGTTGCAGGGAATAATACTAAAAATATTGATGTCTACGTTTAGCAGCTACCCCCAACCATTTTTCCTTTGAGTTAAAAACGAAAAAGCACTGGAGCGTTGTGAGAACTTGTTTTCAAGTTAACGATTCAGCACGGCGATATGACAGGGGTACTGGTGTAATACACCTCGCGAATACCCCTGTCGTATCGCCGGAAAGCAAAAACCCCGCGCTGGCAGGGTTCTCGTTATATTCAAATTGTTCACTTTTCGTCGCTGCCATCGTGGCGCAGCTCTGCCAAGCATGAATGGATTATCTAACTTTCTGGGTAGTTTTCAATACCAGACACAAAAAACAGCACAAAAAAGCAAAAATATTATTCCTTGCTTTCCAAAAGTGCTTTCGCTGACAAGAACACCTTTGCTCTGAAAATCTGTAAACACCACTTCACTCGCTCTCTGGCCTTTTCTTGTGTCAGCCATGGCGCAATCGCCTGCAGTTCCCGGGTTATGTCTGAGACTTTTTTTCGGGTGGTGTAATACTGAAGACCAACAACATAAACCGGATCGTTTATATCCAGCGCCTGCAGTACGCATTGCTCAACAAAATCGACATCGTCACTATGCAGGGCCTCGTCAATTACACTGGCGGGTGACTGGGGCCAGAGAATGCTGTGTGCCCTGTTCATTGCCTGCTGTCCACGGAATCCCTCTTCTCTCGCCTGATTTAACGCAACGGTGAATCGCTCGAGTGCCTTATCTGACCAGTTCCGTCCCTTAAGCACATTCCAACACGCATGTCCTCGCGGCAAACGAGGAGCAGTTTTTCCTCCCACACCTTCCCCCCAGGTAGTGAGCAGGGATTTAATCCATCCGGACTGGATCCCCGTCAGGAGGATACATTTACCGAGCCAACTTTTACGCGGCGCAGATGCTGCTTTACCAAGTGCTTCAAAATGATTGCGGCGTTGACGTGGTGTCATCCTGTTTTTCTCCTTACGCCAGAACACCGAGCCCGTAAGCCCGGTCCAGCACTCTGATAATCATTACCGGCTGAGGTACATGCTTTCGCTCAAACTTCACCGGGTCGTTATGTAGTTCTGTATGGCACTGACGACACAAAGGGATCGCGAAAATATCATGCGCCTTCGTTGCCATACCTCCCTGCCCCCAGCCAATTAAATGGTGTGGGTCATCGGATGGTTTGCCGCAGCATTCGCAGGGCTGTGTTTTAATCCATTCCAGATATCGGGGGGCCGTCCAACGGATACGCTTTGGACGTTTCATATAGGTTTGCGGGGACTCAGGGTCGACCAGAACACCAACTACAGGCTTAACCTCAGGCACCTGCGCTGGTGGCATGTTCACGGTTACTGTGCTGGCTTTGGCTGTAATGATGCTGGTGGCGGTTACACCCGGCTCGACGTCGCATTCATGCATGACTGACTGATGATCTTCCGAAGGAATACGAAGCGCCCGACTGGCTACTGATTCGGGAATTGCGTCGGTAACCCCCATACGCACCGCCCACCAGCATAGCTCCGCCAGCGACAGTTCTCTGGAAGGATCCTGATTCAGTGCCACCATGATGCTGTTGATAATCCAGCTAATAACATTACATCTCGCCAGCTCTGCAAGTTGTTCGCTGTAATGGTCACGCAAATGGTTATCACAATGTCCACACAGAAGAACCGATCCGGGTTCATGACGCAGAGTGGTTAACTCGTGATAATGGTAATCGCTGTGTGGCCACTGGCAGCAGCTACCGCCATAGCGCAGAAGCCAGTAATCAAGGCCACTCAAACCACCAGCAGCCTTAATAACTTTTTCATCCAGGAAGAACGGTCGCAGGGACTCGTCACATGCAAGCGGCTGGCGAACGTCAGGAACACGGCCAGCAGGCAAACGCTCCATACCTGCTGGCTGGCTTTCTACCAGCACACGTTCACAACTGAATAATGACATCAGCTCGCTGCCCGGCTTGAGCAGCACAATTCCAAGCTCACGAGCAACCACCGGCTTCAGCAGCGCCCTCATTCTGCAATCTCCCCGATAATTATTTGTCCCTTCTCTCCCCATAATTTTGTGACGCGTGAATCCCAGATGTGAGCGTCATCTTCGTAAATGGCATCCATCAGGGCTTTCATCATGTTGTCAAAATCAGGTTTAGCCTGGTGTGGTTTACCGTTGAACTCAGCCCGTTTCTTTTTGCTCCAGCTCGCTGGCATCGGAAGAATGAAGGTGATATGTGAACCGCTTTCCGGCAGCTCAACCCCCCGCAGACGAACTTCATCACAGAAAGCGCGGTAACGCAGAACCTCAGGGCGCTTTTTCCATTTGTCAGCGCGCGTCATTCTGGACTTGCCCATTGGGGTGATATCGTAGACTTTCATATTCACCGCCAGAACCGTTGTTGCCAGGTTCTGTCCTGACGCGGAGGCTTAGATACTTCCGGCAAGAACGCGCTGATCGTCCAGTGAATGAAGTCATTATCCAGACTACGCTCGGTCTTAATCTGCTTTGCGTGATAGCGGGCTTCCAGTTCGTCAGCCTGCTCAGTGGTGAGTTGGGTATGTTGAAACCAGCTTTTCTTCATAACGCACCTCTGGATGCGGCAAAAAGAAAATCGCTGGCGTTAGTTAACGTCAGTATGTGGGATTGCTTGAATTGATCTTGCGCCATGGGGCTTTTCTCCTGTGGCGCAGCAGGTATAGGTTGTTCAGGCCTATGACGGGAGTGTAACAGAATTCTGAGTAACGCGATAACCAGCCCTTTCCAGCATCTGAGTAAACAACGTAGGTGTACCAATAATTTCATTATCCTGAAGAGGCATGAAAGACACCATGCTACCGCGACGATACATCAGGGCGCGCTCACACTCAGGAAATGATTGCAGCCTGGCAACGATGACTCCATCGTGACATCTGATGACTGCGTAGCCTTTTTTGGGCAATTCTACTTTTTCTTTCACTTAAACTCCCCCATGCAATCGGGATAAAGTAATACCCAAAAAACTAATAAAACCAGTCGTCAGCGCTTTCCCAGGTCTCCTGGAGGATTTCCTCCACCTTCGTTTTATCGCCCTTATCGCCACCAAAAACTGTCAAGCTATCACCGCCAGCCGTGCGGATAACTAGAGAACAATTTCCATATTGATTCTGAAGTCGCTTAAGCAGCTCTTTCTCAAGTGCGGGTATGGCTCCGCGCGGCAGGTCTTTTGATTTGTTGATCGTAAGTTCTACCTTCATAATTCCCTCTACATCAAAATACTGTACATTAATACAGTATACCTATTGAATCTCATATTCAAGTGGTTAATAGCACTTTTTGCCAAAGCCATGCCGTTGTATACACTGAGCTTTTCCTAGCATTAGGGATTCACTAAATCTGAGTGGCAACACTGTATAGATAAGAAAAAACCCGCCGGAGCGGGTTAAAGATCCAGAGATTAAATAGTTTAAAGGCTGTATTCAAAAACTAATTAACCATCAGGCGTAGGGCTAAATCATTCGGGTAGGGGTCAAAATAGTTCTGAGTAAGCAAATAGCGATCTGGATATTCAGCCAGATAGTGCTTTAGCAAAGTAAGTGGAGCGAGTATCGGCAAGAGTCCACTGCTATAGTTGAGAATAACGTCACGCAGTTCTCCGCGCTGACGTGTATTCAACTGGTTACGGAAGTATCCCTGGATGTGCATCAACACGTTGGTATGGTTTTTCCGTGAGGACGGCTTCTTGAGGATTGCCATTAACTTTTCTCGGTAAAGAACAAAAAATGCTTCCAAATCATTCCACTCATGCATCGAAGCAACAAAAGGCCCAATTTCACGATAGCCTGCTTGGTTATGAGCCAAAAGCTGGAGCTTATAGCGACTATGGAAACTAAGTATCCCATGACGCGTAAGGCCATTAGCCCTTAAGATGTTAAGTTCATTGAGAGCAAAGATGCGCTCGATAAAATTCTCCCTCAGTACCGGATCGTGCAAACGTCCATCTTCCTCAACCGGCAACCACGGATATGCTTCCATTAACGCACCAGTAAAAAGGCCCGTGCCTTCTTTCCGCCCACGATTTCCCATTTCGTCATACAACCTCACTCTCTCCATACCGCAACTCGGTGATTTGGCACAGACAATAAAGCCAGACAAGGTGCTAAGCCCTCGGATATATGGAGTTGTGAATTCAGTCATTTTGTCAGTTATATCCTCACCAGGCTCGTGACTAAAACGCATGCGAATATAACCTTCATTGGTTTGAACCAGGCGCAATGCTGGGCGGGGAACAGATAAACCAATGGACATCTCCGGACAGACAGGCTTGAAAGTTACCCACTGAGCCAGTTCATCCATCGCAAACCCCATTCGTTTATGGCCGCCGTCGAACCGCACAGCTGTTCCGGTCAAGCATCCGCTAATCCCGATAGCTGGTTGAGTGTTCATATCGATACCCTCGTTAATTCAATGCCCACTTCGCGAAAGGAAAATCGTGACTGTTCAAATGATAATACCTAATCTATTTATATCATTCTTATTACAGATAAGCATAACCATGAGGACATCGCCAGCGTAATGAAAAGGAATCAGATAGAGCCGTAAAGTTGAGGTTCCTTCACTCATCCTTAAATCTTACGCCTACCACTAGCAGGACATGCTCAACGTCGAGTAGTGAAAGCCATGTTCCGCCGTTTTTCGGTTGTCATGCTGGCATCCTCCCCACGATATCTATAACCCGGCGCATAACTGCACTTCCCCGAAAATCTGCAGGTAACTCAATAACAGGTTTACTCGATCCGTATGAAAAACGCTGGAGATCGAAATCAATCACTGCCTTCCGATCCCTGAACAAACCAAGACGACCGTAACGAATGAGTTCGCCGCGTTCGGCTGCGACGCGGAAATACTTCTCAGCAGTCTGACGATGCAGCGACAACATCTGTGATGCCTCGCTAACGGTTAAGCGTCCACGGATTTTCACCTCTTCAATGATCACCCGAATAAGTGCCGCCTGCTCTTCTGGTGTATTTGGTCTTGGCATGCTGATCATCTCCGGGCCATACGTAGACATTCATTACGTTGCTGCGCTATACGTGACACTTCAGCTGAACTACGGGCAATGTCTAACATGTCGGTATATACCTTTGCCGCGCGCCGCCAGAGTCCCCGTGACTTAAGGTCTTTCGCCATTTTCTCCGCTAATTGCGTTTCAGCCGGATCGCTTTTCTCTTCCATGAAGGGCAGCTTTACGTCAGGTAATTCTGCATCCGGAGAGATGTTATAAACATACTGAGTTCCGTTGTGAGTGCGCAGGACGGTGCCGCTGACAGTCAGCGCGCGCAGAAACTTACCAGCGGTACCGGATGGAATATCCAGCGCTTCACACACATCACGTAATACGCAGTTCGGGGTATGGCGTACCACTATCGCTACCCGATCTTTCTGAGAGATTTCTATGGTCATTGGTCAATACTCGTTTTGGTTACTTCACGACCCGTAAGTGGGTCACATTTTTTCGATAACTTCCCCAGGCGAAATTTACCCAGATACCGTCATCCATGGTTAAGCGGTCCATGATCCGCTCACCCAGAACTTTTGATAATTCGTCATAATTCAGGTTTGTAAGTACCCCCACTGGTTTCATTGACGCCATACGGCGATCGATTATCTGATTAAGTAATACCCACTCATTGCGCGTATCACGTTGAACACCAACCTCATCAAGAACAAGCAAATCAACCTTGCACAAATCATCCAGCAAATCGGACTCAGACTGGCCCTCGTCATAGCACTTGCGGGTGCGAAGCATCAAATCAGGTATTGTCACGACCAGAACGGAATAATCGTGCTGAAGCAGGTAGTTCCCGATTGCCGCGGCAAGATGATTTTTCCCTGTTCCGCAACTGCCGCTGAATATAAAACTGGTAAAGCCATTCCCAAAGTTATGGGCGTAGCTCTTTGCCATCGTCAGCGCGTGTTTCTGCCCGTCGTTGCTCACCTGGTAATTTGCAAATGAGCACCCCCTGTGCAACTCGCAGATCCCTGAGCGCCCAAAAATCCTTTCTGAACGGTTACGCTGATTTTGTTTTTCCAGCTCAGCTGCGCGCTTTCGCCCTTCTTCCTGCTGCCAGGCCATTAACTCCTGACTGCTGGTAAATTTCGGCTGAACACCTGCAGGCATGAGATTACGCAGACGGCCGAGCAAATCATGCGTCGATTTCATCATTACCCCCTGAATCCCGGAGGGATCTGAGTGTCAGGTTGTGAAACGCCAAAGCCAGCCTGTCGACGTGTACCTGCCGATGGTGAGGAAGATTTGGCGCGTGATGTTTTCAGGCTGGAAGCAAAAGTCTGTTCCCACTGGATGTGATGTTTAACTTTCCCTTCGCATTTCCAGTAGTCCCGGAACTGCTGTAATTCGACGGCGGTATACCCTGGTAGATCCCCAAGATTTATTCCCCACTGCGCAGCCTGGCGTACAAAGTCATCACCAGGTGTCCAGTCATCTGTAATCGGAAATTTGCCTATGGGAGGTAAAAAGCCACCTGGCGCGTATAACTCTCTCTCTTGGTTTTCTTTTAGATCTGTATCTGTATCTGGATCTTTATTAGTTGGGTTTCCGTTGGCGTTCTGTTTCAACGGCAGCTCAACACCCGTTGAACACCCGTTGTTATTTTGTTGGTTATTCGCTCCTTTTTTAGCTTTTCTCGCCTGAGCGGATGCTTTTCCAGCTGCTGACTTTTGGCTGATTGAGTTTTTAACCGCCTCCAGATCACGCTCTATACGCTCCTGCACCCATTCGGTGCCGTTATCGTTAAAAAACTCTTTCAACGAAGGTTCAACGGCATCCCAACGGTCGTTACTCAGCCGTGCAATTTTCGATAGTCGGTTTTTAGGGATCGGGCGACCGGTTTGCCAATAATTGAACATCAGTAGCAAGTATGCGCCATGCTCTTCTGTAGACAGATGCATGGTGTCCGCCAGGTAATCAGCAATGTAAAGTTGCATGTAAGGCAGAGCTGCCATGGTTACTCCCTTGTCCGGTTTCCCGGCGCGTAATGGTTATTGCTCAAAACTCGATTAAAACAATTGCGGCGCTACGGCGCTTAAACTCGCCAGTAGTGGTCCCGCCGCATCAGCTGGTAACATGTTGAACAAAGCGATTGCTGCTTCACGAATTTCCTTCTCCAGTTTCTGTAACGGAGCGCCGATTAATTTCGCCTGATGTGCCTCACTGCATTCTTTGATAGCGCTGGCCACCAACTCCGCTTCTGTGCTCGCATTACTTAACCCGTGCTTCCTGGCAATCTGAACTGGCATAGCAGCAATGATTGAGCCTGACAGCTGCATAACGTAAGCCGTATACTTTTCTGACCCCCCTTCGTTTTTCAGATACCGGAATAAATTCTGCTTATTAACAGCAATTCCGCGGCCATCTGCCTTGGCCCACTCTTCAGCCACCAGCTGGGCGATCCGTTCCTGTGCCTGTCCTGGTAATATCGATTCCCATTCACGAACGGCTGCCAATATGACGCGGTGCTGAATGCTGTCACGACGCTGAGGTTTAAAATGATTTTCCGTTTTCAACGGAATAACTAAACGTTGGCTATGATGTTGAGACGTTGCTGATTGCATGATTAATCCTCCTTTTGAGGTAAACCATCAGTAGGGTTCGGATAAAGATCAGGGCGCAATTCATGGGGGATGACTTGCCAGTCCAGAGCTCTGCATGCGTTTAGAACCTCAGTGCTGGCGACTTGAGTACGAAACCAAGCTGAAACAGTTTGCGAATTTTTACCAAGCCGGCGAGCCAGCTCTGATTGGCTACCACATAACGTAAGTATTTTTTTCTGGGTCTGTTCTTTCATGATGCCTCCTGATTTTGTTTTCACATAATTGAAAATAAAATTTTCATTGTCAAGAAAATAGAACGATCCAATCTGCAAAAAAACTTTGTATCCTTGCTTAATGGTTTGATTTGGATATGAATATGAACTTTGAAGAAAGACTGATAAGAGCTCTCGATGAGGCTGGCATATCTCAATCTGAGTTAGGCCGCCGGGTTGGTGTGAACTCTCAATCTGTCAGTGGCTGGTGTAATTCTGGAATTATTCCAAGAAAGGAAAAGCTGGCTTTGCTGCCGGAAGCTCTAGGTAAGCCATTGTATTGGTTCTTTATGACTGATGCCGAAGAAAAATGGCTTAAGGAAACCACTGAGAGCAAAACTGTCCTAAACGACAAGCAGCAGCGATTGCTGGATGTATTCGATCAGCTTCCGGAATCTGAGCAAGATCGGTTTATTGCCCTTGCTAATGAAAGGCTCGATGAGTTGGATAAATTCATGGCGGAATTCCTCAAGAAAAGAAAAGTTGAACCTCCAACACCTCAGGACTGAGATAGATCCCCACCAAACAGCCGCAATAGCGGCTTTTTTTTCGTCTAAAATTCACAAAATGTAAACACCACAGACTTCATTGAAAATTTTATCATCAGCAAAGACTTGACCAATGAAAATATTATTTGTAGTCTGATTTTAGAAAATCAGTCATCAAGGCAGGACGCCCACGAAGTAGCTGCCGGCGGCATACGAATCACCGGATGAGATGACAAGTATTAACACGCAGCAGGTTCAACGTTCCGCCAGCCTGGCGACAAGGGCAACGCAAGAGGATAAATCCATGATCGATTTCGCACGTAAACCAGTGCGGTGTCAGGCCGTACATCTAAATCGCATTGAAGTAATCATTCGACTGATTTGCTACATGCTCGCCCAGAAAGGCGACCCGTCTGCTGACCAACGGACTGCAGTTCGTTCATAACGAGTTTGACCAATGGCTGTTGCCAGCCTCATGCCCGGTGCACAGGGCATTGTGATGGTAATACCACCATCGTAACCAAACAGGAGACGAAGACCTGTTCTGGTTAAATTGGAAAAGTGTTCTTTGCCCGTCCCGTGGCGGGCTTTTTTCCGGAGGTTTTTATGTCAGCTAACGATCTGGCATTGCGCTTCAGCAGCGCACCAGCAGAAGCATTAATCGGAGTTTTGCCTGTTCTGGAAGTAAAAGAAGCATTACGCGAAGAAGTTGAAAGCGATGTGATGGATGAAGTCTGGACTGAGCACAACTTTGAAATGGAAGCGATGGGCGAACAAGTTGATGAAACAGCCAGGCTCGCTCGTAAGTTTGAATGTGCAGCTGAAGCTCTTGGAACGGCGATCAAACTTGCTCTGACTCTCCCACATAATGAGGCAATGCAGGTTTTGAATGACGCCTTAAACGATAACCCAGGATACAGTCGCGAACCGGCAAAGGATGCATGATGGAGTTTGGAATGAAACGCGTGGTGGCATCTGTTCAGGTGGTTGCCATCCTCAACAGGATTTACAACGGCAGCCCTGTTTCCATCGCATCTATCAGTAAGGAATCAAAGCTGTCTGTGTCTTACCTCGAACAGATTTTCTCGAAGCTGCGCAGCAGTGAAATCGTCACCAGCCAGCGTGGCGCTGGTGGCGGGTACCACCTTAGCAAAGCAAACCCCAGCGTGGCTGACGTCGTTCGCGCCGTTACTCACACGCCTGATTCATTCGAACCCGTGCTGAATGCTCTGGAGTGGGTCCCCGTCGCACAGCTGGTGCAGGGAAAATCCCCTACCCCATAAAGCACAAAACCCGCGCAAGGCGGGTTAAGTACCCGGTCAGCCGACCAAAGCTTTCCGGAACGAGTTTTGACCAATAACCACTACCTTAGGCGGCGATCATCAGCTGCCGGGTATCTTACAATCCAATGGAGCCCGAACGCAATGTTAACGTATGCGTATCTTATTAAAGCCAAAGCGAAAGCAACTGAGGCAAAAAACCTGTTTTGCTGGTTCTCTGCGAAATCCGATTCCCGTGCAGAACGTGAAATCCTCAATATTCTCGAAGATAACGGTATTGCCGTCGGTCGTGGTGCCGACTATCAATTACCAGTCCGCACCAACTGGTTTGTTGTTGACGATCTTCCTGAGGAAAGCACACTTGATGACACTTGGTGTGATCGTTACGAACTGGCAGAAGACCAGCAAACGTGGCAACTGAAACAGAAGCCTGATGATGAAAATCTGGAAGCTTCCAGCCAGCAAAAACCTGAAACTACCAACGCCAATGTACCCACCAGCAATGCACCAGCGCAGCTCCGCCCCATATCTCGCCTGCGCCTGTCTCAGCGACTAATTGCGCACCTGTTAAATGACGCTGAAGAGAAGGAAATCAGTGAAGCGCGGCACATCGAGATCGGACAAATGGAACTGGACGAAAATGATCTCTATGTACAAAACCTGTTACTAGCCGTTGCGAATGTACCAGCGGTGAAAGAACTTTCTGCCCATGTAGAGTGGAAACTGGCAAACGCAATAAAAGAAGTATTCGACCGTGAGCAGGTCTATACCGTTGCTTCATTTGAGGAATTTATTACCGAATGGATAGAGGAACCAGAAGCACGGACTGTTACCGTTCAGGAATGGGTTAACGATAAGAAAGCACGAATTATGGGTGATGAACAAACTGTTCCACCTGTAACGCCAGAACTCATTACCGTTCCGACTCTGCCGCTGCGCCAGCGCCTTTTAGCTCAGTTTATTTCTGATGAATATGCTTACCATATTGATACTGAGCAGAAGAAAACCATTCAGGAACTTGAACTGGATGTGGATAACAGCTACGTGCAAAATCTGCTGCTTGCCGCCGAGAATGTAGAACCATTCAAGAAAGCGCCAGAGATCGATATCTGGAAAATTGTCAGCGTGCTAAAAACTATTTTCCCGGTTGATGGTAAACGAGTGGATCTGTCTACCGTAATTCAGTTCTTTAAGGCCTGGTTCAGTACTGAACACATTGACCGCGGATTGCTGGTTAAAGAGTGGTGTAAGGGCAATCGTGTGTCGCAGATTCAGCGCACTGATTCCGGAACCAACGCTGGTGGAGGCAATAAGACCGATCGCAACCCGGAACTTGTCCACACGCTGGACACTCTGGACATTGATATTGCGCTGGCCACACTTCCAATGGATTTCAACATCTACGATATCCCAGGTGGCGTTTTCCGTCGTGCAAAAGAGATCATTGCTAAAAACGAAAGCCCGTTCAAAGAGTGGTCCGATGCCCTGCGCAAACGCGCTGGCATCCTGGATTATTCCCGCGCTGCGATTTTTGCCCTGATCCGGAATTGTCATCCAGAGCATCATAATTTTCCGGGCCGCTTATCTGGTTATATCAACGCGAACCTGACTGAAACCGACCACCAGCACCCAACTGAAGAAACACTGGCGGCAGCCGGTCACGTGCCAGAAAAAAGCTGGGAAAACGAGATTAACGAGAAAGTCACAGCTGAACAGAAGGCAGGAGTCGAACAACCAGAAATCGCCAACATGGGCAACGGCGTGTTCTCCATCGATGGCCTGATGGGGAACCAGCAAGCGCCAGCGCTTTCTGTCGTAGACCAGGTACGCCAGCGCGCCGTCGAGGATAAGTTACATCATACCCATACAGAGGAAGCCACCAGCGATGTGCAGATGGAAGAAACTGACAACAACGAAATCAAAGCTAATCCTGAAGTGTCTCAGAGCGAAACAGCATTTTTGCCAGTTAAAAGCACTGATGCAACTGGTGACGCGTCAGCTTCCCTGAATAATGAACCCGTTCACCATATTGAAACGGATCCCCTGAACGCTTTCTATACTCACCTGATGGTTGATATGGAAACCATGGGCAACGGTCCTGATGCCCCAATAGTCTCTATCGGCGCTGTATTTTTTGATCCTTCAACTGGTAACACTGGCGCCGAGTTTTACCAGGTTGTCAGTCTAGAGTCATCGATGTCGTTTGGCATGAAACCGGATGCCTCGACAATTCAGTGGTGGTTAAAACAATCTTCGGAAGCCCGTTCTGCGATTCTTGTTGATGGAGCCATGGGGTTGCGCGAAGTCCTTGAGCTTCTGGCCGACTTTATTGCTGAAAATGCTGCTAACGGTAGTCACTCCGTTCAGGTATGGGGTAATGGCTGTTCTTTTGATAACGTCATTCTCCGCCGCGCGTATGTGTTAACAGAAACGCCCTTCGCTGTTCCGTTCTGGAATGACAGGGACGTAAGGACCATGGTTGAACTGGGTAAATCTGTCGGTATCAATCCGCGCTTCGACATCCCGTTTGAAGGTGATTTGCACAATGCACTTTCTGACGCCCGGTATCAGGTCAAATACGTCTCTGCAATCTGGAAACGTCTGACCGCAAACTGATTTTCTAATTTCACAATTTATGGTTCCTGCCTGGTATGTTTTTACAGGCAGGCCATCAGAGAGATGAGCTATGCACGAACTTACACTGTCTCCTCAGGAAATTGCAGAAATTACTGGCTATCAGCGCTACACCCACCAGCAGCGACAGCTGCGGTGTCACGGCATACCGTTCACCACTGATGGGCGGAACCGCCCAATTGTATTGCGCAGAAGTATTGGTCCCGGAGTTTCTGAATTACCTAAGGTTGATGAATATGTTGCACTTGAGCCAAATTACGACGCAATCAATGGGCAGACCAAGAAAAGATCCTAAAGACAAGCACCTCCCGCCACGCGTAACTAAAAACCGTTATAGCTATGTGTGGAAGCCAAAAGGAACAAAACAAAGCGTAACTCTTGCACCTATTACCGGGACAAGTATGTCCCGGCTATGGGCGCGTTATGAGGAAGAGAAAGCCAAGCGTTCAGACGTAATGACATTTTCTAAATTATGGAAGTTATTCACCAGTAGCCCAGCTTTTGCTGAACTGGCTCCACGGACGCAGACTGATTACAGATCGTATGAAAAAAACCTGGTCCCAGTGTTCGGGAATATGCGAGCAGATGACATAAAAATTGAGATGGTCAGGATCTATATGGATAAACGTGGCCAGCGCAGCATTAACCAGGCAAACCAGGAACTCGGCGGGATGTCGCGTGTTTTCTCATGGGGATATGAACGAGGGTACGTGAAAGGAAATCCGTGCAAAGGAGTGCGCAAGTTCTCTTTAAAAGCCCGTGACGTGTACGTGACAGACGAAGAATATCAGGCAATTTATGAAGAGGCGGCACCAGCTCTCCGGGTTGGCATGGAGATATCTTACTTATGCGCAGCTCGCGTTTCCGATGTACTTTCTCTCAAATGGTCGCAAGTAAGCGAGGAAGGCATTTTTATCCAGCAGGGAAAGACCGGGACTAAACAAATAAAAGTCTGGACTGAACGGCTTCATAACGCCATCGAACTTGCAAAAACTCTGGGTGGGCAGGAAACGGTTATCTGTAGCAGCAAAAAAACTAAATACTCGAAAAGTGGGTTTAATGATCTGTGGGAAACGGCAAGGGAAGCAGCAGGAAAAAAACTAGATAGAAAACTGCCGTGTACTTTTCATGATCTCAAAGCCAAGGGAATATCTGATTACGAAGGCTCGAGTAAGGATAAACAACTATTCTCAGGTCACAAAACTGAAAGCCAGGTTGTGGTTTATGACAGAAAAGTGAAAATTTCTCCCACATTGGATCTTCCAGTCTTGGGCAAATCAGAAGATGATGATGGCGAGTTTTATACCAAGTGAATATACCAACACTATACCAAGTGTGACATGAGTCGTTGAAAGGAATTGAGCTAAGTGTTTGAATAGTGGCGGAGAGAGGGGGATTTGAACCCCCGGTAGAGTTGCCCCTACTCCGGTTTTCGAGACCGGTCCATTCAGCCGCTCTGGCATCTCTCCGTTCTGGTGGTTGCCATGATGCCAGGTAATTTGGCATTTTAACAGACCCAGTTCCGTCAATTTCGTTCAAGTGACGAGTTTGCGAGCAAAACGATGATTAAGTGGCCCTGGAAAGAGCAAGAAACAGCCCGGAATGATGACTGGCCCTGGGATGATGCCCTGGCAATTCCTCTTCTGGTGAATCTTACTGAACAAGAACAAGCCAGGCTTATTGCCCAGGCTGAGCGTTTTTTACAGCAAAAAAGATTGGTTGCGCTACAAGGATTTGAACTGGACGCACTGAAAAGTGCACGTATTGCTCTGCTTTTCTGTTTGCCTGTTCTGGAATTAGGCATCGAATGGCTCGATGGTTTTCATGAAGTCCTCATTTACCCTGCTCCGTTTGTTGTGGATGACGAATGGGAAGATGATATTGGGCTGGTGCACAATCAACGGATTATTCAGTCAGGCCAAAGCTGGCAACAGGGTCCGGTGATCCTGAACTGGCTTGATATCCAGGATTCCTTCGATGCTTCCGGCTTTAACCTGATTATTCACGAAGTGGCACATAAACTTGATATGCGTAATGGCGATCGCGCCAGCGGCGTTCCGGCTATCCCGCTGAGGGAAATTGCAAACTGGGAGCACGATCTCCATGCAGCTATGAACAACATCCAGGATGAAATCGATCTGGTGGGTGAAACAGCCTGCAGTATAGATGCCTACGCAGCAACCGATCCTGCAGAATGCTTTGCGGTATTATCCGAGTATTTCTTCAGCGCCCCCGAGTTATTTGCACCACGTTTTCCGGCATTGTGGCAACGTTTTTTCCAGTTCTATCGCCAGAATCCAATGCTTCGGTTGCGCGATAGCCAGGAAGAAGACCATTTTCGCTCATCAAATGTACATTAATACTGAATTTGAAGATTAATTAACCAATTGATATGACGTATTAATTTTACTATTGACACGTCATGATGAGGTCAGTAATATGCGCCTCGTTCACACGATTCCTCTGTAGTTCAGTCGGTAGAACGGCGGACTGTTAATCCGTATGTCACTGGTTCGAGTCCAGTCAGAGGAGCCAATTTCCTGTTTGCATGCATCTTTGCGAATCCTTATCTGATATTGATTCAAGAGGTTAGCGTGAAAACTCTTCCCGGTGCATTTTGATTTTACCCTCCGCATCGGGAAAAATTGGTGGTCAAATCTGGGGTCAGGTTAGTTCGATGACGGAGTGACCCCCAAATGTCCCTTAACGACTCAAAAATCCGCAACTTAAAACCATCCGCAAAACCCTTCAAAGTTTCTGATTCTAACGGTCTGTACCTTCTTATCAAACCAGGCGGCTCACGTCACTGGTATCTTAAATATCGTATAAACGGCAAAGAATCCCGCATTGCACTGGGTGCCTATCCTGCCGTCTCCCTGTCTGATGCCCGCCAGCAGCGCGAAGGTATCCGTAAGATGCTGGCGCTGAACATCAATCCGGCACAGCAGAGGGCTTCTGAACGCAGAGCCTGCACACCAGAGAAGGTGTTTAAAACAGTGGCGCTGGCATGGCATAAAAACAATAAAAAGTGGTCGCAGAACACCGCTGACCGTCTGCTTGCCAGCATGAACAACCATATCTTTCCTGTAATTGGTCATCTGTCCGTCACGGAGCTTAAACCCCATCATTTCATTGACCTGCTGAAAGGTATTGAGGAAAAGGGCCTGCTGGAAGTCGCGTCCCGCACGCGGCAGCACCTCAGTAACATCATGCGCCATGCGGTCCATCAGGGATTTATCGACACCAACCCGGCAGCAAATCTTGATGGCGTGACGGCTCCCCCCATGAGACACCACTATCCCGCCCTGCCGCTGGAGCGGCTGCCTGAATTGATTGAACACATTGAAGCATATCATCAGGGCCGTGAACTGACCCGGCTTGCTGTCCTGCTGACGCTGCATCTGTTCATTCGCTCCAGTGAGCTGCGCTTTGCACGCTGGTCAGAAATTGATTTCATAAACAGAATCTGGACGATACCCGCCACACGCGAAGCCATTGTGGGTGTGCGTTATTCAGGGCGCGGTGCAAAAATGCGCACTGCTCATATCGTGCCCCTCTCACAGCAGGCTATAGCTATTCTGAAACGGATTAAGGAAATATCCGGGGCTTACGAACTGGTCTTCCCCGGCGACCATAACCCGTACAGGCCGATGTGCGAAAACGCGGTTAATAAAGCACTGCGCCTTATGGGATTCGACACGAAACAGGACATCTGCGGACATGGCTTTCGGGCAATGGCATGCAGTGCCCTGATGGAGTCTGGCTTATGGTCGCAAGATGCAGTGGAACGCCAGATGAGTCACCAGGAGCGCAACACCGTGCGTCTGGCTTACATTCATAAGGCTGAGCATCTGGAAGCCCGCAAGGCGATGATGCAGTGGTGGTCAGATTATATCGATACATGCCGGGTCGCATACGTACCACCTTTTAACACAGGGCGGGATAAAAACAACGAAGCTGCATGACCAATAACAAAAAGCTGTATCAGCATACCCTGGTACGGCTTTATTCATTTCTGATGGCTTGCCAACCCCTCCACCCCGACCCGTCGCTGCCTGTAGAAAGCTGTTACACAGCAACAACACGCTTGCGCCGTCAGCCCTGGCGTGCCATTTCATTTGAGAGCAAGGATCATCCCTACTGCCCCAGCGACGAGAACGGCATCAATGAGAAGCTCGAACGTATGCGTCTGGAGTTTCTGGACGAGACGTTTCGCAATTATCGAACCGACGAACAATGCGATGCCGATGGCAAGTCCATGTGTGAGGACAGGCTGCGCGAGTGCGCCCGATATACCGAACGTAGCTAGCTTGCCAGCGTAGAGCAGGATTGCGCTTGCCGCCTCTGATCCCAAAAATACGCCTCCACTCATTCCGTACCCGGTAAATACCGGCACGCTGAGCGGCCCGGTGGACAGCACGAATCCGGTCATAAACCCGACAATCGCCCCGGCCAAACTCATGTGCCAGAGATTCAAGTGGAGGTTCGATCGTCTGATGAGACGGCGCAGCGGGATCATCGCAAGGAAGAAAGCTGCCAGGAATACCTCCACTGTGCCAGGAGAAATCGTAAGTAACGTGTGCGCCCCGAGAACAGCCGCAGGAACTCCCGCCAACGAATAGGCAAACACCGGTCGCCAACGAATCTCATGCCACCAGACAATCACCCGTCCGATGTTGCCGAAAAGGGAGGCGATCGCCATAACAGGCACAGCAATCCGTGGCCCGTACGTGGCTACGAGGACGGGCAGCATGATTAACGACGAGCCAGTGCCGACGACACCGCTGAGTACTCCGGCACCGAGAGCGACGAAGAAGAGAAGTAAGAGTGCAATCATCGGCTTTAAGATCAACCAGGGCCATCGCTCGCAGCCGCAAGAAGCGGTACCAGGATGTCGCTGATCGGCGTTGGAATGCTGTGAACCCGGCCGCGACGCGCAATGACGCCGTTGCGGATATCCCATTCAAGCGGTCGGCCAGCTTCTCGATCCGTGAGGATGGAGGTGCTCATGTCTGCAGGAGCTGCCCGGAACTTATCGAGGATCTCCTGCGGCACTTCGTCTCCGAGTTCAGCGCCCTCTGCACGTGCCACGGCCAGGCATTCCTGCAGATAAGCCAGCGTAAGCCTGGCGATATCAGCACGGCCAAACATGCCTGAGCGGCGGTGCGTGAGTGCCATGAGTCCAGCCACCGCATTCTGCATCAGCTTGCGCCAGGCCAGGGAGCTGAAATTCGCGGCCAGATCTACGGAGCACCACGTGCCTTGCAGCGCTGCGGCCACTACACGGGAAGCTGGTGCGTCTGGCACGCTGAGGCGCGCCTCACCACGCAAGCGTACCGAGCCATCGGACTGCGCTTGCGCAGGGAACCACACGACAGCGGGAACGATCTGTCCGGGCAGAGAGTACGTAGCGAGCCTGTCCAACTGTTCGACCCCATTCTGGAGCACGCATATAACCGTCTCCGGGCCAGTCAACGCCCTGAGCCATTCTGCTGCCGCGTCGATTTGTGTGGACTTGACTGCCAGAAAGATAAGATCAACCGTGCGAGTGATTTGTGCCGGATTCGTCTGTACCGGACCGGGTACGGTGATAAAGCGGTTGCCATCTTGCAAGGTCAGGCGATCGCGGGGAGTACGTCCACACAGCAATGGTGTGCGGCCGACTTCGTGTAACGCCGCCGCGACTGTTGTGCCGATGGCACCTGGACCTAAAACAGCAACAACTGTATTGATTTCAGTGTTCATGAATGCGGACTCCTTGCAACAGAATCTAATTACGTGGTGGTTGTGCCCTTCCCAAAGGACATGTAATATATTACATATGAATAAAGAAAATGGTAATAAAATTTCAGAAGGTGAGCAGCGGTTACAGCAATGGCTTGGCAGCATTCACGCCCGAAGCGGCGACCTCGCTGCAAGTGAGGCTAAAGTTGTCGATCTCCTGCTTGTCGATCCTTTATTTGTCGGTACAAGCACGGCAGCACAGGTTGCCACCCGTGCTGGTGTATCACCGCCGACAGTAATACGCGCTGCACGAGCGATCGGGTTCACCGGGTTCACTGAACTTAAGATAGAGATTGCCCGGGCTCGTGGCACTGCCCAATTCTTTGCCCCGCCTGAAGTTCTTACAGCGGATGCGACGCTGGCATCAGTGCTGGAAACATCAATTCGTGCTGGTGTAGACGCACTGACTGCGCTCAGCGGTGCTATCGAAATCTCCGCACTTGATGAGGCGGTCGATTTAATCCAGAGCGCACGCCAGGTATTTGCATTTGGTGCTGGTCCCTCTGCGACGGTTGCCGCTGATGCGGTCTTTCGTTTGCGGACGGCGGGTGTGATAACCGTCAGTATCCAGGATTATTTATCAGCGATGATTGCTGCTCGTCTACTCGGTCCAGGCGATGTCATCATCGTCGTCAGTTCAACAGGGCGCACATCATCCACACTCTCCATCGCTGATGCCGCATCCTCGGCAGGAGCATCGCTTATTGCAATAACTAACCAGTACGATAACCCACTGGCGACACTCGCCAACGTTTCGCTCGTTGTTGGCGGAATGCCACTCCCGGCACAGATGGCCGCTGCCGGGAGTCGAATGGCCCAGCTCGTCGTTATTGATACGCTGGTCGCTGCTCTCACTCTGCGGGATAAAGAACAAAGTCGCCGGGCTGAACGGGCGGGTATTGATTTGCCCGATATGTCCTGATGCAGTTCAGCACGGTAGCAATGATTCTTACTACTGCGGTAGCTCATGCAGTATGGAATATAGCCTCAAAATACAAGAGGGAAGACACTCTTGTGTTCGTCTGGGCGTACAGCTGTGCCTCAGCATTGCTGTGGGTCCCGTTCAGCCTCATTCTGATAGTTGAGGGACAACAGGAACTCGACTGGAGACTCGCTGTCGGCGCAGTTATCTCGTCTGCACTTCATATCGCTTATTCTCTAATCTTGCAGGCTGGCTACGAGCGCGCCGAACTGGGTGTTGTTTATCCGATTGCCCGGGGAAGTGGACCGGTTCTGACGATACTGTTTGCAACCCTTCTCATGGGAGAACGGCTTTCACCAGGCGCTTTACTCGGCGCTTTTATCGTTATCGCTGGTATTTTTGTTGTCACCGGCAATCCGTTCAGGAGCGGAAGCCGACCACTACAGGGAATGCTTTGGGGGGCAGCGACAGGCACCGCCATCGCTGGCTATACACTCTGGGACGGTTATTCGGTAATCTCTCTGCACCTGGATCCAGTGCGCTACTACGCCAGCACACTCCTGCTACAGAGTGTGATTCTTACCCCTGGTGCGATGCGGCGACGAAATCGCATTCCAACTGCTGTACGTGTGGATATCATCCCAATCCTTATCATTGCTGTATGCTCTCCCCTTGCCTACATCCTTGTACTGACAGCCATGCAGAGCATGCCACTGGCACTCGTCGCTCCTCTCAGGGAAACATCCATTATTGTCGGCTCCCTTCTTTCGTACTGGCTGTTTCGTGAAAATCATCTGGCACGCCGGATTGCCGGTGCAGTGGTGGTGCTGACCGGCATCGCAATAATTAGCCTTTGATCGCTTCGTTGGATGCCAATCGTCGTCTTATTGTCAGCGTGGATCGTTCGTCGAAGTTCAGTTTTCATCACCAGTTTGATCGCAAAGCTATGCCACATAGCACTATTGGCTTTATAATCATTAACGGTAAAAGTGGTATTGAATAGTGATACTCCGATGCAACACATTCAACATGTAGCCTGATTCTGATAACCGCTTTCGTTAGAAATGGCTTACTCCATAGCGAGAGTTCGTGATGCTCAAAACAGAAGATCTCAACACTATGATATCAATTGATGAGATTCACTTTGCTGACTGGCAAATCTGGCCACAGCTAAGGATTCTGTTACATCGGGGTAAGCCAGTAAGAATTTCTGCCAGAGCTTTTGATGTTCTGGTTGTTCTGGTGAGTGCCAGAGGTAAAGCCGTAAGTAAAGAATCTTTACTTACGCAAGTGTGGGGAAATGAAATCGTCGAAGAAAATAATCTTCAGGCACAAATTTCAGCTATACGCCGCATACTGGGACATGACCGCCATCTACTGGTTACTGAATTTGGTTGTGGTTATCGCTTTAATATCAACAAATCGCCAACTGAACCGCTCTCTAAATCAAAAATACCTGAGCCCGCTATTACCCCTTTTCTAGCGTCGATTCTGGGGCGTGATAAAGCTGTGCAGGAATTATGCGCCTTATTGGATCAATACCGTCTGGTGACGATTACAGGCTCAGGGGGCGTGGGTAAGACTCGTCTGGCATGGGAAGTCGTCAGTCTTACACACACGCATTTTCCTGATGGAATATGTGTGGCTGAACTGGCTCATATCACCGAAGCATCCAGCTTGCTATCCGTTATTTCACAAGCGCTCCATCTTCCATTAGCTGCCATTCATAATGATGCCAATTCACGGCAACAGCTTGCACGGCGTCGATGTTTACTGCTGATTGATAACTGTGAACATGTAATTAATGAACTTGAACCAATGATTACGTTGCTCCTGCACCTGGCTCCCCATATCAAACTGTTGTTGACCAGCCAGGTAGCGTTGCAGGTTGCCGGCGAGCAACAATATCTACTACCACCATTACAAGTTCCTGAGAGCGAAGAGGCTGATACCCACGAGTTACTGAATTTTTCCAGTGTCCGCCTCTTTATCGAACGCGGGCAGGCAAATCGACATGATTACCATCCATCAGCCAGCGAACTGTCTTTGATTGGCGAGTTATGCCGTCATCTTGACGGTTTGCCGTTGGCGATTGAACTTGCGGCCTCCCGTCTGCCAGTCATGAGTGTCAAAGAGATCTATAGCCGACTGGAAGACCGTTTCCAGCTATTGAGCAATACGCACAGATCTCTGGAGCCCAGACATCAGAAAATACTGACCGCGCTGGAGTGGACTTATCAGTTGCTCAACACACGTGAACAACGATTATTTTGCTCTCTGGGGATCTATACCGATATGTTCAGTGTGAAATCAGTAAGCGACCTTCTGCTGATTAAAGACAAGCATCGCTGGCAGGTTGTTGACGATCTGCAAAGATTACTGGCTTTATCCTTGATTCAGGTCAGTACTCAGGTACCAGAGACCCGTTTCCGCCTGCTGGAAACCATGCGCCAGTTCGCATGCGATAAACTCAGGCAACAGGGTGAATATACTGTTCTTGAGGCCCGTTTTGCCGGTTATTATAAAGTTCTGGTAGAAGAGGCCCAAGGTGATTGGTTTATGCTGCCAACGGGACAGTGGCGTGAACGTTATAGCCATATGCTTAATGATTTGCGGAGTGTATTACAGCAAACGTTGACTGAGGGGGCCGATCCTTCTAAGGGGCTTAAGATATTACAAGCGATGACCCCTTTTTGGATTGAATATTCACTATACGATGAATGTCAGCGCCATATTTATCCTCTGCTTTATGAAAATACTTCGCAGGTAGTATTAACGCTACGCCAGAGAATGAATCTCAGCGCTGTAGCAGGTAAGGCGTCAACCTGGGCAAAAGGCCCTACGCCTGAAACACATTCAGCCTGGAAAACCGCGCTGACAATTGCAGAAAAGCTCGACGACAAAGAAATACGTTTACAGGCACATTACGGATTATGGTTGTATTATCTGCGTACTGGCGAGTTGGATAAAGCGCTTGAGCATGCGCAATCTATGTGCGAGCTAGCACGGTCCATTACCGACGAGGAGGCGATGGCAACCGGGCTGCGTATTCTCGGTGTATCCCTGCATTTTTTGGGCCGTCATGATGTCGGGCGTGATTATCTCCAGCAATCTCTTGATTGGTATGAACATGGTGAATTAAGCCACTCTTTCCGTTTTGGTCTTGATCAAGAGAGCGCCGGTCAGGCCTTTCTGTCTCGTTTACTCTGGTTACAGGGTGAGTATAAGGCCGCGAAACAGATGGCATGGCGCGGTGTTAAAAAAGCCGCTCGTTTGCAGCATGTCTGTTCTCTTTGCTGTGCACTGGCTGAAGGCGCTTGTATGACAGCAGCACTGGATCGTAATCCGCGTTGGGTTATAAAGGCCGCAAACTGGCTTATTCATCTGGCAAAAAGGCATGATTTATATTTCTGGAAGACATACGGCGAGCTGTTTCTTGTTTGGGCCAAACAGTTCAGTCATACCGATGTTAGTCAAACCACACTGTTTAGCTCGTTGCGGGCGATGGGATTAGATTGGCAATATTCACCCTTGTTGTCAGAAATTGATACCGGGTTATCGCTGAGAGCCACCCGCCAGGATCATGAAAACTGGTGCACGCCTGAGCTGATGCGTCTTTCAGCCACTCAATTACCTCCTCGGAAGCAACGCCTGCTGTTGGAGAAGGCCCTGGACAAAGCGCGTCAGCAACAGGCTCATGGCTGGGCCCTCCGTATTGCTTATTCATTGGCGACATTGCAGGCTGAAGCCGGGGAAAAATGGGCTGCTAAACAATTGATACAGGACGCTTTACATGATGTTGATGACTCAGACAATGCGACGGATGTAAGAAGTGCTATTGCGCTATGTGCCCGAATAGGGGCCTGAATATTTACGTTTTACGGCTATCAACATCCCCATGATCACGAGTCCGCCCCCTGCTGAAGAAATCAGCGCCCAGCTATGAGTTGTCTCCCATAACCAGGTGGCAGTCAGTGAGCCACATGCTCCGCCAATAAACATAACGCACATAAATAATGTATTAAGACGGTTTCTGGCATCCGGACGCAAAGAATAAATCGTGTGCTGATTAGCTATCAGTACACATTGCTCACCCGCATCCAGTAGTAGAATGCCCACCACCATACCCACAATACTGTTCCATCTCCAAAAAACAGTCCAGGCTAGCAGCATGAGTATCACACCAAAAACAACCATTCGGAATGGTCCCTGACGATCGCTGAAACTTCCCGCCAGAGGCGCACACAGAATACCGATTAACCCCAAAGCAGCTAGGGCGCCGGTTATCCCTGCACCGTAATCGTAGCGATGAGCTAACCAGAAAGGGAGCACGGTCCACAGCACGCTGAAGGAGGCAAACAGCATTGCTTGTGTAAGAGTTGCACCACGCACCTGCGGCTCGTTTTTCCACAGCAGTCCTAATGAACGTAATACCGCCAGATAGTTAAACTTTGGCGTTGACAACGACTGAGTAGGCAAAATGCGTAAGATGAAAAATATAGCCAGCAATGTCATGATCGCGCCGGATAAAAAGACGCCACGCCAGCCGAAATACTGACCAATAAGGCCTCCGATAGCCCGGCCAGCAAGGATACCTGCCAGGACACCGCTCATCACCGTACCAACGGTTTTACCTCGTGCAGAAGTTCTTGAGAGCGAGGCGGCAAGCGGCACTATCTGTTGAGCTACTGTTGCAGCCATCCCGGTAAGGAAGGAGAAGAACACCAACACTGTCGCCGTTGGGGATAACATCATGCCGATCATTGCCAGGAAAAGCACCTGCGCTTGACGCAGGATAAGCCGCTGACGTTCAATATAATCGCCCAGGGGGATCAGAAAGAATAAGCCCACCGCATAGCCTACTTGGGTGACCATGGGGATCAAAGAAACAGCTCCCCATTCATTGGGAAATGATCCGGCAATTAAATTCAGGACAGATTGATTAAAATAAATATTAGCCACAACAATACAACAAATAATCCCCAGCATAAGAATCCTGGTAGAAGAAAGCTCGTGATTGTCCGAACGCATTGACCACTCCTGGCACTAAACTCAATATTGTCTGGAGTATAAGCAAAGGCGACACCCAACTCTTTGACCGCTTTTTTCAGACATCTGAATTCTGATGCACAAGCTCCTGAAAAAGAGATTTGTTACTAATACTGCTCATGTTATTGACTGTGCTTAACTTGAGGAGCAACAAATGGATTTAAAACTGACTGGAAAAGTGGCTCTGGTAACTGGAGCCCATACCGGAATTGGTTTCAGCATTTGTGAAGAATTGGCCGTGAATGGTGTGCATTTAGTCATGGTGGCCAGACGAGAACCTGAGCTGATTCTTGCTGCGAAAAAAATTTCAGAGAAATACGGTGTTTCGGTGCTGCCTATTGCCGGGGATGTGACTGATCCCAAACTACCTTCTTTAGTGGTTGAACAAGCGGAAAAAGTTTTTCAGCGTATTGATTTACTGGTGAACAATGCCGGAAGAGCCCATGCGGGCACGCTGTTAACCACTTCGGAAGAAGACTGGCAGATAATGACTGAGACCAAATTCTCCGCCATGCGACGTTTTTGTAAGGTAATCATCCCCGGGATGCAGAGACGAAACTGGGGGCGTATTGTCAATATCTCATCCATTGGCGGTATCTACCCTAATCCGCAACTTACCGTCTCACACGCACTGAGCGCCGCTATCAACAACCTGACCCGTAGTTTAGCACTTAGCGTGGCTCCGGATGGCATTCTGGTCAATGCGATCGGAGTGGGTGCTGTCGCGACGGATAACTGGGCGCAGAACATGCTACCGAATGTTCGCAATCGTCGTCCTGAACTGGCTGACAGAACAGACGAAGAGGTAATGGCATTACTGGGTAAAGAGAAAACGCCTGTGGGCCGCTTTGGACTTCCTGAAGATATTGCTGCAATTGCTACGTTCCTACTTTCTGGGAGGAATCAGTTTGTTACTGGACAGACAATTGAAGCATCAGGCGGAGCAGACAGATTTATGTAATGTCTTCCATTCAACTTAAATAATGTTTGAGAATTGAATTAGTTTAACCTGATATTTGTTCTTCTTTTCAATCACTGCGAAATATGAGGCCGGATATGGGGGGCTGAAACGCTAAGAAGCCCCGTATCAATATAATCCAAATATTATAACGTAATAGATCCCGCACCATGAAATTAATTTCACTGGAAAATTCATGGTATTTTTTAAAAAATAGAAATAGAGGCAAACCACTATGTCAAAAAAACAAACACTATCAAATACAAACTATAGTTCGCCTGACTGGCTGACTATCCGTGAAGCAGTCGAAGTGATAAATAAAAAAGGACTGAAAATTAAAAAAAAGTGACATTTACAGGCATGCATTACATGGCAGCATTCATCTCTCTATTTACTTTCAGTCGCCAATTACATTACGAAAAATACAGAGATCGAGCTACAAAGTAAGGCTCAGACCATGTGATATGTCATCAATAAATCGTTTATGTCTTCTTGACAAAAAAGCGTTTATTGAAGGACATAATTTTATTGTTAGCACTACTGGCAAATATATCATTCCCACAGAGAGAGTGATTGACACTCTATTGATTGGATATGAATATGTTCTAGTACAAAAATTACTTTCCCAATCTCTTAAAATACCATTACCTGTAACAGGAGCTATTGATTTTAATCATGGCATAACAGTTAGCTTACAAGGAGAACCATTTCAACTATTCGATAAAATGACATGGGAAGAAAGAATAACACAAAAAATTATGCAACTCCCTAAAAACATTTCACCATATGTACATAAAGAGATATTCTCAAAGAGGATAAATAATTACCTGGGGAAAGAGTATTTCCCGGCTCATATTTTACCTCGGGATGCCTGGTTTGTTATTCGACATGCTGAACTTGATAAAGTCATTGACATCATAACCAATAGCAGAGTGCCCCCATTATCTGCAACGCGAATATCAACACCACTATCTCGTTTTTTCTGGCTGGCCTGTAAAAACAATGAAGTCATCCGTCCATTAATTAGTAAACCGTACAAACTACTATCTATTTTCGAACAATGGGCATCTGACGAAGGCATTACCGACAAGCTCAGTGGTGATACGTTAAAAACTGCACTCGTACGCGGTTCCCCCACATCAATGTCTGATTGACGCAAGTGAATTTTACCAAACCCAAATGTCCGTATTAAGGACTCTAAAATCAGTAATACGGACATAATTAGTTTTTTTGACTCTTTTTTCCTTGTCACCTCAAGGGACATTGTATTTCTGTACTACTGGTATCAATACATATCATCAATTATCAAGCATTAGAAAAGTAAAAGCAAAACAGTACTTAAATGCTCGCAACCACGCATATACATTAAAGCCACTCCTTATTAAAGGAGGGTTTAGTCGAATTGCATAGGTTCGCTCGAATCCAAAATCCACAAAATAGATTAACCTTAGCTCATCCAACTATTAAATACATACATGGGTTCGTAATTATATTCCAATTAATGAATCAGACTGTACTTACCGATACCTTACACATGCAAAAGCATGAAAAAAACATATTGCACAGAAAGCCTTAAGTTCATTTACAATGAAATAAATGAGAATTTTTATTTTCTTCAAAAATCTATAACAGAGGTACTAAGACCATTATTACAAGATGAACCCCACCCATAATCCAGATACTTACTAAGGATTTAAAAACTCATCCTTATGATACGGGTAATTACCTTACCCCCAGGAAGAGTTATTTTTAATATTGACGGCATTTTTTCTATACCGGTGTGGTGGGACATTATATCTTTTTCGGAATGCCCGAGTTAATGATTGCTGAGAGTCAAAGCCAAATCGCATCGCGATGTTTATCAAAGGTTCATTTGTTGTGATAACAGCCTCTAAAATAAGACATAATTTTTTCTCTCTGATAAAACCTCCCAGGCTCTGCCCTGTTTCAGAAAAAAACAGTCTCTGCAAATGCCATTTTGAATATCCGGACCTGATAGCCACATCATCAATTTTTAGTGGCATCTCTATATTTTTGTTTATCCAGATAATTAAGTTATTTACAAAATCTTTTCTGTTTTTCATAACCGAAACCTTAGAATTACTCTACTAGAAATACATTTTCATCAGGCATATAGATCAAGAGCTGACAATCCCTAAGTTCTGCATAAATCCTCAATAGAAACCATACTTTTTATTATGGTGTGATGGATATACTCGCAGACAGTCCAGCCACCAATTCAACTCCCTCCGGCAATCTGTCAATATGAATCCGAACCGGGATACGCTGCGCGAGCCGCACCCAGCTAAAGGTTGGCTCGACATTAGGCAGGCCAAGCCCCCCGGTCTCGTCATTGTTATCATCTATTCCGCGTCCGATACTCTCAACATGACCCGTGATCACCGGCTTAAATCCCATCAGCGTAATGTGTGCAGTATTTCCCGTGCGGATATGTTGCAACTTAGTCTCTTCAAAATAGCCAACCACCCAAAAACTATTGGCATCAATGATGGAAACTTTAGTTTCTCCCGCTGTGGCATAGTCACCAGGGCGAAGCCGCAAATGTGTGACATAGCCCGTAACCGGTGACCGAACAATAGCATGCGATAAGTTAAGCTCTGCAAGGTCCAGCGCAGCCAGTGCACCGTGGTAATTAGCCGCAGCGACGCTGGCTGCGCTGGCTGTTTGTTGTAAATCCTCGCTGGAAATCACCCCTTTAATCTGAGAGCGTCGCCTCGCCGCATCCTGGCGCATCAGCATTTCATGACGTTTCGCCTCAACATCAGCCTGGGCGCTGACCACTGCCAACCTCAACCAGTGCGGGTCAATGGAATAGAGCACATCGCCCCGATTAACCCACTGATTATCGCGGACGGCCACATTCAGAACCGGTCCAGAGACATCCGGCGCAATCTGGACCACATCCGCACGAACCCGACCATCGCGGGTCCAGGGGGTTTGCACATAATGTTTCCAGAGAATAAAAGCCAAAAGCGTAGCAACCGCCACAGCGCTGAGCGTCAGCAAATAGCGGCCCAGTAGAGAAAGTAACGATTTCATTTTAAAAACCCCAGTTCGGTCAGTCCCTGCAACAACAGGTAAAAAGTAATAATAAAGATGGAAAAATCGATCATCGGGCGAAACGGCAAGCGACGGTAACCCTTGCTTAGCGAGAAAAGCTGCACGAGTAATAGCGTACAGGTGAGCGCGACGAGGGAAATTAACAGTAGACCGGGTACAAAAACGCCCTCAATATTGAAATCATTGATCATCGACAGGCTCCATTTCCTGAGTGCTTAATGCGCAGTACAGATCAACCAGTTGATTAACATGATGCCGCGATAGTTCATCTGCTACGGACAGGCTACGCTCAGTCAGGCTGACAATCCGTTCAAGTAAGGTGTTAATATCTGTCGAGTGTGTAAGACAATTGAGAACCTCTTTTATTTCTTTGTCTGCATGCGCATCCCATCGGCGTAATCGCATTACACACAGGCCTATACGCAGGGTGTGCAAAAGATGATTCAATGCCTGTTCTGATGACTGTCCGCTGCGCGGCAAACGTGGCAGTATCAACGCAGCCCGATCGATCATCAGGTTGATCCAGAGAGTTTCATCAGTATTCAACACACCTTTCACGCTGCGGTTAATATCGCGCTGGCATAATTTAAGCAGGCGATTTATTGCCGCATCTGCCTGCACAGTCTGCAGAAAGCCCATGCTGAATACCGCAAAGCCAGTTGCAGAAAATAATGCGATAGAGGTATTCACCGCCAGGGCAAAATCCCCGCTGTAATGAGCACCCAGCTCGCACAAAATAGGCAGCGTCAGTGTGATCCCCATCGCCATAAACGTGGTGGGCGGCCTTGCCTGGAGCGATCCGGCAAGCAGATATACCGGAGCTAGAACTACTACCAGCACGATAAAATCACTGACTTGCGGTAGGAGAACGAAGCTGTAAATCAGGCTTATCACAACTCCCCAGAGGGAACCAATGATGTATTTCACAATATGCGGGGCAGGCGTATCGAAGCTGCCAAACAGTGTGCAACAAACGCCAAGGATAGATACTGCCGTACCGCCATCAGGCCATGCCGAGAAAATCCACACCATGCAGCCGCTCAAAATGATGGTGAAAGCGCCCAATGCGGTGCGGGCAGCAGTAAGAGGATCGCGGTGGAATACATACCCTTTCACGGTATTCATTTCTGAGTGCGCAGGCATCTGATTCGCGTGATGAATGGCATCCGAAAGACGATAGCACTGCTGCACGAGGACAATGGCCTCTGTCAGGTAGCGCATAAAACTTACATGCAGTGCTTCTACAAACGTCAACTCATGTACGACATAGCGCTGCAGTAATTTTTCACTGCGTTTTTTGAGCGCTTCCCCCTCGCTTTTAAATTTTCCTTCATCTTTGCAGGCCAGCCAGACCTCAACATCATCCATTAAAATTTGCACATCGAAAGGTATCTTCGCTATCAGCGCTAAACGGTCACGTAACTCACAGTTAACAATGACTAATCGCGCAAGCCTGTCATGAAGCCTTTTTCTCGCTTGCCGGACCGGTACAGAGAACGCAAAATCATAAGGGATATGATGGCTGATGCCCTGCAGGAACTGCAATGCCAGTGCCATATGCAGCGGCGAGGAAACAGGATCGGGTTTGCCTGTTAAAGTCTCTGCGATACGCTGTCGCGCCGCGAGCAGCGTCTGCGATAATTTACTGTTGAACTGGCCTGAGATGCGCGCGGGCAATACATAGCGATGAATAAGTGCCGCGCAGAAGATACCGATCATGATTTCCTGTACCCGAGTGATAGCGATGTCAAAAATCGCGCCAGGATCGGATACAGCAGGGAAGCCAATCAGACTCGCAGTGTAACCAGCAAGGACAAAACCATAGGCCCGGGGCGTACGTTCCAGCAAGGACAAATAGAGGCAGAATGTAATCCAGCCTGCCAGTATCACGCTGCAAGATACGGGGGAATTCACGAACGTGGGTACAATTAATACCGTCATGCCAGCGCCAATAACCGTTCCCACCAGACGATACAAACTTCTGCTTAGCGATGCTCCGACGGAGGTTTGGGAAACAATATATACGGTGATAATTGCCCAGGAAGGCCGCTCCAGGCCAATTGATAATGCAATATAGTATGCGAGCATCGCAGCGGTAAAACTCTTCGCCGAATAGAGCAGAGCGTTCGCATCATTCAGTAGTGAAGGAGAAGCCATACCGTGAAGACGATGGCATATCGTGTGTAAAAAAATGAAAGTAACTCGCGTTAATTTTTTCATGCCGGAAATTATTACCGGCTTGCATACCCACTTAAATACTCTATTCTGTCAAAAAATACCTAAATGTTGCCAATCTATGTTACCCCCACTTGCCAATACGCTGTTCGATCCGGATACCACCTCCTGCCCCGCAGTCGCGCGTCATTTAGATTTTGTCGATTACGCGGCCGAAGTGCCTGTGCATACGCACCGCAAAGGGCAATTGATTATTGCCCTCTATGGAGCGGTCATTTGTCGCGCCGAAAATGATATCTGGATCGTGCCGCCTGATTGTGCCGTCTGGATCCCTGGGGGAGTGCCGCACAGCGCAAAAGCTACTTGGAATGCGCATCTCAACTATCTTTTTATCGAGCCTGGAGCCGCCGAGCTGCCGGAGCGATGCTGCACTCTGGCCATTTCTGGTCTGATCAAAGAACTCATTGCCCGTTTAACCCACGAGGGCATCGGATACCCACCAGAAAGCCATCTAGCCAGACTGACCAGAGTAACACTTGATGAATTAGCCACCATGCCTCAGCAGAAACTGAGCCTCCCTGTGTCGTCGCATCCTAAAATCCGCGCCATGGCCGATGCTCTGGTCAGTCAACCTGATGACCGAAGCACATTCAAAACATGGGCAAAAAGACTGGCGCTTAGCGAGCGTTCTCTCGCGCGTTTAATGCTGCGCGAAACCGGGTTGACGTTCGGACGCTGGCGTCAGCAACTGCAACTGATAATTGCTCTCCGGGAACTGGCTAGCGGCGTTTCGGTTCAGAATGTTGCGGCTAATCTGGGGTATGAATCGGTTAATGCGTTTATCACCATGTTCAAAAAAACCATGGGCAGTACACCCGCACACTATTTTGCCGAACGGAAAACAAGCGCACACTTAACCGATATTTAGCGACATCAGGTTTTCCAAGAAACCAGAGGTGAGTCATAGAGCTGCCATATCCGTCTCCCTGTGCGGGGGATCACACTACAGAATCTTTACGGCATGGAACCTCCAGCCAAGACTATATTGCCTCAGCCGCCTTAACGATAACAAGAATCAAAGGACTTTATTATATCTGTTGGATCGGTCTATACATGATCGGGAAGCACAATCAATTCAGCATTGTGTTAAGGAAGTAGTTGAGCATATATGTTTCGACCACACAGAACACTTCTATGGCGATGCTTCATAGCGCATTACCGCTAGAGTGGTAACGCCCCCCTGACTGAAATTCACAATGAATGTATTTAACCGCATCTTTTTATTGTCCTCATTATCACGCTAAGTCATGACACCATTGCACCAGCGAAACGCTGAAAACTACACAGCAGCACAACTATCCTTCTCCACATCCTTATACGACTAATAACTTATTATTTATTCAATACAAAACCGTACTAAGGATCTTCCCATCAGTAATAAGGTGCTATCGGCTTTTCCTAAGCTTACTGCTGTGTTCTTTTATTTTCTCTGGACATGCACCAGTCATTCCACAATAGGAGAATACAATGACATCACATCAGTTATTACGTTTAAAACAGGTCGAAGAAAAAACCGGTTTGAAACGCTCTCAAATTTACTTGTATATGAAAAATGGTTCGTTCCCACGTTCAATAAAAATTGGCCCGGCCAGTGTGGCCTGGCTCGAATCGGAAATTGATGAATGGATCAACCTTAAGTTAGCCGGACGTTAGATCAGTTAAAAATGTCCGTTTATTTGCTCAACTTTTCCATATGGATTGAGGAGATAACAGAATGATTCCATTAATTAATTACACCATCTTAACTGATGCATTGCACGCTCTGAAAGAAGGCAATATTCGTCACTGTAAATCCCTCGGATTTACTTTCGACGAAATGAATGCTCTTAATCAGTTATCACTCGATGAACTGTTTACGGTCAGCCGGGCGGCAGTTCCCTTTGTTTCGGTCAGTGTCCGCCATGATGTTCTGCATCATTTACTGGCGCAGGCCCGCCAGGAATACCAGCATCAACAGGAGATTAACCGTGCTATCCGCCTGGGTGGCTCTATCTCGTTGCTCAACCACTATTTTGGCCTGACATCAAATGAAGTCTGCCTTCGTCGCCGGTTGCTGAGTGTCAGCGTGCCGTATGGGCGGACGCCTGAACCAGATGAAGAGACAGATGCCGAAATCTGGAGGCAATGGCAAAAATGTCGGGTGGATAACCTTGAATCCTCCGACGCGCTGGCCGCGATGATGCAGGTGACGGAAAAGCTATTGCCGGACGCCGAAGGTCTGTCTCTCACCACCATCTGGAAGCGCATCACACTCTGCGAAAAGGAGGCCGCCAACAGGAGGGCATCAAATGCCGGATGAGATCGACCGCGATCAGGAGTTCAATGAACAACGACTGGAAGAGATGATTGAACAGAGCCGTTTCAAACCAGGAACAACACCATCATTATTCCACTGCCGTTTATGCGGTAAACCTATTCCTGAAAAACGACGGCAGGCACTACCAGGCGTAACAACCTGTACGGAATGTCAGGATAAACTTGAACGCCATCGTTGTTAAATGTGAACCAAAAGACGTATGAGTAATAAATGCTCATACGTCTTTATCTGTATCAGAAAATAAAAATTAATCCCCATAATTTACTTCAACTTCCTTTCCTGCTCTCCAATTTCTTTATTTATCCATCCGACTAAGTCTTTCATTTTTTTTTTGAGTTTATCGTTTATGACTCGATCCAGACCCCTCATGCTGAACACGCCATTACAGAATGGTTGCCCTAATGGACGTTAATTCGTCCGGGCCGGGTATTGCTCTTTAATAATACGGGACGGGCTGTCACAAAACCACAATTCAGGGTGCCGCTGAATGTTCTCGCTGACCCGTTAAAACCGGAATGCAGAATCGGGACGTGATCGAAAAAATATTATTTTCTACCATTTTATTAAAGGGGCTCATCATGAGAAAACCCGATTATTATGCATATGTTACCCAGGAAAGTCAGCCGGATACTCAGGGCGAGAAAAATACATACTGGACAAAAGTCGGCGTTGCCTTTGCTCACCACGGTAAAGCCGGTCTGAATATTGTCCTGACGCCCGGTATTGCCGTCTCCGGCAAACTAGTCCTGCTGGAACCCCGCGAGGAAAACAGTCCGCAGCAGAGTACGGCTCCTGTCGAAACCGCGCAGTAATCCCTTTGATTCTGACTCCACAGCATGCAGCGTCTGCAGACCCTGCATGCTGTCTGCTTTCTGAGGCCATCATGCTTTCCACCACTGCCTTTCTGGCGGCGGCCATGCAGTGCGCCGCCAGCATTCATCCGTCCACGGCACTCGACGTGGCGCGGGTGGAATCCGGTTTTAACCCGTATGCCATTGCCGAGATTGTTCCGAACTCCGGAGAATCTTCCGGCGATAAACACGTTAATTCTCACCAGCCAGCCAGTCGGGGAGAGGCAGAGCATATTCTTCGCCGCCTGATGGCTCAGGGCCGCCGTTACTCTGTTGGACTGATGCAAATCACCAGCACCAATTTCCGCCATTACGGCGTCACGGCCAGCGACCTGCTTAACCCTTGCGTCAATCTGTCGGTATTTGAGCGCATTCTCGCCGACTGTTACCGGCGCGGCGGCACCCTGAAACGAGCACTCAGTTGTTACTACTCCGGCAACTTTGAAACCGGACAGCGACGGGAATCCGCCTTTAACCAGACCAGCTACGTACAGCGCATTGGCTATGTCGTCCCGTCCACGCGGGAAGACCGGCACCGTGCCCCTGACCGGAGTGTACAGCCCTCTGTCCGTTATCCCGCCGTTGTGCTGCGCGGCGAGCCTGTCGGTGCCACTGCGCCGGTCCTGACTTCTCTACATTATCCCGGTGCCGTCATTCGCGGCGCTATCCCTGTTATCCCTGATGAGGATAAATGATCATGCGTAAACGCCGTTACTCCGTTGTTGCTTCCGTGCTGCTGCCTGCCCCGCTGCTGGCGGCGGACAGCGGATTTAACAAGGCCAGTGAGACACTGAGCAATACTTCGACCGGCCTGCTGGGACTGGCCGCCGTCACCATCACGCTGGCGACCATGTGGGTGGGCTACAAGGTACTTTTCGACGGCAAGAGCCTGCACGACATGCGTAACGTCATCATCGGCGCGATCCTGATTGTCGGCGCGTCCGGCTTCGGTGCCTACTGGGCGTCATAAGCGAGGTAACGATGGCTACGCTGAATAAAGCGCTCACGCGGCCTGCCGCCATTATGGGTATTCCTCTTGTGCCGTTCGTTCTCGTCAGCGGGGCCATCGTCCTGCTGGCGGTCTATGTCAGCTATTACCTGGCACTGTTGCTGATCCCGGCCTGGGCGGAAATGAAAAATAAAGCCCGGAAGGATATTCATTATTTCAGTCTGCTCTGGCTGGCATTTAAAACCCGTGGGCGACTTTTCACCAATACCCATTTTGGCGCGAATGCCCTTCTGGCAAACCAGTACGATAATGTTGATGTGTCGGAGTTTATTCAGAAAATGAAATTAAACGAGCGTATTACGCTGGATAAATATATTCCGTATTCCTCCCATATTCACCCTTACGTCATCAGAAACCGTCACCGTGATTTGGTTGCCACCTGGGAACTGGGCGGTACAGTCTTTGAATGTGAAGAAGAACATCACCTGACCCTGATGGCCACGCATCTGAACAATATTATCCGCTCGTATGAAGGTCTGCCGGTAACATTTTATATTCACCGGCTCCGTGAAAAATACCATGATGCTTTTGAAGCCTGTTCGGGCATACCCTTTTCTGATGACGTGACCCGGCGGTATTACCAGCCGGTAAAAGAAAAACCGTTCTGGCGGCACCGGCTGTTTTTCACCGTCTGCTACGCGCCGTTCTCTGCGATTGAGAAAAAAACCATGAAAGCGCAATCGCACGGTAAACGCCAGCCAGCTCTGGATGACGCGCTCAAAATCATGCAGGAATACTGTGAAGCACTGGGATCTTCATTATCCCGCTATATGGCAACGCCGCTGGGGATATATGAAGAAAACGGGCGGGTATATTCCTCACAACTGGCGTTCTTCCACCGCCTGATCACCGGCCAGTGGCAGAAAGTGGCCGTAACGCGCTCGCCGTTTTATGAAACGTTAAGCACGCCGGACGTGTTTTTCACCACCGACACCGGTGAATGCCAGACGGTCAGCGGTTCCCGCTTCTTCCGCAGTCTGGAGATTAAGGATTATTCCCCGGAAACCCACACCGGCATGCTGGATTCGCTGCTGTACGCCGAAAGCGAGTATGTTCTGACGCAGTCCTTTACCTGCATGGCTCGGGATGAGGCGCAGCATCATATCCGCCTGGCGGAAAAACGGCTGAACTCAGCGGACGATGACGCGATTTCCCAGCGCGAAGAGCTGATTGTCCTGCGCGACCTGCTCCAGTCCGGGCATGTGTCGTGCGGGAAATTCCATTTTTCCCTGCTGATCTCCTCAGACAGTGCCGGACAGGTGGTGAAGGACACTAACGTTCTGGCTCAGCCCTTCGCCGATCTGGGTATTATGACGACGCTCTCCACCCTGTCACTGCCCGCCGCATATCTGGCGCAACTGCCGGGGGTCTATACGATGCGTCCCCGACTGGTGGCCGTCAGCAGCCAGAATTTTGCCGATATGGCCTGCCTGCATAACTTCCATCCTCACAAACGCAGCGGCAATCCGTGGGGGGAATCCATCGCCATCCTCACATCGCCCGGCGGTGGCGGGTATTACCTGAACCTTCACGACAGCCAGGCCGGGCGGGATGACACCGGTGAGAAAACGCCGGGGAATACGGCGATTATCGGGAAAACCGGCTCCGGCAAAACCCTGCTGATGACGGTCATGCAACAACTGATGCAGAAGTACCGCAACCCGGCGACATTTGCGCCTTCTGCCACCCTCAAACGGCTGACCACGGTGTATTTCGATAAGGATCGGGCGGCGGAGATGGCGATCCGCCAGGCGGGCGGGCGTTATTTCCGCATCCGTACCGGCGAGCCCACCGGATTCAACCCGTTTGCGCTGGAGCCAACCCGCCGGAACATCCGTTTCATCAAACGGCTGGTGCGCATGCTGTGCCGCCGCAACGGTAAGCCGCTCGATCCGCGCGATGAGGAGCGGATCAGTGCCGCCGTTGACGCCATCATGCTGGACTATCCGCCGGAGTACCGCCGGTTCGGGATCACCCGGCTGCTGGAAGTGCTGCCGGAGCCGCCGACCACAGACGCCCGCACCAACGGGCTGCGTATTCGCCTGAAACAGTGGGCACAGGGGGGCGAGTTCGGCTGGGTGTTTGATAACGAGGCTGATACTTTCACCATCAGCGATGTCGATAACTTTGGTATCGACGGCACCGAATTTCTGGATGATGACGATATACGCGGCCCCGTGACCTTTTACCTGCTATACCGTGTGACCAGCCTGCTGGACGGTCGCCGCCTGGTGATGTTTATGGATGAGTTCTGGCGCTGGCTGGCCGATGTCGAATTTTCCCGATTCTCGCTCAATATGCTGAAAGTCATCCGCAAGCTGAACGGTATCTTCATCCCGGCAACACAGTCACCGGATGAAATCGTCAAACACCCCATCGCCCCGGCGATTATTGAGCAGTGCGGTACCCAGATTTTCCTCGCCAATCCGAAAGCCAGCTATGCAGATTACGTGGAGAAAATGAAAGTGCCGGACAGCGTTTATGAGGCGGTCAGAAACCTGGATCCGGGCGAGCATTATATGGTCATCCTGAAAACACCGCTGCGGGCCGGGGAAACCCGCCCGTTTGTGGCGATGGCAAAAATGGATCTGTCCGGGCTGGGTAAACTCACCCGGCTCCTCAGCGGCAGTGAGGACAACCTGAAAATATTCGATGCCATTTATCAGGACGGCATGCGACCTGATGAATGGAAAGAAACCTTCCTTGAGCGGGCAATCTGATATTCATACGGAGGTCATTGATATGCGTACCAGATATACCTTTCTGGCATTATCGTTATTTTTCTCGACGCAGGCGTTCAGCGCCGGAATACCGGTTTTCGACGCCGTGCAAAATACCGAATCCATTAACCAGTGGATGCAGAAATTACAGCAATGGGAGGATACGGTTACCCATTATAAAAGTGAACTTGATGCGTATAAAAAACAGTTAGCTACTGCAACTGGCGTGCGGGATATTCAGGGCTTTCTCAGCGATGCCCGAAGCCTGAAAACCGATATTGATAATCTCCGTAAGAGCGGTATTTCACTGGATGATCTGCTGACCACGCAAAACAGCTCATATTCTGCTGAACTGCAAAACCTTTACAATAAATACAAATCATTCAGCGTATGCAGCGAGGAACAGGAAGGAATAAAGTCTCAGGCCCTGGCCGACAGTTGCAAACAAATGATCCTCAATCAGGCAATGGTGATTGAGAATACCACTGAGGTTGAAAACAGGATAAACAACACACTCAGCGATATATCAGACTTATCTGACCGTATATCGAATGCGCAGGACTCGAAAGAGTCTCAGGATCTGGCTAACGCCATCGCGGCGAAAAGCGTACAGTTAAATGCGCTGACGAATCAGTGGGAGATGTCTGTCAGACAGGCTGAACAGCGAACGACATTGCTGGAACAGCAAAGACAGAAAGCCTTTGAACAGCAGCAGCTAACGGCTCCTGTTGCTGACCTTAATAATTTATAAGGAGGTTATCCGTGCTCAGATCCTTATTCACCTTATGCACACTCTCAGGCGTGATATTACTGTCCGGCTGCAAGGAAACCAAATCCGAGGCCTGGTATAAGCAGCATCCTGACGAAACTTATGCGGTTTATACGCAATGCCTTAAGGATGGCGAGGCAAGCGATAACTGCGAGTTTGCTCAACGGGCTGCCATTACGTTCGCTCAAATTGGCAAGCCCGGAATAAAAGAAAAATTTGAGACACTCTTTCAACAGGAAGCCGAAAAGAGAAAATCCGTCACACAGTAATATCTCCTCCGCCAAAACAGGGAATTCTCCCTGTTTTTTATTTCCTTTCTTTATATATCAGGTGAGGCACCATGTCCGGTGGTATTTTTGTGGGTATGGACAAAAACATCATGGATGGACTGAATGCCGTACTGGAAGGTCAGTCTTCCACTTACGGTACGATGATCAGCGTCATCATCGTCAGCTCTTTTACCTTATTTATACTGTATCGCGGTTATCAGACACTGGCTGGCAAACTCCGGGCCCCGGTTGAAGATGTCGTCTGGGATGTGGGGCGAATGTTGCTGATCACCACCTTTGCGTTAAACCGGGATGGCTGGCTGGATATGGCGGTAGCGGCTATCCAGGGACTCAAAGACGGTGTCAGCGGCAATGATAACGTCTGGGCGCTGCTTGATACCGTCTGGGAAAAGGCACAGACACTGGGGCAGACACTGTTCAGTATGGACACCTCGACTTACGTCAAACTGAATGGTGGCTTTGCCGAAGTGCTGGTATGGGGCGGCGCGATCGTTCTGTTACTGGCTGCCACCTTTGTGAACCTGCTCGCTGAAATCACCATCCTGTTAATGACAACCACCGCGCCGCTCTTTATTTTCTGCCTGTTGTACGGTTTTCTTAAACCGATGTTTGATAACTGGCTGAAAACAATTTTCGCGGCAATATTAACGATCATGTTTTCTGCCTTATCCATCCGTATTGCCATTAATTACCTGAATAAGATACTGGATGCTGCAACAAAAACATCCGCTGAAACCAATATGGTCACGCTGGCGGCGCAGTGCCTGCTGGCCGGGATAGCGGCAGGTGTGGTGGTCTGGTTCTCCGCGAAGCTCGCCAGCGCACTCAGCGGGGCCGCCGTACAGGCGGTGCTGCAGGGTGCAGCCATGAGTGGCCTGAGCGGACTGGCAAAGAAATCCGCCGACCTCACCGGTCCGGGTGTAAAGGGTGGTGCCCGCCTGGCTGCGAAAGGCGGCATGGCCGTCGCCGCGGCGACCGGCAGACTCACCGGCGCAGGCGCGGTTAAAACCGTGAGTGCCTGGCAGAAACGCGCCGCCGCCATCGAAAGTATGAAACGCCTGAACCGGCAGCGTCACCGTTAATCCTCCCGATCCTTAATTTCCTTTCCCCGTCACGCCGTGGCCTGCGCCACCGGTGGGGCATTCCTGCATCCATACGATAAGGGGCTTCCATGAAATTCAGCATCATCCTTCTGATGCTGTGCGCGCTCACGGGCTGCGCACGGCATCAGGGCGACCTCCCGTCGGTATCCGGCGAACCCGAGCCAGTGAATTCCCCCGCCATCATTCAGGAGCTGACTCACCATGTCTGATATTCAAAACATTGTTAATGTTTCCCGCTCTTTTGAATCCATCCTGCTGGAAAAGGAAGAGCGTTCCCGAAAAACCGCCTGGCGGGTGGCTGCTGCCGGACTGATTCTGGCCGCAATGGCGATTGCGGCCATTATTATCCTGCTGCCGCTTAAAACCACCGACACTGAATTATGGTCAGTGGATAAACAGACCGGTCGCTATGAATATATGACCCGCGTGAAGGAGCGGGATATTTCATCTGAAAAAGCGCTGGCGCATTCACTGGCAGCACACTATGTCAGACTCCGCGAGGGATATAATTATTTCTCCCTCCAGCGTGATTATGACGACGTGCAGTTATTTAACAGCGACAGCGTGAACCGGGACTATCTGGACGGGTTTAACGGCGACCAGGCACCGGACGTGATTTTTAACAAGGCGGAATATGTTGTTGATATCGACATTATTTCCAATGTACATGCGCCTGCCACCGGGCCGGATAATCTGGCAACCCTGCGTATCAAGCGCGCTATCCGCCGTATTGCTGATAATTCCGTGAAAACGGATGTCTGGAATATCCGCCTCACCTACCGCTACGTCCCGCACCGGCAACTGACCGACAGCCAGCGCGAAGTGAACCCGCTGGGCTTTATCGTCACGAGCTACCAGCGCGACAAAGAGCTGAGGGGGGAATGATGCTGAAACATACCCTGCTCCTCTCTGGCTTAATGATGTCATGCGTGGCATGGAGCGCAGCGACACCGCGCGGCAGCGCGTATGACAGCCGGATGCAGAACGTCACATACAACAACCAGAACGCCACGGTCGTCAGTACCCGCCCCGGCTACGTCACCATGCTGGTGTTTGACGATGATGAAACCGTTATCGATGCGCAGGCGGGTTTTCCCAGAGGCTGGACCGTGACGAAAAGCGATAACCGGGTGGGCGTCAGCCCGAACCCGATTACCCAGCCGGTCACGGATGCCAGCGGCAACAACGTCAGCCAGGTGTTTCTGCCGACGGCAAAAGACTGGAAAACCAATCTGTTCGTGGTGACATCGAAGCGCGATTACAGCCTGGAGCTGAACGTGCTGGATAAAGATTCGCCCGCTCAGGCCTTTGTTATCCGCTACCGCTATCCCGACGAACTGCGGAAAAAGTCAGCCGCCGCCAGCGCCGCCCGTCAGCAACATCAGCAGGAAACACTGGACCGGCAGCGGATAGCGGCGGCATTCGGGCAGACCACCACGCCGCGCAACTGGCGCTATACAAAACGGGTGGCCGCCGGTTCCGCCGCCATCGCCCCGGACTTTACCTGGGATGACGGTCGTTTTGCGTATATCGGTTTTTCCCCCACAAAAACCCTGCCTTCAGTTTTCCGGGTGGTTAATGGTCAGGAGCAGGCGGTCACGCCCCGGACCATTAAACAGGGCAACTACACCGTGATGGCGGTTCCGGCATCGCCGCAGCTGGTTCTGCGTTACGGTACCTCGGTGGTGGGGATCGAAAACAACGGATTCGGGCGTATCCCACTGACCAGCAGTGACACCGTTTCGCCGTCCGTTACGCTGGAGGCAAAATGACCGACAAATCTTTCCCGGACGAACCGGAAAAAACCACCGCAGAACGGGAAGCAGAAGCCCGCGAACGCGCCCGCGCGGCAATGGCATATCAGGAGCCGGAGCAGAAAACGCCGCCCGGCCAGCCGGAAGTGACCCGTTTCCGTAAAGCGTCCGATCGCCGCACACTGATCGTCAGCCTGCTGAGTCTGGTCCTGGTCATCGCGCTGGCATCCGGCGGCGATCGCCTTCTCAGCGCCCTGAAAAGGGGTGATGAGAAAGAATCTGACACCGCGCCGTCGCCCTCCTCCGGGACGGTGCAGCAGGAACGTAAGAATCTGGGCATGGACAGTAACCCCTTTGGCCTGTACGGGCCAGGGAGGCAGGAAAGCGCAGGCCCTGCCAGTCAGAGCGCTCCGGCCACTCCAGATCTGCCGCCCGGGCCGCCCGCCCTGAACAAGGCGGCAGCACTGGCAGACGGGCTGAACAGCGGTAGTACAGGGTCAGGCGACAATACACGCACGTCCCGAAGCGGAGTGCGCAGCAACACGGAAACGTCGGGCAGACCGTCAGCCTCCACGGCGTACACATCCTGTCAGTCAGTACTGGTCAGTGGCGAAGATGGACGCCTGCGCTGCCCGGATACGACAGCACCGGCAGGCAGCAATAACAACGACAATCCGGGCGTTGCCCGCGTCACCGGTGTCAGACGGCTGGGCCTCGATCCCGATCTCTATATCCCAGTGGACCGCTATATTCCGTGTTCGATGATGCGGCGCTTCGTATCCGATGTTGGCGGTCATATCTCCTGCCTGATCGGTGAGAATGTCTGGAGCGCCAGTAACCATGTGAAGCTGATCCCGGCAGGAACAGTCGCCCGTGGCGTCTACCGCACAGGCGCACTGCAACACGGGCGCAGCCGGATGTTTGTGCTGTGGACGGAGCTGCGCACGCCGGAGCCCGGCAGCCTGCAAATCCCGCTCACCGATACGCAGGCCACCGGCCCGCTCGGTGAGGCAGGGATCGCAGGCTGGATCGACAGCCATTTCTGGGAGCGTTTCGGCAACGCCCTGATGCTCAGTACCGTGCAGGACGTGGCGGCAGCGGCATCAGAGGCCGCGCCGGGTAAAGACCGCAATACCGACTATACCGAAAACACCCGCGCCGCCACGGCGGAAATGGCGAAAACGACGCTGGAAAACAGCATCAGTATCCCGCCCACGATGTACCTGAACCAGGGTGACGTGATCGGCATCATGACCGGCACGGATATTGATTTTTCCTCTGTTTATCAACTACGGCTGAAAAAGAAATGGTATGAGCGCTGAAAACCTGTCACTGGATTTTATGAAAAATCAGCTGTTCGGTGATTATCTGCCAGTCGAAGGGCTGACCGAAATCGCGATTAACCGACCGGGGGAACTGCACACCAAAATAAAGGGGGCATGGCAGCAGCGTGAATCCCCGGTCACGCTGCGTCAGTGTTACGCCTTTGCCAGAGCGCTGGCGTCCTGGCATGACGATAATATTGACGATACGTCACCGATACTGTCGGCCACGCTCGAATCCGGCGAGCGTATTCAGACGATTATACCCCCGGCCTGTGAGCGTAACACGGTGTCCATTACGTTACGCAAACCCTCGTTTGAGCGGAAAACACATCAGTCATGGATTGATGCGGGATTTTATCAGCGCGTGGCCGGTCAGGAAAATACGGAAAGTCAGGATAATGCACTGATCCGGTTATACCACAGCGGAGATATTCCCTGCTTTATGGAAAAGGCGGTGGAATACGGCAAAACAATTTTTATTGTGGGTGAAACCGGCTCCGGTAAAACCACCTATATGAAAACACTACTGCATTATATTCCGCCGCATCTCCGGCTGGTTACAATTGAGGACAATCCCGAAATCCGCTTTTATCACCACGCCAATTATGTTCATCTTTTTTACCCTGCGGATGCCGGGGACAACGCCATTGTCACGCCCGGCAGGCTGATCCGGGCTAATTATCGTATGAACCCTGACCGGATATTACTGGCGGAAATTCGTGGAAGGGAGGCGTGGGACGCGCTGAAAATTGTCGGCTCCGGGCATGAGGGATTAATTACCTCCCTGCATGCGGGCAGCCCGGAAGAATGCATTGAAGGGATCATTGACCGCTGCTATGAAAACCCGGACTGTCGGAACATTCCTTTCGATGTGCTGTTACGCAAGGTACTTAAAAGCATTGATGTCATCGTCAGTATTGATATACACGGCGATGTGCGCCGGATGCGCGACATTTACTTCAAACCAGTTCATTTAAACAGCATGAAAGAAACATTCAGAAAATAACTCCGGCAAATAACATTACCCAGGATACGTAACCTTTCATTAATCATAATGGTAACTGAAATGAAAAAAGCAATATCCTCCGTATTATTGTTCTGCGTTATTGCGTCATGTACAACATCCGCAATGGCCGCTGATGCATGCGAAGTGGTTTTATGCATGTACGGTAAAACAACGGGAAACAGCGGCGGCAGTGAATGTCACTCCGCTGAACGGGCATTCTTTAATATCATGAAAAAGAATAAACACGGCTTTCTTCCTGACCATACGGCCGATGCCAGAAAATCGTTTTTACTTAAATGTGATTCGGCAGACCCGGCGACTATCGATCAGATCATCAGTAAATATGGCCGCGTTCGTGGTTAATACTGGCGAGACCGGCAAAGAGCGTGACGGTTTTCAGGTTTTTACGGCTTCTGTTTTTCGCGGATTAAGGAGCGAAGAAACAGGGGCCGTAAAAATGAGGCAGCGGACAGAAATATTTTCGCGGGTTAAGGAGCGAAAATAATTCAGGCACCGCGCCTCACCTGCAAACAGCCGCGCCCACGCGGATTTTGCAGGCCGGGGGGAGCCGGATAAATTTCGCCGCCCCAGCGAGCGAAAAGCTGTCGCCCACGACAGCGATTTATTTGGGGGGCATCGCCCCGCACACCGTCGCAGCTAAGTCTCCGGCCAAAAGCCGGTAGCGTGGTGCGACCACCCTCTTTAAAGGTCAGCTTCCCTTTTATTCCCGCTACGAGGAACGAGTAAAGGGAAGAAAAAGGCGAAAGCGACCGTCTTAAAGGGGGTGGTCGCGCGTAGCGGGCGACGGTGTGCCGCCTTTGACCCTGGGGGTTTTGGCGCAGCGTTCAGCCACGACATTACCCCCATGCGACGGGCAATAAGGGCGTCCTGCCCGCATGTACAGGCGCACGCCGTTTCGTACCGGGAAGCATGCTTACCGGCACATGGCCGCACTGCGGCCACCTTCTTTACCCCATACGCTCGCCCCGCCTTTTCGCCCGACACCGTGGGGCGAATTGATGGGGCGAATCGCTGACGAAGGAGGCATGATGATTTTAAATAAGCTTGCCGCTTCACTGTCGCCGATAGTGAACGGGATGCTGGCGCTGCTCGCTTTTATGCAACAGCAACAACTGATACTGGCGTTATTAGCGGGGCTGACGATGCCGTTTTTTGCGTCGATGAAAAGCGATGAACGGCAGAAAGCCCCGTTATGGAAAAGGTTGATTATCGCTTTTTCCCTGCTGTGTTTTCTCTCCGGCACACTGGCTCCGATAGTTATCGGGTCCTTCCAGTGGCTGTATAAGACCAGACTCACCAGTGATAATACGGTACTGGCCTGGTCAGTACGGATTGCTTTCACTGTGACCGGGATTATTTTTCATATCATGCTTCGCCGGGGATTCACGCCGGAACTGGACAAAATAAAGAAACGCCTTGTTAAAAAAACCACCCTTGAACGGGAATTGCGCACCGATGTCCGCACAGTAAAGTCCCTGCTGCCGGAAACACTGCATTATGATCCGCTGGATTATATCGACCTGAATAAAGGTATTTTTACTGGCATGGACAGGGAAAACGAACCAATGTATCTCCCGTTAAATGACTGGCAGAAACAGCACGCGGATATTATCGGCACCACCGGAGCTGGTAAAGGGGTAGCTGCAGGGATATTGCTTTATCAAAGTATTCTGGCCGGTGAAGGTGTGTTTGTTATGGACCCCAAGGATGATGAATGGGCTCCACACCTTTACCGGAAAGCCTGCGAGGATGCAGGAAAACCCTTTGCCTTAATTGACCTGAGAAAACAGCAATACCAGCTAAACCTGATTGAAGATATTACGCCTGATGAACTGGAAGAATTGTTCGTTGCAGGTTTCAGTCTGGCGGAAAAAGGTCAGGAATCTGACTTTTATCGGATCGATGACCGGAAAGCCGCCCGTATGGCCGCACAATTTTTCAGCGATAATCCATCGGCAACAATCCGGGATGTTTATAACAGTGATTACGTGCAAGGTATTGCCGAAAAAATCAAAGCATTCTTTGGGAAAATTGAGGAACTGGCATTACTCAATGCCATTAATTCACCGGAGGGTTTTTCACTCAAAAAAATATTTGATGAAGGTGGCTGCTGTTATGTTATCGGCTCCATGCGAAACAGCAAAATTATTACCGCACAGCGCATGCTACTGGTACGTCTGTACCAGCTGGCAGAAAGGCGCGACCGTGTAACAGACGTACCCCACCCCATTGCTGTTTATCTTTCCGAACTGAAATACCATTTATCCAGGCCAGCGCTGGAAGGTTTAGGCGCGGCGCGGGATAAAGGCGTGCATATTATTATGGATCACCAGTCCATTGCCGATTTAAAAGACTGCCCGGCAGATTTGAAAGGCGATGCCGTTGTCGGTGCGGTCGTTGAAAATGCCAAATTCAAACTGGTTTATCGGGTTATGGATCCGGATACGGCGGAATGGGTGGCAAGAATGTCAGGCACTATTCTGGTGGATGACGAACTCCGCAAGGCTAAAACGGATAATATGCTGACGGAAACCATCGACAGTGAGCGTACCATTCGCCAGGCCGAGCGTTTTTTTATTGACAGCAATATGATCCTGAACCTGCCTGATTTTGTCAGCTTTATCTTTACGACAAAAACGCTTCCTTCTGCTTCACTGATTTCGCCAATCAAGGTCAGAAAGCGTCAGCTAAAAATCTTTTCGGTTTCCCCTGACATTGCCGCAGCGGCGGCACCGGTGAAAATCGCACTGGATTTTGACGAGGATGATAAACCAGCCATACCAGATGTAATGACAACGCACCCGGATCTTTTCTTCAACGGAAGCGAAGTCAAACCGGCAAAGCCCCAACCTGATGAGGAAGAACACCTGTCCCCGCTGGATTTTTAAGGAGCGCTTATGCTGATTTCGACATATCAAGAGCGTCAGACGCGAAACAGAGAAAAAATAAAACAACTGCTGAACTTCCTGAAAGAAGAGACCTACAGCGATTTTAAAACGCTGATGCTGCTATTTGGTTTCCGGGATCATAAATCGCTTTATACCCTTCTTTCAAAAGTCGAGAGAATGGGGTTAATACAAAAGCATGTCCTGGTATCACGCACGATAAAAATTTCATTGTGGGGCATAACCAGTGACGGACTGGCCGTTGTGTTAACCCCCGACGATGCGCTTTTCCCCGCACGGTTTGAGCCTTCAAAGATTACCGGCTGGACACTGGAACATCACCTTGATAATCAGGCGGCACGGATCATCCTTGAGCAAAAAGGCGCGTCCGGCTGGATAAACGGCGATCGCACGACCTTCCTCAGCCGTTATCAGGTCAATCACCGGCCAGACGGGCTGATCACTCTCCCCTGCGGAACCGTGATCGCCATTGAGACCGAGCGCCGTCTGAAAACCAGAGCTCGCTACCAGTCAATCATCGCAAGCCATTTACTGGCCCGGACCCGGAAAGACTGGATTTACGTTTTTTATATCGTGCCGGACCCGCAGAAAAAGCGCGGCCTTGAACGGCTGTTTGACAGCATCAGACACGTTATCGTTAACCATCAGCACATCCCGCTGGAAACCCGCCACCGGAATGTCTTCCGCGTCTACACGCTCGACGAGTTGCAACGGCTCAATTTGGATAACAATATATAGCTACGGTCTCACCGATTACGCCAGATGCATGCACCAATCACAAGTCGCTCTAACCAGAAATCAGGTAGAAATAAAGTCGTCCGGTCCTAAATAGTCGAACATGGCACGACCATTCTCATCATCCACCTCAACTCTAAGAAGACCTCTTCTGTTTGTGTTAATTCTGCCATTTATACTTCCCAGAGGAGTGCCATCATCAGCCAGTACGTGATGAATACCATCAACAGTGTAAAGCTGCAATGGTGTGCCGATCACTGCCGGAGTAGCTCTCCAGTCCACCATTCCGTTATAACGATGACGACTCCAAACCTGGCTGCCTTTGGGGCTGAGACTACCCAAGAATTCCAGCCACATCACTCTGGTTTCAGGTGTAGGCCAGTCATGATTATCCGTGTGGCTTATCACTTCTTCAGAGTTCAGCCACCTTCTAAGCTCCTGGCTGGATTGAAAATCTGCAGTAGTGTCTGTAACCACTTTTATGGCTGCAAGCCTGGAGCTAAAACCCGCCTGAATAAGCAGTGAAGACGAACGGCTCAAGGTACCTGTTTCAACGGCAGCAACCGCAAAACCTAACTCATAATCGTCTAGCGTGGTATCTGTATCACCTATGAGGTCTCCATTAGCTGTTGCACGTACCCTAATAGCCTCCATTGCCCACGGAAGTCGATACACCAGCCCATTCTCGACGAATTGAAGCGTTTCAGACGCCTGCGTATTCGCGACGTTAGTCATGGTTTCACCCAATAGCCAGGAACGTAAAATACCTCTCCAGTCGCCAGGCAATGGATCGGGTATAAACGGATAGAAGGTAAAGACCTCTTCAGCGAGCGCAGTGATAGCAGCAATTGCCTCTTCGGCATCACCGCCCATTATAGCCGCATTCGCATCAATCAATAGTTGGTTGGCCTTAGCGGCAATAGCATCAAGTCGTAGCCCGGTTGTAAGTCCTACCCCCGACAGGAAATACCCCCGGCGCCCTGCTGCCGTTGAGCGCTGCCAGATGTAGCGGCTGCGGGACAGGAGTCCCGATTTCAGCAAAATCCGTTCATTCTCATCCCTATAACGCTGCAAACTGCGTTGCCAAAGTGAAGACTGAAGAATGTCATCAAGAGCAGTTTCAATCTGGTCATCCGGGATATCATTCTCACCAAGAAGGCTCAGAATAGCAGTATCAAGCGTTGAAAGTTGTTTTTCCCAGATGGCCTGCGCAATATCTCTTTCTTGCGGAGATTCGGTCATAATTTCTGGAAATTCCCACGCTACGGCGTTGTTGGTCACATATTCAGTGAGTGCTTTTAAATCCCCACCAAGCCGTGTATGCATGCGAATCAATAACACACAGACAAGCTGTATTAGTCCGCTCTCCATCTCACGGGCCCCCGTGTCAGATGTGAGGGTATGCCAGTTAGTCTGGCGTTTATTTACTTTATCGAATATTGGATAAATCACCAGCCCTTCAACATCTACATATGCGCGCCCTGCTCTGCCTATGACGTTTCTGAACTCGGACACTTTGATAAGCTCGCGATTCCGATGAAGAGAATGCATGACGATAGCCGTTGCCGAAAGATTAAGACCTTGTGCTAGCGTCGGTGATGAGATCGTCACTTTAAGTACCCCATCTCGCAGCAAACGTTCGATTTCTTTGCGGTAAGCCGTAGGCAATGCGCCATGATGAAGAGCCACGCCCAACCGTAGGCAGGCAAGTATCGGGCTGTGTGCCCCCAACCATTCTTCTCCCAGCGAGATAGCCGTATCCAGAATGTCCGGGGCAGCATCAAATAAAGATGGCAGTAGTCCGCGCTGATGCAAATCGACAATTGTCTCGGCAAACGGTTCGACGCTCCGGCGAAGTGGGCAGTAGATAAGTACGGTCTGTCCATCTTCAATTAGACGCCAGGCTGTCGCTAAGCAGAGCTCCTTGTTATCAGAGGGAAACATTTTTGTTCGCTGCTTTTTATTAGGTAATTTAACCTTTGGCGGTTGTCTGCTGACGATAAAACGCGATACCCAAGCCGCCTCATAACCGACACTGAGATTAAGCCGACCTGCTGGAGCGGACCATATGACCTCGCCAAACTGCAAGCGGGTCGGTCGCCAATTATTTTTGATTGGTCCTCCGGGCTTGTCACGACGGAGCCAACCGGCAAAATCATCGAGTTGCTCACCATCAGGTAGAATTGCCGAGAGGCAGACAATTCTGCGCGTATCGGCATCCTGTCTGCGCAACAGCCGTTGAATTTGAACTTCATAGCGAACCTCTCGTTCATCGGCCCCAATCATGTGCCCCTCATCAAAAATAAAAAGTCCTACATCATTAATAATTGACGGGTCATTCCGGAGAGCAAAGTCAAGTTTTTCAGGCGTGGCGACGACGATGTCACGCTGGCGAATTGCATCCTCATCCATACCACTTACGCCAATGCTGCCATACAGCATTGATATTGTTTTCCCAAGCGGCCCAAATGTTCTGGAGAGAGTGGCTTCTGTTTGTGCAGAAAGCGCACGAAGCGGGGTGATGAAAACAACACGCTTGCCACCCGCCAGACAGCGAAGAATACACAATTCAGCAATACGAGTTTTTCCAGCGCTGGTTGGCAACGAAACAACCAAATCGTCATTGTCATTAACAGAGCGTCCGGCGGCCTCTCTCTGCGATGGCCAGAGATCAATTTCGGCTCGAGGTCGTCTTTGAAGCAGTGCAATAAACAGTTCCCGAAGCGCGGGCCATTCAGCAGCGTCACCACCAACTGGAACCGGTGGCAATCTTTCATGGAATGTATCTGACCAAAGGTCAGATAACAGATGAATGGTAATAAAGTTTAGCCACCACTGGGGTAGCATATTAAACTGAGCACATATACTTAGACTAATTCTTAATTTTTCAATAGCCTTGGAAAGCAAACGTGATTCTCCCCTTTCTACAGCGAGAAGGTAGAGAGAAATGGCCGACATATAGGCGTCAGTCAGTGCCAAATCAAGCCCATCAAAAAGGATGTCCTCCTCTGACTCACTGGCACCGTTCTCGTCTTGCGGCAAGTTTAGGCGAGCCTGGAGGATTTCAGTAATTTTCACATCACTGCCATCACCTCTGAGCCGAAAGCCCAACGCATTATCGCGCAGAGTACGCAAATCACGCCGGATAAGTTGTGTAAGAGCCCTTTCTATTGGTGAAAAATTATCATCCTGACCAACCATTGCGAGTAACGAATAGGCTCGTGCTGAAAGATGCGCAAGGTGATAGCTTGCAGCAGCCATTACGAAGTGAAAATCCGTATCCCGGCTGTCGCGTTTTCCTTTAGCAATAGCCGACTCGAGTGCGGTTCCGGCCTGTTCAAAAGCAATTCGCACATAGGCGTCGTCTCCATTAAGTTCTCGAAGACGAAGGCCGAGATCGATTAGAGCATAAGCATAGCCTTGAAGGTCCTGACTGAGCAGTGCGCTAAACTCCGGTGCATCCGGCGGCAAGTCACCGTCTCGCCAGATCACCGACCGGGCTTGCCCGCGTGCAATCAGGCGCCCGCGAAAACCTACAGCTGAAGCTTCCTTAATAGCTTCGATAATTTCATCAGCTGTTGCTGGCATCGCTAATCACCTTTTCAAAAGTTGCGGCAATAAACTCACCATGGCGAGCAATTCTTAGACAAACACCCCACTGATTATTTTGATCTGTATACTTTTCAATTGAAGTGGTCAGCATAGTTTCTGAAGAGTTGCCCGATAACAGAAAGATAAGATGCCGGACGCATCCAGGAACAATTCCTTGCCGAAGCGTTGCATTTAAGATCGCTTTAGCCAAAAGCTCCTCACCCTGTTCATTCAGGCGATCTGCTATGAACATTAGGGCATGTGAAGATGGCAGCCCTTGCTCTTTATTCAAGTTATCGCGGGCTTCAGAAACCACCTCTCCCGTCATTTTGGCGCGACTTTTCGCTTCGGTTTTAAGGAAAAAAAGTTGTTGAGAAGACTGATCTATGTAGATACCAATGACGTCCTCACCACGCATCGACATATTGCGATGATCTTTCCAGCGCAATCTTTTTATAGGCGTTTTATAGCCATTGCTACGTGCATTTATCCATTCAGTTGCAAATATCTCACCCAAATCACCGGAACGAATCTGTTTCGTTTCAGGCAATTTTCCAGCAATGTATGCCGCCAGCCCCGGTTTACCTAGAGCTTCAAATGCGTTAGCAATATTTCTTGGTGACGCATAGTGTTCAGGTATTAGCGCGGCCATAACCTGAACGCCGAACATAAACTCGGCATCCCTGGCCGTTATTGACTGCAAATAATGGTCGCTGATATTACGCTCTGTCGAATCACACCAGTCCTCGAAATTTGCCATACTAATTCCTCTATATGGTCTTCTTTTTGGAAGTACGGAACCAAGGAGGGAGAAACACCAGAATATCTTATTGTCAACCGTCCGATCAACATAACTTCAGAGCTTCAACTCTCAGATTTAAAAGAAGTTCTAATGCCAGACACCATAACCAACGCATAGAATGCACTATTCCGCTGTAGAGGTATGATTGTTCGGTGCTCGTTCCGACTCCGCTCCGTCTCACTCATACCTCTACAGCATTACCGGTTAAGCCTATCCCAGCACGGAAAGCCACACTCCTTTGCGGCCCTGAGACCTTGCGGCTCAGATTTTGTCCATCAAATAACGATGTGCTTTAGAGGCTGCGCTGACCGCTTTGAAAATATAACGCTTGTCGTTTTTCAGCGCTTTCAGCCAGGAAGCAATATAGCTTTCATGTTGTACCTCTCCCTCAATGCCAAGATCCGCCATCAGAAAGGCACTTCCCAGCTCCGCGACAAGTTCTTCCTCTGCATAATCCGCACTGCCAAACTTCCCTTTCATTTCACGGTTCAGGCGTTTTTTACCCCCACTCCAATGGACAAGCTCATGCAGGCCGGTAGCATAGAAGTTAGCCGCATCTGAAAACAGACGGCGCTCCGGTAGCCATACTTCATCAGTTGAAGGGCTGAAAAATGCGTTCTGTCCTTTCTCAATGATGTTTGCGCCGCTCTTCCTGAACAGGTTTTCAGCCTGCGGCAACGGGTCAAAGATTGCTTCCGGGCTGACGGTTTCCGTTGTCAGGGCCAGGCCGTCGATTTGCTGAACGTTAAACACGGTGAAGGTTTTCAGCATCGGGATATGTTCAACTTCTCCGGCGTCGTTTTCCTTCTCCAGTGTGGTGTAGAAAATGGCTGTTGTGCCAAGTTCACGCGTGCGAACCTGTCCACCTGCTGCCTGTGCCTGTTTGTAGGTCAACCAGCGTGAATCGCTAAACCCCTGTTTTGATGCACTGCTCCACAGCAACATGATATTCATGCCACTGTAGGCTACGCCGGTGGCGTAATTGGAAGGCAGACCAGACATACCCGGTACGCGCTGCCACGGGCAGAACCACGGTTTAACACCCGCTTCAAGCGCCGCAATGATACTGTCGGTTACGGTCTGATAAATATCTGTTCTGGTTCTAGAAAATTTCGTTTTTGAGGAGCCTGACGGGTCCAGCGGGGATACGCTGGTCGCCGCTGCGGTGTTAGGGGCGGTAGTCTGGTTATGCAGGGAAATCGTCATGGCTTTTTCTCCGTCAGTGGTGTGATTTTCGTCTTCGTATCGCCTGACGGTTCGCTTTCCCGGCATCGTTCCGGCCCGCAAGGGCGCAGAATGCGTGCACTTCACCCTTGCGGGACGGGTTGTGTTGGGAAACGATTAACAGGAAGTAGATACGGGGAACGGAAAGCACGCGGGAGAAAAAATCTGACTCTGCATAGCCGGACGTAGAGCCCCTTACTTCGCAGTGGTGAAAAGCAGACTGGTGGTGTTGAGTCGGAAACTGGCACTGAGAGGAACTTCATGTAGGTGTTAGCATGCTTTGCTGCCGGACGAGACGATCCTGCTAACCGGGGGGCGGTTTGTTCTTAAATTGTCTCGTTCCGGCATCAATCACAACCGGGCCCCGACTGTCTATTTATTGAGCTCCGCGTACAGCTTATCCACCACCACCCGGATCCTGGGTGAGAGGTTTCTTGAAACAGGCCACAGCGCCGTAACCGGAGCATCATGCTTGGGGGCCGTAACGGGTATAATCATCAGTTCCCCTTTAGCGATTTCGTCTCCGGCCAGCCATGTTGACAGGAAAGCAATCCCCATCCCTCCGACAGCCGCATCCCGCAATGCTTCCCCGTGGCTGACAATGTGACGGACAGTGGGTTCAAGCAGGACCATGCGGCCATTTTCATCCAGCACTTTCCAGGGCAATACTCTGCCATCCCTTGAAAAGCCCAGGCAGGTATGAGAAAGCAGCTCTTCTGCGCTGCCAGGCAGGCCGTGACGATTAATGTATGCAGGAGAAGCGCAAATAACAGAACGCTGAGTGGCAATTTTTCGCCCGGCAATACTGGCAGAGTTTCCTGTGTCACCCAGTCGCACAGCAAGATCGATATTTTCCTCGATGAGGTCCACCCGGCGATCGGTGAACGTGATATCCAGTTTAAGCTCCGGGTATTCAGAACATAGCGTTGCAAGGACAGGCATGACACAAATCCGGCCATATGAGACGGGGAGACTGATGCGCAGCGTACCTGACACCACCTTTTTACGGGACGCCAGAAGAGATTCAGTTTCATCAAGCTCGTCCATAACCCTGAGGCAGCTCCGGTAATACAGCTCACCCTCTTCGGTAAGGCTGATGCTTCTGGTGGTACGGTTCAGCAGTTTAACGCCGAGCCGTTGTTCAAGACGGGCGACATGTTTACCAGTAGCCGATTTTGATACGCCCATCCGGATTGCGGCAGCGGTGAAACTGCCTGTCTCCACCGTATGCACAAAAGCGGCCATGCTGAGTAACTGAGAATGCAGGATGAATGCCATTCAATTGTCTCCATTGGGGAGGAAATATCATTCCTTTATATCGTGATACACGCCGTATTGTTGTTAATAAGATGATTTTTCCAACTTACTGGAGAAAACACTATGGCTCAAATGATGAAACGCTGGCAGTTGTCGTCTTCCGGCACTGAAAACCTCCACCTGACAGACGTGCCTTTGCCGGAACCAGAGCATAACGAGTTGCTGGTTAAAGTCTCTGCGGTCTCCCTTAACTACCGGGATAAACTGGTGCTGGAGGGGAAACTGTTGCCTGACCTGCCGGAAATGCCTTTCACACCCGTTTCAGATATGGCGGGGGTTGTTCTCGCAGCAGGACCCGGCGTGACCCGTTTTCGTACCGGAGACCGGGTCACAGGAAATTTCTGGACGCAGTGGCTGGACGGCGATGCGCCGGAGGACATGGTCCATCATGGCCGTTCACTGGGCGGTCCGCTACCCGGAATGCTGGCTGAATATGTCATACTCCACGAAGATGTGGCTGTCGCCTCTCCTGACTCACTGAGTGATGTGGAGGTATCCACTCTGCCGGTTGCGGCCCTGACGGCCTGGTTCGCGCTGGTGGAAACAGGAAATCTCAGAAAGGGACAGCGGGTGCTGGTCCAGGGAACCGGCGGCGTAGCGCTGGCAGGGCTCCAGCTGGCGCGGGCTCTGGGCGCGGAAGTGACCGTTCTCTCCCGGAGTGAAGAAAAGCTACAGCGTGCAAAGGCGCTTGGGGCATCAGGTTTAATCAACACCAGTCTGACACCGGAATGGTCATTGCGGGCTGCTGAACTAACCAGAGGGCGTGGATTTGACCATATTCTGGAGCTTATCGGCGGGGATAATTTGCGCCAGTCTGCGGATGCCCTTGCGCCGGGAGGCAGGATTACTCAGATTGGTTTCCTTAAAGGCAATGAGATCATTCTTCCTGCCGTTCCCCTGATGCTTAAAAGAGCGGTTATTCAGGGGATTACTGTGGGTCACCGACGGTCTCTTGAAGATTTATGTCAGGCTGTAGACCGCTATCAGATTAAACCGGTGATTGATAAAATATATAATTTCTCTGACGCGGGAGCAGCCTTCACGCACCTGGAGAGAGGCCCGTTCGGGAAAATCGTCATCCGAATAGGTTAGGCATTTGGGATGTAAATAGAAAAAGTTTACTATCACGTATGACATGCAGGGGGACATTGTCCTCCTCATTTTCCAATGGTCTTTTTACCCATTCGCTTTCAATGAGAGACATACTGATGACCGCGTACATTACTCTGTCTTCGATTATCGCCGCTGCCGAAAGGATTAAAAAATCGGTCATTCGAACCCCCACAGTCTTGTCTCCGGGATTGTCGGATATGCTGGGAAGAACGGTTTTTCTCAAACTGGAGAATTTGCAGACTGGCGGCTCGTTTAAAGCCAGAGGAGTGCTGAACCTGCTTTCCGCTTTTTCCGGTAATCTGAAAGATTACCGTTTCGCTGCCGTCAGTGGCGGGAACTTTGGTATCGCAGTGGCAAAAGCGGGCAAAGCGCTTGATATAAACGTGACCGTGATTATGCCAAAAAACGCCCCGGCCTCATCCATTGAAAAAATACGCCATTCCGGTAGCACCGTTATTCTTGAAGAAGATGTCAGTTCCGCATTTGAACGAGCCAGAAAACTTGCAGAGCAGGGATACCATATAATCGATGACTGTAGCGACACACTGGTCGCGGAAGGATATGGAACCCTTGCACTCGAACTGATGGAAGATTGTCCTTCATTGACCGATGTATTTGTTGCGGTGGGTGGCGGTGCAATGCTGGCAGGCATTGCGACGGTACTCAAATCCCGTAACCCAGACATCCGGATATGGGGAGTGGAAACGGAGGGAGCCAGTTCGATGTACCAGGCATTGAATGCAGGAAACCCCGTCAACGTGGATATCACTTCTGCCATTTCAACCCTTGGCGTCCCTGTGATTGACCTACTCATGCTGGAACACGCGCAGCGCTACATTGAAAAGGTCATCACGGTGTCCGATAGCGACGCCATACAAGGAATGATTTTATTTGGCGAGAAAGCCAGGCAATGGGTTGAACCCGCTGCAGGGACACTCATTCCAGCAGTACTCTCTGTCATACCCGACATGCCTAGCGATGCAGTCATGGGACTCATCATATGTGGTGGTAACGTTACACTCCAAGAGATGAATGGCTGGGTAAAAAATACAGATGTTAATTAAATCTTGCGTATTAAAACAGTCAGCTCTATCTTGTAATTCATCTTTGCCGGATAAAAAAACAACCCGCAGATAATATTTACCCTGCCTTCTTTAATACAGTTGCTTGCGGAACAGGTTGGGCCGGGAAACGATTAACCGGAAGCCGATACAGGAACGAAAAGCGCACAGGAGGAAAAACTTGCCCCTGCATAACGCCCCTTTCTCTGAATCAGTGAAAAGGGTCAGGAGGGTTGCCAGATTTCGTAGGTAGTAATATGATTACCTGCTGGAATAAATTTTCATTCTAACTTCTTTTATGGTCTCTTTCCGGAACTTTAACTGATAAAATAAAAACCCATACAATATTTATCATATCAATCGGATGTCTTTAGCACACATTGAATATACACAAGTTAAATAAAACGGACACCAAGAGCACCACATATGCATCCATTCAAATAATAATGCTATCAGCTACAATCTGGTTTAACAACAACATATTCTTCAAACATATTAAAATAGTCACCCAGAAATCATTACTCTTTGGTGACTAAAGGGAAATAACGATTGCCATATAAGCATATAAATATTAAATTTAAACCTAGACATGACTACCAACAGGGCCTATTAATTTACCATCCCATTCAATAAGGTTGAAGCTAACGTTAATAGTTGCCTCGTTAAAAATCGCTTCAGACTCATCAAAGGAAGCAGCAATAATACTTTGCAAGTTCGATAGACTTGCTAATTTCTGTAAAAGAGCATGTTGACTACTTACGGCCATAGAATGCTGTCCCGGCTCATCAAACATTAAAACTCCAGGATGATTCCCCAATACATATGAAAGATTTGACGTTTGATAGAGTGCAAGGAGGTAACTCCATATAAGGCGAACAAAATCACTCGCACTGGAATCCGCTTTAATATCTGACCTTCTGATTTCTCTCAATTCAAGCTGTGAAAGACATGGCACCAAATTGTCACGACTCAATTCAATATCTTCAATTGGAGCACTTTCGTAACCAAATGAACCTGCATTTTCTCGGAATTGCCTTTCAAAAATTCTAATGCGTTTCTCATCTTCCAATGAATATGAACTTTTAGGTAGATTTTTACGAGCATTTTCATTTACTATAAACTCACCTAAAACCACTTCAAGTTTCGTGAGTAATGAAGTAGCTTTAAGTTTATATTTATCAATTGATTCCACTTCAACCTCTATCTGGACCTGCCTGCGAATTGCAGCCTTAGCATCTGAGTCGCCGGTTCTAACGTCATTCCTCAAAGCGTGCAAATATTCATATTTTTCAGAAATTTTTGATGATAACTCTTTATATCGCCCCTCTAAATTCCGAATAATATCTTTTATTCCATCAATCTGACGTTTGAGCATTCGCCCTTGACTATCTAAATAATTAATATTTGTAGCCAAGTCCATCTGTGGACCACTAATAATACTCGTCAGTAAGTTATCCTCTATCTCTTGGTTGCATGTTGGGCAATGATCTCTCGCAACTTTTAGACCATGCTGTGCTCCAAGTGCTTTTAATTTTGCAGCAGCTTTGTTGCGTTCAAGATCCTCGACTGTTTCCGAAAGCAACCTTTCATATTCTCTTAAAGAGGCACGATTAGTATTAATACTTGTTTTAGTTCGTTCATAAAGAACGCTAACATCCTGTAACTCTTCGCTAACTTTATTTATTTCATTCAATAACTCCTTACCTGACTCAGAATTTCCTCTTTTTATGTAATTCGATAATCTTGTATGCTCATCACGTAATTGAACCATATATTCATCAATAGTGATATTACTGTTACCAATAACTCGCTTAATTAATACCGAGTCAGCATTGAATAGACCTGACGGAGTTCGATGTATTCCATCAAGAAAGAAACCAAGTTTTGAAGCATCCCAGTTTAATTCGTCAGTTATTTTCCTCCATTCACTTGATATTTCAGAAAATTCTGCATTAAGCCTATTTCTTATGGAGCTGGTTTTGAACACATCAAGTCCAAGTAAAAACTCCACAACACGGATTTTTACATCACGAATCCCATAGAATGGAATATTAGCAATATAATCAGTCCAACCTCTTTTTTGTTCAACCAGCAATGCAGAGAAAATAGTTTGAATATACAACTTAGATTCCCCACCACCAGTAGTCGAGACCTCTGGCAGTGAAAAACCAATAAATTTTTCCAAGAAATAATGATACCCCTCTTTATACTTGGCTCCACCTGCATCATGAATATAAGTCGCTAATGCGTTATTTAATTCTTCATTTTTTATCAGATGCGAGCAAGGAAAAATTTCTATTAACTTGCTATCACGAACCTGATCTTTTATTGCTCTCCGTAAAGTTACTACATCTCCATTTTTGTTCTCTATTTCGAGAAGAACTTCTGATGAAATTATCTGAACTTTTCCACCGTCATACTCTACATAATCTTTGACGGCATAAGGGAGTGTACGAATGCCTTTTCCTCCAATAAGCTCTTCCATACCAAAACCATATAATAAAGTATTAACTAATGTACTCTTACCGCTTGAGTTTCCTCCTTTTACAATATTTAAATTTCTCCCAAAAATCACGTCAAAACCAAAGTCTCCTTTGGCCGTGATTGCTCTTAATTTCAATCCTCTAAAAATCATCATGCCTCCCAACTATTCGCTACAGCTGTCACCATTGCTTCAGTAATATTCTTTCCTACTTTCATAAAAAAAAGTTTCTCTTTTTCTAATAGATCATTCTTTGTAAGAATATCCTTAACAAGAGAAATACCAATATTTGTAATTTTGTAGCCTGAAGGAATTTCACTAATAAGCCCTTCAGCAACCGCATATCTAATTGCTATTGCAAATGCTGGATCAAACCCCCAAGCAGAGACCTTCAAATCTTTTATTTCGGAGGCAGTATATAATAACTGTTGCCTTTCTTCTTGTTTTAAAGCCCAGTTAAATAAATGCAATCTTAAGAGACTAGATTTCCCACCTCTAGAAGAAACATATAATATCAGTACCAATAGTCCGATCTTATATAATGGCCGATGTTCTACTAAAACAGGAGATGAACGGCGTATAAAATTTAACTGTGTTTTTTCATTAGTCATAATCAAGCTCACAGATTGCAAGCCATCGAGCAGTCATCAGGCGAGAGACCTTACTTGCATTTGTTTCATCAAATTCGGGAGAAAGATCGGCCTTGATTTTTTTCTCAAGGGAATCTCGAACCTTTAAAGTTAACTCTTCTGCAGTTCCTGTCCAAGTATAAGATGTTTCAACAACGTAATTCTCAAACTCGTTAATTAATCTTACCAACCTTACGTATATTGCCGGAGCTGTTGACTCAATGCGTCTAAAATAACCATCACATGATAAAAAGCTTTCTAATGTGTGTTGACTGAGAGCATTAACTCTATTAGTGAAGTTTGAAGCTTCGCTTTTTATAGAAAGTCTTTTAATAGATTTTCTCTTGATGTTTTTTTCATATTCTTCCTCAGTGCTTTCAAGTTCAGCTAAAACAGGAATAACATCATCAAATATCAATGACTCACCCAAAGCAGATCGGATTTCATTAATTTCTATTATATAATTATCTCCGTCATATAATAGAATCGTGAAATCATCAGAAATAAAAGGTAGATTCCAGCTGCGAACTAGTTCTTCCTTCGTTCGAGCATGAGAAATTAAGCTATTTCTATCAAATTCTGGCGTAACAAAAACCCAGTGAGTGAGTTGGGTAGAGCCAAGACGGGCCAAGAGTTCAGTTTGATAAGTTTTTAGCTTACCTAAATCTGCTGTAATCTTGTCGCGTTGCTTCTCATAAAGTTCACTTCTCTCATAATGTTTATCCGGACAATAACATTGAAATCCCCAACCTGTTTTGAGGGTAAATCCTTCAAGGCCAAAATCTCCAGGCGAAGCAGGTATTGGTTGATAATCGTCTTCCTGATATTTACGTTTAAATATTTGCTGACAAAGAGCTTCCCAACTACTTCCATCAAAAGGCCCGAATCTACTATTAAACATTATATATTCTCACTATCTCAGATAGTTTGTTCAGTTCCAGTAATAAAAAATCAATCCAAACAATATATTAATGGTACGGCATTCACTTCTTTGACAGCATGTGAGAACGAGGATAATATCCATAAGAGTTGTATTACATGTGGCTTAACTGCTTGCTTACGCTTCAATTTTTTTAACTCATATTCAATCTCTTTTTTAGATATGAATGAGCAACTTAATATACATTTTCTATGCAACTTAACATCTTTCGATAAATCATCGAGGTAAATTTTAATATTTTTAGGATCGCCCTTTCTTATTTTTTTTATTCTTGTCCTAGTTGACCCATTTTTACTATTACTCACATAATTCTTCTTTAGCTTAACTCTAAATTTTTGTAAAAAATCTGAGGTACTAAAGTACATATAGCCTAAGTTTTTTATCGCTTGACCTACTACATCATGTAATTTGCTTGCAGAGGTGGTTTTTGAGCCGTGTTTTGAATGTATAAAACTAATGCAGGAATCTTGCTTATTAAATGTAATATGATCTGCCCACTCATTTCCTAAGTCGTCACAAAAAATATAATCATCATCTTTATGGACATTCTCAACTAAATCAAACATTGAATCAGTTGAGAACTTATCACTCATAGCTGTAAATTTACCCTTCTCACTACTAACTGTCTCCATATTCTTCACAGGAACAAGAAGATCTAGAATACTATTTATTTCTGAAATCCCTGATGTATCTTCAAAACAATTCCCCATAAAGTACATATAGTTAGGGTTTTTAAATGTTATACTATAAAAACCATTTTTGAAGATAAAGTTTTGCATTGTGACTTCTTTGCCTTTCGATTGAACCTTCAATTTCCTAAGAATATTTGACTCTATTGTAAGAGTTTTATTATTTCTTTTTATTCTGGCATCGCCAATTGTCGAGCGAAGAGTCAAGTCATCATTTATTTCATAAACTTTTTCTAGCTCGTAAAAAAGCTTATTAAGTTTCCTTTGTGAAAGAAAGTAATCTTCTCCGTTAGGTAACTTATATTTAATTTTTAAATCTTCAGATTGTATCTTTTCGTATAAAGCCGTACTTTCAATTAGAAGTGCATTAGGTTGAGTCAACCCCATCACTTCATTAAGATCTTTTTGTTGAGCAAAATTGCTTAAGAAATCCTTAATGCCACCACCTTGTCTTATAAGACAGAGTTGATTATAGGACCAAGATGCAATTTCATCGAACCTGATTCTTTGTGAAGATTCAACCAATCTTCCACTACCTGAAATGGTTTTAATAGTTGAGCCTTGACGCAGCTTTAAATAATAGGGTATAGCTCTACCAGCAGCATGGGTTGAAAAAGAACCTTTGAGATCTGAAGACTCAAATGAACGGCTCCTTATCGCTTTGTCTGAGATAGTAATGTTTCTTGTTGATATTTTCTGAAAAGAAACATCTGAATCATTAAACGTTCCAATTAAGGAATGATTAGTTATCAAGTTGAAATCTTTATCTAATTTATCGGATATATTTGCACAACTCTTTCTAATTATCGCTAAACTATTCCCAAACTCCAATATTAATATAAAGGCATATATCTTATCATAATATCGTTCTCCTCCCTCAACCTCCCCCATAAAATAAACAGGTTTAAGTGTTGGGAATACCCTCAAAGAATAAATAAATTCTAAATTAGAATCAATTAAAATATCAGAAACTCGAAAGCTATTGATCAAATAATCGCTACCAGGTTCAATATTATCATCAGCAGAATTCAGAATATTAATTATTTCATTATCTGTTATGACTCTTTCCTCATTATCTTGAGGGATTATCAGATCATAAAATTGGACGTTTTTTGTAAGTTCTAACCGTTCAATCATGAAAATACCTTCCTGATAAGTTACTGATGTGAGATGTAGCGACTACTCCTTAAAAGTCAAATTTTAGGCTATACCATATAAGCTTCTTAATCAATTATAACAATTGAACAAATTTTGCAATCATATTAAAACTCTATCAAATAAAAATAAATGATACTTCCTTCTGTATAAATGGGTGTTTTAAGATTTTTCCTCTTGACATGAATCGATAATCATAAGTCACCTTTTCCTAACTTGCCATATCTAGGCATGGCTATTATGGTGGGTAACCTAGTGTTCTTTTCAAAAAATAATATTTTTACTTTAAAATCATTAACATAAAGCAACTCATCCTTCTCATTCAGATGAGCAGTGATTCTGAATAATTATCTGCCAGCATAGCCACAAATTTTCAGATTAACGTAAAAGTCGCGGTTTCCAGACGTGCTCTAACAAGCAAATCGCAATCTGCGATTTACATTTGTAAATTTCCTGCCCCTTTAGCGCATCACATTAAAATGTGAGCAATAGCCCCTTCTGACGCCAAGACGCCCATCTCAACTGCCATTGGCAGGTATGGGCAAGGAGCGTATCAAGACCACTCAAATCAGTTTTATTTAACGAGCTTCGATTGGTGGTCATTCTGGTGGTCTTGACAAGAAGGGAATCTAGGATTAGCTTTTTAATTAGCAACTTACTGGCAAAGGCGATCCCAGTCAGAGGAGCCAAATTTAAGAAGCCTGCTTAGGAAACTAAGCAGGCTTTTTGCTTTATATCTGATAATCAATCATCACTTCATCAGGCTCCATCGCCTGGCGTTTAATCTCTTCCACAGATAAACCTGCGTTGCATAGCTCGATGAATCGCCAGACGTAATTGCGCTGCAACTGACCGCGTTTGAGCCCCAGCCAAACGGTGTTCGCATCAAATAAATGCCGGGTATCAAGGCGGGTTAACGTCCCCTCCTCCTGCTCGCCACTGGATTGCTCCGCCACCAGTCCGATTCCCAGCCCCAGCGCTACATACGTTTTAATTACATCCGAGTCCTGTGCACTGAGGATAATATCCGGCACCAACCCTTTACGCGCAAATGCCTCATCAATACGTGAGCGCCCCGTAATACCCTGCCGATAGGTAATGAGTGGCCAGTGAGCAATAGACTCAAGCGTAAGCGGGGAAGCCTTAACTAATGGATGATCGTGTGGAACAAGCAGGCTGTGCTGCCAACGAAACCAGGGAAACGCCACCAACAGCGGATCGCTGCTGAGTCGTTCACTGGCAATACCAATGTCAGCGCCACCATTTTGCAGGAGAACGTCAATTTCTTGCGGCGTCCCCTGGATAAGCTCCAGGCGAACCTCCGGGAAGAGCTCACGAAATGCTTTGATCACCGCAGGCAGACTATAGCGTGCCTGCGTGTGTGTGGTCGCAATGGTCAGCACGCCAGACGTGTCATTGGTAAACAGGTCCGCCAGTCGGCGAACATTACTGGCTTCATTAAGAATACGCTCAGCGATCACCAGCAACGCCTTCCCCGGTTCGGTCATGCCAAGTAAACGTTTACCACGGCGAATAAAAATTTCGATACCAAGTTCATCTTCAAGTTCGCGAATATGCCGACTTACCCCCGACTGCGAGGTATAAAGAATATTCGCGACTTCCGTCAGGTTGTAATCCTGACGGGCCGCCTCGCGGATTATTTTAAGTTGCTGGAAATTCACTTTTCGCTCCGGGTACATCAAACATTACGCTATTGTTAAAGTCTGATGCCCGGCATAACAAATAATAAAAACCTGCATCTTATTCCTGGCTGGAATAAGGTCTAACTCACCAGCTGTAGCTCCCGGTTTTCCAGTGCCGGACGGCTAACCAGCGACAACAGGATCTCTTTCACCGCCTGAGCCTGTGGTGTCAAACTGCCCCTGGCTGACATGTTAAGCGAGAGGGGCAGATTCATGGAGGGCGTTGTAATCCGCGCCATCCAGCCATTCGCTGCATGACATAATGCCCGGGCTGCCGATTCAGGCAAAACCGTCACCCCCATACCACTGGCAATCGCGGCCGTTAGGGTGGAGATAGAATCAATTTCACCTATTACTTTGGCCGTTAAGCGGCGCAGTGAGAAGGCTTCGTCAACACGGAGGCGAACCGCACTGTAATCCCGTGGCAGAAACAAATTCATCTGCGCAACTGCCGTTAAATCGACACTTGGCCCTGGACATTCGCGCGTCCCCACCAGGAAAAGATCCTCTTTGAGTAACGGTTGACTGGAAATACCCGCAATCGGCGAACGCTCGTAGAGCACCGCCATATCTAATTGACCACTGAGCAGTTTATCGTTCAGCACCGCCCCGCTGTTTTCATGCAAATAGACCAGTACATCGGGCAGCTCGGCGCGGACGGTCTGTAATAACGGCATGGTAATTGATGATGCCGCAGTGCCAGGTGCCAGGCCAATAGAGACGTGTCCACTCAGGGTCTGCCCTACATTATTAACCGCAAGCTGCGCCTGTTCACACTGACGTAATATTGTCCGGGCGTGCGTGTACAGTACTTTCCCAGCTTCCGTCGGCGTCACCCCGCGTTTGGTGCGGATCAACAACTGTTGATCCAATTCCCCCTCCAGCGTAGCAACCTGCTGGCTCAGCGCGGGTTGAGCGATATGCAATACTTCCGCTGCCTGGGTCAGGCTACCAATATCGACGATTTTTACGAAGTATTTCAGTCGTCTGAAGTTCATTTTGCCTCCTGTCGGAATACCAGAACCCATGCTGGCAGTCATGAAACTCAGGGTTGCAAGATGCTTGCCAGTTTCATCTGTAGACGATTATTTAATGTTAAGCTCCCGTTAAGTAAGGGATGGCGCAGGAAAGTGATCGCTTCTATTGATTCCGCCTTTATCCGGGCTGCCCCACAAGAGGTAGACACGCACCAGAATGGGGCAAATGTCTAAAAAAGCATGAAAGATCGCCGCTTTGTTGAATTTGTCAGCAAACGAACACACAATTTCATTTCCCCCTTTGACAACCCCCATCGCCCCCGCTAATATGCGCCTCGTTCAAACGATTCCTCTGTAGTTCAGTCGGTAGAACGGCGGACTGTTAATCCGTATGTCACTGGTTCGAGTCCAGTCAGAGGAGCCAAATTTTAGTTTCATGACGTTCCTATACGTCCTGAAACGCATAAAAAACAAGAACTTATCTTTACCCGGCTGCCCTGAGAAGGATTGCCGGGTTTCTTGACACCCATAGTTTTTTTGGGGCTTAATCGGGTGCCTCACGGTTCGGTGAGAAAATAGAGCCGCCCGCTATGGCATTAACAGATACCGCTATCCGCAAGACTAAACCCACAGAAAAACCCTTCAAACTGGCAGACAGTTCAGGACTGTACCTGCTGATCAAACCTAACGGCTCGAAACTCTGGTATATGAAGTATCGCATCGACTGCAAAGAGAAAAAACTCGCCTTTGGCCCCTACCCGGATGTGTCCCTGTTTAAAGCGCGACAGTTACGTGATGCCGCGCGGGCGAAAATACGTGAGGGGGTCGATCCCTCCGCTGACAAGAAAATCGCACAGCAGAAAAAGAAAAACGGTCATACGTTCCGCCAGATCGCCATGAACTGGCACGGTGAACACAGGCGCTGGTCTGAACATTATGCGAACACCATCCAGCGCAGGCTGGAAATGTATGTTTTCCCGGATATCGGAGGACAGCCTCATCGATCATATCACCACGGAAACGCTGTTATTTACCCTGCACAAAGTGGAAAACAAGGGCTTTCTGGAGAAAGCCGCGCAGCTGAAAAACTACGTCACCGAGATCATGCGCTATGCGGTGAAAAGGAGTTAATCAAATCAAACCGGACGATGGCGTGCAGTGCGCTGAGTGAGTCGGGGTTGTGGAGCAAAGAAGCCATTGAAAAGCAGATGAGCCATCAGGAAAGAAACAGCGTGCGGGCGGCCTATATTCATAAGGCTGAATATCTGGAAGAACGGATCGCGATGATGCAGTGGTGGGCTGATTATCTTGATGCAAATACTGGCGGATATATTTCACCCTATCAGTTTGCCAGTAGGCTGAAAAAAGTGTCGTAATACAACGGGTTATTAAAGGGTAAACGGGTGTCTCCCCTTAAGTACGTTTCAATCCGTGAATTATTTCAGCAGATCAATCAACCGCAGCAGAGCCAGTAACAGCTCCAGTACGGCAATGAGCACAACCAGCTTACGCGTTAGTGTGTCCATTCGCTCTCCTTTTGAAAGGAGCGCAACGCCTGCATCTTACCCTTACACTGCCTGTCAGTGCAGGATTACATCTGCCAGGATTGTATTATCACGCAACGCCGCTTAGGTCGCCATCCGCAGCCTGAGAGCGAAAAATAGAGAACCCTGCCTCACCAGCAGGGTTTTTTATTTTCTGCGATCGGCCTTCCAGAGTGTCTCTTTATGTTGGCGGCTAATCGCGGTATCTTTTAGCTGTACCTGCAAAACCGGGTACCTGGTTAGGTGTTACGCCAGAACAAATCTGGCCGTCCCGTTATCGTAAGCCGGAATATAGCCAGAGCTAAACCGACTCGCCCGATCTTCTGTCAGCTTTGCTGGCGGAAGATCGGGAAAAGACAAGCGAAGCGCGGCAGACTGTCATTCATAAAATTGCGAAAAAATCTACAAACAACTCAATTCCCGAAAAAAAGGTTTCCTCTTTTCATCCGTGTAAAACGGTTGTAATCACCCTCTTGCCCTATGCTGTCGTAGACAGCTCCCGTTGCTTCACAACCTGAAAGAAGCACCTGTTCCGTCAGGACGGTTGATCCCTTTACCGGTGCAGGCCTCTGCAAACACTGGGTCGCAGGACACCGCGGCGGAGGCTCGAAGTTCACACTCAATAGATTTTTTAACCGCGCCAGTTCACCAGCACTCATTTCACACAACTGAAAATTCTACGATTTTCCGGCAAGTTTATACCTGCTGAATTTCAGCGCCTTTTACTTTATGGGCTGCGGCCTGCATTTACCGTAAGGCATTTGCTGCCGCGTGACCGTAAACCTGCACCAGAATCCGCGATCTTTCACACACAGCCCCTGCTTTCGGGGTTCCAGCACTCATTCCCGCATCTGACACGCCTTTTGAAGGATACGTTGCCCCTTCTCCCGCTTGCCCCTCTTATGCATTCCGTTAATAAATATAATCATCAATATAAATAACATAGAACTATCGTTTATCAAAAATCGATCGGTAAAGACTATTAATTGCATTCCGTGTGACATTAATCACAAAACTGGGGTACTCAATGTTTATTATTTACTGCATAGCAAAGCATATAGTTTTATTGCAAGAGAATGATCTCATCATGCGATAAATTTTTTTACTTATGCAATCTTTGGAGGTAATTATTTTGCCATGGAAAGACCCATCATCAAATGCATTTTTTAGCTGGATTTACATAATATTATTCGGCGCGTGGGGAGGTTTTGTTAGATATCTCCTTGACGTTAAATCTGGCCGGTCGGGAAGAAATTTATTTTCGGCGTTAGCACAAATTATAGTATCAGGATTTACCGGCGTGCTTTCTGGATTGATGTCACAAAGTCTTGGAACAGTATTTCATACTACGCTTGCAATCAGCGGTATATCAGGTGCAATGGGCGTTGTTGCCCTTAATTATTACTGGAAAAAAATTTCTGGAGATAGCAATGATAAATCATGAATTCAGTAAAACATCTGAAAAGAATCTTAAAGGCGTACATAAGGATCTTTCTGATGTGATGAGAAGAGCATTGAAATTATCACCTATCGATTTTGGTATTTCAGAAGGGTTAAGAAACCAAAAGAGGCAGCTTGAGTTATTGGCATCAGGAAAATCATTAACGTCAAAAAGCAGGCATTTAACGGGACACGCCGTCGATATATTCGCAGTCATAAACGGTACAGCATCATGGGAGTTTAAGCATTACCAGACAATTGCAACGGCTGTGTTTCAGGCAGCCAAAGAGCTAGCTATTGACGTTGAATGGGGGGGTAACTGGGCGGAAATTAAGGATGGCGTTCATTTTCAACTCTCACGAAAAATGTACCCAGAATAGCATCTACCGTGTTTAGCAGACCTACTCAAACGGATAATACGACATACCAACATTGGCAGGGTGATTAACCTCACTCCCGTTTAGACAGCTATTTTACAAAAGGAGGGTTATAATAAAAATCAGTTTTTAATTACCACAACACTAAGTTATAAATCAGGCATTTATTTTCTCGCTGTTTTTATTATCGACACATTTATGCCCTGATAGAAAATCGCATCTATATTTTATTGAATCAACCCAAAAGGAATAAAATCATGACAATTACTTATGTTAAAACTGAACTTGCACCAGCCGATAATCAGCTCGCTGCATATATTTATTTTACCTCAGATACACCAGTAAGCTATTCTTACACTGTATCAAAAAGGACAACCAGTTCAACCAGCGTAGATTTTACGTATACATCGGATCTGATTTATGGTGTCTCTCAAACCATAAAAATCCCTGTTATTGGCCTTTATGCACAATATGCAAACAACGTCCAGGTTGTGTTTAAGGATGAAACTGGAGCTGAAGTTTTCAATCAACCATTCTCTATTAGCACGGTAGATCAGGTTTATGACAAGTCGGTTATCTTCCATCTCGATATTGAACAAACAGATCCTGTGTTATTTACATCTGTATGGGGCAATAGTTGGTTAATGCAATCTACTGGCCGTGGTTACGACCAAAATGGTGACCTGCGCTTTAACTTTGTATCGCTTTATCATCTCCAGCCGTTGAGAATTCACAATGGTTACATCTACACTGGTACTGATGAAGATATGTCGTGGTACGGTCGCCGCTTTTTCAAAATTGACATTCTTGGTAATGTCATCTTTGAATTCGATATGCGTGATTCTGATGGCAATCACTACTCAAACACTCACGATTTAGTCTGGGACTCCGCAGGCGATGTCTATATGTTTGGTAACGACATTCCTAATCGGATAACCAATACGCGGGGCCAGGATTCCCTAGTCATGAAATTCAACGATCAGACTGGGAAAATGATTTGGGCAAAAAATTATACTAGCGAGTATAGCGGCTCTCAAATCTTAAATAACAGCACCCCTAATGATATTCATTTAAACTCGCTGTCATGGATTACCAGTAGTCCAAATAATGAGGAAGCAGTTATTGTGCATTCCCGTTCAACGAGCACGACCTTTGGCATCTCTATTGTTGATGGTAGTATCTTGTGGGCGCTCGACACCGGTAATTTCAACCCTCAGTTTCCGGTAAATCCAGACACTATTCATATTGATAACTCCGGTATTACTCACTTTGAGAATGGTGCTCATACTGTGTGTATCACGAACAATAGTGCCTTTGCAGAATATATCGACCCTACCGTAGGTAAATTTGTTTTATCTGTCTTTGATAATAGATCTTGTCTTGATGCTGATGGAAATTCTGTTGTTCGCCCGATTAATGACAATGCAACAACCGATGCCTATTCAACGCCTCCGGCTCGTATTCTATTCTATGCTGTAGACATGGCGGCAAAAACAGCTTTGGAAATTCAAGCACCTATCGAACCACCAACAACCCCTATCGTCCAGTGGACTGATTTTATGGGTAATGTTTTTGACCATGATGATTACTTCTCTATTTTCACCAACCATGCCCGTTCATTCTTTATCTCCGATGTGAACGGCAATATGATTGCCAGTATCTACGATGTCATCGCGCTTCCTGATGGCGCACCTCAATTCCCAGGTGAGGGCTATCGTACAAGATTATTTAAAGATACGGAGCTATCTGAATTAATCACTACAGCATCAGTTACTGTTAATCTGTAAAATGATGTAATCATAAAAACAGAAGCAATTGAACATCATGTTTTAAAAACTATTTGTTCCAACTGCATATGTTAAAAGGGTTCATGTATCTACATGAACCCTTGACAATATATACAACACCTTTGCTATTGAAAACTGTCGATGATACTAATCGTCAGAAGGCGCTATTGTAAGTTTACCGTTATATTCATGCGCCAGAGAAAGTAACGTTTGCGTTACGCTCCCTGCTGATAATTTGGTGCTATGGATAAAATCCGCTTGTTTATATAACCAGTGAATAAAATGTCTGCTGGCCGTCAAAGAGAGCATTTTAGCATTACGGCTATCACCACCTGTTAACGGGCAAACCATCTTACGGTTTTTTCCCTGCTCCCAAAGCTGCCACTGATTCTGCCACCAGCCATGCTGTGTTGTTCTCTGAAAACTCCAGGGTACATAAATATCACTATCATTTATTTCCTCTTCTATAAACCAAAGCTCACCTTGCCGTTGGCGAAACAGTTCTGCCCAAACAGTAATGACGGCTCCCCGAAGAAAGCATTCGTGTGAAATAACATGCTTCTTTACCTTAGGAAAAAAGATGTTCAGTACTCGAAAATGCCCGTGAGCCGTGATAACAGGACGCAGAATAGCACCTCTGGCGTTGCGTTTGAGAATCGCACTTCCATATTGAATTTCATCAAACTGACTCCTACGTAGGAATTGCGTCTCGCGCATATCAACGCGATTTACGATATCACTATGATGCAAATCAGGCTCAGCATTCCCGTGCCAGCGATACCGTAAAGTCTCACCAACATAATGCTGAGTAAAATTTGTGGAGATATGCAGAACATTACCGCAGACGGCATCAAAACTGAGTAGAACATACAGTTTCTGTTCTGCACTGCCCCCCTGGAACGGCACAACTAGTGAAACAGTTTCAATTCGTTCTGGGGGGACTATTTTTCTTTGTTCTTGCTGTTTGGGCGTCCAGACTTTTCTGCAGACTCGGCATTGAACGCGCTGTGTTCCCTGTGGGTTATGACCATAACAAATAATTTCTTTGCGATAACATTCAGGACAAAAATGACCGTTTTCTGAAGCATAGGCACTTAAGTGAACAGACAGCCATTCATTAAATTGCTGTTCATCAAACAGCGGGGGATAACTCCCGCATGCTCGACAGTGTAATGCAGGAAATCCCAGTCTGTAGTCTGGCCAACTGAAATCTGCACATGCCCATATGGGTTGCCCTAAATTGCGGCAACCATACGATTTACAGGTATTGATCGTAAACTGAGTCAATTTAAGTCACCAACGATTTAAACAGGTCGTTGATTTTAGCGAGTAACTCCAGACTACTTTTGTGAAAAAAATCACACATCATGTAAATATTTTCACATATAAAAACAATCCTAAACGTAATTTGATAATTTTTTAACTAACTAAAGGTGACTGATTGTGAAGGTGAAAGTAATTGCAGCAAGCATTCTGTTGACGCTACCGCTTTGGGCTTGCGCCAAGGATATAACCATCATTTATACCAATGATCTGCATGCTCATGTAGAACCTTATAAGATTCCCTATATTGCGGACGGAAAACGCGATATCGGTGGCTGGGCAAATATCACAACCCTGGTTAAACAGGAAAAAGCAAAAAGTAAAGCAACATGGTTTTTTGATGCTGGAGATTATTTTACCGGTCCATATATCAGTAGCCTGACGAAGGGAAAGGCAATAATTGATATTATGAATACAATGCCATTTGATGCAGTTACAATGGGAAATCACGAATTCGATCATGGCTGGGATAATACATTATTACAGCTTAGCCAGGCGAAATTCCCAATTGTACAGGGCAATATATTTTATCAGAACAGCGACAAAGCATTCTGGGATAAGCCTTATACCATCATCGAAAAAGATGGCGTGAAAATTGGCGTCATTGGTTTGCACGGCGTGTTTGCCTTCAATGATACCGTTTCTGCGGCGACGCGCGTAGGTATTGAAGCCAGGGATGAAATTAAGTGGTTGCAGCGCTATCTCGACGAACTGAAAGGTAAAGTCGATTTGACCGTGCTGCTTGTCCATGAGGGAACACCAGCCCGTCAGTCCAGTATAGGGGGCACCGATGTACGTCGTGCTCTGGATAAAGACATCAAGACCGCAAGCCAAGTTAAAGGACTGGACATTCTGATTACCGGACACGCACATGTCGGTACGCCGGAACCGATTAAAGTAGGTAATACACTTATCCTCTCGACCGATAGCGGCGGTATTGATGTGGGTAAACTTGTGCTGGATTACCAAAATAAGCCGCATAACTTCACGGTGAAAAATTTCGAGCTTAAAACCATTTACGCAGATGAATGGAAGCCCGATCCACAAACGAAATCGGTGATCGACAACTGGAATAAGAAACTTGATGAAGTGGTGCAACAAACAGTGGGACAGTCGTCGGTTGAATTGACACGCGCCTATGGCGAATCGGCTCCGCTAGGGAATCTGGCTGCGGATGCTTTGCTGGCGGCAGCAGGTAAAAATACACAACTGGCTTTAACTAATTCAGGTGGCATCCGCACTGAGTTACCGGCGGGCGCGATTACTATGGGTGGAGTCATCAGTGTGTACCCGTTCCCCAACGAGCTGGCAACGATGGATCTCACCGGTAAACAATTGCGTAGCTTGATGGAACATGGCGCAAGTTTAACTAATGGCGTTTTGCAGGTATCTAAAGGCCTGGAAATGAAGTACGACAGTAGTAAACCAATCGGCCAACGGGTCGCCGAACTGACTCTTAATGGCAAACCAATTGAGGATGCGACGGTTTACCATATTGCCACCCAGAGCTTCCTTGCTGATGGTGGCGATGGTTTTACCACATTTACTGAGGGTAAATCGCGTAATACAACAGGCGGTTACTATGTTTCTAACGCGGTGATTGATTATTTCAAAGCAGGCAACACCATCACGGATGAACAGATCAAAGGTATGCGCGTTGCTGATGTGAAAAAATAATCTCCTTTTAGATTATTTAGTGAAACAGAATTATCTGGCTTAATCACAACGGCATCGATGCCTGTAAATTAACAAGCAAAGATCAAATAAAGCGCTAGAACATTAGTTATTTGAGCATTATTGATTCAACCGCAGATGAAAAAGGATTCATGTGTTCACATGAATCCTTTTGAAAGCACCACTAAATTTTATATAACCAAATGAAAACTAGTTATGCAAATAATAACAAAACTTAGTCTGATTACATTGTGCTTATCCGCAACGTTAGCTGCACCAATTAGTGCAAAGGATGTGACTATTTATTACACCAACGATTTACATGCCCATGTTTCCCCGGGAAAAATCCCCGCCGTTGATAAAAACCGAGCCGTAGGTGGTTTTGCTAACATTGCAACCATCGTTAATGATGCCAAGAAAAAAAGCAAAGATGTATTTTTCTTTGATGCGGGTGATTATTTTACTGGTCCATATATAAGCACCTTAACCAAAGGCGAAGCAATTATTGATATTATGAATACCATGCCTTTTGATGCTGTGTCGGTGGGGAACCATGAATTTGACCATGGCGTCGAAAATATGGTTAAGCAGCTATCAAAAGCGAACTTCCCAGTTTTACTGGGCAACGTTTTTTATACTGATAGTGATAAACCTGTCTGGAATAAACCCTGGACAATTGTCGAAAAAGACGGCATAAAAATTGGCGTAATCGGAGTACATGGAAAATTTGCGTTTTATGACACTATTGCAGCTAAGGCTTACGCTGGCTCAGAGGCTCGTGATGAAGTGCCTTACATTCAAAAAGGGCTTGATGCATTAAAGGGTAAAGTCGACATCATCGTGCTACTCATCCACGAAGGGACACCAGCGCGTCAGTCAAGCTATGGAAATAAAGATGTTGCCAGAATGCTGCAGGCCGATATCGATACCGCAAAGAAATTTAAAGGTATTGATGTACTTATCACTGGACATGCGCATGTGGGTACACCAGAGCCGATTAAAGTCAATGACACACTTGTTGTTTCAACAGATGCGTATGGTACCGATATTGGTAAGTTAGTCCTGGACTTTAACCCCAGGACTAAAAAAATTGATGGCTATAACGGCAAGTTAATCACTGTATTTGCTGATGAATATAAGCCCGATCCAAAGGTCCAGGCCAGGATTGATGTGTGGAATACTAAACTGAAAAGCATCACCGACCAGGTTATTGGATCGACAACGGCACCGTTCACCCGTGCTTACGGTGAATCCTCACCGATGGGTAATTTAGTTCTCGACGCCATGATGGCCAAAGCACCAGATGCCGTCCTGGGATTACAAAACAGCGGTGGGTTGCGTGCCGATTTTCCACAGGGAAAATTGAAATATGGTGATGTAATTACGACCTTCCCGTTTAATAACGATCTTGTCGAAATGGATCTTACCGGAAAGGATCTTATTAATTTAATGACCCACGCCACTAACCTTACCAACGGGGTTTTGCAGGTGTCAAAAAGTGTCCATGTTGTATATGACAGTAAAAAACCGTTGGGTGAGCGGGTTGTTAAATTCACCATTAATAACCAACCTGTAGAGCCTGCCAAAACATATCGGGTTGTTACACATTCATTTTGTGCGACCGGTGGTGATGGGTTTGAAGCTTTCTTAAACGGCACGAATGTCAAAACTATTAACAGCACCAGTTCTTCAGAGTCAATCATTGATTACATTAAGTCCAGTAGCCCATTAAAACCGGATCTGGAAATGAGGGTGGTTGATGTAAGCTCGGCTAAATAATCTCAATTAATTAGCGACAGATATATTTTTGCCCAACTGCATTTTAAATATATAAAACATATAATGCTATTTTTATACTGGGAATTATTTACATTTTCTTTTTAAAGATGGCATTTTAAAAAAACCTCAACAGAAGGATTCTGTTTATGTTAAAGAAGAATGAAGTATTTTTATTGGGAACACTTTTATCATTACCAATGGTAACACTTGCAGAGACAGGAAATGATGAATATCTGTCAGACTGGTGGCATCAAAGTATTAACCTGGTGGGAAGCAACTCTACACGCTTTGGGCCACAAAAACGAGCTGATTTATATCCAGAATATCGAGCATGGGCGCATAAGGATTGGTTCGATTTCTATGGTTATGCAGATTTACCTAAGTTTTTCGGTTTAGGAAATGTTAACGACAAAGGTATTTGGGATAATGGTTCTCCATTTTTTATGGAAATAGAACCTCGTTTTAGCATCGATAAATTAACAGGACTCGACTTAAGTTTTGGTCCATTTAAAGAATGGTATTTTGCCCACAACTATATCTATGATGCAGGTAGTAATGAAGGACAACGTCAGAGTACCTGGTACATGGGATTAGGTACTGATATTGACACTGGATTGCCGATGTCTTTATCTGCAGATATCTATGCGAAATATCAGGGAAATAATTATAACGCTGCCAATGAAAACGAGTGGGATGGATATCGTTTTAAATTAAAATATGTTATTCCAATTACTCAGTTTTGGGGCGGAAAGTTAAATTATGTAGGTTTTACTAATTTTGATTTCGGTTCGGATTTAAAAGAAAAATCAGGTGGCAAGCAACAATTTTACTCTCGAACCAATAGCTCGATAGTAACCACTAATGTATTGGCATTAGTTTATCCTCACTGGAGTTACAGTGCGAGCTTCCGTTATTTCTATCATGGTGGACAATTTGAAGAAGGTAGTAAAGCATTTAATACCAATGGAGGAGCAGTCTCTATAGATTCAACAGGATGGGCATATTATTTATCCGTGGGCTACACGTTTTAATTAAAACAAATAAAGTGGTTGGTCATCGATTTTTTAAGAGATAGTTGATTCGACTGCAAATGGTAAAAGGTTCATGGGCATGCATGAACCTTTTATCTAAATGTCATACTTTATATACCTAAAAGGAACTAATTATGAAGATGAAAATAATTGCTGCGGGTATTCTATCGACACTCTCGCTCTGGGCGAATGCCAAAGATGTCACTATTATTTACACCAATGATCTCCATGCTCATGTTGATAGCTACAAACTCCCGTATATCGCAGATGGTAAACGAGATATCGGCGGCTGGGCAAATATCACTACCATGGTTAAACAGGAAAAAGCAAAAAATAAATCCACTTTTTATTTTGATGCTGGAGACTATTTTACCGGACCATATATCAGCAGTTTAACCAAGGGGGAGGCAATAATTGATATTATGAGGACTATGCCCTTTGATGCGGTATCCATCGGTAATCATGAGTTTGACCATGGCTGGGATAACCTCTTGCGCCAGTTAAGTAAGGCGAACTTCCCTGTTCTGTTAGGGAATGTGTTCCATAAAGACAGCGAGATACCTTTCTGGAACAAGCCCTATACTATACTGGAAAAAGATGGTGTCAAAATTGGTGTTATTGGGCTGCACGGTGTGTTTGCATTTAATGACACGATTTCAGAACTCTCAATACAGGGCCTCGATAACAATAATAACAATCGTTTTGATAAATCAGCCGCAGCCCTTAAAAACCAGGGGATAGAAGCGCGTGATGAGGTAAAATATCTGCAGCACTACCTGGATGAGTTACGTGATAAAGTTGATATCACCGTTGCTCTCGTTCACGAAGGTGTCCCGGCACGCCAGTCCAATATTGGTAATACAGATGTCAGACGTGCGCTGGATAAGGATATTCAGACAGCAAGCCAAGTGAAAGGGCTTGATATCCTCATCACCGGACACGCTCACGTAGGGACACCAGAACCGATCAAAGTTGGGAACACGTTAATTCTTTCTACTGACAGTGGCGGTATTGACATTGGTAAACTGGTACTCGATGTTAACCCAGCAACTAATACTCATGAAGTAAAAAGCTTCGAACTGAAAACAATTTATGCTGATGAATGGGTACCTGATCCAACAACCCAGAAAGTTATCGATGGCTGGAATAAAAAACTTACAGATATCGTGCGCCAACCAGTAGGTGAGTCACCTATCATGTTAACCCGTGCCTATGGTGAATCCTCACAACTTGGTAACTTGTTTACGGATGCAATGCTGGTTGCTGCACCGAAAGCACAGATCGCACTGATTAATTCCGGCAGTTTACGCGCGGATATAAATGCTGGCTCGATTACCTTTGGCGACATTACCAGTACATTCCCCTTCAAGAATGAGCTTACAGAGATGGATCTCAGTGGCAAGGATTTACGTAATCTGATGGAACATGGAGCATCACTCACGAATGGCATACTACAAATGTCAAAGGGTGCTGAAATGCATTATATCCCGCAAAAACCAGTCGGCCAGCGAATAGCATCTCTCACTATCAATGGCAAAGCGATTGTGGACACGGAGACTTATCATGTAGCAACGACAACATTCCTTGCGCTGGGAGGGGATGGTTTTCTGGCCTTTAAAGAAGGTAAAAATGTGCAAGTTCGTGCCGGGCATAATATGTCCGATGTCGTGATTGACTATCTGAAATCAGGGCACAAAATCGTTCCTGCACAAGTTAATGAAATGCGAGTCGAAGTTATTAAGCAATAAAAGATAAATATTGATGATGCAATCCATTTTATGGATTGCATCACTTCCTTGCATATTACAAAACAAATAAAAATAAAGTGATGAAAACGATAATGAAAAATTGCCATGTGATGACACCCCCCACCAGTGCATCCTGCAATTCACGTTGTACGTACTGCTTCAAGGCGCAACCTTGCCCGAACGGTATGGATATAGATGATGTGACGCTTCAACTATTTATTCGCCAGCAAATTGATACCCAGGAAACTGGCGATGTGATTTTTACCTGGCAGGGAAATGAACCAACGCTTGACAGATTTAACTTTTTTAAACGAGTTATCGAGCTGCAACAGCAATTTGCACAAGGTAAAAACATTATCAACACATTGCTAATCGACGGCATTCTGCTGGATGATAGCTGGTGTGAGCTATTCAAGAAAAATCAGTTTCTGATTAGTATTGCAGTGGATGACGATATTTCGTTGCAAGACAGTGTCTGCAAAACGACTTCTGGTAAACCTCTATATCATCTGATTGAAGAGGCCGTGAGGTTGCTGCAAAAACACGATCTTGAATTTAGTACGCGGACTGTCATTAACGCCATGAATAGCCAGAACCCGTTGCGACTCTATCATTATCTGAAGAATCTTGGCAGTCGCCACATGCAGTTTATCCCCTTACTTGAACCTCTTACGCAAGGTGGTGTGGATGCACGAAGCCTTACGCCCGCGGCATTAGGGACTTTTTTAAAAACGCTTTTTTACAGCTGGGTACGTCTGGATATCGGAACAATTAAAATCCCCATTTTTGAGCACGCTTTCGCTGCGTGGTGTGGGTTGCCTGCACCGACCTGTGCTTTTGCGCTCTTTGGTGATAGCGTGTTAGCATCGAAAATAAACGATGATTTGTACGAGTGCGATTGCCTGGTTAATCCAAAAACTTTGCTGAGTAACAACCATCAACCTGTTATAACTACGATGCTAAAAAGCACTGAAAATCAAATAATTGAGCAGAACAAGCCGCTACTGGTAGCAGAGTGTATGAGTTGCAAAGTGAAATTTGCCTGCCATGGCGGTTGCCCAAAAGATCGCGTTGTGCTTTCTGAACGCGGCATCCCGGAGCTCAATTATTTTTGCGAAAGCTATCAGGTTTTTTTCACTTATATTGAGCCCTATATGTTAATGATGAAAGCTTTGTGGGAACAAAACTATGCACCTTCCGATATTCGTCAGTATTTGTCCTGACATGATTCTCAATACGTGGTGATGGATGAAACAGCCGCACCGACAGTATTTTGCAATACCAGGGCTATTTTAGCGTCCGGGATTTGATTAATCCCGGAAGTAGGCGTTTTAGTGTTCGCGGAACTGCTAACATAAATCAATGTAATTCATCCGCTACTTCACAACACCCTGCATCCCCACAAACAAATGGTGGTCATTCTGATGGTCTTGACAAAACAAGATTTCTGATCTAGTTCCCAGCCAGTTAATGACTAAGGCGATCCCAGTCAGAGGATCCAAATTTAAGAGGCCCGTTTAAGGAAACTTAAGCGGGCTTTTTGCTTATTAATTTCTTCAATCGTCTTATTTTTCATCTTGCCCTCTTGTAAGGGATAAAATCGTTTTATCTTCTCGTCTGTCGCGGTAGTCTCATTACAGTCGTTTATATCTCGACTGCAATGTGCGTAACCTAACTCCAAGACTAATAATTAAAAAACAGTACAGACAGGATAACTATGGATTCCACCCTCACCTCCACGGGTCCCCAGCAGGACACCTCATCGCTTAACCGTGCCCGACGTGCCGCACTCGGCAGCTTCGCGGGTGCCGTGGTCGACTGGTATGATTTTCTGCTTTATGGCATCACCGCCGCGCTGGTTTTTAATCGCGAGTTCTTCCCGCAGGTCAGCCCGGCGATGGGTACACTTGCCGCATTTGCCACCTTTGGCGTCGGATTTTTGTTCCGTCCGTTAGGCGGGGTGATCTTCGGTCACTTCGGCGATCGCCTGGGTCGCAAACGAATGCTGATGCTCACCGTCTGGATGATGGGCATTGCCACAGCGTTGATTGGTATTATTCCCTCTTTTGACACCATCGGCTGGTGGGCCCCGGTTCTGCTGGTGACGCTGCGCGCCATTCAGGGATTCGCCGTTGGCGGTGAATGGGGCGGCGCGGCGCTACTCTCCGTCGAAAGTGCACCAAAAAACAAAAAAGCATTCTACAGCAGCGGCGTTCAGGTGGGTTATGGCGTCGGCCTGCTGCTCTCGACAGGACTGGTTTCGCTAATCAGTTCGCAAACGACCGATGAGCAGTTTCTGTGTTGGGGCTGGCGCATCCCGTTCCTGTTCAGCATTGTGCTGGTTCTGGGCGCATTATGGATGCGTAACCGAATGGAAGAGTCGGCAGAGTTTGAACAGCAAAAACAACAGCAGACGCAAACCAAAAAACGCCTGCCGGTTGTCGAAGCGCTGGCCCGGCACCCAGGGGCATTTTTGAAAATTATCGCCCTGCGCCTGTGTGAACTGTTGACCATGTACATCGTCACCGCGTTTGCCCTGAATTATTCCACGCAAAATCTGGGGCTACCGCGCGAACTTTTTCTCAATATCGGGCTGCTAGTCGGTGGATTGAGTTGCCTGACCATCCCCTGCTTCGCCTGGCTTGCCGACCGATTTGGCCGCCGCCGGGTCTACATTATCGGTGCCCTGGTCGGTACGCTGAGCGCCTTCCCGTTTTTCATGGCCCTGGAAGCGCAGTCCCTCTTCTGGATAGTGTTCTTCGCGATTATGCTGGCCAACATTGCGCACGATATGGTGGTCTGCGTACAGCAGCCTATGTTTACCGGCCTGTTTGGCGCAAGCTATCGCTACAGTGGCGCGGGCGTGGGTTATCAGGTTGCCAGCGTTGTCGGCGGTGGTTTTACGCCTTTTATTGCCGCTGCATTAGTGACTTTCTCCGGTGGCGACTGGCACAGCGTGGCCATTTACCTGATGGCCGGATGCCTTATTTCGGCCGTCACCGCAATGCTGATGAGAGATAAGCAACACGCGTAAACCTTTGTGCGAAGGCCATCGGGTCTTCGCATAATCTTCCTCAACGTCTGACTTTTGTTTCACATTCCTGTGACATACTATCGGGAGAGCAGTACATCTGTGGAACAAGGAGACAGACATGAACAATAAGGGCTCCAGCCTGACACCTGCTCAGGCACTGGATAAACTGGACGCGCTGTACGAACAGTCGGTGAAGGCTCTGCGTAGCGCCATTGGTAAGTATATTGAAACAGGGACGCTCCCTGACGACATCGCCCGCCAAAACGGTCTTTTTGTTTACCCATCGCTTTGTGTCACCTGGGATGGCAGTGCCACAAACCCACCGAAAACGCGCGCATATGGCCGTTTTACCCATGCAGGCTGCTATACCACGACCATCACCCGCCCGTCGCTTTTTCGCCCTTATCTTGAAGAACAACTGACGCTGCTGTATCAGGATTATGATGCGCATATTTCCGTCGAGCCGTCGCAACATGAAATTCCCTATCCGTATGTAATTGACGGTTCTGAACTCACGCTTGACCGCTCGATGAGTGCCGGATTGACGCGCCATTTCCCAACCACCGAGCTTTCACAGATTGGTGATGAAACAGCCGACGGTACCTATCATCCGGCGGAGTTCTCCCCGTTGTCGCACTTCGACGCGCGACGAGTCGATTTCTCGCTGGCGCGACTGCGTCACTACACGGGAACGCCGGTTGAACACTTCCAGCCGTTTGTGCTGTTCACTAACTACACCCGCTACGTCGATGAGTTCGTGCGCTGGGGCTGCAGCCAAATCCTTGACCCGGACAGCCCCTATATCGCGCTGTCATGCGCGGGCGGGATCTGGATCACCGCGGAAACCGAAGCACCGGAAGAGGCCATCTCCGATCTGGCGTGGAAAAAACACCAGATGCCCGCCTGGCATTTAATCACCGCCGACGGTCAGGGGATCACGCTGGTTAATATCGGCGTCGGCCCCTCTAACGCCAAAACCATTTGCGACCATCTGGCCGTGCTGCGTCCTGACGTCTGGTTGATGATTGGTCACTGCGGCGGCCTGCGAGAAAGCCAGGCGATTGGCGACTATGTTCTGGCCCACGCTTATCTGCGTGACGACCATGTACTGGATGCCGTACTGCCGCCGGATATTCCGATTCCGAGCATTGCGGAAGTACAACGCGCCCTGTATGACGCGACCAAAGAAGTCAGCGGCATGCCGGGTGAAGAGGTTAAACAGCGGCTGCGTACCGGCACCGTCGTCACCACCGACGACCGTAACTGGGAATTACGCTATTCCGCTTCTGCACTGCGTTTTAACCTCAGTCGTGCCGTCGCTATTGATATGGAGAGTGCCACCATTGCAGCCCAGGGCTATCGTTTCCGCGTCCCTTATGGCACGCTGCTGTGTGTTTCCGATAAACCGCTCCACGGTGAGATCAAACTGCCTGGTCAGGCCAACCGTTTTTATGAAGGGGCCATTTCTGAGCACCTGCAAATTGGCATCCGGGCTATCGACCGGCTGCGTGCCGAAGGCGACCGGCTGCACTCCCGCAAATTACGTACATTCAACGAACCGCCGTTCCGTTAAGGCCTGAAGGTAACTATGCACAATTCAACTCCCCTTTCCGCCCTGCGCAGTCTGCTGTTAGCGCAGGGACTGGATGGCATGATTGTTCCCCGCGCCGATGCTCATCAGAGCGAAGATTGCACACCGCACGACAATAAACTAGCCTGGCTCACTGGTTTTAGCGGTTCCGCGGGTCTTGCATTGGTACTTCGCGATCGCGCGCTGATGTTTGTCGATGGGCGCTATCAGGTCCAGGTGCGTAACGAAGTCTCTCTCGATGATTTTGAAATCCATCATTTACACGATGAACCTCTGGCCGACTACTTGCAGGCTTACGTCACCTCTGGTGCGCGTATCGGCTTTGAACCTCTGCTGATGGTCAACAGCCAATTTGAAGCACTGTCGGCCACCCACTGCAAACTGGTTCCGATGGAACGCGATCCCTTCGACCAGATCTGGCTCGACCGTCCAGCCGCCCCCAGTGGTGTTATTCGTGAAATGCCCGTTGAGATAAGCGGCGAAAGCAGCACACATAAGCGCGAACGAATAGTAGAGCAACTGACTCAGTATCAGGCCGACGTGCTGGCGATTACGCTGCCGGATAACATCGCCTGGCTACTCAATGTCCGTGGAGCCGATCTTGCGATGGTTCCGGTTCCTTTTTCGTTTGCCCTGCTCCATCGCAGCGGCGAACTGGAGTGGTTTGTTGATAATAATAAGACGCAGCAACTGCCCGCATCATTGCTGGAGACGGTCACGCTGGCCCCGCAAGAGAGTTTCCTTGCGCGCTGCCAGCAGTTGGCGGAAGGAAAACGCTTCCTCGTTGATAAAGACTACGCCCCGGTCGCGCTGCGCTTTGCTATTGAAGGACACGGCGGTGACGTCTTATGGGCCCCTGACCCCATTACCTTAATGAAAGCGCATAAAAATGATGTTGAGCTGGCAGGGTATCGGGAATGCCATGAACAGGATGGCGCCGCATGGGTAAACTTTCTGGCCTGGCTGGCGCATGAGGTCCCTCTGCGCGAGGCAGCAGGTAATCCTGTCACTGAACTGGAAGCACAAGCCAAACAGCTGGCGTTTCGCCAGCAGCAGCCAGGATTTATCGAGCAAAGTTTCAGCACGATTTCCGCCTCTGCCAGCAATGCGGCGATGTGTCATTACCATTCCAGCGAGAAAACAAACACGCCCATCACCACACAGGCAATGTACCTGAATGATTCCGGCGGCCAGTATCAAAATGGCACTACGGATACAACAAGAACACTCGCCTTTGGTCCACAGGAACCGCAGCGGCGACTGCATTACACCGCCGTGCTGAAAGGGTTTTTATCACTGATCTCATTGCAATTCCCCAGCGGCACGCAGGGTCATCAACTGGATGCGTTTAGCCGTCGGGCGCTTTGGGAGTTGGGTCTGGATTTTGACCACGGCACAGGACACGGCGTTGGCCACCAGCTACTGATCCATGAGCAGCCTCATCGTATTGCAAAAAAAGTAAATCCCTGGCCGCTGGTGGCAGGTAACATTATCACCATCGAACCGGGCTATTATCTGGCTGGACAATATGGCATCCGCATTGAGAATCAGGTGGAGATTATCAACAGTCGCCCTGGCTTCTGTCGTTTCTCAACGCTGACGCTGGTGCCGATTGATTTGAATCTGGTTGAGCTGCATCTGCTGAGTGAGGCTGAAAAGCAGTGGATTGATGATTACCATCAACAGGTCAGAGAAACGCTATCGCCACGCGTGGGCAGCGACGCGCGCCCGTGGCTGTTCGCGGCGACGGCGCCGATACGCGTTCAGGCCAATTAATGCAATAAAAAAGGCAGCCCGCAGGCTGCCTTAGTTCTCCCCAACGTCTTACTGCTTAGCTGTTACGGATGTACTCATCCATTTCAGTTTTCAGGTTATCGGACTTGGTACCGAAAATAGCCTGAACACCAGAACCCGCGACCACAACGCCCGCCGCACCCAGTTTCTTCAGGCCAGCCTGATCCACTTTGGCAACGTCAGCAACGCTGACGCGCAGACGTGTGATGCACGCATCGAGGTTAGTGATGTTTTCTTTACCGCCGAACGCAGCAACCAGGGCCGGTGCCATTTCGCCAGTCGCGCCCGCTTTGTTGTCTTCAGTCGCATCTTCACGACCCGGCGTTTTCAGGTCCAGCGCTTTGATCAACACACGGAAAATGGTGTAGTACACGATCGCATAACCGATACCGACAATCGGGAACAGCCACAGTTTGCTGCTGTTACCGGACAGAACGATAAAGTCGATCAGACCGTGGGAGAATGATGTACCGTCGCGCATACCCAGTAGAATACAGATTGGGAATGCCAGGCCAGCCAGAATCGCGTGGATGATGTACAGAATCGGTGCCACGAACATGAAGGAGAACTCGATCGGCTCGGTGATACCGGTCAGGAACGAGGTCAACGCCGCGGAGATCATGATACCGCCCACTTTCGCACGGTTTTCTGGTTTTGCAGAATGCCAGATAGCGATAGCGGCAGCCGGCAGACCGTACATTTTGAACAGGAAGCCACCGGACAGTTTGCCCGCAGTCGGGTCACCTGCCATATAGCGAGGGATGTCGCCGTGGAAAACCTGGCCTGCAGCGTTGGTGTATTCACCGATCTGCATCTGGAATGGAACGTTCCAGATATGGTGCAGACCAAACGGCACGAGGCAGCGTTCAATGAAGCCGTAGATACCGAACGCCACGACCGGGTTCTGGTATGCAGCCCACTGGGAGAACGTCTGAATAGCAGTACCGATCGGCGGCCAAATGAAGGACAGGACCACACCCGTGAAGATGGCAGCCAGACCAGAAATAATAGGAACGAAGCGCTTACCGGCAAAGAAGCCCAGATACTCAGGCAATTTGATACGGTAGAAGCGGTTGAACATATACGCTGCGATCGCACCGGAGATAATCCCCCCGAGAACACCCGTATCAGCAAGGTGTTTAGCGGCGATCTCTTCAGCAGGTAAATGCAGAACCAGCGGCGCAACAACAGCCATGGTCTTGACCATGATGCCGTAAGCAACAACGGATGCCAGAGCGGATACGCCGTCGTTGTTGGTGAAGCCTAACGCAACACCGATAGCGAAAATCAGCGGCATGTTCGCAAAAACAGAACCGCCTGCTTCTGCCATTACGTGCGATACAACGGCTGGCAGCCAGCTGAAGTTAGCGGAACCGACACCCAGCAGGATACCTGCGATCGGGAGTACGGATACCGGCAGCATCAGCGATTTACCGACCTTTTGCAGGTTAGCAAATGCATTCTTAAACATAATTAGGAGTGCTCCTGAGTATTTGTGCTTTTCTACGTTCTCACGCATTGGCGAGGGGGGAGAACCTCGCCGTGGACAGGGTATCTAAGTACCCTTTATTTATTACACAGAGTAAAATAATTCAGTTCGTTTTTGTTTGACGGCTATCACAATTCAGCTTTGGATGGCCGAAAAACTCGCACATTCCGATAAATTGAGTATCTGAATGTTTCCAACTGGTTATTCACCGCCCATTTAATGGCGGTGAACTTTACTCGCTTTATTTATTAATTACGAGCTTTAAAAAAACTCAGTTAGCGGACTGATTGCAGGCGAGAGGCGTCGATGTGAAACAGGCGGGCAAAGTTATCTGTGGTGATTTGCGCCAGTTCTTCAACGGCAACACCTTTCAATACGGCCATGTACTCTGCGACATCACGAACCATGGCTGGCTGATTCTCTTTTCCACGATGCGGTACGGGCGCAAGGTATGGGGAATCAGTCTCAACTAACAAACGATCCAGCGGAACATAACGCGCAGCATCACGAAGCTGTTCAGCATTACGGAACGTGACGATGCCAGAAAACGAGATATAAAATCCGAGATCCAGCAATTTACCCGCAGTTTCCCTGTCCTCTGTAAAACAGTGTAGTACGCCGCCACAATCCGTCACTTTTTCTTCGCGCAGAATCGACAGCGTATCAGCACGCGCATCGCGGGTATGTACGATAACAGGCTTGTGTAACTCACGGCCAATCTGAATGTGGTGGATGAATGATTCCTGCTGGCGCACCTTGGTTTCTGGCGTATAGAAATAGTCCAGTCCGGTCTCCCCCATCGCGACAACGCCTTCTTCAGCGGCATAACGGCGCAGGTCTTCAACGTCATAGGTTTCGTCCTGATTTAACGGATGCACCCCGCAGGAGAAAACCACATTGTCACGTTCACCAACCAGTTCACGCATACTGCGGTATCCCGGTAGCGTGGTGGCAACGGCAAGACAGAACTTCACATCGCGTGCGGCCGCTTTCGCCAGCACGTCATCCACGTCCTTATGCAGAGATTGATAATCCAGGCCATCAAGATGACAGTGCGAGTCGACTAAAAACATAATGTCTCTCTCAAAGATGGGGAACAGGCAGCGTGGTGCCTGGTTGCAGATAATGCTCAGTACGGAGAATAAGATCGGTTAATACCAGTTCACGGTTTACGCCCGTCACGTTAAGCAATTGCTGACGACAGTGACAAACATCACCAAGTATCGCCTGTATCTGCGCGACGGATAACCGCTCAGCGATTGACGATATCAACGCCAGAGCATCAGGATTAGTTAAATGTGCCACACCATACGGGCGTTTGAGGGCATCTGTAAACAACGTTGCCAGCCAGTGTAAACGGGTCGCAGCTTGCTCATGATTGAGTGCCGCCAACAGGATATACCAGTCGTCGGACTGCAATGTGTTCGCCAGTGCCGCACAGAAGTCGGTCCGGTGCGCCCAGCTTTCGGCTTGTAGCAACGTTAATGCCGCACCGGGCGATCCGGCACTCAGCCGCAATGCGCTCAGTAGCGCCTCCTGAGATGCCGTCACTTCGCGGGCAAGCCAGGATATGGCATACGATTCTGCCGGAGGAGCAAGATGATGTAACCGACAGCGGCTACGTAGCGTCGCTAACAATCTTGCCGGCTCTGTGCTGGCGAGGAAAAACCAGGTCAGCGCGGGCGGTTCTTCCAGCGTTTTCAGCAAGGCATTGGCGGCGGCATCGGTTAACTGAGCGGCATCCGGGATCCACACCACTTTCGCACCGCCAAGGCGTGAATGCTCATACAGCTTCTCGCTGACTTCACGTACCGCATCAATACCCAGCGTGCTTTTGCCTTTTTCCGGCAGCAACGAATAGTAGTCCGGGTGTGTACCTGCCTGCATCAACTGACAGCCACGGCAGTGCCCGCAGCTTTTATGTCCTTCCGGCTGCTGGCACATTAAATAGCGGCTGAGCGCGTAAATCAACGCGTCGTCACCCATGCCGGGTAACGCCTGAATCAGTAACGCATGGTGACCACGACCCGCCTGGTAGCTGGCTACCAGTTTTTCAAAATCCGGTCGTAACCATGGATACCATTTCATGCGCCCTGCTCCTTCACCCACTCGGTGATGGTATTACGGATATCAGCCATTACAGCCTCCAGCGGCTGCGTAGCATCAATAGTACGAATGCTGGCGTCTTTAGCGGCGAGTTCGAGATAGCGTGCGCGGGTGCGATTAAAGAAATCAAAAGATTCCTGCTCGATACGATCCAGCTCGCCACGGGCACGGGCACGTTTTAAGCCGACTTCTGGAGTTACATCCAGATAGAGCGTCAGGTCCGGGCGAAAATCGCCGAGCACCGCATCGCGCAGGGTTGCCAGCATGTGTTGATCGATGCCACGGCCGCCGCCCTGATAGGCCTGGGTCGACAGATCGTGACGATCGCCAATAACCCAGCGGCCTTTTGCCAGCGCCGGCTTAATCACCGTTTCAACCAGTTGGACGCGCGCGGCATAAAACATCAGGACTTCGGCTTTGTCGGTAATCACCTCGTCGCCGACCGATTTAATGTCCAGCACCAGACTTCTTAATTTCTCCGCAAGCTGCGTCCCACCGGGTTCGCGGGTAAATACCATGTCGCGAATCCCGAGTTGCTCAAGTGTCTCAACCACCACATTACGCGCAGTAGTTTTTCCGGCGCCTTCCAGGCCCTCGATGACGATATAGTTACTGCCCATTTTTTTCCTTAAGCACTTTCAGATAATCCTGCACGGAGCGGTTGTGGCTGACAAGATTAGTGTTAAACGTGTGGCCGCCTTTACCGTCAGCGACGAAATAGAGATACGGCGTTTTGGCCGGATGCGCTGCGGCCTGTAACGAAGCCTCGCCAGGCATGGCAATCGGACCCGGCGGCAAACCTGTGATGGTATAAGTGTTATAGGCAGTCGGCATTTCCAGATCCGCACGCGATAATTTGCCATTATACCGTGTCCCCATCCCGTAAATCACCGTTGGATCGGTTTGCAAACGCATGCCAATACGCAAGCGGTTAATGAAGACTGAAGCCACCTGGTCGCGCTCACTGGCAACCGCGGTTTCTTTTTCAATGATAGAGGCCATGGTGACCAACTGATTTTTATCCTGATAAGGCAAGCCGTCAGCACGCCCTTCCCAGACGGTGTCCACCGCTTTAACCATTTTCTGATGCGCACGTTTTAGCAACGCCACGTCGGTGGTATTCGCGGTATACATCCAGGTATCTGGCCAGAACCAGCCTTCCACCCATTGCGGGTTTTCCAGCTTCAGCGCCTGGGCGACGGTCTCATAGTTATCATCACTCAGCGTATGTTTGATATACGGCGCATCGCGCAGCTGTTTCAGGTAATCGCTCAGGCGCATCCCTTCAACCAGGCGTAACGGGAACTGCGCCTCTTTACCGCTTTCCAGCAGTTGTAGCATGTCCCGCACCGTCATGTCGGGCGTAAAACGGTAGGTTCCGGCTTTAAAATGCGACAGGTCGGGTTCCACACGCAGCAGCCACTGGAACACGCGCGGGCGATTGATAACCTTGTCCGTATACAACTGTTCCCCTAGCGCCAGACGGCCCGTCCCCGCTTTCAGCGTAAAAATCGTCTCTTCTTTGATCAATAACTTACTGTCCGCCAGATGGCGAACTTTCCACATTCCCACTCCCGCGGCAATGCCCAGCACAACCAGCAATAACAGGACAACGAGTAACAGTTTTTTCATGACTAATTCGGGTGCTCACAAAGTGGGGCTAAAAAATCGAATAACAAACGCGAAGACAGCAGCGTGTTACCACAAGCACGCACGGGAATAACAGGCATTAACGCATTACAGACGACGATTTCATCGGCCCGCATAACCTCTTCCAATCCGGCATACTTTTCGACAATACTGAACGTCGATTGTGCCAGCATCCGGATACAGAATTGTCGCATAATGCCATTCACGCCGGCCTGATCCAGCCGCGGCGTATAAACCACGCTGTCTTTTCGCCAGAACAAATTAGCCGCACAGCATTCCGTAACCCATCCCTCGCTGTCAAGAACCAGCGCCTCATCGGCGTCCGTCTGCTCAAGATGAGAGCGAATCAACACCTGCTCAAGTCGATTCAGATGTTTAAGCCCGGCAAGCATCGGATTGCGCCCCAGGCGAACAGGACTTAACGTCAGCACGATACCTTGCTTTCGCCAGCTATCATAATGTGCAGGGTAAACAGAGACGGAGAGGATACGTGTCGGCTCATGACAGCTTGCTCCACTGTAACCACGACCGCCACTGCCACGACTGATAATCACTTTCAGTACGCCACGTGCATGCCCTGCAGCCAGTTTTTCCATTTCAGCTTGCAGTTCTGACCACTTATCGAAGGGGATAAACAATGTTTGGCATGCGTCCTGTAAACGCTGGAGATGCGCTGCAAAAAAGCAAATTTCGCCGTCGGTAATACGCGCAGTGGTAAAGCAGCCATCACCAAACTGCATCGCCCGATCGCTTGCAGCCAGCATATCCTGCTCACGGCCATTAATTAAGAACATAGTGGCTCCTTATTCGTGGTTCGCTAGTTTGGCAGGATGAGTCACCCAGGACAAGGACTGAAAACTGAATAAAAAAAGACCCGACAAGCGGGCCTTTTCTCTTAGAGCCTGGTAAGTCACCTGCTGGCGCTTAGATCTTTTTGAAGATCACAGAACCGTTGGTGCCACCGAAGCCGAAGGAGTTACACAGTGCGTATTCCATACCGCTAACCTGGCGCGCCTCGTGCGGAACGAAATCCAGGTCACAACCTTCATCCGGGTTGTCCAGGTTGATGGTTGGCGGAACAGCCTGATCGCGCAGCGCCAGAATAGAGAAAATAGACTCTACCGCACCCGCTGCACCCAACAGGTGACCGGTCATGGATTTGGTTGAACTGACCATCACACTACGTGCAGCATCCCCAAACACCGATTTCACGGCCTGGGTTTCTGCTTTATCACCTGCTGGTGTGGACGTACCATGCGCATTGACATAGCCAATACGACCAGGCTCAATCGCCGCATCACGCAGCGCATTGACCATCGCCAGTGCAGCACCTGCACCATTTTCCGGAGGTGATGTCATATGGTAAGCATCGCTGCTCATACCAAAACCAACCACTTCAGCATAGATTTTTGCGCCACGTGCTTTCGCATGCTCGTACTCTTCCAGTACCACCATACCTGCGCCGTCGCCCAGCACAAAACCGTCACGCTCTTTATCCCACGGACGACTTGCCGCTTGCGGGTTATCATTACGCGTAGACAGCGCACGTGCTGCGCCAAAACCACCCACACCCAGCGGTGTACTGGCTTTTTCTGCTCCACCCGCAACCATCGCATCCGCATCGCCGTATGCAATGATACGCGCAGCATGACCGATGTTGTGCACGCCTGAAGTACAGGCCGTGGCGATGGAGATGCTTGGCCCTTGCAGGCCGTACATGATGGTCAGATGACCCGCCACCATGTTAACAATCGTCGACGGAACGAAGAACGGGCTGATCTTACGCGGTCCACCATTTACCAGAGAGGTATGGTTTTCTTCGATAAGACCGAGACCGCCAATACCGGAGCCGATAGCGGCGCCAACACGGTGAGCGTTCTCTTCCGTAATTTCGAGGCCAGAATCCTGCATGGCCTGAACGCCAGCGACAATTCCATATTGAATGAAGGCATCCATCTTACGCTGTTCTTTGCGCGAGATAATGTCGTCACAGTTAAAATCCTTTACTAAGCCAGCAAATTTCGTTGCATAGGCGCTAGTATCGAAATGGTCGATCAGGCTGATGCCACTCTGACCGGCAAGGAGAGCTTTCCAGGTAGACTCTACGGTATTGCCGACAGGAGACAACATGCCCAGTCCGGTCACAACTACACGACGCTTAGACACGGTTGTCCTCCAGGGAGGGAAAAATAATTCAAGTGGGAAAAAAGATAAAACTCAGGCGGTCGAATGACCGCCTGGAGATGTTCACTTACGCCTGGTGGCCGTTGATGTAATCAATGGCAGCCTGAACGGTAGTGATTTTCTCAGCTTCTTCGTCCGGAATCTCAGTATCAAACTCTTCTTCCAGAGCCATTACCAGCTCAACGGTGTCAAGAGAATCTGCGCCCAGGTCTTCAACGAAGGAAGCATTGTTGGTTACTTCTTCCTGCTTAACGCCCAGCTGTTCGCCGATAATTTTCTTAACGCGTTCTTCGATAGTGCTCATACTCTTAAATTTCCTATCAAAACTCGCTTTCGCGATGGTTTTCGTAGTGTATAAAATGTTGAAAAATTTGCAACTAAATCCCGGCAGGTCTTACCACGATTTTGCGCTATTTTGAGGCCATTCACCCTAATAACGCAAATATTTTTCAATCGTGGTTAAACCATGTACATCCCGCCGTTGACGTGCAAAGTCTCACCTGTGATGTAACTTGCTTCGTCAGAAGCTAAAAATGCAACCGCACTGGCGATTTCCTGAGCGCCGCCAAGGCGACCCGCAGGAACCTGCGCCAGAATACCCGCACGCTGATCATCAGACAGCGCACGCGTCATGTCCGTTTCAATAAAGCCCGGAGCAACAACGTTTACAGTAATGCCACGAGACGCAACTTCGCGCGCCAGTGATTTACTGAAGCCGATCAGACCCGCTTTCGCCGCAGCGTAGTTAGCCTGACCCGCATTTCCCATGGTACCAACCACAGAACCGATAGTGATAATACGCCCATGACGCTTTTTCATCATAGCTCGCATTACCGCTTTTGACAGACGGAAAACAGATGACAGGTTGGTTTCGATGATATCGTTCCACTCGTCATCTTTCATGCGCATTAACAGGTTATCACGAGTAATCCCGGCATTATTGACCAGGATATCGACTTCACCAAATTCTGCACGAATATTTCCCAGAACTGATTCGATAGATGCAGGATCGGTCACATTCAACATCAGACCTTTGCCACTTGCACCTAAGTAATCGCTAATGGCCTGCGCGCCGCTTTCGCTGGTTGCAGTACCGATAACTTTCGCGCCACGGGCAACGAGTGTCTCAGCAATTGCGCGGCCAATGCCACGGCTTGCACCGGTAACCAGCGCGATTTTTCCTTCAAAACTCATGGTTTTCCTCTTTTATTGCTCTAGCGCCGCAGACATCGCCGCCGGCTCATTCAGTGCCGAAGCAGTCAGGGTGTCAACAATACGTTTCGTCAAACCGGTGAGGACTTTACCCGGACCGACTTCATACAGGTGCTCTACGCCCTGAGATGCCATAAATTCAACGGTCTTAGTCCACTGAACCGGGCTGTAAAGTTGACGAACCAGCGCATCGCGGATAGCATCGGCAGTGGTTTCGCACTTCACGTCAACGTTGTTCACAACGGAAACAGTCGGCGTGTTAAAGGTAATTTTCTGCAGTTCAACAGCCAGTTTCTCGGCTGCAGGCTTCATTAGCGCACAGTGAGATGGAACGCTAACCGGTAACGGCAGAGCACGCTTAGCGCCAGCAGCTTTACAGGCTGCACCTGCACGCTCTACAGCTTCTTTGTGCCCGGCAATAACCACCTGACCCGGTGAGTTAAAGTTTACCGGTGAAACCACCTGACCTTCAGCAGATTCTTCGCACGCTTTCGCGATAGCAGCATCATCCAGACCAATGATAGCAGACATGCCACCAGTGCCTTCCGGAACCGCTTCCTGCATAAATTTGCCACGCAGTTCAACAAGGCGCACGGCATCAGCAAAACTGATAACACCTGCACACACCAGCGCAGAGTATTCACCCAGACTGTGACCTGCCATCAGCGCAGGTGTTTTACCACCCTGCTGCTGCCATACGCGATACAGCGCGACAGATGCCGTCAACAGCGCTGGCTGCGTCTGCCAGGTTTTATTCAGTTCTTCTGCCGGACCTTGCTGAGTCAGAACCCACAGATCATAGCCCAGCGCCGCTGAGGCTTCAGCAAAAGTTTCTTCAACAATTGGGTAGCTTGCTGCCATATCAGACAACATTCCAACGGTTTGAGAGCCCTGACCGGGGAACACAAATGCAAATTGCGTCATGTTAAAATCCTTATACTAGAAACGAACCAGCGCGGAGCCCCAGGTGAATCCACCTCCGAAGGCTTCAAGCAATACCAACTGCCCTGCTTTAATTCGCCCGTCCCGGACGGCTTCGTCCAACGCGCACGGTACGGAGGCAGCGGACGTATTGCCGTGTCTGTCCAGCGTGACGACGACATTATCCATCGACATACCCAGCTTTTTCGCTGTTGCGCTGATAATGCGCAGGTTTGCCTGATGTGGCACCAGCCAGTCCAGCGCAGAACGGTCGAGATTATTTGCTTCCAGCGTTTCATCAACGATATGAGCAAGTTCGGTAACCGCAACTTTAAATACTTCGTTACCCGCCATCGTCAGGTGAATCGGGTTTTCCGGATTCACGCGATCGGCATTAGGCAGCGTCAGCAGTTCGCCATAGCTACCGTCAGCGTGCAAATGGGTGGAGATAATACCCGGCTCTTCTGATGCACTCAGTACAACCGCACCCGCGCCATCACCAAAAATAATGATCGTTCCACGGTCGGTTGGATCGCACGTGCGCGCCAGCACATCCGACCCGACAACCAGCGCATGTTTGACGGCGCCGGATTTTACATACTGATCGGCAACGCTAAGTGCATAGGTAAAACCCGCACAGGCTGCAGCAACATCAAATGCCGGACAGCCTTTAATCCCCAGCATACTTTGGATCTGGCATGCCGCGCTTGGAAATGCGTGGGTTGATGACGTGGTAGCAACCACAATCAGACCAATTTGTTCTTTGTCGATACCGGCCATTTCAAGTGCACGGTTCGCGGCGGCAAAGCCCATCGTCGCAACGGTTTCATTTGGCCCAGCAATATGGCGTTCGCGGATACCTGTACGAGAGACGATCCACTCATCAGATGTCTCGACCATTTTTTCCAAATCGGCGTTAGTACGCACTTGTTCAGGCAGATAGCTGCCAGTACCAATAATCTTCGTATACATGTACGCTCAGTCACTTTTTGGTTATATACCGCCACGAGCAAATCACTGGTACGTTGACAGCACCCTCAGTCGCACTGTTACCTGTGCACTCGTGAGTTGATACTTTCGCCACCGTCCAGCAGTTCGAATCCAGCTGGGTATACAGATTCCAGGCGAGCGGCAATTCGCTGAGGAACTTGTCGCTGCACCGCCTGCACTGCCTGTTCAATCGCGACTTCAAATGCTCGCTGATTGGCCGCACCATGACTCTTAATCACCGTGCCGCGCAATCCTAACAGACAGGCGCCATTATACTGGTCGGGGTTGAGGTGACTAAATCGCCTTGTCAGGCTTTTTTGTAACCAACGTTTTAATAACAGCAGCCACCACGACCGTTTTTTGCCCTCACCCTGAGATTTCAGCAGTGAAAGGAACATTCTGACAACACCTTCCATCGTCTTTAATGTGACATTACCTGTAAAGCCGTCACAGACCAACACATCAGTTTTGCCAGTCAGCAACTCATTGGCTTCAAGATAGCCGATATAATTGATAGAAGGGATTGTTTTTAGCACAGCAGAAGCATCCCGAATACTGTCGAGACCCTTAGTTTCTTCTTCGCCGATATTGAGTAACGCAACGCGAGGCCTGGCAATGCCAACCACCTCTTCTGCCAGCACGGAACCCATGACGGCAAATTGCACCAACATCGTGCTATCACAATCCACGTTGGCGCCTAAATCCAGCACCACCGTTTTGCCCTTTTGCTGATGCGGTAAAACCGTGACCAGCGCAGGACGCTCAATACCCTCAAGGGGTTTGAGCAAGAGTTTCGCAAGCCCCATTAGTGCGCCCGTATTACCCGCGCTGACACAGGCTTGCGCTCGACCTTCTTTCACGAGCTCCAGGGCAACACGCATTGAGCTTCCACGACTGGCGCGAATAGCTTGCGAGGGCCGGGCATCACTGGCAATAACTGACTGAGCAGGGATAATCTGCAGACGTGAACGTTGTTCGAAGTCAGCTTTGGCAAGTAATGGCGTGATTGTATCGGGATCCCCGACTAAAAGAAGAGTGAGTTGCGAATTAGAATTCAGTGCCTGCAATGCTGCAGGCACTGTCACGGTAGGGCCAAAATCTCCCCCCATGACATCTAACGCCAGGGTTAGACGTGTCAAGGTATCGTCGCTGCCCGGTTAGGTATTTCCCCAGTTACCCGGGGAAAGCCTCACTAAGCTTCATCACGCTTGTACTCTCTGTGTTTCTCACCGAAGTGGGAAACCCATTGAGTCATGCGTGATTACTTAGCGATTACCTTACGGCCACGGTAGAAACCGTCGGCAGTGATGTGGTGACGCAGGTGTTGTTCACCAGAAGTTTTGTCTACAGACAGGCTGGTGACTGCGGTCAGAGCGTCATGAGAACGACGCATGCCACGTTTGGAACGGGTTGGTTTATTCTGTTGTACGGCCATGGACCTTACTCCTCAATTACTTACGCTTTAAGCTGGCTAATACGGCAAATGGGTTTGGTTTTTGCGCTTCATCAGGCAATTCGCCAAAGACCATGTCCGCCTCGGACACTTCACAGTGTTCAGAATCATGCACCGGAACTACCGGCAAGGAGAGGATAATCTCATCTTCAACCATTGCAAGCAGATCGATTTCACCGAATTCGTTAACCTCAATCGGCTCATACGCTTCCGGGAGTGCTTCAGCCTGCTCGTCAGAACGGACAGGACTAAAACAATATGTTGTGTGAACATGAAGTGGGAACGGTTTCCCGCAACGCTGACACTCGAGCGTAACCGAAACCTTTGCATCACCGGTTATAACGGCAAGGCGCTGGTTATCGATAGCGAACGACATGGAGCATTCCACATCACTGTCCACACTGACTACAGAATCGGCGACGCGCTCAACCAGATCAGAAGTATAGATACCTTCATAATCGAGGCGTTTTTGAGCCGTACGAACCGGATCAAGAGTCAGGGGTAATTTTACCTTTTGCATAGGGCGCGCATATTAACTTTGTAACGTCATATAGTCAAAGAAAAAGGCAGCCTGTGGTTGCCTTTTGCCAATAATTCGCACACATTGCGGGTCATCGACTTAAAATCGATCACGACAAGCCATCGCAGCCAGCTTGAAGGACGAAGTTCATAGTTTAAAATGGCTCTCATCATTACGCTATATGCGGGAGAAAAAATATGCCTCAACTTATTCTTGCGTCTACCTCTCCCTGGCGTCGCGCTTTGCTCGAAAAATTGGCCATCCCGTTTGAATGCGCAGCCCCAGAGGTTGATGAAACCCCCTTACCCGGCGAAACACCCCGGCATTTAGTGTTACGCCTGGCACAGGAAAAAGCGCAATCCCTTGCCCATCGGTTTCCATCACATTTGATAATTGGGTCTGATCAAATTTGTGTTCTTGATGGTGAAATAACCGGCAAGCCGTTAACGGAAGAAAACGCCAGACAACAATTAACCAAAGCCAGTGGAAATATTGTCACTTTTTACACCGGACTGGCGCTTTATAATTCAGCTAACGGTCATCTACAAACCGAAGTTGAACCGTTCGATGTCCATTTCCGCCATTTAAGTGAAATGGAGATTGAAGATTACGTGCGTAAAGAACGCCCGTTACACTGCGCAGGTAGTTTTAAAAGTGAAGGATTAGGTATCGCACTCTTCGAGCGTCTGGAGGGCCGCGATCCTAACACACTGATTGGCTTGCCGCTGATCGCCTTGTGTCAGATGCTGCGCCGGGAAGAGATGAACCCGCTGAACGCCTGATTAAAGAACTGCTGTACAGGCGTAATCAAGTAGGCCTGATAAGCGCAGCGCCATCAGGCGGAAAGATGCCGGATGGCGACGTAAACGTCTTATCCGGCCTACGGGTTTAACGCGATAAAATCGCAACGCGCATCAGGCTTTGCTGCGTAATACCTCAAGGCAGCGTTTCAGCTGATTATCCATCGGCGCTTCAACCCGCATAACCTCACCCGTACCAGGATGAGTAAACTTCAACGCAGCAGCGTGCAGAAACAGACGGTTCAACCCCGTACCCGTCAGTTGCTTATCGAACTCACGGTCGCCATAGCGGTCATCAAAAGCAATCGGATGTCCGGCAAATTGCGTATGCACACGGATCTGGTGAGTACGACCGGTTACCGGGCTACAACGTACCAGCGTGGCAAACGCATAGCGCTCCTCCACTTTAAAACGGGTTTCCGACGGTTTTCCTTCCTGATTTACCCGCACGATACGTTCGCCGCTTTGCAGAATGTTCTTTAACAAAGGTGCCTGCACAGCTTTGACATGCGATTGCCACTGACCTCTTACCAGTGCCAGATAGTCTTTTTGCATCCCTTTTTCACGCAATTGTTCATGCAGTGAACGCAGCGCCGAGCGCTTTTTGGCGACCAGCAACACACCGGAGGTATCACGGTCCAGACGATGCACCAGTTCAAGGAAACGCGCTTCCGGACGTAAGGCACGTAAACCTTCGATCACGCCGAAGCTTAATCCGCTGCCACCATGGACGGCGGTGCCAGAAGGTTTGTTAAGCACCAGAATATGGTCATCTTCATACAAAATGACATCAGTCAGCGCAGCGACCTTCTGCAAATTCGGAGAAATCGCTTCTTCTTCACGCTCAGCGACACGCACTGGCGGAATACGCACAATATCCCCGTCTTCAAGTTTGTACTCGGGTTTGATGCGTTTTTTATTCACCCGCACTTCGCCTTTACGCAAAATGCGATAAATCATACTCTTCGGCACGCCTTTGAGCTGGGTGCGCAAAAAGTTGTCGATGCGTTGCCCTGCTTCATCGGCAGTAATGGCAACTATTTTTACGGCTGGAGTCTCTGTTTTCATGGGGGCCGATTTTAAATAGCCATCAAGATTCGCGCCACACATTTTTCTATGCTTATATTAACTGCTATACCCGATTACTTAAGTTTGACATAACCGATTTGGTGGTTATTAAAGCAATCACCAGGCGGAAGTGTAAAAACTGTGAGTAACCGGGTGATAAATGGCAAAAGTCATCTTGCTATAACAAGGTTAGCAGTGGAATAATGGTCTTGTTTCCGTGTTGAATCTTGTTAAAACAAGAACTTTTCCGGAATGACCCAATTTTGCCCGACCGATCATCAACGCAGCAATGGCGTAAGACGTATTGATCTTTCAGGCAGTTAGCGGGCTGCGGGTTGCAGTCCTTACCGGTAAGTGCTCTATGGATTTCGCGTTGTAGGAAGGCGGCAAGTCTGGGAACCACCAGAAGCTTACTCCTGTAAGTGTCTGGGGTGAGAAGATGAAGCCAACGCACCAACAGCGTGAAAGACGACAAGCACAATGGAAGCTTCTCTGGAGAGTAATACCCAGACTGTTCCCCTGATAATTGCGCTGTGTTTCCGCATGAAATACAGGCAACCGACACTCTGCGCCTCTTTGAGCTGACGATAACCGTGAGGTTGGCGACGCGAATAGACACGAGGCCATCGGTTCACACCCGGAAAGGCATTTCTCTGCCCGCAGCTTAGTCGTCAATGTAAGAATAATGAGTAAGTTACGATGAAAAGAATGTTAATTAACGCGACTCAGCAGGAAGAGTTGCGTGTCGCCCTTGTAGATGGGCAGCGTCTGTACGATCTGGATATCGAAAGTCCTGGACACGAGCAGAAAAAAGCCAACATCTATAAAGGTAAAATTACCCGTATTGAACCGAGTCTGGAAGCTGCTTTTGTTGATTACGGAGCTGAACGTCACGGTTTCCTCCCGTTAAAAGAAATCGCCCGCGAATATTTCCCCGCAAACTACAGTTCCCACGGCCGCCCCAACATTAAAGATGTGTTGCGTGAAGGTCAGGAAGTTATCGTTCAGATAGATAAAGAAGAGCGCGGAAATAAAGGCGCAGCACTGACAACCTTTATCAGTCTGGCAGGCAGCTATCTGGTTTTGATGCCGAACAATCCGCGTGCGGGCGGCATCTCTCGTCGCATTGAAGGCGACGACCGTACCGAATTAAAAGAAGCGCTGGCAAGCCTCGAACTGCCTGATGGCATGGGGCTTATCGTGCGTACCGCAGGTGTCGGCAAATCGGCCGAAGCACTGCAGTGGGACCTGAGCTTCCGTCTGAAACACTGGGAAGCCATTCAAAAAGCGGCTGAAAGCCGCCCTGCCCCGTTCCTGATCCACCAGGAAAGCAACGTCATCGTTCGTGCTTTCCGTGACTATTTACGTCAGGATATTGGTGAAATCCTTATCGATAACCCGAAAGTGATGGAGATGGCGCGTCAGCACATCGCTGCGCTGGGTCGTCCGGATTTCAGCAGCAAAATCAAACTGTACACCGGTGAAATCCCGCTGTTCAGCCACTACCAGATTGAATCCCAGATTGAATCCGCCTTCCAACGTGAAGTGCGTCTGCCTTCCGGCGGCTCAATCGTTATCGACAGCACTGAAGCGCTGACAGCTATCGATATCAACTCCGCACGCGCAACTCGCGGCGGCGATATTGAAGAAACGGCGTTTAACACTAACCTTGAAGCTGCCGATGAAATTGCGCGTCAGCTGCGTTTACGTGACCTTGGTGGCCTGATCGTCATCGATTTTATCGATATGACCCCGGTTCGCCACCAGCGAGCGGTAGAAAACCGTCTGCGTGAAGCCGTTCGTCAGGACAGAGCGCGTATTCAGATCAGCCATATTTCTCGCTTCGGTCTGCTGGAAATGTCCCGCCAGCGTCTGAGCCCGTCACTGGGTGAATCCAGTCACCACGTCTGCCCGCGTTGCTCCGGCACCGGTACCGTGCGTGACAACGAATCGCTGTCGCTCTCCATTCTGCGCCTGATCGAAGAAGAAGCGCTGAAAGAGAATACCCAGGAAGTTCACGCGATCGTCCCGGTACCCATTGCGTCTTATCTGCTCAACGAAAAACGTACTGCGGTCAATGCCATTGAGACGCGTCAGAACGGTGTGCGCTGTGTGATCGTGCCAAACGATCAGATGGAAACGCCGCACTATTCCGTACTGCGTGTACGCAAAGGGGAAGAGACGCCAACTCTGAGCTATCTGCTGCCGAAACTGCACGAAGAAGCGATGGCGTTGCCGACGGAAGAAGAATACGTCGAGCGTAAGCAACCTGAACAACCGGCACTCGCCACTTTCGCGATGCCTGATGTTCCGCCGGCCCCTGCACTGCAGGAACCAGCAGTGAAAGCTGCCGCGCCTAAAGCTGCTGCTGCGACCGCACCTGTCGCTGCACAGCCGGGTTTGATTAGCCGTTTCTTCGGCGCGCTGAAGTCCATCTTTGGCAGCAGTGAAGAAGTGAAACCGGTTGAACAACCGGCCCCGAAAGCTGAAGAGAAAACGGAACGCCAGCAGGATCGTCGCAAACCGCGTCAGAACAATCGTCGCGATCGTAACGAGCGTCGTGATAATCGTGACAACCGTGGTGACCGTGACAACCGTAATGAGCGTTCAGAAAACGGCGAAAACCGTGAAGATAACCGCCGTAACCGTCGTCAGTCACAGCAGCAAAATGCGGAAGCACGCGATAACCGCCAGCAATCCACTGACGTCGCAGACAAAGCGAAATCTGGTGATGAGCAGCAGGCCCCGCGTCGCGAACGCAACCGTCGTCGCAACGATGACAAACGTCAGGCACAGCAGGAAGTTAAAGAACTGAACCTGGCTGAACAGCCTGCGCAGGATTCCGAGCAGGAAGAACGCGTGCGTCAGCCGCAAACTCGTCGTAAACAGCGTCAGTTGAATCAGAAAGTTCGATTCACCGACAGCGCGCCGGTTGAAGCCGAAGTGGCGACTGCAGCGATTGTTGCTGAAACCGCCGTTGCTCAACCTGTTGAACAGTCCGCCCCGGCTCAACGTACCGAACTGGCTAAAGTCGATTTACCCGTAGTCGTTGCACCAGAGCAAGAGGACAACAACGAAGCACGCGATAATAACGGTATGCCCCGTCGCTCGCGTCGTTCTCCTCGCCATCTGCGCGTAAGCGGGCAGCGTCGTCGTCGCTATCGTGACGAACGCTATCCGGTTCAGTCGCCGATGCCGTTAACGGTTGCCTGTGCTTCTCCGGAATTAGCGTCCGGCAAAGTCTGGATTAGCTACCCTGTTGCCCGCACTCAGGACATGCAGGTTGAAGAACAGCGCGAACAGAAACTGGATCAGGAACAAAATGCGTCTGTGGCAGTAGAGCCTCAAGCCGCCGCCGCTGTCGTTGAGCACATTGCGGATGTCCCTGTACAGCAAAACGTCGTGCAACCTGATGTTAGCGTAGCGGAAACGCAGGCCGTCGTTGTTGAAACCACGCATCCGGAAGTTATTGCTACTCCGGTCGAGCAGCAACCGCAAATTATCGCTGAGTCTGACGCACCGGTTGCCGAAGAGATCGCTGCGAAAGCCGAACCTGTGGCTGAAGTTGTGACTGCGCCGGTTGTTGAAGAGCCTGCAGAGGTTGTTATTTCCCAGCCAGAAGTGGTTGAAGAGATTGCCGAAGTTGTGGAAACAGCGCCAGTTGTTGAAGAGATTGCTGCGCCGCAGGAAGTTGTTGCAGCACCTGTCGTCGAAACTGCAGTCGTTGAATCTGACGCTGTCGCAACCCGCGTTGACGCAGAACATCTTCACAGCCATGCGACCGCACCGATGACCCGCGCTCCGGCTCCGGAATATGTGCCTGAAGCGCCGCGTCATAGCGAGTGGCAGCGCCCGGCATTCGCCTTTGAAGGCAAAGGTGCTGCAGGCGGACACAGCGCCACACACCAGGCGACCGCGCCTGCAACGCGCCCGCAGCCCGTTGAGTAAATCATAATCAACATCACAGCCGACCTTCGGGTCGGCTTTTTTATATCTGTTCTACGCCTTTCATCCCCGTCAGCTGCGGCATGACATCCTTCATTAAGGCTAAAAATTTGCGTAATCGGGTCGGATAGTAGCGCGCCCAGGGGTAGACCAAATGTACAGGCAACGATGCCGCATGCCACTCGGGTAGCAGCGCAACCAGGCGTCCGCTGGCAATATCTTCCTCGACCATCCAGCTCGACACAATCGTCACACCTAATCCTGCCAGGGCGGCATTTCTTGCAACATAAATACTGTCGGTGCTTAATCTGGGTGAAATATTCAGAGTGACCGGTTCATTACGCGATTGATTCAGTAACGAAACGCTGTGTTGGTAAAACGTGTTCACGGCAATCCACGGCAGCGCGGATAACTGCTCCGGATGCGAAGGCTCACCATACTGTTTCAGCAATGCGGGACTCACCACCATACTACGGGGAACTTCAGCCAGTAAAACCGAGACCGTAGCAGGATCAACCTCAGCCCCAACCCGGATAGCGCAGTCGATATTGTCGCTGAGAAAATCAACGGTCTTATCATTCAGCATCCACTCAACGGATAACTGTGGATAGCGGGAAAGGAACTGCAGAAGCGGTTCAAGGAGTTGTTGTTGGCCGAACGCATGTGGTGCCCGAACCCGCAACGTCCCCACCGGCTCATCCTCCGTGATGTTCAGTCCGTCCTCCAGCGCCAGCCAGGCATCAATGATGTGTTTGGCATGCTGATACCCTCGCTCACCATCATCAGTCAGCTTCATTGCATGGGTGGTACGCATAATCAGCTTAACGCCCAACAGCGTCTCAAGGGATTGTAACCGCCGACTGACGGTTGCCTGGGTGGTGCCCATTTGCTTTGCCGCCGCTGAAAGCGAACCGGCCTCGACGATGCGCACAAACGTGCGCATCAATTCCACCCTATCTATACGTTCAGTTTTTATCATTTAGTCATTATTCATACGTGTAACGTATAACTGTTTTACCACTGCGCTCGCTACCGTGCTACCTGTTGAAGGATAAAAATAACCGCACATCCCGTGATTGAGGAATCATTTGTGAACACACACACCGCACTTTCCCGTTGGGTTATTTTTGTTCTGGCACTGGGCGCTGGGTTCAGCGTTGCCGCAATCTATTATGCCCAGCCTCTTTTACCTTTGATGGGTCAGGACCTGGCCTTAGACGTCACCGGCATGGGGCTGGTGCCAACGCTCACCCAGGCAGGATACGCGCTGGGCATTTTGTTTTTGTTGCCGCTGGGCGACCGTTATGACCGCCGGACATTGATCCTGCTAAAAAGCGTCTCTCTTGCCGCGCTGCTGTTGGCCTGCAGCTTTACCGGTCAGTTGCATTCGCTACTGCTGGTTAGCTTATTGATGGGGATGACAGCGACCATGGCTCAGGATATCGTGCCGGCCGCAGCCATCCTTGCGCCTGAAGGCAAGCAGGGAAAGACAGTGGGTACCGTCATGACCGGTCTTCTGCTGGGGATCTTACTCTCGCGGACCATCAGCGGGCTGGTAGGTGAAGCCTATGGCTGGCGGGAAATGTATCAACTTGCCGCTGTCAGTATTGCCGTGATTGCCGTACTGATGTGGAAAATGCTGCCCCGCTTTACGGTCCATTCCACGCTGAGTTATCCGGCATTAATGTTCTCCATGGCGCAACTGTGGCAGCGTTATCCTGCACTACGCCGGGCGGCGTTGGCACAGGGCTTCCTGTCCATTGCCTTTAGCGCCTTCTGGTCAACACTGGCGGTTATGCTCTCTGAGCATTACCACATGGGCAGTGCGATAGCGGGAGCATTTGGTATTGCAGGGGCAGCCGGGGCGCTGGCAGCCCCTATGGCAGGTCATCTGGCAGATAAAGTAGGTGCCGGACGGGTAACACAGTTGGGCGCGCTGTTAGTCACGCTTTCATTTGCACTGATGTTCTTGCTTCCGGCCCTGCCAGTACAGGGGCAGTGGCTGCTGATTGCCCTGTCAGCGATAGGCTTTGATCTCGGACTGCAATCCAGCCTGGTCGCCCACCAGAACCTGGTTTATAGCCTGGAGCCTCAGGCAAGAGGTCGTCTGAATGCGTTGCTATTTACCCTGGTGTTTATCGGCATGGCGCTGGGTTCTGTACTCGGAAGTCAGGTCTATGCGCTGGCAAACTGGGAAGGCGTGGTGACACTGACCACTTTCAGCGGCGTTGTTGCGCTGGTAATTAGACTGACCGGTAAATTACCTGTTAGCCAGACAACTGCAGCCTAAAAAAATGCCCGCTCCGGGGTGTATGTGGAGCGGGCAGACAAACATATCCAGTTTCATGATATGTTTCAAAAAGGATTGTTACCGGTTGAGCTGGAATAGTGACATTCCCTGCATATCGGTAAACGTTTTATACGATGCCTGTAGCGCAGCCTGCTGCATAACATACGAAGAAATCGCCGCATTCCAGTCAACATCAACCAGATTGCTCATCTGTTGTGTTTGACCCAACGCGCGATCGGCCCCCAACGAGTCCAGAGCGCTAAGTTCACTGAGTTGCGTACCGAGTTCAGCACGAACAGACAGCACATTATTCAGTGAGTTCTTCAGACCACGGTTGGATTTATCGATGGCGGCTTTGGCTGCCTCTTTAGCCGCATCATCGCCTTCAATCGGCTTATTCAGGGCTGCAATAGCGGTATCCAACATGACGAATAAGTTCGTTTCTGACTTGCTTCCATCTGGCTCTGGAACCGCGTTGCTGGTCACCGAGTCAAAAATCTTATCCCCGGTATGACCAATCACCATTGACCGAGCGGCATCGACCTGTTGGGTGATATTTTGAGTTCCACCACTATAGGTACCATCAGTCTGGGCAAATGGCGGGGCTTCCGTTTTGTAGCCGCCAAAGATATAACGACCATTACCGTCGGTACTGTTCGCCAGATTCATTAACTGATCGCGGATCCCTTGCAAATCAGTTGCCAACGATGCCCGGTTATCATCACTCAATGTACCGTTGCCAGCATTGACAATTTTTTCCTGTGCCGCGGTAATAGCGGTCGTCGCCCGGCTTAACACGTTCTCTTCCAGTGACACTTTTTGCGTCGCGAAAGTGCGCGCCAGCGTATATTGGCTGTTCTGCGCCTGGGCCTGTGAAAGTACCACGGCCTGTGATGCGGCAATCGGATCGTCAGACGGGTTGTTCACGCGTTTCCCCGTTGACATCTGCTCGCCAAATTTCAACCATTCAGCCTGAGAGTTGGTGATGCCGCGCATATTCTGCTGGTACATCATCTGAGTACTGATACGCATTGAATTCCTCTCCCTTAACGAATATTCAGCAGTGCATCAAAGAGTGAATTCGCCGTTTGCAGTACCTGAGCGTTGGCCAGGTAATACTGCTGATAACGCTGCAAATTCCCGTACTCTTCGTCGAGGTTAACCCCGGAAATAGACTGTTGCTGATTTGAAAGCTGCGTGACCACGTTGTTTTGCGTGGTACTACTGGTTTTTAAGGTCGCCGTTTTGTTGCCGACATCGCTCACCAGCGTAGCATAAGCATCGTTAAAGGTTTTATTCCCGATAGTTGCCTTGGTCTGCAGATCCAGCAATTTCTGACCGTTACGGTTATCGCTTTTTCCTTTATCAACATTGGGGTCAGTGTCATTTTTGGACACTTCAGCCATGGCGATTTTCGACTCGTCGGTCACCGCCACTTTCATATTAATAATGGCGTCACCCACGGGTTTCACCGTAAAGCTATCATTCGCCAGCGCACCATTTTTGACGGTGATTTCCAGCCCATCAAACGACATTTTTCCGTCAGTGACCGTCGGCTTAAAGCTGGTATTGTCAGCCAGACGGGTCACCTGCCAGTCAACGCCATCAAACGTAATTTTATAGTCTGTGGCCTGCACCGACGAGCTGTCGGTCATTTTAACGTCCAGCGCACCGGTCCCTTTATTTTTCGTATTGCTAAGGACTGCCGGGCCACCAATATCGAAAAAGTTTTTGCCCGGGTCGCCGTTGGCATCAAAACCTTTTTTGTGCTGCGTGTTAAACGCATCAGCAAAAGCGAGGGCCAACTGACCAAGGGTATTACGCGTCTGGTCGAGTTCCTGCGAACGGAACGTCAACAGCCCGCCCAGCGAACCGGTCGTGATCAGCTTTTCCGGGATGGCAACTTCTCCGGCCACGCCGTCAACATAAGCGACAGTCGTGCGAGAGGGATCATCGCTGGAAGGTACAGCGGCCAGTTGGCGAGCATTGCTGCCCTGCACCAGCGAATAGCCATTCGCCATAGTCACGTTATAGGTGCCGCCGTCCTGAATGCTGACTTCCACGCCGACAATCTTGTTCAGCTCACTCACCAGTTGATCGCGCTGATCGAGCAGATCGTTCGGTGATGCACCCGCGCCAACGCCGGTCAAACGGGAGATTTGGTCGTTAAGGCTGGCAATTTGCTTCGAATAGTTGTTGATTTGATCGACGCTGGCCTTAATCGCAATATTGACCTGCTTATCCTGATCGCGTAGATATTGGTCCGTCGTTCTGAACTGATTGACTAAGCCATCAGCTTTACCGATAAGTGCCTGACGCGCCGCCGGATCTTCTGCGTTACTCACCAACGTCTGCAGGCTGGTAAAAAAGCCCTGCATCGACGTTGAGATCGAACTGGTTTTGCTGGCGAGCAGGTTGTCGATTTTTGACATTTGCTCGTAACGTGTCGTCAGGCCGCTGCTCTGGTTCTGCGCCGCACGTAACTGATTAGTGATAAATGAGTCATACTCACGCTGTACGCCAGAAACATAGACACCATTGCCGACCCAGCCCCCCGCACCCAGCGTGCTGTTCGCTTGCGCCATAATTGTCGTTTGTCGGGTATAGCCGGCAACGTTATAGCTGGAGATGTTATTACTGGCAGTGTTCAACGCGGCCTGCGCTGCGCTGAGTCCACTCATCGCGTTATTAATCAAGCTGGACATGGAGGTTCCTTGTAATCCTTCAATACTCGGTATTATCGGCAGCAGGTCAGCAGACTTGAGCTATTTAAAAGAGATTATCGAGGTTCGTGCTGTAGGTTTTACTCACCTTTTCGCTCATCGATTTTAGCTGCTGGATCATGCTGGTTAATTTGCGCGCATAGTTAGGGTCAGTGGCGTAACCCGCATTCTGCAATGCCTGGGCACCCTGCTCAGCGGTCGCGGCACCGGTCACCGCGGCGTAACGCGGATTGCGGGATATCAGACCGACATAATCCGACAGTGCTTCAAGATAAGAGCTATAAACACGGAATTTCGCTTTCACTTTTTTCGCCTCACCGTTTTCGTATTCGGTGGTGGTGATTTCAGTGGTCGGCCCTTTCCAGCTTCCCGAGGCTTTCACACCAAAAATGTTAAAGCTCGGCTCGCCATTCTCCCGTCGAATTTGTCGTTGCCCCCACCCGGACTCCAGCGCAGCCTGCGCCAGAATCAGATGATGAGGAACCCCACTCTGCTGACTGGCCAGTTTTGCCGGCAGCGAAAGTTGAGCCAGGAAGTCTTTGCTGTCACCCGACAGTGGCTCATCATTGCTTTCTGTGGTTCTGGGCATCGCTTTACGCACCAGTTGCGTCAGCGTCTGATTTTGATAGCTGGTCACCGTTTCCAGCGAGAATTTCATCGGTACCTGCGGCGCATCATCCGCAGGTTGCCCCTGTCCTTGCGTCATCTGCTTGACCATCATTTCTGCCAGCCCCAGACCTTTTCCTGCGGTCATCTGCTGGGCGATCTGTTGGTCATACATGCTGGTGTATAAACGCGTGGAGTCGCTGCTAAAGACACCGTCTTTTGGCAACGCCTCGCGCATACTTTTCAGCATCATCTGCACGAACATCCCTTCAACCTGGCGGGCGACCGGGCGGATATTTGCCGCCGGATCCTGACCCGCTTTCGCTTTCAGTTCGTTCAGTGATTGTGCATCCCAGGCTGCGCTGGTCAGCAGTTTGCTATCACCAATCATCAGATGATTTCCAGTTTGGCGCGCAGACAACCCGCACTTTGCATGGATTGCAGGATAGACATCAGGTCCATCGGTGTTGCCCCCAGCGCATTCAATGCACGTACGACGTTGTTCAGGTTGGCGCTGGAACGCACGCTCTGCAACGAACCACCGCTCTGGCGCAGATCGATCTGCGTTTGTGGCGTCACTACAGTTTGCCCACCGCCAAACGGTGTATCCGGCTGGCTAACATTCGCCTGGCGGTTAACCGTAATCGACAGGTTGCCTTGCGCCACGGCACAGCTGTCCAGCGTTACCTCGCGGTTCATGACCACCGATCCCGTACGCGAGTTAATAATTACCTTCGCGTCCTGCGGCGTGACGTTCACCTCCATATTCTGAATGTCGGCGAGGAAGCGCACCTGCGAACTGTTGCCGCTTGGCACCCGCACCTGGATCGTCCGGGCATCCAGCGCCGTTGCGCTGCCAAAACCGCGCGAGCGGTTAATGGTGTCGGTAATTTGCTGCGCCATGGTGAAATCTTCATTATTCAGCTGCAAATTAATGGTGTTACCACCGCCGAACTGGCTGGGTAATTCGCGTTCGATGGTCGCGCCGTTGGTAATACGTCCGCCATTGAGCTGGTTTACCTGCACGCTGCTGCCACCCGCAGCCGCGCCTGCACCGCCAACCAGAATATTCCCCTGCGCCAACGCATATACCTGGCTATCGACCCCTTTCAGCGGAGTCATCAGCAGCGTACCGCCGCGCAGGCTTTTAGCGTTCCCCATGGAAGAGACCACCACGTCAATGGTTTGCCCCTGACGACCAAAGGCCGGGAACTGCGCGGTGACCATTACCGCTGCCACGTTTTTCAGCTGCATATTGGTGCCGGTGGGCACGGTGATCCCCAACTGCGACAGCATGTTGTTGAGCGTTTGTGTCGTAAATGGCGTCTGGGTAGTCTGGTCACCCGTACCATCCAGCCCGACCACCAGCCCATAACCAATCAGCGAGTTTTCCCGCACGCCCTGCACGCTGGTCAGGTCTCGAATACGGTCGGCATGCGCGAAGGCGGTTACCAACACCAGTACCATTCCAACAAAAGTTTTAAACACTGGAGACCTCGCTTACATCGGCGACAAGTTAAGGAAGAAACGCTGCAACCAGCCCATATTTTGCGCTTCATTGATGTAGCCGTTGCCGACGTACTCAATCCGCGCGTCCGCAACCTGCGTTGACGGTACGGAGTTACTGCCACTGATGGTGCGCGGGTTAACCACCCCGGAGAAGCGAATGAATTCAGTGCCCTGATTAATGGCGATCTGTTTTTCACCCACGACATGTAAGTTGCCATTCACCAGTACCTGATCGACCGTTACGGTCAGCGTACCGCTGAAGGTATTTCTGGCGTTCGCGCCGCCTTTACCGTTAAACGAGTTGCCACCAGAAGCCTCTACGTCGGCACGCTCGTTGCCAAATAACCCCTGCAGATAACGTGGTACCGTGTCAAACCCAAAGTTAGTTTTGCCATCACGACTGGCATTCGCCGAGGAGCTTTTGCTCGCGCTGACGTTTTCCTGCAATACGATAGTCAACGTATCGCCAATATTGCGCGGACGGCGGTCTTCAAATAACGGCTGGTAGCCATAATTAATCGGCTGCGCAGACTGAAATATTGATCCATTCGCCACCGGCGTCGGGCCTGGAACTGGCTGGGCAGTCGTCGCGCCCTGCACGAGCGGAGTGGCCGGGATCCAGGCGCATCCTGTCAGTGAAACCACCAGCAGGGCCAAAATCGGGTATGGGTGAAGCGCGTATTTTCGCATTGCCTTCATCTTCAAAATCAGTACGCCGGTGAGGCTTTCACCCCACCGGACGTCACTTTAGAGTTGCGTCAGTTTCTGCAGCATCTGATCGGTGGTCGATACCGCTTTACTGTTGATTTCATAAGCACGTTGAACCTGGATCATGTTGACCAGTTCTTCCGCCACGTTGACGTTAGAGGTTTCCACATAACCCTGGTACAACAGGCCCGCACCGTTCAGCCCCGGCGTGCTTTCGTTCGGTGCACCGGACGATTGCGTTTCGGTGTACAGATTCTCACCAATACTTTCCAGACCGGTATCATTCATGAAGGTCGTCAGGTTGAGCTGCCCTACCTGAACTGGAGCAGCCTGACCCTGCTGGGTGACACTGACAATCCCGTCGCGCCCAATAGTGATACTGAGCGAGTTAGCCGGGATAGTGATTGCAGGCTGCACCTGAAAACCACCCGCCGTTACCAACTGACCGTTCTGATCCACCTGGAAAGAGCCATCACGGGTATAGGCTGACGTGCCATCTGGCAGCATGACCTGGAAAAACCCCTGGCCTTTAATCGCCACATCTTTACTGTTGTTGGTCTGCGACAGGTTACCCTGGCTATGTAAACGTTCGGTCGCAACCGGACGCACACCGGTACCAATCTGCAAACCAGACGGCAGCGTTGTCTGTTCAGAAGACTGAGCGCCAGGCTGGCGAATCGTCTGGTACAGCAGATCTTCAAACACCGCACGCTGGCGTTTAAAACCATTAGTACTGACGTTTGCCAGGTTGTTGGCAATCACATCCATGTTGGTTTGCTGCGCGTCCAGGCCGGTTTTGGCGATCCATAATGAATTGATCATAAAATGTCCTGTATTAACTCATCGACAGCAGTTGGTTGGCGCGGCCCGCGTTATCATCCACGCTACTGATAATCTTCATCTGCATTTCGAAACGGCGAGCGCTGGCGATCATATCGCTCATCGCCGCAACCGGTTTGACGTTACTGCCTTCCAGTACGCCCGACATCACGCGGATGCTGGGGTCGGCTTGCAGTGTCGGTCCCCGGGTAGCCTGCGCTGCCGCACTCAGACGGAACATACCGTCATCACCACGTTGCACTTCACTTCCCGTCGCTTTAACCAGCTTCAGACGTCCTACTGGCGCCACCGTATTCGCGGGATCGCCTGGGTTGAGCGCCGAAATCGTTCCGTCAGCGGCGATAGTCACTTCCGACCCTTCCGGTACCGCTATCGGCCCAGCTTCGCCAATCACCGGATGTCCCTGAATGGTCAGTTCACCGGTTGGACTCACCTGAATTGCGCCATTGCGGGTGTATCCTTCGCGGCCATCAGCGGTCTGCACAGCCAACCAGCCATCCTGCTGCAAAGCCACATCCAGCGGACGGGAGGTATAATCCATCTGGCCTGGCGTCATGTCAGCTCCAGGCGTGGAGGCGACCACCAGCGTACGCGTTGGCAGCGAAAGCCCTTCTACGGGAACCGCACGCAGCGCGTTGAGCTGAGCACGAAAACCCGGTGTGGAGGCATTTGCCAGGTTGCTGGCCGTCACCGCCTGTTGATTCAGCGTCTGACTGGCCGCGCCCATGGCGGTATATATTGCGTGATCCATTAAGCCATCCCGTCAGGCGCTTAGCGCAGGTTGACCAGTGTGTTAAGGATCTGATCCTGGGTTTTGATGGTCTGCGCATTCGACTGATAGTTACGCTGAGCGACGATCATATTCACCAGTTCTTTACTCAAATCCACGTTAGAGGCTTCCAACGCACCGTTGGTCAGTTTGCCGAAGTTCCCCGTACCCGCGGTACCCAGCAGTGCCACACCGGAGGCCTGCGTTGCCGCCCAGACGTTATCGCCCTGAGATGCCAGACCTTCGTTGTTGGCAAAGTTTGCCAGCACGATCTGTCCCAAAACCTGTTTCTGTTCGTTGGAGTAGTTACCGACTACGGTACCGTCATTGTTAATCTGGTAGCTCACCAGATCGCCTGGTTTGTAGCCGTCCTGGTTAGTGGCAACAATGTTGTTTGCACCGGTGTTCTGCTGCATGGAGTTCTGGAAACTCATTGCGAAGGTGACGGCAGGTGCGCCATTGAGCGCAGCTGTGGTGATATTGAATGTACCGCCGCCGGTTAGCGCCCCATTGGTATCAAATTCCAGCGTGGACGTTGGTGCGGTTGGTACAGCAGCCTTCGGATCGCTGCTATCAATGGTATAGACAGCCCATTTGTTATCAGGCTGTTTTACAAAATAGGCGTTAACTTCGTGGGCATTGCCCAGGCTGTCATAAACGGTAACAGGGCCTTTTTTGTTATAGCTGTCAGCATCTTTCGGATCGAACTTTGTCGTTGTCGGGATTTTATCCGATGAGTTCAGGTTGATCTGCATTGAGGCCTTGCTGGTTGCCTGTGCCGCCATCAATGTATTAGGGATCGTGATCGGCCCTGGGTTCGCACCTTGCTGAACTGTCGGCGGCGTACCGGTCGCCGGATAGCCCGTCAGTTTCAGTCCCTGCATGTTAACGATATTGCGGTTTTCATCGAGCTTGAACTGACCGTTACGGCTGAAGAAAACAGAACCATTGCTGTCAACCATACGGAAAAAACCGTTCTGGCTGATAGCCACATCCAGGCCACGTCCAGTGTTGGTGGTGGTACCATCGGTAAAGTCCTGGGTAATACCCGCAACTTTAACGCCCAGACCCACTTTAGAACCGGCGAACATGTCGGCAAAGGATGCCGTGCCGGATTTAAAACCGTAGGTGGCGGAGTTGGCGATGTTGTTACCAATGACATCGAGGTTGGTCGCTGCAGCGTTCAGACCGCTGACCGCTTGTGAAAAGGCCATGACTTACTCCTGATAAGTGTGAAGGCTTAAATTATCTGCCGTACTTCGTCGAGGGTGGTGGTTCCATAGGTGCCCAGGTCCAGCGTATTACCGCCGTTACTGCGGATAACACCCTGCACCAGCGCAAACTGTAGAGGCTGCGCCACAAGTTGCGTTCCGGCGTTGCTGGCCGCAATCGAAACGTTATACGAACCGCTCGGCGCATCCGTGCCGTCCGTCATGGTGCCATCCCAGGTAAAGGTGTGAACGCCCGCTTTCAACCCGCCAATATCAATGGTGCGTACCACCTTGCCGTCTTTATCGGTAATGGTTGCGGTAACCTTATCTGCCGGTTGCTGCAGCTCAACGCCAAACGGTGTCGTGGTCGTCGTTGCCCCTTCTTCCGCACCTTTACCGGTCAGAATGGTGGTTCCCGGGATCATGACGCCATGACCAATCAGAGTACTGGCCTGCAACGACTGGCTGCTATCGATCTGCCCGGAGATCGATCCCAGCGTGGTATTCAATTTTTCAATGCCGCTTACGGTACTGATTTGCGCTAACTGGGTAGTCAACTCATTGTTTTGCAACGGGTTGGTCGGATCCTGGTTTTTCAACTGCGCGACCAGAAGCGTCAGAAAGCTGCTTTGCAGATCGGCCGCGTTGCTCCCTGTCAGCGAACTTTTGCCAGTGGCAGCATTAACACCCGACGTACTCGGGTCATTCATTTTTACAGCAACGGACATGTGCGCCTCCTTTACTGGCCCAGCGTCAGCGTTTTAAGCATCAAGCTTTTTACGGTATTGAGCACTTCAACGTTTGCCTGATAGCTGCGTGAAGCAGACATGGTGTTAACCATCTCGCCGACCACGTCGACATTCGGCATTTTTACGTAGCCATTCGCATCCGCCAGCGGATTGCCCGGCTCATAAACCAGCTTGTCCGGCGCCTGACTTTCAATGACGTCAGAAACTTTTACGCCACCGGTTGCTGCGCCTGGCGCTGCATCGACCTGAAAAACAACCTGCTTTGCGCGATACGGCTGACCATCAGGTCCGGTCACGCTATCGGCGTTCGCCATGTTGCTGGCAGCCACGTTCAGACGCTGAGACTGAGCCGTCAGCGCAGAACCTGCGATATCAAAAATATTGAGCAACGCCACGGGTTAGTTCCCTCCTTGCAGCACGTTCATCATGCCCTTGATTTGCCCACCTAACGCGGTAAGCCCCATCTGGTACTTCAGGCTGTTATCCGCAAACTGCGTACGCTCCCTGTCCATATCCACCGTGTTGCCATCCAGAGACGGCTGGTCAGGAATGCGATAGAGCAACTCCGTAGAAGGAGCCGAGACAGTCTGGGCAGGAATGTGTTGTGCAGAGGTCAGCGTCAACGAAACACCGCCCGTTTCTTCCCGCCCGCGCACCATGACTTTTTTTAATTCACTGGCGAAATCCAGGTCGCGCGCCTGATACCCTGGCGTGTCGGCATTGGCAATGTTGGCCGCTAATATTTCCTGGCGTTGGGCGCGCAAATTCAGCGCTTCCTGTTGAAAACGTAAGGCGGCGTCGAGCTTATCGAGCATATCTCCTCCGCAAATGACAAAATTCAGCCGACAGCTTAAATCCCATCACGCGCGCGTTATCGCCGGAATAAACGCAAAATGCGTCGCTATTTGTTGCGTTGATGACTGCGTCACACAGGTAGAATCCTGCCACTACCTGAAAAAGCGCGAGGTTTTGATGCAAACGTTTAAACGTGGAATAGTTGTGGCAGCACTGCTGTTCAGCCCTATGACGCTGGCACAAGACCTGAATTCGCAGTTAACCGCGTGGTTTTCCCAGCGCCTGGCCGGGTTTAGCGATGAGGTGGTCGTCACTGTCCGTACGCCGCCAAACTTGCAGCCCAGCTGTGACCAGCCTGCGCTGAGCGTGTCCGGCAGTGCGAAACTGTGGGGTAACGTGAACGTACTGGCCCGCTGCGCCAATGAAAAGCGCTACCTGCAGGTCACGGTGCAAGCCACCGGCAACTATGTTGTCGCAGCGGCCCCTGTTGCCCGAGGAAGCGCACTGAACGCGGCCAGCGTAACGCTAAAACGTGGTCGTTTGGATCAACTGCCGCCACGCGCCGTACTGGACGTTAATCAGGTTCAGGATGCCGTGAGCCTGCGCGACCTGGTTCCCGGTCAGCCAATCCAGCTCACAATGTTGCGCCAGGCGTGGCGGATAAAAGCGGGTCAACGCGTGATGGTTATCGCCAACGGAGACGGCTTTCGGGTCAATGCCGAAGGTAAAGCGCTCAACAATGCAGCCGTCGCGCAAAACGCACGGGTGCGGATGATTTCTGGTCAGGTGGTGAGTGGAATCGTCGATTCTGATGGGAATATTCTTATTAACCTATAATAGGTTAAAGATTTTTTAGCGAGTGCCGATAGATAATCAACCAATGATTAAAGCGGGTCGCTATAGCGTAACCCCTCGATGAGGATAGAAAAAATGAGTATTGATCGTACCTCACCATTGAAGCCAGTAAGCACTGTCCAGCCACGCGAAACCAGCGACTCGCCGGTACAAAAAGCGCGGAAGGAAAAAACAGCGACGACAAACAGCACCAGCGTAATGCTGAGTGACGCTCAGGCCAAACTGATGCAGCCCGGCACCAATGACATCAACATGGAACGTGTCGAAGCGCTGAAAACCGCGATCCGTAACGGCGAGCTGAAAATGGATACCGGAAAAATTGCCGACTCGCTGATCCGCGAGGCACAGAGCTACCTACAGAGTAAATAAAGTATGACTCGTTTGTCAGAAATACTTGATCAGATGACGGCCGTCCTCAATGACCTGAAAACGGTGATGGATGCTGAGCAGCATCAGCTTTCTGCAGGGCAGATCAACGGTAGCCAGCTACAGCGAATTACAGAAGAAAAAAGTTCTTTGCTGGCCACCCTCGATTATCTGGAACAGCAGCGCCGCCTGGAAAATGATGCCTCGCGCAGCGCCAATGATGAGATTGCCGAGCGCTGGCAGACAATCACGAAGAAGACACAGCATTTGCGCGATCTCAACCAACACAATGGTTGGCTGCTCGAAGGGCAGATCGAACGCAATCAACAGGCAATTCAAGTGCTGAAACCGCACCAGGAGCCGACGCTGTATGGCGCAAACGGCCAGACCTCTGCGGCACATCGCGGCGGGAAAAAATTCTCTATTTGATCATTGCCTGATGGCATTGTGCTTATCAGGCAACGCTATTCTGTTGGCCGGATGCGGCGTTGCGCCGCCATCCGGCATAGGATGTCCATTACGCCGTCCGGCGAACAAACTCTTTCACTTTAAAGCCCAGCACAGCAAGAGCGGCAAAGTAGGCAACGATTCCCACGACCACCACCGCCATCAGACGCATCACACGCCACACCATTGTCCCCTGTGACCAGTCCGGCATCATGTAAAGCATCCCTACCAGCGCAGCAGACATCACCAGCACTGAAATCAGCAGACGCGTCAGGAACCAGGCCCAGCCCGGCTGTGGGGTGAATATTTTCTGTTTGCGCAGTTGCCAGTAGAGCAGCGAAGCATTCAGACACGCCGCCAAACCGATCGACAACGACAGTCCGGCATGCTTCAACGGCCCGATAAACGCCAGGTTCATCACCTGGGTCAGAATCAGCGTTACAATGGCAATTTTTACCGGCGTTTTAATATCCTGACGCGAGTAAAAACCAGGCGCCAATACTTTCACGACGATAATACCAATCAGCCCGACCGAATACGCCACCAGCGCGCGCTGGGTCATCGCCGCATCAAACGCGGTAAATTTTCCGTACTGGAACAGCGACACCGTCAGCGGTTTCGCCAGGATCCCCAATGCCACGGCACTGGGTAACGCCAGCAGAAAGCACAGGCGCAGCCCCCAGTCCATCAGGCGGCAATACTCATCATGATTACCGCTGGAAAAACTTTTGGACAGTGACGGCAGCAGGATTGTCCCCAGCGCCACCCCCAAAACACCGGACGGAAACTCCATCAGGCGGTCGGCATAGTACATCCATGACACCGAGCCGGAGGCCAGAAACGAGGCAAAAATCGTATTGATGATGAGAGAAATCTGGCTGACAGAGACCCCAAGGATCGCCGGCCCCATTTGCTTCACGACGCGCATCGCACCTTCATCGCGGAAGTTGACACGCGGCAGTACCAGCATGCCAATTTTCTTCAAATGTGGAAGCTGATAAACCAGTTGCAGCACACCGCCCACGGTGACAGCCCACGCCAGCGCCAGCACCGGCGGATGGAAATAAGGCGCGGCAAACAGCGCAAAACCAATCATGCTGATATTCAGAAACGTCGGCGCAAACGCTGGAATGGAGAAGCGATTCCATGTGTTAAGGATTGCACCAGCCAGTGAGGCCAGCGAAATCAGCAAAATATAAGGAAAGGTTATTCGCAGCAGTTGGGTGGTCAGTGTGAACTTATCTGCAGTATCAGCAAACCCTGGCGCGGTGACCATTATCACCCACGGCGCAGCAAGCATCCCGGCCACCGTGACGACGGCCAGCGCCAGCGTCAATAGACCAGAAACATAGGCGACAAACACGCGGGTGGCGTCTTCGCCCTGCTTACTTTTGTATTCGGCAAGAATCGGTACAAACGCCTGAGAGAACGCTCCCTCAGCAAAAATGCGGCGCAGCAGGTTAGGAAGTTTGAATGCCACAAAAAAGGCGTCGGTCGCCATCCCTGCGCCAAAGATTCTGGCGACAATCGCGTCACGCGCAAAACCCAGCACACGTGAGAACATCGTCATCGAGCTGACGGCTGCCAGCGATTTTAATAAATTCATCTATGTTGTATTCCAGACTCTGAGGCAGAACCCCGCATAGCCAGTCCATTGGCCGGAGAAGGCGTTGAGCCCTCATCCGGCAATGTCGCAGGGCCTGATGCCGACGCTAAAGCGTCTTATCAGGCTGACAAACTGGTCTATAGCTTGAAAAGAGGTGTTTTTTGAGTGGGCATATAGTACCTGGATTACCGTGAATTACTACCGCCAGATGTTACAGGGGGTTATTCCGCCATCGCCTCCCGCCACAGTTTATCAACCACACGCTGCGCCAGAATCGCCTGCTCGCCCGCCGTCTCAGGAACCGTCTGATTTTGTACACAGGCTATAAAATGGCGTGCGCATCCGGCAAACCCACGTTGTTCTAGCGTAGTTTGCCATCCAGCAATGGGCTTATGTACCACCCCCTGCCCGCGCTCTTCGCGCCATTCCCGCATATCCGTTACATCAATCAAGCCACCCTCCGTCACGGCCTGGATACACTCGCGCTGGCTACCAGCACGGCGGTGCATACTGGTGGTTATCTGTAGCTGATCGGCAGAAAAATGATGTTCAGCATAAAGCATTTCACCGATGTCATTTGTTAACAGCGTGCCGCCATTAAGTTGAACCTTTCCTCCTGCCAGCCACAGCGCGGTGTCTACCACATGCAGGTAATCATCCAGCAGCGTAAAACGCAGATCGTGCGGCCCGACGCTGTTCGTACGGTGCTTGTCCATACGGACAGACGCCGCATTGACCAACTGCGCCTTTAGATCCTGATACAGCGGCGCAAAGCGGCGATTAAATCCAACCATTAGCGTCAGTTTTTTCCGCGCCGCTAGCTCCACCAGTTGTTCAGCTTCGCGCAGATTTTCTGCCAGCGGCTTGTCCACGCAAACATGAACGCCGGCATTCAACAACTCACTCACTACGGCGTAGTGAGTGGCGGTACTGGAATGAACGAAAACAGCATCGCAGGTTGCCGCTAAATTCTGTACGGAATCAACGTATGGCATTCGCCAGGTTTCACAAATACGCTGCGCTTTTTCCCGCGAGGGGGACCATGCGCCCTGCAGCGTCCAGTCCACAGATGCACCCAACACAGGCAACCATGCCTTTTGCGCGATGCCTCCTAACCCGACTACGCCAATACGCAATTTTCCCACGTCAGTCTCCCAGGTGTGCCAATAACGAATCGAGCCGCTGTTTCAACTCTGCCACTTCGGTTTCCAGCGCTTCAACACGCGCCTGCAAATCTCCAGGCGCCGCCTGCGGTTCATCTGCCGCGGCGAGTAACTCATCAACCTCGCCACAAAACAGGTGCATATAACGACTTTCTCGTTTCCCAGGTTCACGCGCCAGGCGAATCACATAAGGACCGTCTTCCCGGGTCGCCAGCTTCTCCAGCGTCGACTCCACTTCCGCCATATCGCTGAACTCATACATTCGGGATGCGCGGCTACGCAATTCACCCGGTGTCTGAGCGCCACGGAGTAACAGCGTGGTAATCAGTGCCACTTCACCCGCGCTAAGCTTAAGATCGCCAAACTCTGAATTACAGAACCGCTGTTCGTATTTGGTCACGCGATTACCAAAGCCGCTCACCGTACGCAGAAAATGCCTTTTTACCAGGTTATCAAGCTGATCCTGCACGTCGGCTTCCGATAGATTCATCACCGGTTCACGGTTGGTTTTTTGATTACACGCGGTCACCACACCATTCACGGAAAGGGGATATTGTTCCGGTGTAGTAACCTGCTTTTCTAATAAGCAGCCAATCACACGGGCTTCGGTGGCGGTTAATTCGTATTTCATCGTCTTCTCCATTATTCAGGCCGTGCGCCTGAAACTTAGCGACCGGGGGTCCATTCTGATGTGGTCAACGCCGTCAGCACATGATCGCGCCACTGTCCATCAATCAGCAGATAGTCTTTTGCATACCCTTCTTTCTCAAAGCCGAGTCGCGCCAGCAAATCGCCGCTACGCTTATTGTGTGGCATGTAGTTCGCCATAATGCGGTGAATATGTTGCGTCCGCTGCACATAACGAATAGCGGCGGTCAGGGCTTCGTACATCAGCCCCTGCCCTTGCCACTTCTGCGCAATGGAATAACCGAGATAGCAAGCGTGGAAAGATCCGCGCACCACGTTCGAGAAGTTCGCTACGCCGATAATTTCTTTTTCATCAGGATCGAGCAGCGCGAAATACCAGGCCGTGCCTTGTTTATGAAATTCAGAGATCATGCTCAGACGCGCCTGCCAGCCAGAGGGGTAGCAGTGGCTTTCATCGCGGATAGGTTCCCAGGGCTTTAAGAAATGACGATTCTCTGCGTAATAATCTGCCAGACGCCAGGCATCACGCTCATGCACCAAACGCACGACCAGACGATCCGTGGTTAAGCGCACTTTTGGCACGTTACTGCGATAGCCAAACATTCTATACCTACTCCTTCCCGTAACGTCTTCAATACGCAATTCGCATTACTATACCTGTGCAAATACACCGTGTGAAAAGAGCAAAATGCCATTTTTTGAATTATTCACACATTTTGATGAAAACTCTCTATCAAGACTGACTTTTGATAAAAAAATATTGTCCCGCCAAGGGTGGGAAAAGCGCAAACGACACCGCAGAATAGAAGGTGCTTATCTTTTAAACTCTCCACCGAGTGACGAGTTTTTTCCCTGGAGGGGAAATGTCGCAAGTCTCGCAGGCAAGGAGCCTGGGTAAATATTTCCTGCTCATCGATAATATGCTGGTCGTGCTGGGTTTCTTTGTCGTTTTCCCACTGATCTCTATCCGTTTCGTCGACCAAATGGGCTGGGCCGCCGTGATGGTCGGTATCGCACTTGGATTGCGCCAATTTATCCAGCAAGGTCTGGGGATTTTTGGCGGCGCAATTGCTGACCGCTTTGGTGCCAAACCGATGATTGTGACCGGCATGCTGATGCGTGCCGCCGGATTCGCCACGATGGGGATTGCGCACGAACCCTGGCTATTGTGGTTCTCCTGTTTCCTCTCCGGCTTAGGCGGTACGTTATTCGACCCGCCCCGCTCGGCACTGGTGGTCAAACTGATCCGCCCGGAAAAGCGCGGGCGTTTTTTTTCTATTCTGATGATGCAGGACAGTGCCGGTGCCGTTGTTGGCGCATTACTCGGCAGTTGGCTGTTACAGTACGATTTCCGCCTGGTCTGCGCCACAGGTGCGATTTTGTTCGTTCTGTGCGCCGCGTTTAACGCATGGCTGCTTCCGGCATGGAAGCTATCCACCGTGAAGATTCCCGTGCGCGAAGGCATGAGTCATGTGATGCATGACAAACGATTTGTCACCTATGTCCTGACGCTGGCGGGGTATTACATGCTGGCGGTACAGGTTATGTTGATGCTGCCGATTATGGTTAATGACATTGCCGGTTCGCCAGCCGCCGTGAAGTGGATGTATGCCATCGAAGCGTGTCTCTCTTTAACGCTGCTCTACCCTATCGCCCGCTGGAGTGAAAAACGTTTTCGTCTTGAACATCGGCTGATGGCAGGCCTGCTGATCATGTCTCTTAGCATGATGCCCATCGGTCTGGTCGGGAATTTACAGCAGCTTTTCACCCTGATTTGCACCTTCTATATCGGTTCTATCATCGCCGAACCGGCACGCGAGACGTTGAGCGCGTCGTTGGCAAATGCGCGCGCACGGGGCAGTTACATGGGCTTTAGCCGCCTCGGGTTAGCCATCGGCGGTGCCATCGGTTATATCGGTGGCGGCTGGCTGTTTGACATGGGTAAAGCACTGTCACAGCCAGAGCTCCCGTGGATGATGCTCGGCATTATCGGCTTTATCACCTTCCTCGCGCTGGGTTGGCAGTTTAGCCATAAACGCCCGTCACGCGGCATGCTGGAACCTGATGCCTGATAGCTGACCAGGCGTCCCGGACTCAATTTCAGTTTTTTCTGCTGGTGTCCGGGCCGCTGGTGCTGGATGCTGCTTTGTGTCACGATTACGCCACAAGCATCATGTTGAGGAACCCCATGAAAAAGTTTTTTTTTGCTGCTGCACTGATTGTCAGCGGCCTGTTGGTTGGTTGTAATCAACTCACACAATACACGGTTAGCGAGCAAGAGATTAATCAGGCACTGGCAAAGCATAACGACTTCTCGAGAGATATTGGTCTGCCTGGCGTTGCTGAAGCCCATATCGTACTGACCAATCTCGCCAGCCAGATTGGTCGAGAAGAACCGAATAAAGTGACTCTGACAGGCGATGCCAATCTGGATATGAATTCCCTTTTTGGTAGTCAGAAAGCGACCATGAAGTTGAAGTTAAAAGCATTGCCAGTCTTCAATAAAGAAAAAGGCGCGATTTATCTGCAAGAAATGGAAGTGGTCGATGCGACCGTCACACCAGAGAAAATGCAATCTGTACTGCAAACTCTGATGCCCTACTTAAATCAGTCGCTGCGCAATTACTTTAACCAGCAACCGGCCTATATTTTGCGTGAAGATAGCAGCAAAGGCGAAGCGTTGGCGAAAAAACTGGCGAAAGGGATTGAGGTTAAACCGGGCGAAATCATTATCCCGTTCACCGATTAATAAACAACAGGGCGCTAATGCGTCCTTTTTTTCGTGCAAACGAAAACGTTTCCGCTTATCCTTTGTTTCCGGCAAAAAAGACTATCCTCAGCCGGAGCATATTGATGACTGCACCATCCCAGGTTTTAAAGATCCGCCGCCCAGACGACTGGCACCTTCACCTTCGCGATGGCGACATGTTGAAAACTGTCGTGCCTTATACCAGTGAAATTTATGGTCGCGCGATTGTTATGCCAAACCTCGCTCCGCCGGTCACGACAGTTGATGCGGCCATTGCGTACCGTCAGCGCATTCTGGGCGCTGTACCCGCCGGACATAGCTTTACTCCGTTAATGACCTGCTACTTAACGGACACGCTGGATCCTAATGAACTTGAGCGTGGATTCAACGAAGGCGTCTTCACCGCCGCGAAACTTTATCCCGCCAATGCAACAACCAACTCTACACATGGTGTAACCTCAGTCGATGCCATTATGCCGGTACTGGAGCGCATGGAAAAATTGGGGATGCCACTGTTGGTGCATGGTGAAGTGACGCACGCTGATATCGACATTTTCGATCGCGAAGCACGTTTCATCGAAACGGTGATGGATCCCTTGCGTCAGCGTTTAACCGCGCTAAAAGTGGTGTTTGAACATATCACGACCAAAGATGCCGCCGAATACGTTCGCGAGGGCAATGAGCTTCTTGCAGCAACCATCACACCGCAGCATTTAATGTTTAACCGCAACCATATGCTGGTCGGTGGAATTCGCCCGCATCTGTACTGCCTGCCAATACTCAAACGTAACGTTCACCAACAGGCGCTGCGTGAACTGGTTGCCAGCGGATTCAGTCGTGCATTCCTGGGTACCGACTCCGCACCGCATGCGCGTCATCGTAAAGAGTCCAGTTGCGGCTGTGCGGGCTGCTTTAATGCGCCGACCGCGCTGGGCAGCTATGCCACTGTGTTCGAAGAGATGAACGCGCTGGACCATTTCGAGGCCTTCTGCTCACTCAATGGCCCACAGTTCTATGGTTTGCCGGTGAATGAGACCTTTATTGAGCTGGAACGCGTGGAGCACCAGGTCCCGGAGAACATCGCGTTGGAAAACGATACGCTGGTGCCGTTCCTTGGCGGTGAAACGGTACGCTGGTCAGTAAAACGCTAAAAAAGTGTAGCCCACTGTTGTCAACTGGCGCAGTTAACTGTATAAATAACCAGTATAAACAACAGGGGGCTATTATGCGTATTGAAGTCACTATTGCCAAAACTTCACCTTTACCTGCCGGTGCTATCGACGCGCTGGCAGATGAACTCTCCCGCCGTATTCATCATCATTTTCCGGATAACGAAGGTAACGTTACCGTTCGTTATGCCGCGGCCAACAATCTGTCGGTTATTGGCGCAACAAAAGAGGACAAAGAACGCATCAGCGAAATCCTACAGGAAACCTGGGAAAGCGCGGATGACTGGTTCATCAACGAATAAAAAATGATATGCAGTGATGTTTGTTTGCCGGGTCGCCCCGGCTTTTTTACACATGCGTCCTTTAAATCAATCTTGCATTCACCACGCTAGCAGATAATTTATATTAAACACCTTGATTATCTTTTAATCAAAACACCAAAATAATTGCACAACATGCTAAAAAAAAATGAATAACATGTTGTTTTATTAATCATATAACACCGAAAACAAAAAATTTATGCGCCGTCCTCTTTAAATTTTCAATGAATACCCTTATTTATTGATATACTGAAGTTGCTTCAGAAAAAAACGCATTGAACCTCGAAAACCGTTGTCTAGTAACACGAATTAGGGGGCATGATGGAAAAGAATAATGAAGTCATTCAGACTCATCCGCTTGTAGGGTGGGACATCAGCACTGTTGATAGCTACGATGCGCTGATGCTGCGTTTGCACTACCAGACCCCGAATCGTCCGGACCCGGATGGGACTGAAGTCGGTCAAACGCTCTGGTTAACCACTGATGTTGCCAGGCAATTTATTTCGATATTAGAAGCCGGAATCGCCAAAATTGAATCAGGCGATTACCAGGTAAATGAGTATCAGCGACATTAAACCTGATACATCACCCCATCAAAAGGCACCTTCACGGTGCCTTTCTTATTTCCAGGTTGAATATTCCGGATCAGTTATTTACTCTGCTATACCTGTCATACTTCAAGTTGCATGTGCATTGGCTTTATTACTCGGCCCATCCCTGGGCCTCGCCCCTTCGGGGCCAGCGCAAGCGCTGTTCAAAACGGCCGGGGCGTTTTGTCCTGCAACTCGAATTATTTAAGGTATACTATCGCGATTGCAGAGAGAAGCGGATGAAATACGACTTAATCATTATTGGCAGCGGTTCCGTGGGCGCCGCAGCCGGATACTACGCCACTCGCGCCGGTCTGAAGGTGCTGATGATCGATACGCATATGCCACCACATCAGCAGGGCAGCCACCACGGCGATACACGATTAATTCGTCATGCGTATGGCGAAGGTGAAAAATACGTTCCGCTGGTGCTACGTGCGCAAACATTGTGGGATGAACTTTCCGCACAAAATGAAGAGCCTGTTTTTGTTCGCTCTGGCGTTATCAACCTGGGTCCAGCAGATTCGACCTTCTTAGCGACCGTGACGCAAAGTGCCAAACAGTGGCAGCTCAATGTCGAACAGTTGGATGCAACTGCCATCATGACTCGCTGGCCAGAAATTCGCGTGCCTGAAAACTATATCGGGCTGTTCGAAGCCGAATCCGGTTTTTTACGCAGTGAGCTAGCCATTAAAACCTGGATCCGCCTGGCTGAAGAGGCAGGTTGTGCGCAGCTGTTTAAATGCCCCGTCACGGCAATTCATCACCACAATGATGGCGTAACGGTTGCAACAGCCGATGGTGACTACCACGCGAAAAAAGTTGTCGTCAGCGCCGGCACCTGGGTCAAGGCATTATTGCCTGAACTGCCGATACAGCCGGTGCGTAAGGTATTCGCATGGTATCAGGCTGACGGGCGCTACAGTGTCAAAAACAAATTCCCGGCATTTACCGGCGAACTGCCTAATGGCGATCAATACTACGGTTTTCCGGCTGAAAATGACGAGTTAAAAATTGGCAGGCATAACGGCGGACAGGTCATTCATTCACCTGAGGAACGTAAACCGTTTGCCGCTGTCGCCAGCGATGGTTCTGAAGCCTTCCCATTCCTGCGCGCTATTTTGCCTGGCATCGGCTGTTGTCTGCATGGCGCATCCTGTACTTACGATAACTCGCCAGATGAAGACTTCATTATTGATACGCTGCCAGACCATGACAACACGCTGGTGATTACCGGACTCAGCGGACACGGTTTTAAGTTTGCTTCCGTACTGGGCGAAATCGCGGCTGATTTTGCCCAGGGTAAACCGTCAGCCTTTGACCTGACGCCATTCAGGCTGTCCCGTTTTAAGCGATAATTGATCAATGGCCTCGTTGGTGAGGCCATTTTTAATGACAGGAATAACATTGATGCGCCGCATCTTTCACTATCTGGTTAATAATATTCGCGAGCATTTCATGCTCTACATTATTTTATGGTCGCTGCTGGCGATTATGGACGTCATATATATTATGTTCTTCTAATCTATATGCGCTGACATTAATTGACAAAAACTGATAATTACTTAATTTCATTGCAATAAACTGAATAACATAACTTTCATCACTCCTTGTTTTCAAGCCCTTCTCAATGGCCACTCACACTAACGATTTGATGATTGCGCCTTTAATTAATCAATTTTATTGAAATAAAAACAAATATCATCACCATTGTTATTTATTAGTTGCATTAATGTCTTTTACGCGCCATTTTCATTCACTTCTGAAATATCTAACGGTGTATTTATGCAATTCAATAATAGTCCACAGCGCTATGGCGTGGTGTCTGCCGCATTACACTGGCTGGTCGCTATTGCCGTCTATGGCATGTTTGCTCTGGGTTTATGGATGGTAACACTCAGTTATTACGATGGTTGGTATCACCAGGCGCCTGAACTGCATAAAAGTATCGGTGTGTTGCTGATGATGGGACTGGTTGTCCGCATTGTCTGGCGGGTTGTTTCCCCTCCCCCTGCCGCGCTGAAAAGCTATTCCCGTTTAACCCGTATTGCAGCGGCATTGGGCCACCTCACGCTGTATACCCTACTTTTTTCTATTGGCATCAGTGGCTATCTGATCTCTACCGCAGACGGTAAAGCAATAAGCGTATTTGGTTGGTTCGATGTTCCCGCCACGTTTGCCAACGCAGGCGTACAAGCCGACATCGCCGGTAGCGTGCACCTGTGGCTCGCGTGGGCCGTGGTGGTTTTATCACTTCTGCATGGGTTAATGGCCCTGAAACATCACTTTATCGATAACGACGATACCCTTAATCGCATGTTGGGAAAATCGTCATCTGACTATGGAGCTTAAAAATGAAAAAAAACCTGCTGGGACTTACCCTCGCCTCTCTGTTATTCACCACCGGGTCGGCCGTAGCGGCAGATTACAAAATTGACAAAGAAGGACAGCATGCCTTTGTTAATTTCCGCATTCAGCATCTGGGATACAGCTGGCTGTACGGCACATTTAAAGACTTCGACGGCACATTTACCTTTGACGAGAAAAACCCGGCTGCCGATAAAGTCAATGTCACCATCAACACCAACAGTGTTGATACCAATCATGCCGAACGTGACAAACACCTGCGTAGTGCAGAATTCCTCAATGTGAGCAAGTTCCCGCAGGCTACCTTTACGTCCACCAGCGTGAAGAAAGAGGGCAATGATTTGGATATCACCGGTAACCTGACCCTGAACGGCGTCACCAAACCGGTAACTCTGGATGCAAAGTTGATGGGCCAGGGTGGCGATCCATGGGGTGGCACACGCGCCGGTTTTGAAGCTCAAGGGAAAATAAAGCTGAAGGATTTCAACATTACCACCGATCTTGGTCCCGCTTCGCAGGAAGTCGAATTAATTATCTCGGTGGAAGGCGTACAGCAGAAATAACGTCCTATTGATGCCGGATGAGGCTTTTGCCGCCATCCGGCATCGTGTTATTGCGCAGGATCGGGAATACCGAGCTTAGTATTTAAACGACCACGCGATTTATTAAAGATCTTATTGCCATTCTCACGCCCCGCGCGACGGCGGCGCTGCTCCTCTTCCGGCAGTTCGCTCTCTTCACAACACAGTTCACTACAGCAGCCTTTATACTTTTGCGCACAGGCTGGACACTGTATAAACAGCAGATGGCAGCCATCGTTTTTGCAATTGGTATGGCTGTCACATGCGATACCGCACTGGTGACAATGCGAAATCACATCGTCAGAGATCCTTTCACCCATGCGTTCATCGAAAACAAAATTTTTACCGATAAAACGCACAGGCAGTCCCTGCTCACGCGCTTTGCGGGCATACTCAATAATGCCGCCCTCAATGTGCCAGACTTTGCTAAACCCGTTATGTTTCATCCAGGCACTGGCTTTCTCACAACGAATCCCCCCAGTACAATACATAACGATTTTTTTATCCTTATGCTCCTGCATCATTTCTACCGCTTTCGGCAGTTGATCGCGGAAGGTATCTGCCGGGATCTCCAGTGCGTTTTCGAAGTGACCCACTTCATATTCATAGTGGTTGCGCATATCAATAAACACCGCATCCGGATCGTCCAGCATGGCATTCACTTCAGCAGCCTTCAGATAATCACCCACGTTGCTGGCGTCAAAATCAGGATCATCAATGCCATCCGCGACAATTCGCTCACGGACCTTCATGCGCAGAACCCAGAAAGATTTGCCGTCATCATCTAATGCAATATTGAGACGCAACCCGGATAACGCAGGATCAAATGCGTATAACTGTTGGCGAAACGCATCAACGTTACTTTGCGGTACACTGATTTGTGCGTTAATGCCTTCCCGTGCAAGATATACGCGGCCAAACACATTCAGCGTAGTGAACAGTTGATACAGTGCATCACGCGTTTGCTGAGGATCAGCGATGGTGAAATATTTATAGAATGAAATCGTCGTGCGCGGCTCGGATTCCGCCAGCATTTTAGCTTTGAGCGCGTCATTCGAAATGCGGTTGTGTAACACTGGCATGGTGTACGTATCCTGCAATCAGTAAAAATGAAAATCGGCCGGCATGATAAAGCAAACTTCGCCAATTTACATCCACACATTTTACGCTACATTTCATACTTCACGATAAAAATGCAACAACAATTGATGGTTTAATCACCGTTCTCCCGTCGTAAATTTTAGATACGCGCAAAAAAATGCGACAATACAGGGAATTGGTCGTTAGAAGACAGGATAGACATGACGAATTTACCCAAGTTTTCGGCTGCGCTACTGCATCCGCGTTATTGGTTAACCTGGCTGGGAATTGGCATCCTTTGGTTAATCGTACAGTTACCCTACCCAGTGATCTATAAATTGGGATGCGCATTAGGCCGTCTGGCGTTACGTTTGATGAAACGTCGGGCAAAGATTGTTTCCCGCAATCTGGAACTGTGCTTCCCGCAAATGAGCGAGCAGGAACGCCAGCAGATGATGGTAAAAAACTTTGAGTCTGTCGGTATGGGCGTAATGGAAACCGGCATGGCCTGGTTTTGGTCCGACAGGCGAATATCACGCTGGACTGAAGTTATCGGAATGGAGCATATCCGGGACGTTCAGGCACAAAAGCGTGGGATCCTGTTAGTTGGTCTGCACTTTTTGACCCTCGAGTTGGGTGCACGCCAGTTTGGCTTACAAGAGCCGGGAATTGGTGTGTATCGTCCTAACGACAATCCTCTGCTCGACTGGCTACAAACCTGGGGGCGTATGCGCTCCAATAAATCAATGCTCGATCGTAAAGACCTGAAAGGGATGATTAAAGCGTTGAAGAAAGGTGAAGTGGTCTGGTACGCGCCGGATCACGACTACGGCCCTCGCGCCAGCGTATTTGTGCCTTTGTTCGCCGTTGAACAGGCTGCGACGACGTCCGGAACATGGATGCTGTCACGAATGTCGAATGCCTGCCTGGTGCCATTTGTTCCCCGCCGCAAACCTGACGGTAAGGGGTATCAATTGATCATGCTGCCACCTGAGTGTTCACCACCGCTGGACAATGCTGAAACAACGGCGGCCTGGATGAATAAAATCGTTGAAAAATGCATCATGATGGCCCCCGAACAATACATGTGGCTGCATCGCCGCTTCAAGACACGTCCTGAAGGCTCCCCGTCTCTGTACTGAGTCTTTGTTGCAGTCCTGTGGGCTGCAACACCTTCTCTCCCCTTTTAGGTTTAACTGCTATCCGCATTGCAGCAACTATCAACCAGGCGCATAATTAGCCTGCTTATTTATATTTACTCGATAGCGCAAACAGCGCATCACACTGCGGATCGCTATGTCACCCTCTGATGTCCCCATAAACTGGAAACGCAACCTTACCGTTGCCTGGCTGGGCTGTTTTTTAACCGGCGCAGCATTTAGCCTGGTCATGCCATTTTTACCCCTTTACGTCGAGAGTCTTGGCGTGACGGGTCACAGTGCCCTGAATATGTGGTCAGGGCTGGTATTCAGTATCACCTTCCTGTTTTCCGCGATTGCCTCACCTTTCTGGGGCGGACTGGCCGATCGTAAAGGCCGGAAAATCATGCTGTTACGCTCGGCGTTGGGCATGGCCATCGTCATGCTGCTGATGGGGCTGGCACAAAATATCTGGCAATTCTTGATCCTGCGCGCCCTGCTGGGTTTGCTCGGTGGATTTATTCCTAATGCCAACGCACTGATCGCAACCCAGGTGCCACGCAATAAAAGCGGCTGGGCGTTGGGGACACTTTCCACCGGCGGCGTCAGCGGTGCTTTACTTGGGCCACTGGCGGGCGGGTTACTCGCCGATCAGTATGGTCTGCGCCCTGTATTTTTCATCACAGCCCTGGTGCTGTTGATCTGTTTTATTCTGACTCTCTTTTTTATCCGTGAACGCTTCCAGCCAGTGAGCAAGAAAGAGATGCTGCACGTTCGCGAAGTCGTGACGTCGTTAAAGAATCCAAAGCTGGTGCTGAGCTTGTTTGTCACTACCCTGATAATTCAGGTTGCAACCGGCTCCATTGCGCCAATCCTGACGCTGTATGTACGGGAGCTTGCAGGTAATGTCAGCAATATCGCGTTTATCAGTGGGATGATTGCCTCTGTACCCGGTGTTGCGGCCTTAATCAGTGCACCAAAGCTCGGCAAATTGGGTGACAGGATTGGTCCGGAGAAGATCCTGATCGTTGCATTGGTTATCTCCGTACTGCTGCTGATCCCAATGTCATTCGTCCAGACGCCCTGGCAGCTAGGCGTGCTGCGCTTTTTACTGGGTGCCGCTGATGGCGCATTGCTGCCTGCCGTACAGACCTTGCTGGTGTATAACTCAACCAACCAAATCGCCGGGCGTATCTTTAGTTACAACCAGTCGTTTCGTGATATCGGCAACGTTACAGGGCCGTTAATGGGAGCTGCTATATCGGCAAATTATGGCTTCCGTGCCGTCTTCTGCGTCACCGCTGGTGTTGTGTTATTTAACGCAATCTACTCATGGAACAGTCTGCGCCGCCGGGGATCTCAGGTTCTGGGATGATTTGGTGTATTCATTCTCAACGGGCCCCCAACATATCAATTGGATTAATGTAGGGGGATACGCAGAGTGAGCTCCGTGACAATTCTGATCGTACTGGCTACACACCTTTTTTAAACGTCATGACACTCAATAACGCTTAATATTATTCTAGCTGTTATAGTAAACTACTTTATTTCTACCTGAATTTTTCGCTTCATACAGCGCAGCATCAGCATATGATACGACTTTGTCAGCAGAATAATCATCAGATTTACTACAATATACACCGATGCTGATTGTCATTTTCTCTTTCAAGCCATATATATTGGGCACCGCTGTTTCAGTTTCAACATTTTTTCTTATTCTTTCCGCAACAAACATTACTTCAGCGTTATCTTTACACTTAATCAGGATCCCAAACTCTTCCCCACCAATTCTCGCAAAAATGTCTGAGTCTCTGATCGATTTATTGACAATATCAACAATGCTTTTTATAACGCGGTCGCCTTCCTGATGGCCATAAGTATCATTGATGCGTTTGAATTTATCTATATCCAGTATCATTATACAAACAGCACCTTTTACTAAAGATGATTTCAGTGCCTTATAGAATAACTTCCGGTTATATATCTTAGTCATCGCATCTTTTATTGCTGAATCCTTCTCTCTCTTAAGAATAATGAACATGTTGTACATTAATATAGATATGATACATAAGGTGCTGATAACTTCGATTCCCCTACTGACATACCAAATATACATACTATATTCATCCAGACTTAACAGAAGAACATTCGTCAGGATTGCAGAGCAACACAGTAACGCGATGCTTTTCCATAAGATACCATGCATTTTGGTTTTCACTGCCAGATACAACAAAACCATTCCCCATGCAATAATCAGTGAATATATATAGCCAATATGCCAGTGCACCGTTTTATTGTCAGCTTTGAGACTGGTAATTTCAATCGTGACATCAGCGTTATAACTGGACAAATTATGCGAAAGGGATGCAATTGCCAGCATAATCAACAAGGCTATAATTATGTAACATGGTTCTCTTTCTTTAGTCTCAATAACTGTGGAAGTCGCTTTATAAGATTTCAATGATACAAAAAACAATGCAATAAAACTAACTTGCCTAAAATAATAGAAGATAGCGATATCATTTGTGCGTTTTTCTATCAAAACGCTATCATTAATTAAATCCTGAACGATATATATAGTTTCTATAAAATAGATATCATTACTAAGAAATGCCATTCCTAGTATCATCAGGTATGTTAGATCTTTCCTGCAAAGGTATTGAAAAAGCATAAAAAGAAAAATTATGCCGTACAGAAAAAACAACCCAACGATGATTATCAAATATGTTGTTTGAGGTACACTCTGCACTTCTAGCTGATACTGAGAAAGACACATGCCAGCAATAAAATAGCTGACTAAGCAAGTAATGTAAAAGTTCATCAACCTGCTATTATTTGAATTACTATTATCCATAACAGCCCTGACCAGAATCCTATTTCGCATTTTATATATTAAGTCATTACTTTTTGCAAATTAATAATTTATCATTTTTTTAATAATGACAATCTTATTTATAACGCATGTTATTATTCATTAAATATTATGGATGCTCTCTTATACTTCGCTATATATATAATATAGTCACCACATGCATAATGATTAACAATATCATTTATGGATATCTAACTTAAACAAACATCGATACTTTCAGACGTAATACTCACACGCGTCATTTTTATACTTACCCTTTAATTTCAACTAGTTAAAATAAAAAATTTTGTATGAATTATAATTGTTTCACCCGCCATAAAGTATGGTTTGCAGTCTATTTAATCACCACGTTTAAACTATAACATCCTCACCCATGGTGCTCCTGTCATAACGGCTTGAGTTTAATACACTCCAACCGATTCTTAAAAACTTAAGGTTTGCTGTTCATGAATCGTATTGGCGGTAGGGTTCCCCCGTTTTTTTTGTTGTTCCAGGAAGCACCACAACCGTATGGTTATGGTAAGAAACACCTGATGCTTCAAGCCGTTGCATACCTGAAACTTCGCGATAAACGAATGCTTTGACAGTTCTCACCACACCACCTATATCTTTTTATTAAGCCAATCACCCATGCGATCAGGATGCGAATATGAATGCCTTATACCCCACCCTTGAAGAAGCCATTGATGCAGCCCGTGAAGAGTTTCTGGCTGAGAATTCAGGCCTTGAATCTGACGAAGCCAGTGTCCAGCAGCTGAACGTACAAAAGTACGTGCTACAGGATGGCGATATCATGTGGCAAGCTGAGTTTTTTGCCGACGAAGATGATGGCGAAGGCGAATGTTTGCCCATGCTGAGCGGTGAAGCGGCACAAAGCGTTTTTGATGGCGACTATGATGAGATTGATATTCGTCAGGAATGGCAGGAGGAAAATACGCTCCACGAATGGGATGAGGGTGAATTTCAACTGGAGCCTCCCCTTGACACAGAAGAAGGCCAGACCGCAGCCGATGAATGGGATGAACGATAGTTACTCGTAAGGCCCATGGTGTATATCGAGCGGTAATAGCAACGTATCAAACACCAGCGAAAACGGCAGATCCAGGAGGGTGACATAACGCCACGCAGAGTCCCGGACATCCCATTGCACGCCTGGATAGTATTGATTTCCGTGTCCTTGCCCGGGGATCGTCCGGCTAATAATGCTGCCGCATCCGCTCAGAAGAAAGACCATCATTCCCACAGCGAGTATTCGCACTGGATACCTCATGACTTTTATATTCAGTATAAAAAAATACCGGCTCCAGGCCGGTATTTTTACGTTTCACACGCTTATTTTTTCCTGAGCGCCAGTGGGTTCAGGGAGATCCCCTGATAATAATTAACCCATGAAGAATACTTATCTGGTGAACTCCAGACGCGATAATGTAAACGCGCCATAGTCACCGGATCGCTCAACAGAACCAGGCGGCGATCGCGATTCAGTTTCTCCGGCGTTTCATTCAGCGCCTGCTCGACATGACGATCACGTGCGATTTCAAGCACGTTACTCGCACGATGGCGCGCGGTAGCCATTGCCGTTGCCAGCGCGTTAAACGACGGGTTAAACACAGCGTGCATGAAACCGTCATCCAGCGAACGATTACGGTTCAGCTCCAGATAGTTATCCGTGTCCACCAGCACCTTCGGCGGAGAATACTCTTCCGGGATCAGGAACAGTTTCCAGCGTTTGGTACGTAACCCAACCGTTGAACGACTGGAAATGACGGAAACAAACGGCGACAGGATTAGTGAAAAGACAATCGGAGCCAGCCAGAACAGGAAACGCAGATCCAGCCAGGCCATCCCTACTGCCCACACCAGGCCCAGCAACAGCTGAGATCCGTGACGCATAAACGCCTCGCCCCACGGAGTGGAGTCGTCATCGCGTTGCGGCGAATTCCACACCACTTCCCATCCGAGGAAGGCACTGACCACGAAAACGGTGTGGAACAGCATACGCACCGGCGCCAGCAGCACGGAGAACAGGACCTCCAGCAGCAGCGACAACGTGACGCGAATAAATCCACCGTACTCTTTCGTGCCTTTGCACCAGATAAGCAAAATACTCAGCAGCTTCGGCAGGAACAACAGCACCATCGTTGAGGCAAACAACGCGATAGCCAGCTCAGGGCGCCACTGCGGCCAGACCGGGAACAGCTGACGTGGTTGCAGGAAGTACTGCGGTTCCGTCAACGCATGGACCACCTGCAATGCGGTCGACAACGCGAGGAACATAAACCATAACGGTGCTGACAGATAGGACATCACACCGGTCAGGAACACCGCGCGATGAACCGGGTGCATCCCTTTAACCAGGAACAGACGGAAGTTCATCAGGTTACCGTGGCACCAGCGACGGTCACGCTTGAGCTCATCCAGCAGGTTCGGTGGCAGCTCTTCATAAGAGCCCGGCAGATCGTAAGCAATCCACACGCCCCAGCCCGCACGACGCATCAATGCCGCTTCCACGAAGTCATGGGAGAGGATCGATCCCGCAAACGAGCCTTCGCCCGGCAGCGGTGCAAGCGCACAGTGTTCAATAAACGGTTTCACACGAATAATCGCGTTATGACCCCAGTAGTGCGATTCACCCAACTGCCAGAAGTGAAGTCCGGCGGTAAACAGCGGACCATAAACGCGGGTAGCAAACTGCTGGCAGCGCGCGTACAGGGTGTCCATACCGGACGCTTTTGGCGAAGACTGGATAATCCCGGCATTCGGGTTCGCTTCCATCAGGCGTACCAGACCGGTCAGACAATCTCCGCTCATCACGGAATCAGCGTCCAGCACCACCATATAGCTGTACTGGTTGCCCCAGCGACGGCAGAAGTCATCAATGTTACCGCTTTTACGCTTCACACGGCGACGACGACGACGGTAGAAAATCTGTCCTTCGCCCTGCACTTCGGCAATCAGCTCCATCCACGCCTTTTGTTCCGCAACGCAGATATCGGGATTGTAGCTGTCACTCAGAATGTAAACATCGAAATGCTCCGCATTCCCCGTGGCTTTAACCGACTCCCACGTAGCGCGCAGGCCCGCGAATACGCGGTCAACGTCCTCGTTACAGATAGGCATGATTAGCGCAGTGCGGTGCTCAGGATTCAGCGGCTCATCCCCTACCGTTGAGGCAGAGATACTGTACTTGTCACGCCCAATCAGCAACTGCAGGAAGCCCATCAGCGCGGTCCAGAAACCGGCTGATACCCAACAAAAAAGCACGGCAAACAGAATGAGGATACCGGTCTGCAGCACATAAGGCAGCAACTGCATAAAGGAAACCCACAGGTTCTGCCCCATCATATCTGCTGGATTAATGAATGCCCATCCCTGATAAGGAAGGATCGTTTTCATATACCAGGTCGCTACGACCGTTTGCGCCAGCGTTAAGATCAACAGCGTATAACGGCGGATCGTGCCGACGGTACGCCATTTCTGCTCACTTTCTTGTTCTTCTTTCGTCAAACGAGAAAGATAACGCGGTGTGACATCGCGCCCGCGCAGGCGATCCCAAAAACGGCCAACCGGGTTAGTACGCCAGGGATCGGGAAACATTGAAGTACGTGTCGCTTTCGGCATTGCCTGCAGCTGGTCACGCCCTTCATCATCCTTTATCAACTGATCTTTGGCCAGAGAGTCTGGCCAGGCTTGCTCAAGGCGAGCTTTTACAGAACCCTGCGGTGAGTCATCTTCGCGCGAGTAAGTACGGTGCTCGGCATCCAGCGCCTGATGAACGGCGCGAATGTCAGTTTTCGGCAGTGCCGCTTTTTCGATATCCGAAAGCGGCATTGCGTCAATATACTCAGTTGTCTTATTCATTGGCAGGTAACTGGTAGCTCCAGGTTTCACTCAACGGCTGATCGGCATTGGCCAACGCAGCACGCATTTCAGTGGTTTTCTTCGCATCTTTCACTTTCACGCGCAGCATCAAACGCCACCCTTTCGTAACCGGGTTGTAGCGCACGGTGCTTTCCACGATTTCACCGTTGTCACCAATGCTGGTTTGCGCGGTAATCGGGGTGTCCTGCGGCAGCTTTTTCATTTCGGTGCCGGTGAAATCCACCACAAACGCGATAGTGCCGTCAGGCTGACGAATGAGATTGGATTGTTTGACATCCCCTGTGGAACGGCGAGTCTGCTGCACCCAGGCATTTTCTGGCGCATGAAGCTTATCTTCATCACGCGTAAACGTCAGGGTGTACTTAAAGTTCATCTCTTTACCTGCTTCCGGCAGTTGATCCGGCGTCCAGTAGGCAACGATGTTATCGTTTGTTTCGTCGTTAGTAGGGATCTCAACTAATTCAATTTTGCCTTTACCCCAGTCGCCTTTTGGCGTGATCCAGGCACTTGGGCGCAGGTCATAACGGTCGTCGATATCTTCGAAACGGGAGAACTGACGTCCACGTTGCAACAGGCCGAATCCTTGCGGGTTTTCCATCGCAAAGCTGCTCACCGCGAGATGTTTCGGGTTATTCAGCGGACGCCAAATCCACTCGCCGTTACCTGCATGGATAGACAATCCGTTTGAGTCGTGCAGTTCCGGACGATAATTTGTCGTCGGAGATGGCTGGTTCGGGCCGAACAGGAACATACTGGTTAACGGAGCTACGCCCAGTTTGCCCACTTTATCGCGCAGATAGACTTTGGACTGAACATCCACAACCGTGTCACGGCCTGGAATAATCACAAAGCGATACGCCCCGGTTGCACGCGGGGAGTCAAGCAGGGCATAAATGGTTAAACGTTTGTCAGTCGGTTTTGGACGTTCGATCCAAAACTCACGGAAGCGGGGAAACTCTTCACCAGAAGGCAGTGCGGTATCTATCGCGAGACCGCGCGCAGACAGACCATAGACCTGGCCTGCACCAAGTACGCGGAAATAGCTGGCGCCGAGCATGCTGACGATTTCATCGTTTTTGTCTTTGCTGTTGAGCGGATACAGCACCTTAAACCCGGCGAACCCGAGATCTTTTACGGTGTCTTTATCGTGCTGCACATCGCCAAAATTAAAATAATCCGGGCTGTATTTGATTTTTTTTACCGCAGTCGCGGTAACTTCGTTGATCTTGACCGGCGTGTCGAAGTACATACCCTGGTGGTAGAATTCGAGCTTAAATGGGGTCTTGAGATTGCTCCAGTATGCTTTGTCGCGATTAAACTGGATCTGCTGATAATCCGCATATTTCATGTCGCGGAAAACGGAGGGCAAGTTACTTTTTGGCGCCTCGTAGCCTTTATCGGCTAAGGATTGAGCTTGCTTTGCAACATCATCAATACTGAACGCCCAGCTCGATGATGTATACAGCGTTAACATTACTGCTGCACCCAACCAACGCATTTTCATCATTTGTAGTTTATGTTTCATAATTAGTAAGCACTTCCCCCTTTGTGTGCTTATATTGATCCGATCCATTTTAATGGATAATCGGGTATTCCGACAACTGAATCCCTGTATTGTTCGTATGCTGGCTCATGGTTTAAGCAGGTTCGCCTGCCTGTTTTCACTTTGAGTGCTTATCCTGGAGACAGGTTGTTGGACTTCGTGTAGGGTTGCCTTCGAATGTAACCATAATTCGTCTTAGGGATAAGACGAAAAGTCTGAGAATACGTAACTGTCTATGAGCTCTGTATCTCCACCGCGTGAATATTTTCTGGATTCCATCCGTGCCTGGCTGATGTTGTTGGGGATTCCCTTCCATATCTCGCTGATCTACTCCACGCATACCTGGCATGTGAACAGCGTAGAACCGTCATGGATATTGACCCTGTTTAACGATTTCATACATGCATTTCGCATGCAGGTCTTCTTTGTTATTTCGGGTTATTTTTCATACATGCTGTTTTTGCGCTACCCCTTAAAGCGGTGGTGGAAAGTGCGTGTTGAACGCGTGGGGATCCCTATGCTGACCGCCATCCCACTACTCACGCTGCCGCAATTTATCATGCTGCAATATGTGAAAGGCAAAGCCGACAGTTGGCATACTCTTAGTGGATACGATAAATACAACGCGCTGGCATGGGAGCTGATTTCTCATCTGTGGTTTTTACTCGTCCTTGTCGTTTTAACAACCGTGAGTATGTGGGTGTTTAGCCAAATGAAACACCGGTTGACGAGCCCCGATGGCGTCAGCACTTCCACGATATCGATGACAAAACTGACGTTGATCTTTTTGTTGCTTGGCGTCGGATACGCCGCCGTCAGAAGAACAATTTTTATCGTCTACCCGTCTATTCTCAGCGATGGCATGTTTAATTTTATCGTCATGCAAACGCTGTTCTATGTGCCGTTCTTTATGCTCGGCGCGCTGGCGTTTATCAATCCGCAGCTGAAAGCACTGTTCACAACGCCCTCGCGCAGCTGCACGTTAGGTGCGGCATTCGCTTTTGTGGCTTATCTGCTCAATCAACGCTATGGAAACGGCGATGCCTGGATGTATGAAACCGAATACGTAATAACGATGGTGATGGGACTGTGGATGGTTAACGTCGTTTTCTCGCTCGGCCACCGTTTATTGAATTTCCAGTCAGCCCGCGTCACCTATTTTGTCAATGCATCACTGTTTATCTATCTGGTGCATCATCCGTTGACGCTGTTTTTCGGTGCCTATATCACACCGCACATTACATCAAATCTGCTGGGTTTTCTCTGTGGGCTGCTGTTTGTTGTCGGGATTGCGGTAATATTGTACGAAATCCACTTGCGGATACCGGTGCTGAAGTTCCTCTTTTCAGGGAAACCCATCGTTAAGCAGGATAAAAACAAGGCCATTGCCGGATAGCAGGCCTGTCATTGCATGGTTCAGAGCAGCCATTCAATCGGTAATACAGAGGCCAGCCTCACCAGAACCCGCTTCCAGAATCCTGTGGCGGGTTCTTTTTTCACTACCCGCTCACTGCTGCCAGGACAATCTACCCAGTTTATCCGGCCCCAGCGGTCCAGGCGTAATTGCCAGGCCACATCACGCTGGCTTTGCATAAAGCGTTTATGAATCAATGACGCCAGAACTTCACTCTCAATCACAAATCCCATTTCCGTATTGAGCAACGTTGAGCGCGGATCGAAATTAAGCGAGCCGATGAAAACTTTGCGGCCATCAATGCTGAAGGTTTTCGCATGCAGACTAGAGCCTGAATTGCCGGTCAACCCGCGATCGTGTACCACCGCACCGCGATCGCGGGTTGGTTTTAGCTCATACAGTTCTACACCATAGCGCAGCAATTTTTTCCGCCAGCGCGCGTATCCTGCATGCACAATTGCCACATCATTCGCGGCCAGCGAGTTAGTTAAAATAGCAATCTTTACCCCTTTTCGGACCAGGCGCAGGAGCTGTGCGACTCCGGCACGTGTCGGCACAAAGTAAGCGGAAATTATATCAATACGCTCAGTGGGTGAGCCCATGACGTCAAACAAACGTTGCGGTAATAGCGAGTGACGCGGCGCTTTCCCCTCTCCTTTTGCCGGATCGTCACTGAGCAGGCGCGTTTTGGCCCAAATCAGCGACAGTGAACCCTGATCAAGATGCGTCATAAACTGGCTGGTCTCCAGTTTGTGCAAATAGCGTCGGGTAATATCGTCGTTATACCACGATTCAGGCAGTTCAATGCGTTGAGTCGTTTCTGGCTCAGACAACTCCAGGACTCTTTGTAACGTTGAAACTGACTGACATTGCCAGTATCGCTCAAAATCATCCGCGACCTCTTTCACCACCGGACCGATGGCCATCACGTCAAGATCGGAAAACAACGGTTCTTCACCCGCACCGAAATAGGCATCGCCGATATTACGCCCGCCAACCAGCGTCACTACACCGTCCGCGGTATAACTTTTATTGTGCATGCGGCGATTGAGCCGGGCGAAATCGGTTAAATACCCCAACGCGCGAAGGATGCGAAATGAGAAGGGATTAAACAGGCGGACTTCAATATTCGGATGGTTATCCAGCAGACGCAGCGTGTCATCAAGGCCCGGCGTGTTGTTATCATCCAACAGCAAGCGAACCCGTACCCCGCGTTTCGCCGCGGCCAGCAGAACAGAAAACAGCAGCAGCCCGGACATGTCGTTCTCCCAGATGTAATACTGCACATCCAGCGTTCGTTCCGCCATTTCTGTCAGCCGATAACGGGCTGCGAAAGCATCCAGACTGTCATCCAGTGCCAGAATGCCGCACTGGTTCGGATGGCTTGCGCACAATGGGGTAATGGCACGCTCAAGTCGCGTCATATCAGGCCGTGTTATCATCGCCTTGTTGGGTGAGTAATCTCTTGTATAACCCGGCATTTTCCTCATCAAAACACACGAAGTAGATTTGATCAGGTAGCGCACGGCGGGTGATAAATTTCAGCACCGTATTCACCGCTATCTCCGCCGCCGCCGCACGTGGATATCCGTAGGCTCCGGTGCTAATAGCCGGGAACGCAATGGATTGATAGCCATTGGCCAGTGCCAGTTGTAATGAATTGCGATAGGCCTCTTCAAGGCGTTCTGCTTCATGATGATCGCCGCCCTGCCAGACGGGCCCAACAGTGTGGATCACCGCTTTGGCGGGGAGATTTCCCGCCAGGGTAATAACCGCATGACCGGTTGGGCATTCGCCCTGTTGCTGTAATACCTGTTTGCAGGCCTCCAACAGTGCAGGTCCAGCGGCGCGATGAATCGCTCCATCAACGCCACCGCCGCCCAGCAACGAGGAGTTGGCCGCATTGACAATCACATCAACGGCGATTGCCGTAATGTCGCCCTGTAAAACATGAACACGCGATTGCATAAGTTCCCCCTGACAAAACACTCTCTGTTAAGTGTACAGCAGGGTTTTCTATGAAATCTCACTTTTTAACCATACAGGTGCATATCTACGCCAGAACGATTCATTTATATTCAATATTAAGAATCGCCAGATTTTTCTGTTCATTAAGGTACTGCATTCTCATACTGACAATTTGCTGGAGGCTTTCAGGAGCCATCGCTATCTGTTGTGTGTTATAGCGACTACTCCGTAACTTACCATCACGTATACATGACACTTCAATCTGTTGTTGTTGCGAGTTCACTTCACAAGGCGATTCAACTATTGCGCCACGAAAATGGATAATCCCGCCAGGTGTGATTTGCTGCGCCGTTGCGGGGAACATAAAAAAAGAAGTAACACATAAACTGGTACTTAAAATACGTTTTAATAAGGTGCTCATAAGGGTTCCTCAATGATAAACCATCCTTGAGGGATCAAAGTGATCCTTCACCGCTGTGATTAACGACCAAATAAAAACGTTTTCACGTCTCTATATTCATAGAACAGCACCGCTTTCCCAGCCACACCCTTAAAGCAAATACAGCAAAAAATCATGAGCGATTGCTTGAATCAGGCCACTGCTGGGACAGATGCAATGACTGCCCATCCGAAACGGTAACGACAATGTTGACCGTATCTTCAGGTGAAATATTAAAGCTCAGTTTTGTTAATTCAATCGGCCGATTAGCAGGGATCGACAGGCTTGTTTTCTGTTGTGTTTGGCTTTGCCCCCCCGCCCCTTTACGTATGGCAAGAATTTGTACCTGGCACACGCAGGGTTGCGATAATGTCACCTGCGGAATAATGGTATACATCTCACCTTGCTGGGCTGTATTAAAAGTTATTTGATTTGAAAGCGCGGCAATGAGTAATAGCGTATGCATAATATGCTCCCGAAAAAAAACAGGGCTTTCGCCCTGTTTATTATCAGTTATAAAACTGAATTAGTGCTGGTTAGCTGTCGCATTGTTGCCATAACCAACCTGCTGAATCAGAACATTCGAGTCAGATGCAGTCTGATTAACCACCGCACCGTTACGACCACCGAACTGAGTTACACTGATGTCAGCATTTTTTGCATTCCACTGATTGATATCAGCGCTGTTCTGGAAGCCAGTCTGTTTCAGGCTAATGGTACTGTCATCAGCACCTTGCCCGACGGTAGCACCGTTACCATGTCCGTGTTGCGTGATGGTCACATCTGATTTACGTGCATCACTTTGCAACGCATTCGCAACGTTACTTGACCCATATTGGTAAATACTCAATGAAGAGTCCGGGCCATAATTACTGCCACCGTGATGGTGACCATTGCTGTTCAATTGCGGAACAAGGCCTGCCAGAGCACTGCCAGAAACTACGATTGCTGCGAATGCTGCCACTTTTAAAAGTTTCATGGTAAAACCCCCATCGGATTGATTTAAACGTCGTTTACGGATTAGCGTTGAGTAACGCGAATTGCCATTTGCGACTGTCTCTGCACCACAACTGCTGTTTTTTGTGTACCGTACTGGGTAATATTTGCTTTATTACCAGAACCTTTCTGGATAATCATCGCTGTATTACCGTAAGAACTTTGTTTAATACTCGCATCATTAGAGCTGCCTGTTTGATCAATATATGCAAAATTATATGATCCTGTCTGATCTGTTCTCGCCCGGTTACCTGAACCTTCTTGCGAAATGACCGACAATAACTTGCTGCCCTCCTGGCGGGTATTTGCACTGTTAGCAGTGCCAACCTGACCAATAATGGCTGCCTGATTAAATGAAGACTTACTTAATTCATTTACCGCAAAGTTATATTCTGAATTAGCTAAATCATAACTGGTTGCGGATGCAATCCCAGGCACACCCAGTATTGTCAACATCATAAATAACAACTTGTTTTTCATGCTGTCACCCTGGACCTGGTCGTACATGAAGTTAAATTAATTACCACTCAAATTGTTGTTAACATGACTTACATTTGTTAACGCCACGTTACGATGAAGAGTATGTCCGTTGAAACATTTTAAATAACTCACCCGCGAGTGGTATTTTGATATCCAGATTCACACCAAAGTACTAATTAACAGTGAATAACACCGCTACAGGTATAGGTTTTGTTTTTATTTCGCCATCAGGAATGAATTTCTATGCAGTCACTGAAAAAGTGCATTTTCCACGATTTCAGGGCTTCGCAGCACCGTGTCGCGATAGTCACCGATGCAAGTCGTGACAAAGGTCAGTTTTTTCCGCTTAAAATTGTCCAACGTAAAGTGGGACAAATAATTTAGAATTCATTAGAAATCTAAAACTCGCCAATCGTTAATTAAAATATTAAAAATCAATATGTTATTATAATTTGTATGATTTTTTAAATCTATGCAGTAACGGTAAAATGTACAACTTTCCTATCAAATCTAAACTCCAACAAAACCTAAAAATCACATTTTAATATATAATTTTACATTCTGTTACATGTTTAACACTTGCTTTAAGATTTGTAATAGCTAGATTGAAATCAGTTGAAGTCCATTTGTTTTAATATTTTCACCCCTTTGGGTCGATATTTTATTTCTACACAGCAGTGCAACATCTGTCAGTACTTCTGGTGCCTCTATTTTAGTAGAGACAGCTGTCAGGTGTGCGACTAAAAAGTGGAGTTTCATCATGTTTAATGAAGTCCATAGCATTCATGGTCATACATTATTGTTGATCACGAAACCTTCTTTGCAGGCAACTGCATTATTACAACATTTAAAACAATCACTGGCGCTAACCGGAAAACTACATAATATTCAACGTTCTCTGGATGATATTTCCTCTAGCTGCATTGTTTTACTGGATATGATGGAGGCAGATAAAAAACTGATCCATTACTGGCAAGATAATTTGAGCAGAAAAAACAACAATATAAAGACGTTATTGTTGAATACCCCTGATGACTACCCTTATCGGGATATCGAAAACTGGCCACATATCAATGGCGTGTTTTACGCAACTGAAGATGAACAGCGTGTTGTTAGCGGCTTGCAGGGTGTCTTACGCGGTGAATGTTACTTCACGCAAAAGCTTGCCAGTTATCTGATCACGCATTCTGGAAATTATCGTTATAACAGCACGGAATCGGCGCTGCTGACACACCGTGAAAAAGAAATACTTAATAAATTGCGTATCGGCGCCTCAAATATTGAAATCGCTCGCTCACTATTTATTAGTGAAAATACGGTAAAAACACATCTTTATAATCTTTTCAAAAAGATAGCTGTCAAAAATCGTACGCAGGCGGTCTCATGGGCCAATGATAACCTCAGGCGATAAAGCCATGAAACGCTATTTGACCTGGATTGTGGCAGCAAATTTATTCTTTGCTGCCGGGAATTTGCACGCGACTACAAGCGTAGAGGTGGAGGTTCCCGGACTGTTAACTGACCACACTGTCTCTTCAATCGGGCATGATTTTTATCGTGCATTTAGTGACAAGTGGGAAAGTGAGTACACAGGAAATTTAACTATCAATGAAAGACCCAGTGCGCGTTGGGGAAGTTGGATCACCATAACGGTCAATCAGGACGTTATCTTCCAGACTTTTTTATTCCCCACGAAAAGAGACTTCGACAAAATTGTCGTCTTCGCATTGGCACAAACTGAGGAAGCATTAAATCGCCGGCAAATAGATCAAACTCTATTAAGCACGAGCGATTTAGCGCGCGATGAATTCTAAAACATGATTTTGTCCGGAGGCTTTCATGCGTGTCAAACATGCAGTGGTTTTGCTCATGCTAATTTCACCATTAAGTTGGGCCGGAAACATGACGTTCCAGTTCCGAAACCCAAACTTTGGTGGCAACCCGAATAACGGGGCTTTTTTGTTGAACAGCGCTCAGGCGCAGAACTCCTATAAAGATCCGAGCTATAGCGATTACGGAATTGAAACACCGTCAGCGCTGGATAACTTTACTCAGGCGATTCAGTCACAAATTCTCGGCGGCCTGCTCACCAACATTAATACCGGTAAGCCGGGAAGAATGGTGACCAATGATTTTATCATTGATATCGCTAACCGGGACGGGCAGTTGCAATTGAATGTTACCGACAGGAAATCGGGAAAAACATCAACGATCGAAGTGTCGGGTTTACAAACACAGTCAACCGATTTCTAAGCTATAGCCACGAAAGGAAAAAATCATGCAGCGCTTACTTATAATGGTTGCAGTATTTTTACTCAGCGGATGCTTAACGTCCCCACCGCAAGAAGCCGCTAAACCGACATTAATGCCTCGCGCCCAAAGTTACAAAGACTTGACGCATCTCCCGATGCCTACGGGTAAAATCTTTGTATCGGTTTACAATATCCAGGATGAAACGGGTCAGTTTAAACCTTATCCGGCAAGTAACTTCTCCACTGCCGTACCGCAAAGTGCCACGGCAATGCTGGTTACCGCACTGAAAGATTCGCGTTGGTTCATCCCGCTGGAGCGTCAGGGATTACAGAACTTACTGAACGAACGGAAAATCATCCGTGCGGCACAGGAAAACGGCACGGTTGCCATTAACAACCGAATTCCGCTGCAATCATTAACCGCAGCTAACGTGATGGTGGAAGGTTCAATCATCGGCTATGAAAGCAACGTTAAATCAGGTGGTGTCGGCGCGCGTTATTTCGGTATTGGTGCCGATACGCAATATCAACTCGACCAGATAGCGGTAAACCTGCGCGTAGTTAACGTCAGTACCGGTGAGATCCTTTCTTCGGTCAACACCAGTAAAACCATCCTGTCTTATGAAGTGCAGGCAGGGGTATTCCGTTTCATTGACTACCAACGGCTTCTGGAAGGGGAAATTGGTTATACCTCTAACGAACCGGTCATGCTTTGCCTGATGTCAGCCATTGAAACTGGCGTTATCTTCCTGATAAATGACGGTATCGATCGCGGCTTGTGGGACTTGCAGGATAAGAAACAAGTTGATAACGACATTCTGGTTAAATATCGCCATATGTCGGTACCTCCAGAGTCCTGATACTAAAGAGAGAATAAAAAGCGTGAGGGAACCCTCACGCTTTTTTTATTTACTGGTCAGCGTGGATGAAGCCGGGTTTTCGCGACGAGATGCCAGCCACAATCCGCTGTTTTTCATTGCATAGCCGAATACCAGACCCAGCGCCAGAGACGGCAGAACCAACTGCCAGTCGCCCTGTCCTGCAAATGTTGCGCATGCGCCAATAAACGTGCCCGGCACAAATGAAAGCAGCCATTGCTTTGCCTGGATACACATCATAAATGCGACAATTCCCGTTATGACATAGCCAAGGATGTCCATATGCGGGGCAAGTGCACTACCATTAATAATCACCAACGCCCACACCACACCGCTTAGCAGCGTACACGCCGAGATCCACAGCCCTTTCAGTCCACCTTGTGGGCAGGCAAAATAGGCTGTACAGCCCAGGAAGCCAGCCCAACTGAGTAAACCAAGAGAAACGGCCACCCATCCCCAGAGTCCGGAGAGAATGCCCGTTGTGATTGCAATAGAGAGAAGTATGTTCATGCCGCGCATCTTAGCAGAAAAACGGCATGGTAATGAGATCGTGCACACAATTTATGCAAGATGATAAATTGCGTTGCAGTATATAGTGACTTAGATCACATTTACTCGTCTGTATCTTCCTGCAATTCATCCCACATTGCGCTAATTGCATCGCGCGTCAGCGGCGCCATAGTTCGCCAGAAAGCGGTATTCGCATGCGCCTCAACTTTACCAAGGAACGTGTCGCACCAGGGAAGCAGGTAGTCAACAAACAAGGTTTCCAGTGCTTCACTCTCATCTTCTGCGGACTGGTCTTCAAGCCAGGATGCCGCCAGCAACAAGGTACCAATATGATCGGCTGGTGTATCCGCCAGCGGCATTCCACGCGCAGACAAGAATGCACGAACATCCGCTTCCTTCGCCCCTTCTACCCAGGCGCTACGATAAGGCGGCACTGAACACTCTTTCCCGACAAACAGCGCGTTGTAATCCGCAGCAAGCTGGGGCATATCACAGCTTTTCTGCAAACGGGCCAACAGCTCATCCTGTTCCAGTGGCCAGTTAGCAGACAGTTTACCTTCGCTAATCAAGGTAAACAGGGGAACCAGTAAAGGGTCCTGCGGTTGGCGGTAAAACAGCGAGCCCAGTACACGGCACAGGATAGAAAACTCGTTCATTGATATATTCCAGTTAGTAACAATTAAAGTTCAGCAAATTCCGCGATAGGCTCCATGCCCCGCGATTCCAGAAACGACAGCAAGCGTTTTGGTGAAACGTTCAGAATTCGCTCTTCCGGGAAGCCCACATCATCCAGAATCTTACGGCATTCACCGAACTCTCCCAACGTGAATGCGGTATGGGAATCTGAACCCAGGGCCACCCAGCCACCTGCATCACGTACTGCCGCAGCCACAGCGCGACAGTTATCTTCACTGCCCTTACGCGAATGCAAAAACGAGGAATTATTGATTTCCAGCGCGACCTGGTATTTTGCCGCCGCCTGTGCAATTGCGGTGATATCGACGGGATATTTGGGATTTCCAGGATGGCTGATAATATGCACATTGCCACTCGCCATCGTGGCGATCATCGCCTGAGTATTGGTCTCTTTATCGTGAGGGGCAAAAACCGGCTCATGGAAGCCCGCAATAATCAGATCGAGTGAGTCAAACATCGGCCCTGAGCAGTCGATTTCCCCTTCAATATTCTTAATGTTCGCTTCTATCCCTCGCAGGATCCCCACGCCGTTCACCACGCGCGGCCAAATACGCATGTTAATAAAATGCCAGTGGTGTGGCGCATCCGCCATGTCCGGTCCATGATCGGTGATGGCAAACAGCTTGATACCTTTTCGATGAGCTTCAGCGATGTAATCACTCAGGGTGCTGTAGGCGTGGGTGCTGGCAACGGTATGCATATGCAGGTCAACGGGATACATAACTCTCTCCTGTAGTCGTTTTCCGTCAAGGATAGCAGGTATCGCCGCCATTAATACCCTAAATAATTCGGGTTGTATTTAGTCGAAACCCGGCGCTGGCCGGGTTGACATTGTTATCAGTAACCCCGAACACGATCGACCTGACCGGTAACCGCTTTGCCACTTTCCAGGCTCAGGATTGTACGAGAAATATAATCCACCGCTTCCGCTGGGCGCGTTACCGCAGCAATGTGCGGCGTCATCGCCACACGCGGGTGTTTCCACAATGGGTTGTCTTCCGGTAGCGGTTCTCGGCTATAGACATCCAGCATAGCACCTTTCAGTTTTCCGCTATCCAGTGATGCCAGAAGATCGTCTTCATTGAGATGAACACCACGCGCCAGGTTCAGCACATAGGCTCCATCCTGTAATTGATTCAACAGTCCGGCATTAATAATGCCTACCGTTTCTGCCGTATTGGGCAGAAGATTAATCAGCACACGCGTCTGGCTTAAAAATGCACTCAACTCTTCCGTGCCCGCAAAACTTTCCACCCCAGGCAAGGATTTACGGGTACGACTCCAACAGCGCAGTGGGAATCCCCATGCCTGCAGGCTCTCTGCCACTTTAGCCCCTAATACACCGGCCCCCATGATGCCGATGGTAAATTCATCACGGGTATACTCTTGCAACGGCTGCCACTTCGCCTGGGATTTTAATGCCTGATAGTCATCAAAGCGGCGGAATCAGTGCAACACCTGACTCACTGCATACTCCTGCATTTGCAGACCCATACCGGTATCTTCCAGACGGAAAAGTGGAATCGAGGTATCCAGCATCTCCGGGTGTGCTTTAAGCTTACTGAGGATGGAGTCCACTCCGGCTCCCAATGCAAAGACAGCTTTTAACTTTCGCCCTGCCAGCATTTCAACCGGCGGATGCCAGACCAGCGCATAGTCGGCATGGGCATTATCACCTGCTTTCCACTCGCGAACGTTAGCACCAGGGATGGCTTTCGTCAGCGCCTTTACCCACCAGGCCGTATCAAATGTAGGGTGATAGAAAATTATTTCCATATTGTCTCCTGAACATTGTTATGCGGAACATTCTCGCACTTATTATCATCATTTTCCGAGGGAACATCAGATTAGCAAATTTCAGGGTGCTGGCAAAAAAAACAATTCCCGCTCATTTAAGCCCCATGTTGCTTGAAGTTTGTGTAAATGCACGTTTTTTTGAAAAAGTAGATTGACGCCGGGGCGGTATTTCCCCTACATTAGCGCCCGTTCCAGCAGTACAGGAACAACAATATGGTGAGGTGTCCGAGTGGCTGAAGGAGCACGCCTGGAAAGTGTGTATACGGCAACGTATCCGGGGTTCGAATCCCCGCCTCACCGCCATATTTTGAGAAGAGCTCGTACGCAAGTACGGGCTTTTTTTTGCCTGTTTCACAGCCTGGCGGGGATGAGAAGCCCGGAGCGGGGTTCGACAACTGGCACAGCCAGTTGGACAGACTGCGAATGCAGTGAGCAGGCTGCCCGAAGGGCGAGCAACGCGAGTCAATCCCCGCCTCACCGCCATATCTTGAGAAGAGCTCGTACGCAAGTACGGGCTTTTTTTCGCCTCTGACCCATACAGGCTATCCCCCCTCAGAACCCGTCGATGGGTCTTCGCTTTCAGCAAGTTCCTACGCCATAAACGCATTCCTGACATACACTAGTTAAAACGATAAAAGTGAGGCAACAGGATGATAGCATTCCCGGCCAGCTTACTGATCCTGAATGGAAAAAGTGCTGATAACCTTCCCCTGCGTGACGCTATTGCTCAACTGCGCAATGAGAGTGTCGAAATCCATGTTCGCGTGACCTGGGAAAAAGGCGATGCGCAACGTTACGTTGATGAAGCGCTCCGCTTGGGCGTGGCAACGGTGATTGCCGGCGGTGGTGACGGTACCATCAACGAAGTATCCACTGCGCTGATCCACTGTCAGGGGGAGAATGTTCCGGCACTTGGGATTTTGCCATTGGGAACGGCAAATGATTTTGCTACCAGCGTTGGCATTCCTGAAGCGCTGGACAAGGCATTAAAGCTGGCTATTGCCGGGAACGCGGTAGAGATTGATATGGCGCAGGTCAACGATAAAACCTGCTTTATCAATATGGCGACCGGAGGGTTCGGTACGCGGATCACCAGCGAAACACCGGAGAAACTCAAAGCCGCCCTGGGCGGTGTGTCGTACTTTATTCACGGGTTAATGCGCATGGATACGCTGAAGCCAGACAGTTGCGAAATTCGCGGCGAAAACTTTCACTGGCAGGGGGATGCGCTGGTGATTGGTATTGGCAACGGGCGTCAGGCCGGTGGCGGACAGCAACTTTGCCCGACAGCGCTCATTAATGACGGTCTGCTGCAACTGCGAATCTTTACCGGTGAGGAGCTGATTCCGGCACTGCTATCGGCGATAACTCAGTCCGAAGACAATCCGAATATCATTGATGGCACATCATCATGGTTTGATATCCGTGCGCCACATGAAATTACCTTCAATCTGGATGGTGAACCGCTCAGCGGGCAAGAGTTTCATGTTGAAATCCTGCCTGCAGCCCTGCGCTGCAGGCTACCGCCGGGTTGCCCATTATTGCGCTAATCCGACGGCACTCTACTGACATCAGGCAATCGTGACTTTGTTATCCAGATAAACATCCTGGACGGCATTAATCAGCTTCACGCCGTCAGCCATGGTTTTCTTGAACGCTTTACGTCCAAGAATTAACCCCATCCCACCGGCACGCTTGTTAATCACCGCAGTACGCACCGCATCGCTGAGATCGGTTTCTCCGCCGGCCGCACCACCGGAGTTAATGAGTCCGGCGCGACCCATATAGCAATTCGCCAGTTGATAACGCACCAGGTCAATCGGGTTATCACTGGTCAGCTTGCTATAGACACGATCGTCGGTATAGCCGAAGTTAACCGCTTTATACCCGCCGTTGTTTTCCGCCATTTTCTGTTTAACGATATCCGCGCCGATAGTCGCCGCCAGATGGTTTGCCTGCCCGGTCAAATCAGCCGAAACATGATAATCCACACCGTCTTTCTTAAACGCAGAGTTGCGCAAATAGGCCCACAGTACCGTCACCATGCCCAGCTCATGGGCGCGCTCAAAGGCCGCAGAGATCTCTTCAATCTGGCGGCGCGACTCCTCTGAACCGAAATAAATGGTTGCCCCTACCGCTACCGCGCCCATATTGAACGCCTGTTCTACGCTGGCATACAGCGTCTGGTCGAACGTATTGGGGTAGCTCAGCGTTTCGTTGTGGTTAATCTTCACGAGGAACGGAATGCGGTGCGCGTAGCGACGGGAAACAGACGCCAGCACGCCATAGGTCGATGCCACGCAGTTACACCCTGCTTCGATAGCCAGCTCCACAATATTCTTAGGATCAAAATACAGCGGGTTAGCGGCAAACGATGCCCCAGCGGAGTGCTCCACGCCCTGGTCCACCGGTAGAATCGACAGATAGCCGGTCCCGGCGAGCCGTCCGGTGTTGTACAGCGTCTGCATATTACGCAGCACGGCGGGTGGACGGTTATTGTCAACCATCACGCGGTCGACGTAATCATGTCCTGGCAGGTAAAGTTGGTCAGAAGGAATGGTCATACAACGATGCTGTAAAAGGTTGTCGGCATCTTTGCCAAGCAACTGCGCAATATCAGTCATAGCTATGCTCCCGTAAGTTCCGATTTGATCTCGGAAGTGGATTGTCCTGACCCGCCTGATGGCGGGCAGCAATAAGCCTGGTACTGACTGCGCATTTTTTCCATCTTTAGCGCACTTTTCAGCGATTTCCGCTGGCTCGATTCAGGCATCAAAAAATGATACAGCGGTCAAACTTAGACCACAAAGGTATTTAAAAGGTATTATCAAGTGGTACTATCCAGACGTACCTTACCTGTCATGAAGGATTTAAAGATGAAAACTACAGTTAAGCTGTCGTTCATGATGTTTGTGGAGTGGTTTATCTGGGGCGCCTGGTTTGTGCCGCTTTGGCTCTGGCTGAGTAAAAACGGCTTTACTGCCGGTGAAATTGGCTGGTCTTATGCCTGCACCGCCATTGCCGCGATCCTCTCACCGATCTTCGTCGGTTCGATCACTGACCGCTTTTTCTCTGCGCAAAAAGTACTGGCTGTGCTGATGTTTGTCGGCGCGATTTTGATGTATTTTGCAGCGCAACAGACGACGTTCGGCGGATTCTTTCCGCTATTGCTGGCGTATTCACTCACCTATATGCCGACGATTGCACTAACCAACAGTATCGCCTTCGCCAACGTCCCGGATGTCGAACGTGATTTTCCACGCATTCGCGTAATGGGCACGATCGGCTGGATTGCATCCGGCCTGGCTTGTGGGTTCTTACCGCAAATGCTCGGCTATAACGACATTTCACCGACCAACATTCCACTGCTCATTACAGCCGCGAGTTCCGCGTTACTGGGTATCTTCGCTTTCTTTTTACCGGATACGCCGCCGAAAAGTACCGGCAAGATGGATTTCAAAGTCATGCTGGGTCTGGATGCGCTGATCCTGCTGCGTGATAAGAACTTCCTGGTCTTTTTCTTCTGCTCTTTTCTGTTTGCCATGCCGCTGGCGTTTTACTACATCTTCGCCAACGGCTACCTGACAGAAGTTGGGATGAAAAATGCGACCGGCTGGATGACGCTGGGCCAGTTCTCTGAAATTTTCTTCATGCTGGCACTGCCGTTCTTCACCAAACGCTTTGGCATTAAAAAGGTACTGTTGCTTGGTCTTATCACTGCCGCGATCCGCTACGGATTTTTTGTTTACGGCGGCGCGGAAGAATATTTCACCTACGCCCTGCTATTTCTCGGCATTCTGCTACATGGCGTTAGCTACGACTTCTACTACGTTACGGCCTACATCTATGTCGATAAAAAAGCGCCAGTGCACATGCGTACCGCTGCGCAGGGGTTAATCACTCTCTGCTGTCAGGGATTTGGCAGCCTGCTCGGCTACCGCCTGGGTGGGGTGATGATGGAAAAAATGTTTGCTTATAAAGAGCCGGTTAATGGACTCACCTTTAACTGGGCTGGCATGTGGGGATTTGGTGCGATCATGATCGCCGTTATCGCCGTGCTGTTTATGATTTTCTTTCGCGAGTCAGACAAAGAAATTACCGCCATTAAGGTGGACGACCGCGATATCGCATTGCAACAAGGGGAAATTAAATGAAAGCAGAACGTATTCTCGGTGCTCTTTATGGGCAGGCGTTAGGGGATGCGATGGGTATGCCGTCGGAACTGTGGCCAAGAACCCGGGTTAAAGCCCATTTCGGTTGGATCGACCGTTTTTTGCCAGGTCCGGCGGAAAATAATGCCGCCTGCTACTTTAACCAGGCGGAGTTTACTGATGACACGTCTATGGCGCTGTGTCTGGCAGATGCCCTTCTCGAGTGCAACGGAGAAATTGTTCCGGACGTTATTGGCCGCAATATCCTCGCCTGGGCTGAACGTTTTGATGCTTTCAATAAAAACGTGCTGGGTCCCACCTCAAAAATTGCGCTCAATGCCATCCGCGACGGTAAGCCCGTTGCTGAGCTGGAAAACAACGGTGTCACCAATGGAGCGGCTATGCGCGTGTCGCCGCTGGGATGCCTGCTGCCCGCCCACGATGTTGATGTGTTTGTTGATGATGTGGCATTGGCCTCCAGCCCGACGCATAAATCGGATCTGGCTATCGCCGGTGCGGTCGTGGTCGCATGGGCGGTATCACGCGCTATTGATGGCGGAAAATGGTCAGAGATTGTCGACGCACTGCCTGCCATTGCCCGGCATGCCCAACAAAAACGGATCACCACCTTTAGCGCATCACTCTCTGCACGCCTTGAACTGGCGCTGAAAATCGTCCGTAATGCCGACGGCATTGAGTCTGCCAGTGAACAGCTGTATCAGGTGGTCGGAGCCGGAACCAGTACTATTGAATCCGTGCCTTGCGCCATCGCGATGGTCGAACTGGCACAAACCGATCCTAACCGCTGCGCCATTCTGTGCGCGAACCTCGGCGGCGACACTGACACCATCGGAGCAATGGCAACCGCTATTTGTGGTGCGCTACACGGCGTAAGCGCGATTAATCCGACGTTAAAACAGGAGCTGGATGCGGTGAATAAGCTCGATTTCACCCGCTATGCCAGTGCGCTAGTGCGACTGCGCGAGCTACGGGAGGCGCTATGAGTGCTACGCGTCTGCAAACGCTTCTCCCACAGTTGCACAGCCAGCGACCGGTAACGGTAGTCGGTGCGGCGGTTATTGATGTGATTGCCGATGCGTATGCTCTTCCCTGGCGCGGCTGTGATATTGAACTCAAACAGCAAGGGGTGAACGTGGGCGGTTGTGCGCTCAACATCGCCGTGGCGCTTAAGCGTTTAGGTATCGACGCCAGTAATGCTTTACCGCTGGGTCAGGGCGTATGGGCCGATATTATCCGCAAGCGCATGGCGAAAGAAGGATTGCACAGCCTGATCGATAATGCCGAGGGCGATAACGGCTGGTGTCTGGCATTGGTCGAGCCGGACGGTGAACGCACATTTATGTCCTTTAGCGGCGTCGAAAATCAGTGGAATGCTGACTGGCTGGCACAGCTAACTATCCCGCGCCACAGCCTGCTTTATCTCTCGGGCTATCAGTTAGCCTCTGGATGCGGTGAACTGCTGGTGCAGTGGCTGGAAAGTCTGGATGAAGTGACGCCATTTATCGATTTTGGTCCACGCATCGGTGACATATCCGAGGCCTTGATGAACCGCATTATGGCCTGCCGCCCGCTGGTATCACTCAATCGCCAGGAGGCGGAAATTGCCGCCGAGCGGTTTGCATTAAGTTACGACATAGCGGATTTTGGTGCCGCATGGCTGAAGCGCTTTGCCACACCCGTGGTGGTACGTCACGATAAAGATGGGGCATGGTATTTTACTGAGCACACATCCGGTTGCGTACCCGCCTTTCCGACCACAGTCGTTGATACCATCGGTGCGGGAGACAGTCACGCAGGCGGCATGCTGGCTGGGCTGGCATCAGGTTGGTCGCTGGGCGATGCCGTCCTGCTTGGCAATGCGGTAGCATCCTGGGTGGTGGGTCACCGCGGTGGCGACTGCGCCCCTTCGTGCGAGGCGTTACTCCTCGCACACAAAGACGTATAGGTCGCTTCGACAGTAACTGATACTGTATTCAATAGGCCGTTGCTGCTGATCAAGTGCTACCTGCTTGATCACCAGTACCGGCACTTTGCTGTCCATCTGGATATGTGACTGGAACTCTGCGTCCGGCATCCGCGCACTGACACGTGAGCGTGTGCGCTGTGGAAAGATATGCTGGCTGCGGAAATAGTCGTACAGTGAAACGCCAATGGCATCCACGTCATGGATAAGATGGGCGGGTACCCATGATTCTTCAATAGACACAGCATCTTCATCAACATAGCGAATTCGCTTAAGCAAGAAGACCTCACTGCCGACAGCAATGGCCAACTGCTGAGCCACCTCTTCCGGGCAGGGCACCACACGTTTATTCACCCACAGCGTATCCGGCTTTTTACCGCGCAACACCACCTGTTGTGAAAAACCGCGCGCTTCTTTGAGCGAATACTCGAAGATGTTATTGATTTGCGTCCCGTAGCCACGCGCACGCGTCACCACCCCCTCTTCCTCCAGCGCCTGCATCGCTTTCCGCACCGTAATGCGTGAAACGCCAGTCAACTGGCTGAGATCGCGCTCGCCAGGCAGGATATTGCCATGCTCCAGGATCCCACTGCGCACAGCGTTCTTAACCGTTTGAGCGAATTTCATATACAGCGGCGTGTTGTCCGCCGCTGAAATACGTTCATTCAGTTGCGCGATAAGCTGGGTATGCGCTTGTTCCATTTATCTTTTTCCTGGCGGCCGTTTCTGCAGCCAGTATACCATTTCTGCTCATCACCACCACGCGTGGAAATGATGCACCGGACCAATCCCCTCGCCCACTTCCAGCGTATCCGCCTGCGCCAACGCCGCAGAGAGCCACAACTTAGCCTCCTGTACCGTATCAGCCCAGTTAACATGACGTGGACGCAGTGCCGCCAGCGCTGCCGACAGCGTACAACCGGTGCCATGGGTATTTTTGGTCATCACCCTTGGCGCGGTAAAACGCTGTTCGCCATCACGGGTAAAGAGCCAGTCAGGGCTTTGCTCATCATCAAGATGCCCTCCTTTCATTAATACCGCCTCACAGCCCAGCGCTCGCAGCGCCCGTCCCTGTTCTAACATTTCCTGCTCCGTTCGGGCATGCGATGCCCCGAGCAACGCCGCCGCCTCCGGCAGATTAGGGGTAATAATCGACACTTGCGGTAACAGACGGGTACGCAGCGTTTCAACCGCAGAGGCAGACAACAGCGGATCGCCGCTTTTTGCCAGCATTACCGTATCCAGTACGACGTTTTGTACCCGGTGACGCTGTAAACGTTCGGCAACGGCTTCGACAATGTCGGTTTCTGCCAGCATACCGATTTTGGTGGTATCGATGCGCACATCGCTGAACACCGAGTCCAGCTGTGCAGCAACAAAGTCAGGTTCAATGCGATACACCGACTGCACCCCGCGCGTATTTTGTGCCACCAACGCGGTAATAACTGAGCAGCCGTATGCGCCAAGCGCCGAGAAGGTTTTTAAATCGGCCTGAATACCCGCACCACCGCTTGGATCGGTTCCGGCGATCGTTAATGCGTTAATCCGTTTCATGCTTGCTCCTGGGCGTTCAGGTTATAGAGAGCGTCGAGAAATGCCGGAACAAAACTTCCCGGTCCCGTCGATTGTTCAGTGGCGCGTTGTCCGGCTTGCTTCATCCAGCTACAGGCAGAAGCAACATTATTCAACCGGTCGCCCTCCAGGGCGCAACTGGCTGCGACTACCGCTGACAGTGCGCATCCGGTCCCCACTACCCGTGTCATCAGCGGATCGCCACCATGAATACTCACCGTCCGCTGACCATCTGTGACGAAATCCACTTCTCCGGTAACCGCGACAATGGTTCCAACCTGGCGTGCCAGTGTTTGTGCTGCCGGAATCGCAGCCAATGCGGTGTCGGTGGTATCCACCCCGCGCCCACCGGCGTTCATCCCGGCCAGGGCGAGTATTTCTGACGCGTTGCCACGAATTGCAGCCGGGCGCAGCGCAAGTATGTTCAGGCAAAAGCGACGACGAAAATCCAGTGCGCCAACGGCAACAGGATCCAGCGTCCAGGGGGTTTTCGCCTGCTGCGCCTGTTCGACCGCCGCGCGCATGGCAATGGCGCGGCTCTCGGTCAGCGTACCCACGTTAATCAGCAGCGCACTGGCGATAGCCGCAAACTGGCTGGCTTCTTCAGGTTCGATCACCATCGCGGGCGATGCGCCAAGTGCGAGTAACGTATTGGCGGTGAAGCTTTGCACAACCTCGTTGGTCATACAGTGCGTGAGTGGGGAAAGCGTTCTAAATTGCTGTAAGGTGTGAGCTGCAAGGGCGCGGCTGTGCCGGTCAGGCTGCATGATTCAACTCCTGTCCGCGTGAAGAAGGGACACGAGCAGTGTCAGACTTCCCTACGCTGGCATTATCCAGATCAGGTGGTACGGGTATTTCTCAGCCTTCACCAGGAAGGGCACCCCGAGTCGTTGAAACACAAATATGATATTCAGGTTTCGGCAACAGGATACTGCCTGCGCTTAACGATGTAAATTGGCGCGGAACAGGCTTTGACGGTGAAACCGCTGGTCACGGTTGCTAGATTTCTGTACTTTCATTTACACTTTTTACGAAATAACTGGCGTGATCACAAAAAAATGCTTGTCAGACATCCGGTATGCCAGGAATGATACACGACTGATTTTGACGACCCGAATAAGTAGAGAGGATGGGTATGAAGAATAAAATGTTGCTGGGTGCACTCCTGCTCGCGAGCAGCGTCGTCTGGGCCGCGCCGGCCGCAACAGCCGCCCCCACCGGTATCGATAAGTATGAGCTGAGCAGCTTTATTGCTGACTTCACCCACTTCAAACCCGGTGACAAGGTTCCACCACTGTATCTCACCGAAGAATACACCATTAAGCAGTGGAATCTGCGCAACCTGCCCGCGCCGACGCCAGGCACCCACTGGACCTACATGGGCGGCGCGTATGTGCTGGTCAATGATGCTGATGCTAAGATCATTAAAGCCTACGACGGCGAGATTTTTTATCACCGGTGAAAAAGATAACGCGCTTTCAACTAAGTGAGAGCGCTTATTAAAAATTATAACCATCTAAAAGTATTAATAATATTCCACTACTACTTTCACAAGACTTCTTACACTTCCCGAATGAAAATCATCGCTATACACCACGTATTTTCCATATAAAACAAGGTCCATTTTTTGCTCAATCGAACTAATTTCATTAAAACTCAAAAGATTATAGCTCTTACTACTACCACTATCGAAATATATCTTGTTAGCGCCATCTAATGAAATCTCAAATCCGACATCACCCGCACCTGTAGCATTTCGCGCATCTTCGTTTTTAAGAATACTACCAACTGCATTGCTTGACTCAAAATGATATCGAAACGAATCAGATGACACCCCTGTAGTACACTTAAAAGCAACCTCACCGGCCGTCTTTTCTAACCTAAAGAAACTCTGCGGTGTACCTCTCAGGTCATTAATAGATATATCTGGCGCACTAAGCACTCCATCTAAAAATTTGCATGTTTTAATTATTAATTTCACATCAGGATTTATTTTAAAAACATACTTATGGCCTTTATTTGATGTAGCGCCAATACCTGTACTTTCTCTAGGTTCAAACCTAATTTCAAAACCATCGGACAAATTTGCAGCATTTATGGAGTTTTGATTATTAGCAGAAATAACATCAAACGTGAATTTTAGGTTTTGCTTGTTAATTTCATTTATATCTTGAGCTTTATAGTTCGTTTCATAAAAATTGATTTTATATTCTACAGTATTTGGTGAGCTAGGGTAGTTTGCTTTTAGATAAATAAATCGCCCTCCCCCAACATCATATTTAAAGTAAGGTGAAGTTGGATATTTAATGTCAAAAATTGTTTCAACGCCCCAACCTAATATATTCCTGCACATTGGTTTTTTCGTGAATCCAAAGTTTTGCAAAACAAGTTCATTTCCATTCATTGTCGAAATAGATAACACCTCGTTTCTTTCTACACTTTCGATTCCGCCATCAGGAATATAGCAATTGGCAATGGAGTTAAAACTAAAAAAAACAACAAGTAAAAAAAATAATCTCATGATTTATCCCTCACCGACAAATATAAACTTTACTTTCATCAATCGTTTTGCCGAAAGTGATTGAGCATGAAAGTCCCTGTTGTTTATTGACCGCCACTTTTATCTCTGATGGCACTTCATTGGTGCGAATAAAGAGCTGACTCCCCTGGCCTACCACGCCGATATTGTGCCCGTGGCTATCTTCGATTTCGTAACCAAACGTCAGTGGTGAACCATCAGGGCGCTGCGCCCGGATATACCAAGGTTTACGTTGGTCGGTATCAAACGTTGCCAGCACAACCGCTCCCCGGTACGGCGCTGCGCTACGGCGATTACCTTGCAGGTCGGTTTCACTCTTGGCATTAGACACATCCAACGTCAAGTGGTTTTCACGATAAGGCGTTAAGCCGTCGTAGACCACCACGCCATTGCGGTTGGTGGTACGGTATTTCTGCCCATTCACATATGCCCCTTCCAGACCCGGCGCATGCATCACGGCAAACGTTTCTGATAGCCGATTGGCTAAATTCACGCCACCAGACCAGGCCACAAGGCCGCCTGAAATACTGCCGCCAGTTTGTGTGTATTTAGAAGACTGACTGTAGCTGCCGTTAAGCGTCGCGACCGGCGCATTCCACGTCAGATTACCGCCCGCCGTTGTTTCGCTGTTCTGACGTTGATGACTCAGATTCACCCCATAGTTAAACTGATCGCGACTGCCTGCAGTGCCGGAAAGCCCGGTATTGTTAGACGCAAAACCATCATCATCAAAGGTCGTGGAATTAGACACGTACAGATGTCGGCGCGGAGCGCTAATATCATCTCCCCAATCGAAAGGTATAGAGATAAAGACGTTAAAACGCTTATCTTCGTGGTGATCTTCGTCATAGGTCTGGCTGGCTGAAAAGGTGTAGCTAATTCGCTGCCAGCTATTGGAATAGCTCAACTGGTAATCTTTACTGCTGCCGCCACGCCCCCAGTAATCGCGCCACAGGGTACTGAGCGAAAACGAACCCCAACCTTGCGGCAGAGACTGGCTGACGTTAGCCGAAAAACTGTTCTTACGACCAAAATCGTTTTGATAATAGTCCGCGATATCGTACACATCATTTTCATCACGATGATAGCTGTTTTTATTGTTTGCCCAGACGTGATCGTTAAACGTGCGATAGTCTTTGGAAGAGTAGCGATACGCCGCCAGGCCAAAACGGGTGGCGGTTTGTGCCAGATATTTGTTATAGGCAATTTGGTAGCTCTGCCCATCAAACACGTCACCATTGTCCTGTTTACTATGGGACTGGGTTGCATCGAGGGAAATTGCGCCAATGCGCGTATTCCAGCCGGTCCCCACAGTGAAAGCATTGTAGTTGTTCGCCAGCATGGAACCGCCGTACAGCGTTAACAGATTATTCAGCCCGTATTGATAGCTCATCTGCGCAAAATCGGTCTGGTTACTGGCGCCTTCGATATGGCTACGTCCAGCGGCAAAATCATATTTTGAAACACCCGGTTGCAGCATGTTGGGCACCGCTGCATACGGTACCAGAAAAGTGGTTACTGAACCGTCAGCCTCTTTGATACTGACATCAAGATCTGAGCCGCCACCTGCCAATTGTAAATCGGCGATGGAAAACGGTCCTGGAGGAACCTCTTTTTGATAAACCACAAAGCCGTTCTGCTCAATGGTGACCAGCGCGTTACTCTGTGCAATCCCCTGCACTAACGGCGTGAAATTTTGTTTAGAACTTGGCAACATCTGCATATCGCGATACAGCCGCACGCCACGAAAGCGCACCGCATCAAAAATATCTGATGAGGTATACATATCCCCGGCACGCAGCGTGCCCAGAATTTGCGGTATGCCACGTTCCAGATACAGGGTATTACTTTTCCATTCACCGCTGCTGTCATCGGTTTTGTTATAACTGGCATCGGAATGCAACTGCCAGCCCAGCAGATTTAACCCACTGGTAAAACGTGCATAGGTACTTTTACTGTTACCAGAATCCTTATAGTCGCTGTAATACTGGCTGGCATAGTACGAGGTATAGAAGGCATTGATGCCACGATCCCAGTTTTCCGGAGGAACATAGCCATTCTCAAGCTCATCGACATACGCCTGCGGTACGCTGAGATCAAGACGAAACGTGCCGATATTCCAGGCGTAACTGCCCCCTTGCACCGCCTGCTTCAAGGTTGGGCATTCATTTTTCTTGTCCAAAGCTTGCGTGCTTATTCCCAGACGCGTTAATGCGTCACGGGATAAACAAGTGTCATCCGGATTATCCTTAACGGTTATTTCATACTTACCACGCCACTGCTTATTGACGTAGATATCAATATCATATTGGCCTGGCAGTGGTTGATTATCATCGAGGCGAAAATTTGAGACCTTTTCGCCTTTCATACCGCCCATCATAAAGTGGGTGTCAAACGTCTCTTCTGCGGCCTGGGCGTCAATGCCAACCAACAACAGCAGTATTGCCGAAGCAAGCGGAGTCATCCTTAACATAATCAGCTCCTGTTATTTTAGGCTGACGTTATCGCTAATATAATTGCCGTGATCATCAATAATGGTCAATTTATACTGGCTGGCGTTGCTATTCTTCAATGCCACTTTTTCACTGGAGAGCGGAGCAAGCATAATACTTTCATTGTTGATTTTGACATTATTAGCTTTAACTTCTGTCACCGTAACCCAGTTAGCAGCATCATTTCTAATAGAATAACCATTACCACTGCGTGTTAACGACAGTTTATGGAAAGTATTTTTATTAACGGCCGCTATACCTTTAGGACGATAAAATAATTTAATACGATTCTGCATCGCGAACTTCAATACATTTTTCCCAGTGTTGTCAGGGTTATTTGGTGGAATATCCAGTACATTAAGATAAAACAAGCTTTCTTTGTTATTGGGCAACATATTCGGCATTTTTTTAATTTTCAACTGCTGACCAGAATCCGCAGCTATCTTAGCCACCGGAGGAGTCAGCATAAATGGTACGTGAATTTTTTCCGGTGGCAACGAACTGTCGCCGTCATCAATCCATGACTGTACCAGTGCAGAGCGTTCACCCTGATTCATCAATTGTACCAATACTTCTTTCTTTTCTGCTGGGTAAATAACACGAGTGCCATAGATCACAATGCCAGCATGGACGGGTTGCACAGATACGATTAATAAAGCGCTTAGAATCCATTTCATGTTGCGTTCGTCCTTTAAAAAAACAGCCGGTGAACACACCGGCATAGAAATTTATTCTGCAGAAACGGAAATAGTTAAAACTGATGATATTTCCCCTGCAACAACGGGGGTTGCTGTATTTAATCTAGCGTACTGCGCTGAAAATCCCAGAGTATATTCCACCCCTGAAGAATCATCTTTAGTTGCGGTAATAATATCTTTGACATTAGTTTCCTGATCATTAGTAATAGACTTGTTACCTAATTTCAATTTAACACCAACGCCCTTAGACGCATCAACTTCACCGTTTACTTCTTTTGTATTTTTAAGTACACCCTCTGTAGTAAATTCTCCATTAGAAATTCTTATTGTATTTAATTTTGTACCTGCGGGACATATTATCTTCATTGGTGTTGAATCAGATACTTCAGTACCAACAACTACACCTGCAGACAATCCAGAAAAACGTGAAGCATCAATTTCCGGCAATGTGATAACACTTGAATTCATGTTGTCTGCAAAATGGCAAGAACTATTAATAATAGTACCTTCGATTGTTAACGTCCCTTCTTCCCCAGCAGCAAAAGCCCCGGCACTCATAAACACAGCAGACAGTACAGCAGCAGAAATAATTGAGCGTTTCATAATATCTTCCTTAATAAAGTAATTTCTATTTATTACCAGGGGTCGGCCCTTGAAATTAAATTCGCACAGCACAAACGTTACCGCAATGTAAACGCGTTGTTTTTTTGATTTAAAACAAGTTACAAATAGCAATATATTTGCAACAAATGAATATCATGACTATCATCATCGACTTTAATAAATTAACGTAATTAATCGTTAGATATCATTATTCAGGCCCAAAAAAAGCCCCCATCACTCATTAAAATGATGGGGGCCTACTATGCACTACGCTTTTTTAGTCGTAGCAATTTAATACTATCTGTCGCGAAGAGTCCCCTGGAATAGCGACGATATGGGTCACAACGCCTTGTGCTGGAGCAGTCATCACATTGTTGATATCTGCACTATGCAGAGTCTGACCACACTGCTGTTGCACAGTACTAGCCACGACATCAGTGCTACAGGTAGGTTCAACTATCTTGCCGGTAATGGTCAAGGTCGCGGTATCAGAAGCAAAAGCAGACGTGTTAATTCCATAAGCCAGTGTGATAATTCCCAAGAATAAACTAATTTTCATTTTTTCATTATTCCTGTAAGGGGTCAGAAACAGCGTGTAAGCGGCTTGTCCGTTGAATTATGAGATAACTTCCCTGCTAAAACCAATTGAAATTGTAGATTAATGAGATTGGTATGATCAATTTGAATGATGCATTAAGGGGAATCATTAGGAAAAGGACGCGGATTATAATGGCATGATGAATAATATTGGGCTGTTTGCTCACTCAATATATTCACCGCATCAATATATAATTGATACGGTGAATAAGTACAACACCTTTCGCATCAGAAAAAATTACACTGCACGGAAGGCAATCTCGCCTGGAATCACTTCACCCTGCCAGTAGAGCTGGGCGGCAACACGGCCGGCCAAATCGCGGTAAATCGCGGTGAATTCACTGTCAGGACGACTGATAACCGTCGGCATACCGCGGTCGAGATCTTCACGCAAGGAAATATGCAGCGGCATCTGTCCCAGCAGTTGGGTGTGATATTGCTCAGCCAGCTTTTGTGCGCCACCCGTGCCGAAAATCGGTTCATGATGACCGCAGTTGCTACAAATATGCATGCTCATATTTTCAACAATGCCCAGCACAGGTACTTCCACTTTTTCGAACATCACGATGCCTTTTTTCGCATCGATAAGCGCAATGTCCTGCGGCGTCGTGACCACTACCGCGCCCGTTACCGGAATGTTCTGCGCCAGCGTCAGCTGAATGTCACCGGTGCCCGGCGGCATATCCAGAACCAGATAATCAAGATCCGGCCATAAGGTCTCTTGCAGCATTTGTAACAACGCTTTGCTGGCCATTGGACCACGCCACACCATCGCATTGTCATCGGTTACCAGATACCCAATGGAATTGGTTGCCAGGCCATGGGACATAATCGGCGCCATATGGGTGCCGTCTGGCGAGGTTGGACGCTGATTTTCCGCACCGAGCATGGTCGGAATGGACGGGCCATAAATGTCAGCATCCAGGATGCCCACTTTCGCCCCTTCGGCTGCCAGCGCCAGCGCCAGGTTCACCGCAGTAGAGGATTTACCCACACCACCTTTGCCGGAACTCACGGCAATGATGTTTTTCACACCATTAATACCCGGCTGGTTTTTCACACGCTTCAGCGTCGCAATGTTATGCGACAGCTTCCAGTCAATAGCTTTAGCACCAGTAATACGCAGTAAATCGGCACTACATTGCTCTTTTAATGCCTCAAACGCGCTGTGCCAGACGAATGGCATGACCAGCTCAACGTGCAACGTGTCGTCCATCCAGGCGACATGATGCAACGCTTTCAGCGTCGTCAGATTATGCTTCAGGGTTGAATGCTGAAAATTCGCCAGCGTCCCGGCGACCATGGCGCGCAGGGTCTCTGGTGATTTGGCCTGGGATTGTGCGTTCATCCCGACTCCTTTTTGTTGTTCTGAAAGTACAATAGTCACCAGGTAGTTTACTCCAACCGCAACAATTATTCATTTACGGATAAATGCCCTTATCGCTTGGCGCAGTAATTACCATTTTGGTACTATCAAAGCCCTTTTCACTACAAAAGAAGTAATTGCCCACTATGACTCAAGTCGCGAAGAAAATTCTGGTAACGTGCGCGCTGCCGTACGCCAACGGCTCAATCCACCTCGGCCATATGCTGGAGCACATCCAGGCTGATGTCTGGGTCCGTTACCAGCGAATGCGCGGCCACCAGGTTAACTTCATCTGCGCGGACGACGCACACGGTACGCCAATCATGCTGAAAGCACAGCAGCTTGGGATCACGCCAGAGCAGATGATCGGTGAAATGAGTCAGGAGCATCAGACTGATTTTGCAGGTTTTGACATCAGCTATGACAACTACCACTCAACGCACAGCGAAGAGAACCGCGAGCTGTCTGAACTGATTTATACGCGCCTGAAGGAGAATGGTTTTATAAAGAACCGCACCATCTCCCAGCTCTACGATCCGGAAAAAGGCATGTTCCTGCCGGATCGTTTCGTTAAAGGCACCTGCCCGAAATGTAAGTCTCCGGACCAGTACGGCGATAACTGTGAAGTGTGCGGCGCAACCTACAGCCCGACCGAACTTATCGAGCCGAAATCCGTCGTTTCCGGTGCCACACCGGTAATGCGTGACTCCGAGCACTTTTTCTTTGACCTGCCGTCGTTCAGCGAAATGCTGCAGGCGTGGACGCGCAGCGGCGCGTTGCAGGAGCAAGTGGCGAACAAAATGCAGGAATGGTTTGAATCTGGCCTGCAGCAGTGGGATATCTCCCGCGACGCACCATACTTCGGCTTTGAAATCCCGAACGCACCGGGCAAATATTTCTACGTCTGGCTGGATGCGCCAATCGGCTACATGGGTTCCTTCAAGAACCTGTGCGACAAGCGCGGTGATACCACAAGCTTTGACGAATACTGGAAGAAAGACTCCGATGCTGAGCTGTATCACTTCATCGGTAAAGATATCGTCTACTTCCACAGCCTGTTCTGGCCTGCCATGCTCGAAGGCAGCAACTTCCGCAAACCGACTAACCTGTTCGTTCACGGGTATGTGACGGTGAACGGCGCGAAGATGTCCAAGTCTCGCGGTACCTTCATTAAAGCCAGCACCTGGCTGAAACACTTTGATGCCGACAGTTTGCGTTACTACTACACGGCGAAGCTTTCTTCGCGTATTGATGATATCGACCTGAACCTGGAAGATTTTGTCCAGCGCGTCAATGCTGATATCGTCAACAAAGTGGTCAACCTGGCGTCCCGTAACGCGGGCTTTATCAGTAAGCGTTTTGACGGCGTACTGGCGGCTGAACTGGCCGATCCGGCGCTGTACAAAACCTTTACCGACGCCGCAGCGGTGATTGGCGAAGCGTGGGAAAGCCGTGAATTCGGTAAAGCAATCCGCGAAATCATGGCGCTGGCCGATGTGGCTAACCGCTACGTTGACGAACAGGCTCCGTGGGTCGTGGCTAAACAGGAAGGCCGTGACGCCGACCTGCAGGCAATTTGCTCCATGGGTATTAACCTGTTCCGCGTCCTGATGACGTACCTGAAACCGGTACTGCCGACGCTTGCTGAACGTGTTGAGGCATTCCTGAACAGCGACCTGTCCTGGGATGCCATTGAGCAACCGCTGCTCGGTCACAAGGTCAACACCTTTAAGGCGCTCTACAACCGTATCGACATGAAACAGGTTGAAGCGCTGGTGGAAGCGTCCAAAGAAGAAGTGAAAGCCGCAGCCGCACCGGTGACCGGCCCGCTGGCGGATGACCCTATCCAGGACACCATCACCTTTGACGATTTCGCCAAAGTCGATCTGCGCGTGGCGCTGATTGAGAACGCCGAGTTCGTGGAAGGTTCCGACAAACTGCTGCGCCTGACGCTGGATCTCGGCGGTGAGAAGCGTAACGTCTTCTCCGGTATTCGCTCTGCTTACCCGGATCCGCAAGCCCTGATTGGCCGCCAGACCATTATGGTGGCGAACCTGGCTCCGCGTAAGATGCGCTTCGGTATCTCTGAAGGGATGGTGATGGCAGCAGGCCCTGGCGGAAAAGACATCTTCCTGTTAAGCCCGGATGACGGTGCGAAACCTGGTCAGCAGGTGAAATAACAAAAAAGCCGGAGATTATCTCCGGCTTTTCTTTTGCTTTTACTCCGGCTGGCGGTTTCGCCTTACCCGGTCTTCAAATCCCGTAGACTTTGCAAGCACAGCGCCGCTGGGCAACCATCACGACTTCGCGTTATGTACTCGCGCAGTTAAACCGCGCAAGAAATAGCGCAAGAATTGATCGCCACATTCGCGATAGTTCTTATGGTCCGGTGCACGCATCATCGCGGTGATTTCCGGCATCGATACACGAAATTTCTGTTCGGTCATGATGGCCAGAATATCATCGGTTTTCAGTGAAAACGCGATACGCAGTTTTTTCAGCACCGTATTGTTGTTAACACGACGTTCAATCGCCAGTTCCGGCGCAGAATCATCTTTGCCACGCAGATGGTAGATAAGACCGTTCAGGAAACCGGAGAGGATGATATCCGGGCAGCGAACAAACCCGTCCTCATCTTCTTTTGTCATCCAGGTGTCGAAACCTGCAGAGGTGGATTCCATCTCAGCAAGCGCAAGAATGCGCACCATATCGTTATTATTCGCTTTCAGGGTGTAGCGCAGGCTACGAAGAATATCGTTACTTAGCATAGAGCCTTCAACTGTCGGTGATGCAATGGCGCGCAGTGTACCAGTTTTACAGGCCAATCGCCTCTTTTAGACTTTTGAGGTACCGACGGCTCACCGGGACAGTCAGTCCGTTACGTAAAATCAGCTCAGCCTGACCGTTATCTTCCAGACGGATCTCCTGCAAATGGGCCATGTTGACCAGGTATTGTCGGTGGCAACGCAGCAGCGGAGTACGGCTCTCCAGCGTTCTGAGCGTCAGCTCGGTGAATCCTTCTTTGCCATCGCTACTGGTCACATAAACGCCGCTCATACGACTGCTGACAAACGCCACATCATCCATTTGCAGCAGATAGATTCGGCTATGACCGCTACATGGAATGAATTTAAGCGCCTGCTGATGTTCCGGCAGTAACGACACATCCTGCTTTGTTCGCTCCTGACGTAAACGGATCAGCGTTTTCTCCAGCCGCGTTTCTTCAATCGGCTTAAGCAGATAATCAAAAGCATGTTCTTCAAAGGCTTTCACTGCATATTCGTCAAAAGCGGTGAGAAAAACGATATACGGGCGATGCTCGGGATCCAGCATACCCACCATTTCCAGCCCGCTGATACGCGGCATCTGGATATCGAGGAACAGCACATCCGGGCGCAGCTTATGCACTGCACCAATGGCCTCTACCGCATTCGAACACTCTCCGACTATCTCGATGTCGCTTTGCTCCTGTAACAGGATCCGCAGGTTCTCCCGCGCTAGCGGTTCATCATCGACAATCAGCACTTTGATCATGCCAGTTCCTCCAGGGGAAGTCGTAAAGTAATTCGGGTAAAGAGCTCAGGCTCACAGGCTACGCTGATGCCAAAATCATCGCCAAACCGTTCCCGCAGGCGTTTGTCCACCAGACTCATTCCAAGCCCGCTGGACTCAGTCGTGGGCTGATACAGTCCGGCATTATCTTCAATATCCAGCATCAGATACTGTCCTTCCTGGCGAGCAGTGATGGAGACTTCTCCGGTATCAAGTAGCTGGGAAGTGCCATGCTTAATCGCATTCTCGACTATCGGTTGCAGAGTAAACGCAGGCAATTGCTGATGCGCAAGCGCTTCCGGGACCGTTAACGTCACCTGCAGACGGGACTGGAATCGTGCCTTTTCAATTTGTAGATAGGCATTTACGTGTTCGATTTCATCAGCCAGCGTCACAATTTCCGACGGGCGTTTTAAATTCTTACGAAAGAAAGTCGAGAGATATTGCACCAGTTGGCTGGCCTGCTCGCTGTCACGACGGATCACGGCTTTAATCGTATTCAACGCGTTAAACAGAAAATGGGGATTAACCTGAGCGTGCAGAAGTTTGATTTCTGACTGCGTCAGCATCGCTTTTTGTCGCTCATATTGTCCGGCCAGGATTTGCGCGGAAAGCAACTGGGCGATCCCTTCTCCCAGCGTGCGGTTAATTGAGCTAAAGAGACGGTTTTTGGCTTCATACAGTTTAATCGTCCCCATCACCCGCTGGTTTTCACCCCGCAACGGGATCACCAGCGTCGACCCTAATTTGCATTGCGGATGCAGTGAACAGCGATAAGGCACTTCGTTACCGTCGGCATACACGACTTCTCCGGTTTCAATCGCCCGTTGGGTGTATGAAGAGGATATGGGCTTGCCTGGCAGATGGTGGTCATCACCAATGCCGGTAAACGCCAGCAACTTCTCGCGATCAGTAATCGCCACCGCACCGATATCCAGCTCTTCATACAGCACCTGAGCGACCTTCATGCTGTTAACCTCGTTAAATCCCTGTCGCAGAATCCCCTCCGTAGAGGCGGCAACTTTTAGCGCAGTGGCAGAAAACGCCGAGGTGTATTTTTCAAACATCGCGCGTTTGTCGAGCAGAATACGCATAAACAACGCAGCGCCAACGGTATTGGTCACCATCATCGGCGCGGCAATGTTACTGACCAGGTGCAAGGCATCCTCAAAGGGACGTGCAATCAGCAAAATGATCAGCATCTGCACCAGTTCGGCGACAAAGGTAATCGCGCCAGCCGTCAGCGGACTAAACACTTTATCAGTACGACCACGTCGGGTAAGTACACTGTGTACCAGTCCCCCAAGCAGGCCTTCCACGATGGTCGAAATCATACAACTGAGCGCCGTCATGCCCCCCATCGAATAGCGATGAAGACCGCCGGTCAGGCCAACCAGTCCCCCAACAACTGGACCGCCAAGCAGACCGCCCATCACCGCGCCGATGGCGCGAGTATTCGCAATGGAGTCTTCAATATGCAGCCCAAAGTAGGTGCCCATAATGCAAAAGATGGAGAAGGTGACGTAACACAGAAGTTTGTGCGGCAGTCGGATAGTGACCTGCATCAGCGGGATAAACAGACGCGTCTTGCTCATTAGCCACGCGATAACGAGAAACACGCACATCTGCTGAAGCAGCAGCAACACCAGATTAAACTCGTACATACCCGCCAACCACACATTTCTTAAAAGCGCGTAACATACATGGGCTGCGCGTAACTTTCTTTGAACTGTTGCAAAAAAACAGGAATTTGTGAGAACGATCACTCGAAAGCGCGAGTATGGCGACAATCTCACCCTTGCTCTGATCAAAAAACAGACAAAACTACCTGGTTCGCAAAAGAGCGTCTAAAGTAAAACTGGGACCTCGCGAGCAAGAGTGAGACAACGATGGCGCTTTACACGATAGGTGAAGTGGCTTTGCTTTGTGATATCAACCCTGTCACTTTACGTGCATGGCAGAGGCGTTACGGATTACTAAAACCTCAGCGTACAGACGGGGGGCATCGCCTGTTTAACGATGCGGACATTGACAGGATCCGTGAGATAAAACGCTGGATAAATAATGGCGTTCAGGTCAGTAAAGTTAAAATGTTACTCAGCAATGAGAACATTGATGTGCATAACGGCTGGCGTGAGCAGCAAGAAACGCTATTGAGCTATTTGCAACGTAACAATTTGCACAGCCTCAGGTTGTGGATCAAAGAGCGTGGTCAGGATTACCCTGCACAAACGCTCAATACACATTTGTTTATTCCCTTGCGCCGACGTCTGCAATGTCAGCAGCCCATTCTCCAGGCGCTATTGGGGATCCTTGACGGTGTACTCATCAATTATATTGCGATTTGTCTTGCTTCGGCGCGTAAAAAACAGGGTAAAGATGCCCTGGTAGTCGGCTGGAATATCCACGATACCACCCGCTTATGGCTGGAAGGCTGGGTCGCCAGCCAGCAAGGATGGCGTGTTGATATACTGGCCCACTCGCTCAATCAGCTACGGCCCGAGCTGTTTGAAGGGCGCACCCTGCTCGTCTGGTGTGGAGAGAACCAAACCCCTGCACAACACCAACAACTGGATGAATGGCGCGCGTTGGGTCATGATATTTATCCACTCGGTGTTTAATATTTTATTAACAAACGTGTACAATCCTTGAATTCACATAAGGAGTACAAAATGAGCGCAGCTAAAATCGGTGTTATAACCCTCTTCCTGCTGATGGCTATCGGTGGTATCGGCGGCGTGATGCTGGCAGGTTATACCTTTATTTTACGTGCCGGGTAAGGTAGTACGCTAATCGCTCAAACCCGCGATCGACAATAACTGCGGCCAATGCGACCAGCAGCGCCCCCTGGATCACATAGGCGGTATTAAACCCGCTTAACCCGATAATAATCGGTGTTCCCAGCGTATTCGCACCAACGGTAGAGGCAATCGTTGCGGTGCCAATATTAATAATGACTGACGTGCGAATCCCGGCCAGAATAACCGGCGCCGCAAGCGGAAGTTCGACTTTGCGTAGCCGTTGCCCATGACTCATGCCCATCCCGCTGGCGATATCTATCACGCTGGCAGAGATCCCTCCCAGCCCTGCCAGCGTTGCCTGTAAGATCGGTAACACCCCATACAGGATCAGCGCGATAATCGCAGGCTCCGGGCCAAACCCCATCACCGGTACGGCGATCGCCAGCACCGCAACCGGTGGAAAAGTTTGCCCCACCGCGGCAATCGTTTCGACCAAAGGTCTGAACTCTACTCCCCATGAACGGGTTACCGCTACACCTGCCCCAACCCCAATAATGACAGCAATCAGGCTTGAAATGCCCACCAGAGTGAAATGCGCCAGCGCCAGCGCCATAAAGCTCTCTTGCTGATAAACAGGACGCGGCAATTGGGGAAACAACGCGCTGAACAGTGCCTGGCTGTGGGGCAATCCCACCAGCAACACCAGGAACAGCGCAATGAGCCACAGCAGAGGATCAAACAGATGTTTCACTGTGCGGTGTCTCCGAAAGCAGATCGTGAAAATGGAGCGTACCACGGACCACGCCCTGGGCATTAACCACCGGCAACACATCACAGCCACGGGCGACAAAAACAGATAACGCATCACGTAACGTCATCTCATCCACTAACGGCTCACCGGCCAACTGTTCACCACGACGGGTAAAATCCCCCACTGTGCGCAGTGACAGCAGTCTTACACCCAGTTCACTGTGGCCAAAAAAGGTCCGCACGAAATCATTCACTGGTGCCGTCAACATCGACAGCGGCGTGCCCTGCTGCACCACCTTGCCCGCATCCATTAACACCAGGTGCTCCGCCAGTCTCAGCGCTTCATCGATATCATGCGTCACTAACACGATGGTACGACCCAACAGACGGTGGATACGGGTCATCTCCTGCTGTAGCGCACTGCGTGTTACCGGGTCCAGCGCGCCAAAAGGTTCGTCCATCAGCAGGACCTGAGGGTCAGCCGCCAGCGCGCGTGCCACACCGACCCGCTGCTGTTGGCCGCCGGAAAGCTGATGCGGATAGCGGTGACGCAAATCCGCTTCCAGCCCCAGCAACGCCATCAGTTCTTCTGTTCGGTCATCAATACGCGCACGTGACCACTTTTGCAGCTGTGGTACGGTGGCAATGTTCTGCGCGACAGTCCAATGTGGAAATAAGCCAATCGACTGGATGGCATAGCCCATACGTCGTCTTAATTCCAGCACCGGCAGGCTACGGATCTCTTCCCCGGCAAAACGGATCTGCCCACTATCATGCTCGACCAGCCGGTTGATCATTTTCAACGTGGTGGACTTCCCCGAACCGGAGGTCCCGATTAATACCGAAAAACTACCTTCGCCTAAATGCAGATTGAGATCGCTCACGGCCTGTTGCTGGTTATAGGTTTTATTGACATGGCTAAATTCAATCATCGTTTGTCACCTTCAGCAGTGCTAAGCCTAAATCAAACAGCGCATCAATCAGCACTGCCAGTACCACCACCGGAATCACGCCCAGTAGCACTAAATCAACGGCGCTACTGAGCAGTCCCTGAAAAACCAGCGCGCCAAATCCGCCAGCCCCAATCAATGCGGCAATGACCGCCATCCCCACCGTCTGTACCATCACCACCCGCAAACTGCGCAGGAAAACGGGTAGCGCTAACGGAAGTTGCACCGAAAGAAAACGCTGACATGGGCTCATCCCCATAGCCCGCGCACTTTCCAGCACATCGCGCGGAACCTGATTCAGCCCGGCCACCACGCCACGAACCAATGGCAATAAGGCATACAGCACCAGCGCAATCAGCGCAGGCGTCAGGCCCGTTCCCGCTACGCCGAGCGAGCTAAGCCACGGGAAATGCTTAACCAGTCCAGCAAGCGGCGCAATCAACAAACCAAACAACGCGACGGAGGGGATCGTCTGGATGATATTCAGCACAGCAAATATTGGCCCCTGACGCGAAGCAGAAAAAGTGCACCAGATGCCCAGCGGCACGCCAATACACAGCGCAGGCACCACAGTACCGAACAGAATAGTCAGGTGCTGCGCCAGAGCATCATCAAACACATCCTGGCGGTTAGCATATTCTTTGAGCAAAGAAAGATCGTTAAGGGTACCGGACAGCAGCAGCGCCACTGGTACAGTGACAATTTGCGCATGCAGTACCCAGCGCCACAGTGGCTGAGTGGTAATACGTCGAATGGCGTCACTGCCAGCCAGCAACAACACCCCTGACCCAAGCCAGAAACCGCTCCCCAGGCTGGTTCTGGCGACAGAAGTTCCTGTCTGAGCCAGGTGCGTTGCCGCTTTCCCGGCCATAAACAACGCCGCAATCACCAGTAACTGGACAACAACCAGCGTCAAAACACTGCCGGATTTACCGGGTATGATGCATAAAACCACGAGCAGTAAAAGTGTCGCCGCCAGTCCCCACGCCATGTTGGGCCAGACCTCCCAGAGTTGACGACCTTCACCGGAAACCAGACGATTAGGGGCATAACTGATGAAAGGAAGCGCTGCCGCCGCGAAGGTGAGAAACACCAGCAGCAACAGCACCCGATTGATTGAGATTTTCGACAAAACACCCATCCGCTGCAAAGGCCGTTACTTCACCCATCCTTTTTGCTTCAGGTAATCTGCAGCAACTTTTTTCGCATCCAGTCCCTCCACGGCAATGCTGGCATTCAGCTGTTGCAGCGTTTTTTCATCCAGACTGGCAAAGACCGGCTGTAGCCATTCCCCCATTTGCGGGTAGTCCTTCAGCACCGATTCACGCACGACGGGCGCAGGCGCATAAATGGGCTGGACGCCTTTTGGATCGCTCAATGTTTGCAAACCGAGCGCCGCAACCGGGCCGTCGGTGCCGTAGGCCATCGCCGCATTGACCCCTGAAGTCTGCTGCGCCGCAGCTTTAATTGTCACCGCAGTATCGCCCCCTGCCAGTGACAACAATTGGTTCTGATTGAGCTTGAAGTCATACGCTTTTTCAAATGCGGGCAGCGCATCTGCACGTTCAATAAACTCAGCAGAGGCCGCCAGTTTGAACGTCCCCCCCTCTTTCAGGTAGCGGCCTAAATCCGCAAGAGAGACAAGTTTGTTTTTTTCAGCGATATCCTGACGTACTGCAATAGTCCAGGTATTGTTGGCGGGAGCAGGCGTTAGCCAAATCAGTTTATTTTGCTCAGCGTCCAGTTTTTTCACTTTCTCGAAACCTGCCTGCGCATTTTTCCAGGCGGGGTCGTTTTCATCTTTAAAAAAGAATGCGCCATTGCCGGTATATTCCGGATAAATATCCAGCTCACCGGAAGTGATGGCCCCACGCACCACGGGCGTAGTGCCCAGTTGTACTTTATTGACAGTTTTCACGCCGTGGCTTTCAAGCACCTGCAAAATAATATTGCCGAGCAGCGCCCCTTCGGTATCTATTTTTGAACCGACCGTGACGGGTGACGCGGCCTGTAAGGGCAAGCTTATCGTCGCTAACAGCGCCAGCGAACCCACCCATACCTTTGAGATTATCATGCTGCTCTCCTCATCCTTTTGCTGCCCTTTTCAGAGACTTGAGGAAAAAGCATAGTTGAAAAATCCAGTCTTAACCTGGCTATTGGGGGGTAACACTGAGAGTTATTAGCGGTAAGGCGAGAACAAAATAAAAAAAATCCGGCAAACCCAACGTGAATTTACCGGATGATAGGATTTCGCAGGCCTGATAAGCGTAGCGCTATCAGGCACTGTGCGTGGTTTATTCAGCCATTACAGCAGTTCAAACTCGCCCTGCTTCACTCTGGCGGAGTCTACGCCGATAAAGACGTTAAATTTGCCCGGCTCCGCATCGTATTTCATATGCTGGTTCCAGAACTTCAGCGCGTCAATATCAATGGGGAAGCTAACGGTCTGGGTTTCACCTGGCTTGAGGTTCACTTTCTCAAAACCTTTCAGCTGTTTTACCGGACGACTCATTGAGGCCGTCACATCCTGTAAATACATCTGAATGACTGTCGCGCCTTCACGCTTACCGGTGTTGGTTACCTGCACGCTGGCAGTCACTGTTCCGTCACGTTTCATTGTCGGTGCAGAGAGCTTCACATCAGACACGGTAAACGTGGTGTAGCTCAGACCATAGCCAAAGGGATACAACGGGCCATTCGCTTCATCAAAGTAGCGCGACGTATATTTGTTCGGCTTATCGGCGTTATACGGGCGACCAGTATTAAGATGGCTGTAATAGACCGGGATCTGCCCCACCGATCGTGGGAAAGACATCGGCAGCTTACCTGACGGGTTATAATCGCCAAACAGCACATCGGCAATGGCGTTACCGCCTTCGGTGCCGGCAAACCAGGTCTCGAGGATCGCATCAGCCTGCTGATCTTCTTTCACCAATGCCAGTGGACGACCGTTCATCAGCACCAGCACCAGCGGTTTACCGGTCGCTTTCAGCGCAGCAATCAGATCACGCTGGCTTTGCGGGATAGTGATATCGGTTCGACTAGAGGCTTCATGCGCCATCCCCTGCGCTTCACCCACTACCGCAACAACCACGTCAGACTGCTTCGCCGCATTAACGGCTTCATCAATCATTGCCTGCGGCGAGCGCGGGTCAACCTTCACCGCCTCTTCATACAGGTTGAGGAAATCGACAATGCCTTTGTCGTTGGTGATATTCGCCCCTTTGGCGTACACCACTTTACCCTGCTCGCCGAGGGCATTTTTAATCCCCGTCAGCACCGTTACCGACTGATCGGCAACACCGGCAGCGGACCAACTGCCCATCACATCACGCTTGCTGTCGGCCAATGGACCGACGACTGCCACGGTGGCGGATTTTTTCAGCGGCAATGTTTCCAGACGGTTTTTCAGCAGCACCAGGCTTTCTCGCGCCACTTCACGCGCCTCTTTGCGGTGCAAACGGCTTTCCGCGTTGGTGTCCTGTGGGTCAGATTCTTTGGCCCCCAGATGACTGTACGGGTCGTTAAACAGCCCCATATCATATTTCACGTTCAGCACGTGGCGCGCGGCATCGTCGAGTTCCGCCATCGTAACCTTACCCGACTTAATCAGTCCCGGTAGATACTTGCTGTAGTATTCATCGCTCATGCTCATGTTAATACCGGACGTGATCGCCACGCGCACAGCATCTTCGGGGTCGGACGCGGTTCCATGTTTAATCAATTCTTTAATTGCGCCGTGATCGGAAACCGTTATGCCTTTAAAGCCCCACTTATCGCGCAACACGTCTTTGAGCAGCCAGGCGTCAGAGGTGGCTGGCGTCCCATTCAGTGAGTTAAGCCCCACCATCACCGCACCGCTACCGGCATCCAGTCCGGCCTTGTAGGGCGGCATATAGTCGTTGAATAAACGCTGCGGACTCATATCCACAGTGTTGTACTCTTTTCCGCCCTCAACGGCGCCATAAGCAGCGAAGTGCTTGACGCTGGTCATCACTGAATACCTGTCGGCCGGGCTTTTCCCCTGCATCGCTTCCACCATGGTTTTGCCCATGATGGCAGTTAAATACGTATCTTCACCAAAACCTTCGGACGCACGGCCCCAACGCGGATCGCGGGAGACATCGACCATCGGCGCCCAGGTCATGTTCAGACCATCGTCTGCGGCTTCATACGCAGAAATCCGACCAACGGTTCTGACCGCATCAAGGTTAAAAGAGGATGCCAGGCCAAGGCTTATCGGAAACACGGTGCGTTGACCATGCAGCACGTCATAGGCGAAAAAGAGAGGGATTTTCAGGCGGCTAAGTTCCATGACCTGATCCTGCATCTTACGGATATCCTGGCGCGTGACGGTGTTAAAAATTGCCCCAACCTGCCCGTCTTTGATCATCTCGCGGATGGCTTCTTTCGGGTTATCAGGCCCGACGCTTATCAAGCGTAGTTGCCCAATTTTCTCATCCACAGTCATCTGTTTGAGTAAATCGGTCACAAACACATCCCGCGCTTCAGGCGTCAGTGGATGGTTACCAAACAAGGTGTCCGCCAGCGCTGGTTGCAACGCCAGGCCCACCGCGACACCTACAGAACATAGCCATTTCATGTTGATTCTCTCTTAATTTCTACCCGACGAGGCAGCGAAAATATAACAAAAACCGCAGCTTGCCGTAAGCCTAAACGGGAGTGGGGAAGAAAGCTAAGGATATTCTCTGAATTTTCAAAACCAGCATGAATCAGTGGGATACAACACAGAGACAATGCGAATGAGAAAGCGTATTGTCATACATAGCGCTATGCTTGTTCCTGATATTGAGTCCCACCACAAGGAGTGGAGAATGTCTTCCATTACAACAACTGATAATAAAGCGTTTCTGACTGAATTGACCCGACTGGTCGGCCATTCACACCTGCTCACCGAAGCGGCCAAAACTGCCCGTTATCGTAAAGGCTTTCGCTCGGGTCAGGGCGATGCGCTCGCCGTCGTTTTCCCTGGCTCGCTATTAGAACTGTGGCGTGTCCTCAACGCCTGCGTCTCGGCTGACAAAATAATTCTGATGCAAGCCGCCAATACCGGTCTGACCGAAGGCTCCACGCCTAGCGGCAATGATTACGATCGCGACATCGTCATCATCAGCACCCTGCGCCTCGATAAGCTGCACGTCATCGGCAACGGTGAACAGGTGCTGGCTTATCCCGGTACGACACTTTATTCGCTGGAAAAGGCGCTCAAACCTTTTGGCCGTGAACCGCATTCGGTGATCGGCTCTTCCTGTATCGGTGCTTCCGTGATCGGCGGTATCTGCAACAACTCTGGCGGCTCGCTGGTACAACGCGGTCCGGCATACACAGAAATGTCGCTGTTTGCGCGTATTGACGAACAAGGTAAATTGCAGTTGGTCAACCATCTGGGTATCGAGCTGGGTCAGACACCAGAGCAGATCCTGAGCAAACTTGATGACGAGCAGATCAAAGATGATGATGTCCAGCACGATGGGCGTCATGCACACGATCATGATTACATCACCCGCGTCAGAGATATTGAGGCCGATACGCCGGCACGCTATAACGCAGACCCTGAGCGTCTGTTTGAATCTTCTGGTTGCGCCGGAAAGCTTGCAGTGTTCGCCGTGCGCCTGGATACCTTTGAAGCAGAGAAAAACCAGCAGGTCTTTTATATCGGTACCAACCAGCCAGAAGTGCTGACGGAAATCCGTCGTCATATTCTGGCCAAATTTGAACATCTGCCGGTCGCGGGTGAATATATGCACCGCGATATCTATGACATCGCCGAAACCTATGGCAAAGATACGTTTCTGATGATCGACAAACTCGGCACTGACAAAATGCCGTTTTTCTTTACGCTGAAAGGCCGCACCGATGCGATGCTGGAAAAAGTGAAAATTTTCCGCCCGCACTTTACCGACCGGGCAATGCAGAAGTTCGGCCATTTATTCCCCAGCCATTTACCGGCACGGATGAAAAGCTGGCGTGATAAATACGAACATCATCTGCTGTTAAAAATGGCCGGTGGCGGCGTAGCAGAAGCACAGAGCTGGCTGACTGAGTTTTTCAAAACCGCCGAAGGTGATTTCTTTGCCTGTACGCCGGAAGAAGGTAGCAAGGCATTTTTGCACCGCTTCGCAGCGGCGGGCGCGGCCATTCGATATCAGGCCGTCCATGCGGATGAAGTGGAAGATATTCTGGCGCTGGATATTGCGCTGCGTCGTAACGATACCGAATGGTATGAGCACCTGCCGCCGGAAATAGACAGCAAGCTGGTGCACAAACTCTATTACGGCCACTTTATGTGCTATGTCTTCCATCAGGATTACATCGTGAAGAAAGGTGTGGATGCTCACGAACTGAAAGAGCAAATGCTGGTGTTACTGCGTGAGCGCGGGGCACAATACCCTGCAGAACATAACGTGGGGCATCTGTATAAAGCACCAGAAACATTGACGCGTTTTTATCGCGAGAACGACCCGACCAACAGTATGAATCCAGGTATTGGTAAAACCAGTAAGCAGAAGTACTGGAAAGAATCGTAGGCCCGATAAGCGTAAGCGCCATCGGGCACGTTGCCGGGGGCGCTTCGCTTGCCCGGCCTACGGTTTAATCGTTTTGCGCCGTTTGCTCGCCCGTCGCTGTACCTGCCGCCGCCATCTGTGCGGCTTTTTGCTTTTTATAGCTCAGCGCCGCGGCCGGAACAGGCATCACCTTGCCGGTTTCGATCCAGGTGCGTAAACGACTGGCATCAGCAAAGTGGGTATATTTGCCAAAGGCATCCATGACCACCAGCGCTACCGGCTTGTTATTAATGACCGTACGCATCACCAGGCAGTGACCAGCGGCATTAGTAAACCCAGTTTTGGTGAGCTGAATGTTCCAGTTATCGCGGTATACCAGATGGTTGGTGTTACGGAACGGCAACGTATAAGCCGGATTAGCAAAGGTCGCCATGTCTTCACGCGTCGTACTCAACTGACCAATCAGCGGATACTGCTTGCTGGCAATCAGCAGTTTAGTTAAATCACGCGCCGTCGAGACGTTATGAATCGATAACCCGGTCGGTTCCACAAAGCGCGTCTGGGTCATTCCCAACGACTTCGCCTTCGCATTCATCGCTTTGATAAATGCGTTATAACCGCCCGGATAGTGGTGCGCCAGGCTTGCCGCTGCGCGGTTTTCTGAGGACATCAGCGCCAGTAGCAGCATATTCTTACGACTGATCTCACTGTTCAGACGCACACGAGAGTAGATGCCTTTCATTTCCGGCGTCTGGCTGATATCAACTCTCAGTTTTTCATCCAGCGGCAGTCGTGCATCAAGCACCACCATCGCCGTCATTAATTTGGTAATCGACGCAATCGGACGCACGAGGTCCGGGTGGTTCGAATAGATAACTTTGTTGGTATTCAGATCAACAATCATCGCACTACCAGAAGCAATCTCAGGTTGAGATGCCGCTGCAGTAGTCGCCGTTTTCGCTACGGCTTGGGGTGCAAAAGGAACGGCCAGCACCAGGGCAAGACTTAATAATGAAACTCGGAATTTCAGCATGATGAGGTTTCTGATAATGGTTCACGCACGTCACAACGCACACCGCCTGAAATAAGGATTATCTCAGGCTAGCTCTGGCATCATAGCGATCCGGCAGGTTTGCCGCTACAGAAGAATCATCTCGAAATGCTGCGTTGCTGGCTTTTACGCCAACAACGCGGCACAGACAGGTTGTACACCTAGAACAATCGGTACCCGTAGCCCCACAGGATCACCGTAATCGCCAGCAGAACCTCCAGCACCAGCACGCCAATCGCCAGCGTTGAACTGGAAAAGCTCAGCCCTTCTTCTTTAGTGATATTCAGGAACGTTGGAATACCGAGATAGAGTAAATAGCCGGTGTAAAACAGCGCGATGGTTCCCACGAGCGCACACAGCCAGACCAGCGGATACAGCGCCACCAGCCCGCTTAAAAACAGCGGCGTGGCAACATATCCGGCAAAGACCATACAATGTGCCAGCGACGGGCGTCGCGAGTAATTACGCGCCATCCACCAGATAACTCTGCCCATGATAGCCACACCTGCCAGCATCACGCCGTAAAACAGAATTGCCATCGCAAATCCGGTAAACAGGGATAACTTCAGTATATTGCCGTCGCCAAAATTCCAGCCAATTTGCGTGGTGCCAATAAACGCACAAATCACCGGGATTGCCGCCATCAGCAGTACATGGTGGGTATAGTGATGCGAAACACTTTCGTTTTCGCTGTTGATCACGTGCATTTCACGATCGGGATGGGAAAACAGCCCCCAGACATGGTTCATACCGCCCCCTTCTTGTCAGCTCCGGACCTCAACACTTCAAGTATAATTCAGCTTTTGATTATTTTATGTACACATGAAAAATACCGATACGCTGAGTTGCTGCTTTTCCGGCATGAACAATTCACTGGGTGTATGCTATGGAGCGTGGAGGTCATACAACGTATGGATATAACGCATTATGTTGAGCAATACGGCTATGCGGCGCTGATTATTGGCAGCCTTGCCGAAGGCGAAACCATTACCTTGCTAGGCGGTGTTGCTGCGCACCAGGGAATTCTTAAATTTCCGCTGGTGGTGCTCTCCGTCGCATTGGGTGGGATGATTGGCGATCAATTACTCTTTTTACTTGGGCGTCGTTATGGCGGCAAAATCTTACGTCGTTTCTCGCGTCATCGGGCAAAAATCCACTACGCGCAGAAGATGATCCAACGGCGTCCCTACCTGTTTGTGGTCGGCACGCGCTTTATGTACGGTTTTCGCGTCATTGGCCCGTTGCTGATTGGGGCCAGCCACCTGCCACCGAAGATTTTCATCCCACTGAATATCCTGGGGGCGTTTGTCTGGGCATTGCTGTTTACCACGCTCGGCTATGTGGGCGGTGAAGTGATTGCCCCATGGTTGCATAGCCTCGACCAGCATATTAAACATGCGGTGTGGTTGGTTCTGGTTATCGGCGTTGTGGTGGCTGCCCGCTGGTGGATGAAACAGCGAAGTAAACGCAAAGAACATGCAAATTGACCCGACAGAGACTTCTGCCGGGTCAGACTATCAGGAGGCGCGGTAACCGCCGCCCAGTGCGCTGGTCAGCTGTATAGAAGCATCCAGCCACTGTCCCTGTAGAACCAGACCATTAAGCTGTTCGCGTAACGCCGGAATTTTGGCCTCGCTAACCCGGGAACCCGCAATGATACCGGCGCTATATCGTGCCTGCGCAAGCCCCACAACGCGCTGTGCGTCATGTTCAATTTGCTGCTGATGCTGGTTCTTCTGCGCCAGCGTTTCTACCTGTGATGCCGCACGAGCAACGTCATTCACCGCATCGACCACTGTCTTGTTGTAATTTGCCACCGTCAGGTTGCTCTGCGCTTTCGTGATATCGAGATTCGCATTCAGTCTGCCGCTATCAAAAATAGGCAGTGTCAGCCCAGCCGTCACCCCCATCTGCTGCGCGGAATGGCGGAATAAATCACTCAGATGCAGCGCATCCTGCTGTAAAAACGCCATCAGGTTAACGTCCGGATAGAATGCCGCTTTTGCCGCATCAATGCTGCTCAGCGATGACTCGATGTACCAGTGTGCGGCCTGTAAATCAGGGCGGCGGGCCAGCAGCGAATAACCAAGCTGGGACGGTAGCTGGCTTTCTACCGCTGGTAGCGTCGTCGCTTTAAGCTTCATGACGGAAGATTGCGAGTTGGTCAGTGCGCTCAGCCGCGCCTCTATCACCTTCATTTTGCCGCTGACATCGTTCAGCTGCTGCTCCGTTCTACTGGAGTCAATATCCGTTTCAACACCTTCGACAGAAGAGGTAATCCCGTTTTGATACAGTTGACGATCGACGGTGATGACGTTCTGTTGCTCGGTTTTAATCTGCGTCAGAACGGTTTTAAGCGCCGCCTGCGTCTGCCACTCCCAGTACAGACGCGATACGCCGCTCGCCAGTAACTGGCGAGTTTGCTCACGTTCAGCCTCACGCGCTTTCACCTCACCAATACGCGCCGCCACTTCAGCCCGGTTTTTACCCCACAGATCCAGGTTCCAGCCTGCGGTTAAACCAAAGGTTCCATTGGTGTACCACGGCCCGGTCGTGCCTGCCGCAGGATCGGTAATGGCAAACGGTCCCATTAAACCTTCTGCCGACATTCTTTGACGTTCAACGTCTGCGGAAAAATCAACTTCTGGACCATCCTGCGCCTCAACCGCTTTAGCCTGCGCTTCTGCCAGTTGAATGCGCTGTTCTGCTACCTGCATGTCTGGAGAATTCTTGAGGGTGCTGTCAATCAACGCATTCAGCTGTGGATCGTGATACGCCTTCCACCATTGGCTATCCGGCCAACCATTTTTTAATGCCGCAGGCAACGCGGAATCAACGTTCACAGTGGGCGTCTGCTGTGACAGCGATTGACGATTGTCATGCATGGGTGCACAACCAACCATCAAAATAAGCAGCGGCAAACATGCCGTTGCAACAAGAACAGAATTACGATTCATGGGAATATACAGGTTAGAAAAGATGCACAGAGAGTACGACTTACCACATTCTCTTTTTTAGTTACGCGTGGCAATACATCTTTTGAAATTGTCAACGCAAAGCAGAAGTGTCACCTTCGGTGCGAAACAGAGATGTCATGCTTTGGTTCAGAGAATGCGTTTGACCGCCTCGCTATATACTTCCGAGCGTTCTCTTTTCCCAACAGAAATCACGAAAACGATAACTTTCTCGTCTATAACCTGGTATACAAGGCGATAGCCTGAAGACCGGAGCTTAATCTTGTAACAATCAGGCATACCACGGAGCTTGTTTGCTTCAATCCGGGGTGACTCAAGTACTTCAACCAGCTTCTTTTTCAACTGTTCACGTACCGTCGAGCCCAGCTTTCGCCATTCCTTTAGTGCCCGCTCGTCAAAATCCAGAAAATACGCCATCAGAGTTCATCCAGCGTCACACGTACTGGCTTAGGATTACGAAGTCGTTCTTTCACTATCTCCACAAGTTCAGCATCTTCATCACTCAGGAGTGTCTGTTTGAACGGCAAGCGTTCATTGTCAGCGATATACTCGAGCATGAGACGAAGCGCTTCAGAAGGAGTTACGCCCATTTTTTCAAGCGCGGCGTAAGAACGCGCTTTAAGTTCATCGTCAATACGTAGGTTAATGCTACCCATGTCTTACACCCCTTGTAATTACAAATGTCATTACAAGTATCGCACTACAACATGCTTAGGGCAAGTCACGAAGTAAGTCAGAAAGTAGTCGTAAGAACGGTGATCACTGTCCGCTTTGTGCCAATAGCGGAAGTATCTAACATCAGGTAGGGTTCATTGATGAGGGACTTTTATAATAATATAGCCACCTTCCAGACGATGGTAGAGATGGCTATCTGAAACCGGGCAACAGATTGACTACGGTGTCGATGGCCAGACGTGTGGGACAATTTTGTTTAACGTTAGCGGTGCCAGTTGACTGGACGAGATATTGGAAGGAGATAACCAGAGAATTTCCTCAATTTCAGCAGCAGGCTTCACATCCTGAATGTGCCTTTCCATGCTGAACATGCAGGCATGAAGCAGATGTCCGGGTTCGTTAGCAGCGCTATCTGTGAATTCGCCAAGCGGGATAAGCTCTTCTTGTGATAGTTCAAGATTAAGCTCTTCCCTGAGTTCCCGAATCAGTGCTGAGCGAGCGTTTTCTCCTGGCTCAATTTTCCCTCCGGGTTGCATAAAATACACGGTGCCTCTCTTCCTGACCAGAAGCAATCGCCCTTTGTCATCTCTCATGACAGCAGCAGCAATATGAATCGTTTTTTGCTCAAGCATAGCGATTTCCGTTCCACGTTGTCCATTTTGAAGCAGGTGGTGTATAGGTTTTAAAATAATCGATAATATCGTGCAAATTCTCAGAAAAAAGAAGCATATCGGCATAATCCTGTTTCATAAAACCTTCACTTACCATCTGATGTACCATCACTCTTAGAGGATTGTAAAAGTGATTAACGTTCAGAAACGCACAAGGTTTATCATGTATTCCTAATTGGGCCCAAGTCCACTGTTCAAATATCTCCTCAGCAGTTCCTGCACCACCGGGTAATGCGATAAAACAGGATGCTAATTCTGCCATCACAGATTTTCTCTGGTGCATATTATCCACCACCTGCAACTCGGACAACCCGGTGTGGGCAATTTCACGTTCCAGTAAGGATTTTGGAATAACACCCGTTACATGACCACCATATGCGAGAGCTGAGTCGGCTATGGCACCCATTAAACCAACGCGCCCGCCACCATAAACGATATTTATACTCTGTTCAGCTAAACATCTACCAACATGACGAGCAGCCTCCATGTACGCCGGTGTACAGCCTTCAGAAGAACCACAGAATATACCCACGGTGTGCATATTTTCTCCTCAAAAAAATAAACAAATCCCCGTGATGGGAGATTCAGGGAGGCACATCTTAACATGTCCCCCGCGGGAAAGTGGATAAATGCTATTCTTCAGTAAAACAAGGCAAATGATTTGAAGACCAAACGACTGCTCTTCGCTCACAGCGGACCTCCAACCCAGTGACCCTGCGATCGCATCAAAGCCTCGGCCTATGCCTGGAGCCATTCGGCGGCCCCGATGCTGGCAGGCACACTGGTCACCGCCGTCGGATTCATGCCCAACGGTTTTGCCCAGTCCACAGCCGGCGAATATACCAGCAAAATGTTCTGGATTGTCGGTATCGCCCTGATTGCTTCCTGGATTGTGGCGGTGGTGTTTACGCCTTATCCACTGAAAATGAGAATGGACCTGAACTTGTTTCAATTACTCTGGCGCAATGGGCTGAAGAGCATGGCGTGATGCTGGAATTTATCAAACCGGGTAAACCAACACAGAACGCGTTTATAGAACGATTTAACCGAACGTATCGGACTGAAATACTGGATTTTTATCTGTTCAGAACATTGAATGAAGTCAGGGGAATCACGGAACGCTGGCTCATGGAATACAACAGTGAGCGGCCTCATGAATCCCTGAATAATCTGACGCCGGAAGAATATCGGCTGATGACTGAGAAACCGGAAATCTCAAAAAGTGTGTGGAACTAAAGCTGGGATACTCACATGCGAGATCCTTTAGTTAAAGGTTTTGAAATTTTCCAGTGGACTAACTATGCGAAAATTTCCAGTGAAAAATTAGAATTGATTTTCAGTGAAGAATTTTTACCGTATTTGTTTCAGTTAAAGAAATTTATCAAATATAACCTTGAGCATGTCAAAGCCTTTGAAAAAATTATTCCATGCGAATTTATGAGTGGCTCCTAAAAGAATTAACACAGAAAAAACCATAAAGCCAATATTGAAATCAGCCTTGATGAATTTAAGTTCATACTGATGATTGAAAAAAAAACACCCAGAATTTAAAAGGCTTAACCAATGGGTTCTAAAACCAATAGCCAAAGATCTGTATATCTACAGCAATATGAAACTAGCGATTAAAAAACGTGGTCGACCTACTAACACACTGATACTTCAGTAGAAATTGATAAACAAATTGATCTAGTAACAGAGTTAGCTAAAGACCAGATACCAACACTAGGAAAAACGACCAAATCAGTCAAACTATCACCTGCTCACCATCTATATGAAGGACTAAAAATAACATTACACGATGCCTTAACAGCAAAAATTCAACTTACCAGCTTTGAAGCTAAATTTCTGAGTGACATGCAGAGCAAATATGATCTAAACGGCTCGTTCTCATGGCTCACTCAAAAACAACATATTACGCTAGAGAAAATTTTAGCTAAATACGGACGGATCTGAGGTACTCATGGCACAGGTATCAATTAGTGAAGCGGCGAGACTAACGGGAAAAAGTCGCAGGACAATACAACGTTATGTCGCGACAGGAAAGCTATCATTATCACATAATGACACAACAGAAAAAAACATTGATATATCAGAACTTATAAGAGTTTTTGGTGAAATAAATAAAGAAGAGGTCACACCCAACAACACACCAAAGATAGTGACGATGTCACATTGTATCACCCATGATAATGACAGTTCAAAATTAGAAAATGAGTTACTGAAAAAAGAAATTGAGTTTTTAAAGAAAAGATGATAAGATAAAATCGCTCATGTCGATAGTTTAAAAAATGCCATGTTGTTAATCGAATCAAAACTACCAACCACACCTGAACCCGTTGCACCAGTGCCAGCCAAAAAATCATGGCAATTCTGGAAGAAATAGCTGATTGGTTTCATTTTTTCTCTGAAACTAAAATCGCCATTTTGATAACAAATGAGCAACACAGAAATGGGGCTTTTTACGGTAGGAAGATAGGGGGTTTTGAGTGATTGAAGGCGTTTTTTTGATTGAGTTCCTAAACGTTGGGTCGCTTAAAGCACGATTATGTTAATTTTAGAGTTAAACATTATGAGTTCAATAGAAATTAGACAGGCGAATATTCATGACTTTAGTAAGTTAACAGATATCTGGTTTAATGCATCAGTTAAAGCTCATGATTTTATTCCAGAAATATATTGGGAATATAATAAAGCACAAATGCAAGATATCTATCTTCCAATGTCAGAAGTTTACCTTGTAGAAAATGTAAATAATATTTATGGATTTATTGCTTTAGTCGAAAATACGATAGCTGCAATTTTCGTATCACCTGAACAGCAAGGTAAAGGGATAGGTAAATTACTAATTAATCATGCGAAGGGAATTAGAGATAACTTAGAATTAAATGTATATCAACAAAATACGAACAGCGTCAGGTTTTATAAGTCTGTTGGTTTTAAAGTTGTAGAAGAAACCTTAGATGAAGAAACTGAATCAAAAGAATTTCTAATGCGATGGGATAGGATTTTTTGAAACCTATTTAACATAAAAGGGATATGGATGGAAAATCTGGCGCCTAACTGCAGTGGACCTTTATTATATCAAAGACCATTTAGATGGCCTTTGATATTAGTAGTAATGACTAAACAATCTCAATATATTGATTTATCAAAATTTACGGCTTAACAATATAGCGACTTGTGATAGAGATACGATTAAAAGTACCCATGATAGTAGATAGCCATTCTATTGCTGCTATTTGTATATCATCCCAATGATGAGTAGCTTCTTTATAAATTTAATCTGGGACGTGTCCTTTATTTATTAAATTTACAGCCTCAGCTAAAGCTAACGCTGATTTTTCTTTTTCTGAGAAATATTCAGCCTCCTGCCATGCGGCCACTAAGGCTATTTTATCGGTACTGATATTGCATTTAGCAACATCTTGAGTGTGAAGGCGAACACAGAATGCACAACCATTAATCTCAGAAATTCGAAGAGGCTCGCTGAACTAGCATCTCAGACTGGATACCGAAAACGACGCTATTACGGTGGCGGAAAGCCTTCTTTTGCCAGTCCAAATTACCTTGAACGCCAGTTCATTGTCCCAACCCCAAATACGCATTGGGTGAGTGACATGACTTATATAAGGACGCATGATGGCTGGCTGTATCTGGCTGTTGTTCTCGATCTCTTCTCACGCAGGGTTATCGGCTGGAGCATGGGCGGACGAATGAACGCTGATGTGCCTTATGGTTCGATAGGTATCAGAAGACTTTGCCTTGCTCATGAAACTACCATCAAAAGAGGAGTGACGGCTTTTTAGTTCGCTGACGGTAATAGCGCACCCACTAAGTGAGAATGAAAATAACAGGCTTGCCAGGGTAACGTATTTCTCTTTTAACTCCATCATCCAGGTAGATGACCTCCGCCGGGGCGGATCAACTTTGTGTTTTCTTTCAGTCGGACTTGTGATTTGGGAAGTCAATCGTAACCATCAGCCCACCTTCTGCCGATGTACTGAGGATTTGACCTGCTCCCCGTTAATTAATACATCGTGATGTTAGTAATGCCTTAACCAGTTGTGAGAACAATTGCGAACTTCCGCTCTTCGCTCTTAGCGGACATTAGCATAGGCTATTTACCATAACGCCGCATTATGCGCAGACATAAAAAAGCCCGCAGGGCGGGCTTGATGCTATGGCATTGTTCTTGCGAGTCGAAACCAATACTGTGCCATCGTTTCGTCTTGCTCGACTCCCCACCCATGCTTATACATCTCACCAAGAGATGCCTGAGCCCCTGCATGATCTTGCTCAGCAGCCCGAATAAACCAATGGAAAGCCTGCCTGTCACTTTGCTTAACGCCCATACCGAGATGATACATCCAGCCAAGTTTAAATTGCGCACTACTATAGCCTTGCTTCGCGGCACAGAGAAACCATTCAACTGCAAGCCCATCATTTCTTAAATCAGAGAAAGCATACAGCCTTCCTAGATGAAACTGAGCCTCTGCATGACCTTGCAGAGCGGCCTTCTGATACCATTCAGACGCTTTTTGGACATGTTTATATCCACCTAACCCCAAATGATATACCCACCCAAGATTAAACTGGGCATCATCATGGCCTTGCTCCGCTGCAAGCTGAAACCAGTATATAGCCAGCTTATAATCCTGATGAACACCCAGCCCGCATGAGAATATCTTCCCCAAATAAAATCTAGCCTGACTATCTCCAGCAGTAGCCTGTGGTAACCAATGCTCAACAGAGAATGATTCCATAAAGGTCACCCCTTAATAGTGATCTGAATGTCATCCTCATTGACGCCAAAATGAAGTGCTAGACCAGCCTTAGCTTCTTTCAGGCTTAAAGGTCTATCGCTGACATCAACTTCTTCATACTCATCGTATTCGTCACCACTAGTCTGTTTTATTCCAGATACAATATGACCAACAGGTTTAAAATCGAGAGTATCAAGATCTATCCCCATATCCTCAAGGTTTCGGTAAGAAACCGGATTCCGGTTTCCATCCCATTGGTCAGGGATATCAATCTCAGCATAAGAATCAATGTTGATTATCCAACGCTTCTTGGGATGGTCTGGAATCCTGCTAATCCCAGAAATACGGCCAATCATAAAAGCATGGTGATGCTTTGCCTCCTGGGTTCCCCAATCAATCTTCGAGTTCTGAACGCAAACAACATACGAACATTTTCCTGCATGGGTTGCATTGAGTCTCCAGGCTTTGCTTCCACCTGTTTTTAAAATCTCAGTAATTCCACGAGCAGTAAGAACAGTAACACACTTAGTACCTGGCATTTGAACCACCTATAACATATTGAAAATCTAGGTTTAGATAATTTACGCTTTAATTAATATCAGTATATTGCGGAGATATCAAGTAAAAACACAAATGCCAATCAATTTTCTACATCAAGTACTACTGAAAGTGCTATTTATAAAGAAGGTTTTGTCATGCTTAATGGATTCAGATGGGTTATGCCATACGGAGATAAAGGATGATCTATACATGGATAGTTATTGCAGAATGGTATTTACCATAACGTCCCTTAGCAGTGTGATGGAGTGCAAACTTCTGAAAACACGCCAGTTGGTTTTATAACCAAGAACCCTCATTACTGTTCTGCTCTTACTATCACAGCAGATATATTCCAGAATAATAAGGGGAACCCGAGTATGGCAAGATGTACAGCTCCTGTACGTGGACACAGCTCATCAGCAGCAGCGGCTGCCTGTCCAGCATGTCGCAATCGTGGTAGCTATAGTCGTGGTAGCTACGGTTATGATAGTTATTCTTCTTACCCCTCTTCGGGCAATAGCGGCGGCGGAAGCTATGGCAGGAGTGGCGGCGGTTCCAGCAGTAGTACGAAGCCTCGCTGGTCAAAATCAAGTTCTTCAGTATCTTATACGACTGCCCAAGTACAATCACTCACGCCGATTCGACAAGTGGTTGAGAAACTTGCCGCTGAACAGCCAGATTTGCGTGACGTGTTTCTTTGCCATGCCTGGGATGACAGACAAGGCATAGCCAAAGAACTACATGATTTACTCGAAGCAGCAGGTGTCAAAGTATGGTTCAGTGAAAAGGATCTCGCCCTCGGTGTTCCTATGATGCGTGCCATCGATAAAGGTTTAGCCAATTCACGAATCGGCTTGGTATTGGTAACCCCTGCATTGCTGAGTCGCCTGCCTAAAGAAGGCGTTGCTGATAAAGAACTTTCAGCATTATTGGCTGGTAACCAGCTCGTTCCTATCGTGCATAACACAACGTATGAAGCACTTCGTAACGTCAGTCCTTTACTCGCATCCCGAAGTGGTCTGGATACAGGAGAGGATACGCTGGCAGTTGTTGCCACAAAAATCGCAGAACTGATTACTGTTTAGTAATCGCTCACAATTATTACCTTGTTCTGGTGATGAGCCTTCCCGCAGACGGCCCGCCCCCAGTATAAACAAATGTACTATGCGTTTTGGTGATGCAAATACCTGTCCTACTTGCGGCAAGTAACGCAGGAAGATAGTAGGTTCGCATAATGACGTTATGCTAAATAGGCCGCTGCGGGAGGGATTTTCGCAGCAGCCTTTTCAACATATGGACATTTCTAATGAGCCAGTGATTAGACATTTTCACTGAGCTTTGACATCTCAGGCTCTCCCTGCCGGAGATGGCCCCTGGCGGCGGAAAAGAAAACCAACTGAGAATAAATCCCAACGTTCACTTAACGGCGACGATATGCTCGATGCGTTGAAGACATTACAGTCACGTTCTGAGGAAATCTTCGGTACAAGGTAATAGCTTCAGTGTTATGATAAGTAAGGATAAATTAAGTACCCCCCAATTTTTAAGTCCATAGCATTCCTAAAAATGGCAAATAAGAAAGGTGGAAATATATGAAATTGAATCCTGAGAAATACAATAGAAAAATTACTCTATTATGCCCTGTATGCGGAGGGTCAGAAATGGAGCATACCGAAGAGTTGGAGGACGTCAAATGCGTAGGATGCGGAAAAGAATTCACTAACGATGAGTTAATCCAAGAGAATGGCGTAAGTATTGATGCGCATGTTAATGAAGTAAAAGAAGAGTTGTCGAAGGATATACAGAAGCAGTTTAACGACATACTGAAGAAAGCATTTAAGGGAAGTAAAAATATAAGGATAAAATAATGACGACAAGTGACGTCATCGCTTTAGGTGCGCTTGCAGTATCAATCTACACCATCATATCATCCGAGATTAGATCAAGGAAAAATGAAAGAGAACAAAAGGTTATCAAAGATGAGCAAGATAGGTTACGTAAGTTGCTTCTGGAAAAAGAAACAAAGTCAGCCATCAATGATATGAAGGCTGAGCTTGGTGCTCGCTTGGTAAAAATAGCCAGAAATAATTACAGGTTAAAAGTATTTAACAGAGGCAAAGTTGAAGCTAGGAATATAGAAATTCATTTCCCTGACAATGATGGTGATGAATACCTTGTAATATCTGATGTAGAAGAAAAATTCCCATATGAGATACTGCATCCGCAACACGGAATTGAGATCATTGCGGGGCTAAGTTTCGGTAGTAAAACCAAATACCGGATAAAACTCATATGGGATGATGATTATAAAAAAAGAAATGAAGAAGAGTTTTTCATTTCAATATGAATTTACTCACTCAACAACTTTAAACCAAAAAAGCCGCTGTGGAAGATATTTCCTCAGCGGCCATTTCAACTTTTCTGGTATACGAACATCTCTACTGTGGTAAGATTTTTAAGTTCTCTTCAAAATAATCATCATAAATCGCCTCATTATTCTTTCGCATGAATCTGTGGAGACAATTGGGAACAGGATTAGAGGTCGATCTATGGGCATAAACCTCATCCTGAATCGCTCTTAATTCATGAGATAAGATATCATCGTTTATCATGCCACTTATCTTTATGCTCTGTATTTTTTTCTCAATAAAATCTTTGACGCGAATAATTCGATTGATTGATTTGTTGTTTTCAACGTATAACATTATCACATGTCTAAAGAAAGGAAGCGTGAAAACAATATAAAATAAAAAATCTTCCAGTGAAGATTTAGACCACAAACCATATGCAAGAAGTATCAAAAAGGAAAGTAACATAGTGATAAAGTAGATTTTACTCATAACATCACGTTGTGACTTATCCCAGCCGAAATTTTTCGCATGGCATAATAATGCCATCACGTTTTCATTGGCTTCGTAATCTTTATTTAGATACCAGTTAAGAAACTCATCCTTTTTGTTTCTTTTCTTGTAATACTTTGAAGCCTTAAAAATATCTTCTCTACCAACCCGCTTACCTACTTTTAATTCACTCCATGGAATATGTAAAACATCACAGTCAAACATTTCCTGAATAGTGGCTGCACATTTTTTCATTGAGGAAATCACTGTGGAAAAAATAATTGTGATGACCAATACAATTATACCGTAATAACCGAGGTAAGGAGCTATAGCCAAATGAGGGAACAGCCCCATTTTCTTTATCACTGTAGTAAATATTACTATAGCGACAGATATTACGACACTAAGAAAAAACACTACCCAGTTAACAAATTTAACCTGTGAGTAAGTCCGCCTCATTGCCATTAGTAACTCAATGTTTTTACTATCATTTTGACGCAAAAATATTTGACTCATTTTTCATCCGTATGATGGGAAGTTGACACCAAAAACATCCTGCCATTTATTAATGGAGGCTCTGTGGTTATCTTGGCTTTCGTAATTACGGGCTTCCGTTGCTTTTCCTTGGTCAAGATAACAGCGGATGGATATCTTTAATTTATCATCATCGCTAAGGTTGTTTATATTCCCTTGTATGCCTTTGTGATCGTATACTGGACTAAATATAGCAGAGGCTAAGTAACCTAAAACATTGACAATCTCTAAATCGACCCATTGATAACATTCTGGGCGACCGTTGAAGTAGTTAAGTAACATTGTCTCTAACAAGTAACTACTCATTGAAGGCATAGTAGGACGTTTTTGCCAATATTTTATTACACGAATGACATTTAACATGTTTCCTGAGAGTTTAACATTAAGATCTGTGACTTTTTGCTTGTCAATTCGTGGATCTGTCTTCTTCCAATGACCATTACCATCTGGTATTAAATAATATGTCTTTCCAAATGAGTCTGGAGTAGTAATGAATGCAGGAACTATATCAAAATTCCAGTCATAGGATTTTAGCTTCAGAGTAGCTGCTTCCTGATTTCTTTTTACATCCGCCTTATCATATTGCGGAATTTGATTTAGACTTGAGATAAAACTGTTTATTATTTTTCTAGAGTTAATAAAATTTGTGCCATCATGCTTATAGTATTTTAAGCGAACTGTTCCTTCACGCGCAGTGATTAATATTTTCCCATCACTCTCGATGTATACACAATCATCACCATCGAGACCAAACATAAGATCTATATCATCTAAAGGGCGGATTTTTGTGCGTCTAGCAAAAGAACCAAAACCTGTATGTATATCAGGGTATATTATGGGGAAATAAATATCATTATTTGGAAAAGTGTTCATTCTGCCCAACAACCAATCTCTACTGGCTCTGGCTCGATCAGTCTGAGAGCTATCTAGATTTACTATATTTCGCTGAAACTCGTTAAACGCAGCAGTCACCGTAAGAGCCATAGCATCCCTCTTCTAGCAGCTAAAGGCTAATTTTACCATTAGGTTATAGGCTGTCTCCACATGAATTTACTCCTGCAAACTACTGAGTATTGGAGGACATTTGAACTTTGCCCTACCCCGGACATCTGAACTTAGCCTTGACAGCCCAGACTGACTCAGCGCGTTTCTGGCATATCCCCGGTAAAACAAGTAACAACCCCCCCCGAAAATGAACACCAGAAACGCGACTTAAGAATCTACCCTATGAATGGATATGCACTCAACCGAATCGATCTTGGTTTCAATCTATTTTATCGGGGTCAGGCTTCTTTTTAGGTAACTTCGGGGGCTTAACTTGCTGATGACTTTGCGTTCGGCGCGTAAGCCAGGGATGGTCAGCTTTAGGTTTAACATAGTATTTTGAACGTAAATCAATACGGGCATTATCCACTCGTTCATGGACACTCTTTTCATCATCCAGTGGTATAGGCTCCGGGCCATCAACATACTTTTCCCAGCCCAGCGCTTTCCCGTCATACAGAACGTTAATTTCACCGTCAAAGTTCTCGCATACAGTAACAACCGAATGCCTAAGTCGATATCCCCGGCCCTCACTGCGTACCTGAAACGCACTGCTTTTGTACTGGAAAGTGAGATTTTTAGACAGAACGCGCTTCGCCTGTAGGCTGAAGATATAACCCAGTTCCTCTTCAGAATGGTGCACATCAAGATGAGCATTATCAGTAGTACGAGGCGACGTAGCGAACCGGTTGTTATAGGCTTCAATAAAGGTCGGCAACCATGCATTTGCTGTTTCAATATCACTGATATTCTGAAGCCGCATTTCTTTAACCAGCCTGTCCTGTAGTGTCTGATTGGCGCGCTCTACCCGCCCTTTTGCCTGCGGGCTGTTGGCATGGATTGGCTCGATGCCCAGTGTCTTTATTGCACGAGTGAACTGGGTCAGCTCACCTTCCCGCTCTGGGTTATTTACCCTGAATATACTGTGTCTATCAGAGTAGAGAGCGAGCGGTACGCCATGATCATCAAGGTAACCCCGGAGGGTTTCCATGTAAGCCCGGGTTGTTTCAGCAGGCACAAAACGCAACGCCATCAACGCACTGGTGGCATCATCAATGAAAACGATCAGTGTACATCTGGGGCCTCGATTTTCAAACCAGTCATGAGGTGAGCCATCAATCTGGATCAGTTCACCGTAAGATGGTCGTCGCATGCGGCGTTGATATATACGGGCAATTTTACGACGGCGTTCACGCCATAACCCCTCTTCTATCATCCACTTTCTGAGAGTTTCAACGGATAAAGATAAACCGTGTATCTCGCGCAATTTTTCGCACGCAAACGTAGGTCCAAAATCAGCGTAACGGCCTTTGAGGAGTGAAATTACTGTTGCTCTGAATTCAGTAGAAAAGGAATTATTAGGACGCTTTCCACGTCGGTGGGAAACCAGACCAGAAGGCCCTTCATTTCTATACCTTTGCACCAGACGTTTAACCTGCCGAATAGAAATGCCAATGCGTGCCGCAGCTTGTTCCTGAGTAATATGTCGATTAATTGACTCCTGAATAATCTGAAGTCGGTGGAGTTCCTTATGACTCATCGTAACAGTCTCTTTGATCATGAAAAATCCCCCAGAGAATTGTCTGGGGACATTTTAGAATGGTTCAAAGGGGACATTACAGCTTGGTGTTAACATACATCTTTTGAAATAAAATCACATGATTAAAAATCATATACATAACAAATTGTTCTGTAAAAATAATTCAACTGAGTTATAAAATACCGCGCAGTTTTCCTGGCCGCTTAATCACTATCAGCAGGAAGGCGAGCGCATCAGTAACTGGTTTGCTGAAGGCGTCAAAAAACAACATCGTAAGCTGGCAACCTGGATTAACGCCCTGGTTACCACCGGATTTGAGATTGTTTGTTTGGATTAATGGGGTCTATCGGCTGAACAAATTGCCGCCAACCCGGCGCTGGACGAAGAAAAAGAACGCCCGATGATATTTCTGCTCAGCGTACGTAAGCCTGTGTAATCCTGATGCCTGATGGCGCTGCGCTGATCAGGCCTACGAATTACGCGTCCGTTCCGTAGGCCGGATAAGGCGGGTACGCCGCCATCCGGCAATAAATCAGGCAGCAATTGTGATGGACTGAATCGCGCGTGCAATATCTGGTGAATTATTCAAAGCCCGAATTTCCTGAAACAGTTCTGTCGCTTCAACATATTCTTTACGAAGATAGCCCAGCCACTGTTTGATACGCGCCACATGATACAGCCCGGTATCACCCTGTTTTTCCAGTCGGGTATATTTTTGCAGTAACGTCACGACTTCAGGCCATGGCATACGTGGTTCGTTATATTTCACCACGCGACTCAAATTCGGAATATTAAGCGCACCACGCCCGATCATCACGGCATCGCAGCCGCTGATGGCCATACAGTCCTGTGCGCTTTGCCAGTCCCAGATCTCACCATTCGCGATAATCGGGATATTGAGACGCTGGCGAATCTCACCAATAGCCTGCCAGTTAATGTGCTCGGCCTTATAGCCCTGCTCTTTGGTTCGACCGTGCACCACCAACTCGCTGGCACCAGCCTGCTGGACGGCATCAGCGATTTCGAACTGCCTGTCACTGCTGTCCCAGCCCAGACGCACTTTTACCGTCACCGGTAAATGAGCCGGAACCGCATCACGCATGGCCTTCGCGCCACGGTAAATCAGCTCAGGGTCCTTCAGTAACGTTGCGCCGCCGCCGCTGCCGTTCACCAGCTTCGACGGACAGCCACAGTTTAGATCGACACCATACGAACCCAGCTCAACCGCGCGGGCTGCATTTTCTGCCAGCCACTGCGGATACTGCCCCAGCAGTTGTATACGCACAGGGGTACCAGATGTTGTGCGGCTGGCGTTAAGCAGTTCAGGGCAAATGCGGTGAAAGACTTTTACCGGTAGTAGTTGATCTACCACGCGAACAAATTCGGTGATACAGAGATCATAATCATTCACTTCAGTCAGCAGCTCGCGCACCAGTGAGTCGAGCACGCCTTCCATCGGCGCCAGTAAAACACGCATATTGTTACCCGCAAAAAAGAGAGGCGCTATGGTAACGTCTCTATGCAGGAGATTAAAGCGTCTCAGCGCCGGGCACAGATTTGGTTATGCTGATTAGGGGCATTGCCTGATGTTCCTGATATCTATTTCCACTATGCTTAGAATTCATGATGTGATCGGTAGCACGTTTTAAAGTTTAATTGTATGATGAATCAGTCTCGTCAAGGGTTTCAATTATGAGCAAGTCACTGAACATTATCTGGCAATATTTACGCGCATTCGTCCTCATTTATGCCTGCCTCTATGCAGGTATTTTTCTTGCATCACTGCTGCCTATAACGATTCCGGGCAGCATTATCGGCATGCTGATTCTGTTTGTATTGCTGGCATTACAGATCTTACCGGCAAAATGGGTAAACCCAGGTTGCTACGTACTGATTCGTTATATGGCCCTGCTGTTTGTCCCGATTGGCGTGGGGATCATGCAGTACTTTGACTTGCTACGTGCACAATTTGGTCCGGTCGTGGTGTCCTGCACCATCAGTACACTGGTCGTATTCCTGGTAGTGAGTTGGAGCTCGCACATTGTTCACGGCGAACGCAAAATCGTTGGCCAAAAAGGGTCTAAACAATGATGTCGTATATCTGGTGGTCGTTACCCCTCACCCTGGCGGTATTTTTTGCTGCACGTAAGCTGGCAGCGCGATTTAAAATGCCGCTATTGAACCCGTTGCTGGTCGCCATGGTGGTGATTATTCCCTTTCTGATGCTGACCGGTATCCCCTACGATCACTACTTCAAAGGCAGCGAGGTGCTGAACGATTTACTGCAACCTGCTGTCGTCGCTCTGGCCTATCCGTTATATGAACAGCTGCACCAAATCCGTGCCCGCTGGAAATCCATTATCGCCATCTGTTTTGCCGGCAGTGTCGTGGCCATGGTCACGGGCACATCCATTGCCCTGCTGATGGGGGCTTCACCAGAGATTGCCGCCTCTATTATGCCTAAATCCGTAACCACGCCTATCGCTATGGCTGTGGGTGGCAGTATTGGTGGTATTCCGGCAATCAGCGCAGTGTGCGTCATTTTTGTCGGTATCCTCGGTGCCGTATTTGGCCATACCCTGCTCAATGCAATGCGTATCCGTACTAAGGCGGCTCGTGGGCTGGCCATGGGCACCGCTTCGCACGCCCTGGGCACGGCACGCTGTGCAGAGCTGGACTACCAGGAAGGCGCGTTTAGCTCTCTGGCGCTGGTTATTTGCGGGATTATTACCTCATTGGTTGCCCCCTTCCTGTTCCCGGTTATCCTGGCAGTGGTTGGCTAATCAGCATTTTTAAGCTGTTTATTTGCGATGCGTTGCACATTTTTCATTTAAGTTTCATCAGTTGCATACACAATGAGATTTGGATCACATATAAAGCCCTATCAGGCCCGTAAACTACGGTTCCATTACATTGTTATGAGGCAACGCCATGCATCCACGTTTTCAAACTGCTTTTGCCCAACTCGCGGATAACTTGCAATCAGCCCTGGCCCCTATTCTGGCGGATGTACATTTCCCCGCTATGCTGACGGCTGAGCAGGTATCTTTGCTGAAACGCGAATCGGGACTGGACGAAGACGCGCTGGCATTCGCTCTGCTGCCTTTAGCTGCGGCCTGCGCGCGTACTCCGCTGTCCAACTTCAACGTTGGCGCAATCTCACGAGGTATCAGCGGAACCTGGTATTTCGGTGGGAATATGGAGTTTCTTGGTGCCACAATGCAGCAAACCGTTCACGCCGAGCAGAGCGCTATTAGCCATGCCTGGTTACGTGGCGAAAAAGGACTCGCCGCGATTACCGTCAACTACACCCCTTGCGGGCACTGCCGTCAGTTTATGAATGAGCTGAACAGCGGGCTGGATTTACGTATTCATCTGCCTGGGCGTGAACCACACGCACTACGCGACTATCTGCCGGACGCTTTTGGGCCAAAAGATCTCGACATCAAAACGCTGTTGATGGATGACCAGGATCACGGCTTCGCGCTGCAAGGCGATGCGCTGACCCAGGCGGCGATTGCCGCCGCCAACAGATGCCATATGCCGTACAGCAAATCCCCAAGCGGCGTGGCGCTGGAGTGTAAAGATGGTCAGATTTTCAGCGGCAGTTATGCTGAAAACGCCGCCTTCAATCCAACGTTGCCACCGTTGCAGGGTGCATTAAACCTGTTGAGTCTGAACGGTTACGACTATCCGGACATTCAACGTGCGGTGCTGGCAGAAAAAGCGGATGCGGCGCTTATCCAGTGGGACGCGACGTCTGCCACCCTGAACGCGCTGGGCTGCGATAATATCGAGCGCGTACTACTCGGTTAATGGTCTCAATAACGCCAGTTTGTAGGCCGGATAAGGTGTTTACACCGCCATCCGGCAATACACAGAATGCCTAAAATCCCCTCAATCAGACTGCTGTTTCTTGCGCTCCGTCGTTGGGTACAGTAGCCTGATTGAAATTCCATCCAAATAACGAGTTTTCTGCATGTTAAAGCGCGTGTTTTACAGCCTGTTAGTCTTGTTTGGCTTGCTGCTGTTGACTGTGCTTGGACTCGACAGGTGGATGAGCTGGAAGACGGCTCCCTACATCTACGACGAACTGCAGGATTTGCCCTACCGCCAGGTGGGTGTGGTTCTCGGTACAGCGAAGTATTACCGCACCGGCGTCATCAACCAGTATTACCGCTACCGCATTCAGGGTGCATTGAACGCCTATAACAGCGGAAAAGTAAACTATCTGCTGCTGAGCGGCGACAACGCGCAGCAAAGCTACAACGAACCGATGACGATGCGTAAAGACTTGATTGCCGCAGGCGTCGATCCGGCTGACATTGTGCTTGATTACGCCGGGTTTCGTACGCTCGACTCCATCGTGCGTACCCGCAAGGTATTTGATACCAACGATTTCATCATCATTACTCAGCGATTCCACTGTGAACGCGCCTTATTTATTGCGCTGCATATGGGGATTCAGGCCCAGTGCTATGCGGTACCTTCGCCAAAAGATATGCTCACCGTGCGGGTACGTGAATTTGGTGCCCGTTTTGGCGCACTCGCCGATCTCTACCTTTTCAAACGCGAACCGCGCTTTTTAGGCCCCCTGGTGCCAATTCCTGGCATGCATCAGGTACCGGACGATGCGCAGGGATATCCGGCAGTCACGCCTGAACAATTACTCGAATTACAAAAGAAACAAGGAAAATAAGCATGGATGTACAAACCCTTTTCGTCGTGTTGGCCTTTTTGCTCATTCCCGTGTTTTGTTTCCGTGAAGCCTGGAAAGGTTGGCGTACTGGCGCGGTAGATAAAATTAAGAAGAATGCGCGTGAGCCGGTTTATGCCTACCGGAATGAAGCCCCATTACAGTTCTGGTCTTATGTATTGGTTTATGCCGGATGCGGATGTTTATCTTTTGGTATGGTTATTTATTTAGTCTTTTATCGCTAAAGAGATTACCGTTATATTAGCATTTGAGAATAGCTAATATTATGATAATGGTTACTATTCCAGCATAAGGGATTAATGCTGCCTGTCAGCATTTCCTTCAAACTATCTTCTATTTGTGAATCCTTTCACAGAATACTCTTCCTGCAGTGCTTAGCCTTAAGAATAGCCTTTCACTTTTTATATTTTGTTATTAACGGTTTGCCTTAATTTACTCAAGCATTAAGGAAGAAAATATGCCACAACAAAATTATCTGGATGAGCTCACGTCGGCTTTTACCCCTTTATTAGCAATAAAAGAGGCTTCCCGCTGTTTATTATGTCACGATGCCCCTTGTAGTCAGGATTGCCCGGCGCAAACCGACCCCGGGAAATTTATTCGTTCCATTTATTTCCGCAATTTTAAAGGCGCGGCCGAAACTATCCGGGAAAATAATGCGCTCGGTGCGGTGTGCGCCCGGGTATGCCCAACCGAAAAATTATGCCAGCGCGGATGTACGCGTTCAGGAATTGATAAACCAATCGATATTGCGCGTCTGCAGCGCTTTATTACCGATTTTGAACAGCAGACGGCAATGAAAATCTATCAGCCCGCAACAAAAACGCAGGGCAAGGTCGCCATCATCGGTGCAGGCCCGGCCGGATTACAGGCCAGTGTAACGCTGAGTAATCTTGGCTATGACGTCACCCTCTTCGAAAAGCAGGCTCAGCCTGGTGGCTGGTTACGCTATGGTATTCCAGAGTTTCGTCTGCCGCAGACGGTTTTGGATCATGAGATTGCCCGTATTGTGGAAATGGGCGTGACCATCACATGCAATTGCGAAGTTGGCCATACTCTTTCCATTGAGCAACTCAAAGCGGAATATCGCGCGGTACTGATTACCGTAGGGATGTCTTACGGTTCAACGTTACCTCTGTTTGAGAGAGCGAATCACGTTGAAATTGCCGTCGATTTCCTGCAACGTGCCCGACAAGCCAGCGGCGATATTACCGTCGCAAAAAGTGCATTGATCATCGGCGGCGGCGACGTGGCGATGGATGTCGCCAGTACATTGAAGCTGTTGGGCTGCCCGTCAGTCACCTGTGTTGCGCGTGAAGAACTGGCTGATTTCCCGGCCAGCGACAAAGAGTTCAACAGCACCCAGACATTAGGGGTATCGATTATTGACGGTTTCACGCCTGTGGCGGTTAGCGGAAACCGCGTAACCTTTAAGCACGTACGCCTGCCGGGAGAACTCTCGCTTGAAGCCGAACACATTATTCTCGCCGTCGGCCAACATGCTCAGCTTGATAATTTCGCCGCGTTAAAGCCCCAGCGCAATCTTATCGATACGCAAAACTACCAAACCGCCGATCCTGTCCTGTTTGCTGCGGGCGATATTGTTGAGGGCGACAAAACGGTTGTTTACGCCGTGAAAACCGGAAAAGACGCGGCTCAGGCCATTCATCACTATTTAGAGGGAGCTTGCTCATGTTAACGAAAGATCTTTCTATTACCTTTTGCGGCGTCAAATTTCCCAACCCGTTCTGCCTCTCTTCTTCTCCGGTAGGCAACTGTTATGAAATGTGCGCCAAAGCCTATGATAGCGGCTGGGGCGGCATTGTTTTTAAAACGATCGGGTTCTTTATTGCCAATGAAGTCTCCCCCCGCTTTGACCATCTGACCAAAGAAGATACCGGCTTTATTGGCTTCAAAAACATGGAGCAAATTGCCGAGCATCCGCTGGAGGAGAATCTGGCCGCAATACGCCGCCTGAAACAGGACTACCCGGACAAGGTTCTGATTGCGTCGATCATGGGGGAAAATGAACAACAATGGCAGGAACTGGCTCGCCTGGTTGAAGAAGCGGGTGCCGACATGATCGAGTGTAACTTCTCGTGCCCGCAAATGACCTCGCATGCTATGGGCAGCGATGTCGGGCAAAGCCCTGAGCTGGTTGAAAAATATTGTCGGGCAGTCAAACGCGGCTCTTCCCTGCCAATGCTGGCTAAAATGACACCGAATATTGGTGATATGTGTGAGGTGGCGCTGGCGGCAAAACGCGGAGGTGCGGACGGTATCGCGACCATCAATACGGTTAAATCCATCACTAATATCGACCTGAACCGGAAAATCGGGATGCCGGTCGTCAACGGTAAATCCAGTATCTCCGGCTACTCCGGCAAGGCCGTTAAACCTATTGCCCTGCGTTTTATCCAACAATTGCGCACGCACTCCGAACTGCACGATTTCCCAATTAGCGGCATCGGGGGAATTGAAACCTGGGAAGATGCCGCCGAATTTTTACTGTTAGGCGCTGCCACGCTGCAGGTGACCACCGGGATCATGCAGTATGGCTATCGGATTGTGGAGGACATGGCAAGCGGGCTGTCGCATTACCTCGCCGATCAAGGATTTGACTCGCTGGAGGAGATGGTCGGTCTCGCCAACGCCAATATCATCCCTGCAGAAGAACTTGATCGTAGCTACATCGTCTATCCGCATATCAATCTCGAAAAATGTGTGGGCTGTGGTCGCTGCTACATCTCCTGCTATGACGGTGGGCATCAGGCGATGGAGTGGAATGAGGAGACCCGTACACCACACTGCGACACGGAAAAATGTGTGGGATGCTTGTTGTGCGGCCACGTTTGCCCGGTAGCCTGTATCGATCTGGGTGAGGTGAAATTTAAACCCGGTGAGAAAGAACATGCGTTAACGTTGTAACGCTGACAAAAAAGCCCGGTGCAGATTGCGCTGTGCCGGGCTTTTTGCGTTATACGATCACTTCTTACGCGCGTACTTCAGGGAGTCCAGCGCGACCGCGAAGATGATGATGCCGCCCTTGATAATATACTGCCAGTAAGGGTTCACACCGATATAGGTCAGACCGTAGTTGATGACGGTGAAGATAATAACACCGGTCACCACGCCAAACACGGTACCTACCCCGCCGCTGAACGACACGCCGCCCACCACGCACGCCGCAATCGCATCCAGCTCATACATAAAGCCGAGGTTGTTGGTCGCCGAACCGATACGCCCGGCTTCGAGCAAACCACCAAAAGCATAGAACACGCCAGACAACGCATAGATAATCAGCAGGTTCAGCGCAACGTTTACCCCGGACACTTTCGCCGCCTCCGGGTTTCCACCGATAGCGAAAATGTTTTTACCGAAGCGGGTTTTGTTCCACAGAACCCATACAAAGGCCACGGCAATCAGCGCGTAGAAGGTAATGTAGGAGAGCCGGAAACTGCCCAGCGCAATAAAGCCCTGCGCAAAGGTTGAGAATCCGCTGTCAAAGCCTGATATCGGCGATGCGCCAACGAAGTCGTAGTACAGGGAGTTGATCCCGTAAACGATAATCATCGTACCGAGGGTGGTAATAAATGGCGTCACATTCAGGTAAGCAATGATGATACCGTTTACCAGACCGATGACAGCACCGATAACGCAGACAATCAACACGACCACAATAATTGGCATCGTCGCCATTTCTGGGAACACCTTGTTGGCATTCTCCATCGACTGCAGCAAGGTTGCCGCCACGACCGCCGCCAAACCAACCTGGCGCCCTGCTGACAGGTCGGTCCCTTGGGTAACAATCAGCCCGGCAACACCCAGTGCGATAATAATACGCACCGAGGATTGCGTCAGAATATTACTCAGGTTCAGTAAACTTAAGAAAGTGGGATCCTGGAAAATAATAATCGCCAGCAAAACCAAAAGAACAACGTAAATTCCGCCTTCTTTCAGGTAAGTAAGAAAACTTTTCTTATTTAACGCACTCATGAGGAGCCCCTAATCTTAAAGGTGCAAAGACGCAAGACGGAGGATTTCGTTTTGCGTTGTCGTTTTAGTGTCAACAATTCCGGCAACGAGACCATTACTCATCACCAGAATACGATCGGTAATACCCAATAGTTCCGGCATTTCAGAGGAAATAATAATAATCCCCTTATCCTTTTTCGCGAGTTCAGCAATCAACTGATAAATTTCAAATTTCGCGCCAACATCGATACCACGTGTAGGTTCATCCAGCATCAGAATTTCTGGCTGCGTTAATAACCAGCGGCCGATAACCACCTTTTGCTGATTACCACCGGACAGTGAACCGATTTGTGTACGATGGCCTGGTGTTTTCACCCTCATCGAGTCAATTACCCACTGGGTATCACTCTTCATACGGGAATTATCCAGCAGACCGACTTTATTTTTATAGTTTTGGATATTGGAGATTAACGAGTTAAAACCAATATCCAGATAGGCATAAATACCGGTTGAGCGACGCTCTTCGGTGACCAGCGCAAAACCATGATTGATGGCCTCATTTGCGCTGTGGTTATTAATTTTTTTGCCGTGTAGCGTAATCGTACCCGATGATTTCTCACGAATACCAAACAGCGTTTCAACGATATCAGTACGTTTAGCGCCGACCAGACCAGCAATCCCGAGAATTTCCCCTTTGTGCAAATCAAACGAGACATCACGAATTGACGGCTGACGCAGCGAGGTCAGGTTACGCACTTGCAGAATCACTTCACCGGGTTTGTTTTCTTTATCCGGAAAACGTTGGTTCAGTGAACGCCCTACCATCATGGCGATAATCTTATCCATATCCAGCCCTTCCAGCGGCTGGGTCGCAATCCACTGGCCATCGCGCAGCACGGTAATTTCATCACACAGTTGAAAGATTTCTTCCATTTTGTGAGAAATATACACAATACCGCATCCACGCTCTTTCAGCTTACGGATGATGGTAAACAGATGATTAACTTCTTTCTCGGTTAATGATGACGTTGGTTCATCCATGATGACGATTTTGGCGTCATAGGAGAACGCTTTCGCAATTTCAATCATCTGCATTTGTGAAACGGATAATGTGCCGACGCGCGCGCGTGGATCGATATCAATATCCAGCTCATCAAATATCGCTTTGGTATCGCGGTACATTTTTTCCTGATCGACAAACATACCTTTGGTGGGATAGCGTCCCAACCACATGTTGTCCATCACTGAACGTTGTAATACCAGGTTTAATTCCTGGTGTACCATCGAAATACCATTCTCAAGCGCTTCTTTAGCAGAATGAAAATCGATTTCTTTACCCTGAAATAGAATACTGCCGGAATCTTTTTGATAGATCCCAAAAAGACATTTTAATAATGTGGATTTCCCCGCGCCATTCTCCCCCATTAAGGCATGAATCGAATGTGGGCGGACTTTTAAATTAACATTATCAAGAGCCTTAACGCCGGGGAAGGACTTGTTGATGCCGGTCATTTCCAACAAGTATTCGCCTGACGACTGAGTATGTGTGCTGACCATAATTATACCTTGTTGGCCTTGCAGAGTGCGTTATTAAGGGCGCAATGAAATTGCGCCCACAGACGGAGTATTTACTTATTGGTAAACTCGGCCAGATTATCTTTATCGACACCTACGTACGGAACGCGAACAATCTTGTTCTCAATTTTCCAGTTGGTGCCATCTGCCGCACCTTTGCCATCAGCCAGGTTTTTCGCCAGATCAAAAGTGGCTTTCGCCTGGTTATTCGCATCGTTCAGCACGGTACCAGCCATAGCGCCAGATTTCACCAGCGCCAGTGCTTCAGGCAGGGCATCCACGCCAAATACCGGTACGCTGGTTTTATTGTGTGCCTTCAGCGCTTCAACTGCGCCCATTGCCATCGCATCGTTGTTGGCGATAACGACTTCGATTTTGTTCGCGTTCGGACCGGACATCCACGCATCCATCTTATCTTTCGCCTGGGCGGTATCCCACATTGCAGTATCTAACTGCAGTTGCTCAGTTTTAATGCCTTTGTCGTTCAGCTCTTTGATCACGTAGGTCGTACGTGCTTCGGCATCCGGGTGTCCCGGTTCGCCTTTCAGCAGAACAAACTGAATTTTGCCGTCTTTGTTCAGATCCCAGTTCGGGTTAGCGGCCCAGTGCTTGGCAATCAAATCACCCTGAATAATCCCGGACTCTTTAGAGTCAGTGCCGACATAATAGGCTTTGTCATAGCTGTCCAGCGCTTTACGGGAAGGCTCTTTGTTGAAGAACACAATCGGTACGTTCTGCCCGCGTGCTTTTTCAATGACCGTGCCTGCTGCTGCCGGGTCAACCAGGTTAATCGCCAGTGCTTTAACGCCTTTTGCCAGCAGCACATCAATCTGATCGTTCTGTTTGGACTGATCGTTTTGCGAGTCATTCATCAGCAGCTGTACATCCGGCGCCGCTTTGGCATCTTTTTCAATAGCCTTACGTACTACTGACATAAAGTTATCGTCATATTTATAGATAGTCACACCAATGCGGGTATCAGCAGCGTGCGCAGCCGCGCCGAATAACATGCTTGCCATTACAGCAGACAGGGTCAACACCTTCTTATTCATGGTATCTCCGGTTTTATTATGCAGGGTAGTGCTTGAGATAAATGCTCGGCAGGCAGAACGTTACTGAAGTGTTACTGAACGCCGAAGCTCACTTTTAAAAATATTTCTTCCGTGTCTGGCAACGCTCCAAAAACAGGCTTTAATTTTTGTTTAAGACGCCTATACCTCGATGAAAGTGATTATTCACCGTTACATAGTAGTTACAGCGCAGCAAACAGTGTCATCATAGCTATCGCATTGTTAAGATACTGTGAATTTACTCACATATTGAAAGCGGTTACATAGCCCGACATTATCAGTTAGTGATCGGTGCCGCATTCTGCCGCAAAGCCACAGAATGGCGCCGTACCAGCGTCGGCATAAAGCAATGTGTTGCGTCAGGATCCAGCGTTCCCGCCGCGCCTTGTAGCGCAAGCTCAGTGGCCATTTTTGCCATAGAAGCAATAGGATAGCGCACCGTTGTCAGTTGTGGGTCGGTGTAACGTGCGATAGGAATATCGTCGAAACCAATGATAGACAGATGTAATGGAATGGCGATGCCGTTGTCTTTTAGCGCCGTTAGCGCGCCAGCGGCCATATTGTCGTTGTACGCGAAGACTGCCGTAAGTTGCAGGTTACGTCCCAGCAGTTCCACCATTGCGGACTCTCCGCCCTGCATATCCGGTGAACCGGTACCTATCCAACTGTCGGCCGGGGTAACTCCCTGTTCTTTCATGGCACTTAGCCACCCCTCTTTACGCATGGCATCGTCCTCGATGCGGTGGCTTGACGCCAGATAACCGATACGTTGATGCCCATTATTCAGCAACATGCGGGTCGCCATTTTAGCCCCGCTGATGTTATCCAGACAGACGCAACGGTGGGCGTAACCCGGGACCAGGCGGTTGATCAGCACCATACCGGGGATCTGATCCATAAACTCGGCCAGCTCGCGATCGCTCAACGCTTTCGAGTGAACAATCAGTGCGTTACAACGCTGACGAATCAGCACCTCAATGGCATGACGCTCTTTTTCAGCTTCGTGGTAGCTGTTGCCAATCAGGACGTACTTCTGATGCTGCTGGGCAACCAGGTCCACGGCTTTGACCAGCGCGCCAAAAAATGCATCTGAAACATCCATCACCACAACGCCAATCGTCTCGCTCACCTGCGTCGCCAGCGCTTGCGCGTTGGCATTCGGTCGATAGCCCAACAGAGTGACTGCCTTCATTACCGCTTCACGCGTATCGGGACTCACCAGCGCGCTGTTGTTCAGTACGCGGGAAACAGTCGCGACAGAAACGCCAGACTGTCGTGCCACATCACGGATGGTTACCATATTCACTACCCTGTTTAAGATGCGGTTACCCGCAGACACCCCAGGCTGTGTATTTTGTCAGCACAACGACACGGACTGCGTGAGTGATGTCACAGGAATGAAAGCGCTTACATCCATTTTGTTAATGAATGTGATCCAGATCGTTATCTGGATGTTCGCGGTAATGATGTCCCTGACGCACGCAGGGTTAATTGACGCCATAGCCATTCTACCGGGCCTTGCCGGTAAAAATGCAACCAAATGACGGAGAAAAGCAGGTTTACAGCCCAGACCGGAATGACGAAATACAGCAACTCCAGCCGGTCGAATTTCATAAATAAGCCTGCCTGGTAAAACAGCGTGGTGCAAATTAAGGTTTGTAACAAATAGTTGGTTAGCGCCATGCGCCCCACGCAGGCGATGGCAATGACCCATTTTAAACGGCTAAGCTGCGGCCAGAAACCGAACATCAGCGCAGCGTAACCAATGGTCTGCAACGGCGCGCCCAGCTCTCGCGGAGCTTGTAACAGGAAAGCACACCAGCGGTAGGCCCAGTCCAGATGCCACTGAGCGATGACAGCAGGCAGGTTAATCGCCATCCCAATAATGACCAATAACGCGCCGGTACGTCGATAGTGTTGCAAACTGTACTGCCCTTTCAGCCAACCGCTGCGCATTAATGCTGCGCCGAGCAGCATCATCCCTGCCAGCTGCCAGCCGTACTGCGCACCCAACGCCAGCAAGCTATTGGACATCATATCCACGCGATTGCTGACCGCTTCCATTCCGCCGTTCACCTTCCAGTATTTTTCATACAGCAACGCAGAAGCATCTGGTGTCCAGGCGCGACTGGTCTCACTTCCGGAGATAAATCCCAGCAGCAGCAGTACGCCAACTCCCACCAGATAGAGCAACACGCCGGTATTAAACAGACTTTTGACCGAAGGGGCATCGCGAACCAGCCGCCAGCAAATCAGCCCAATCAGGCCATACGCCAGCAGGATATCGCCATCCCAGAACAGTAAACCGTGAATAAACCCCAGCAGAACCAGCAAAGTGAGTCGTGACTGGATCCAACGTTTGCCTCTCGGTAGCAGCATCTGCAGACCCGCGCCAAATAGCAGCGCAAACAGCGTGAGGAATTTTACCTGCGCAAAGAGATCGAGCAGCGCCCAGGTCCAGGCGTCGGATAAGGTGATGTTGCCATACCACGCGGGATTGAGGTATGCCGCCTTTGGCAGGCCAAAGGCGCTAATATTGAGAAGCAGGATGCCGAGGATGGCGACGCCACGAATAAAATCCAGCGTGACATTACGCTCCATGACCCCTGCCCTGATCAGTTGTGGTGACGCACGGCGCGCAGGAATTCCTGACGCGTATTCTGGCTGGACTTAAACAATCCGCCAAGCGAGGTAGTGGTGGTGGCGCTGGTCGCATCACGGATACCACGCGCTTTCACGCAGTAATGCACCGCATCAATCGACACTGCCACATTGTTCGTCCCGAGCAGCGTTTGCAGCGCGGTAAGAATTTGCTGGGTCAGTCGTTCCTGGACCTGCGGGCGCTGAGCGAAGAACTGTACAATGCGGTTAATCTTCGACAGACCGATGACCGAATCTTTCGGAATGTACGCCACCGTCGCCTTGCCATCGATAGTGACAAAGTGGTGCTCGCAGGTGCTGGTCAGCGTGATATCGCGAACCGTGACCATCTCATCAACCTTCATCTTATTTTCAATGACGGTGATTTTCGGGAAGTTGGCGTAATCCAGGCCGGAGAAAATCTCATCGACATACATTTTAGCGATGCGATGTGGCGTTTCCATCAGACTGTCATCGCTCAAATCAAGATTGAGCAATTGCATAATCTCGGTCATATGACCGGAGATCAGACGTTTGCGCGTTTCGTTATCCATCTCTTGCACGGGCGGGCGTAGTGGTGTTTCAAGACCACGCGCGACCAGCGCTTCATGAACCAGGGCCGCTTCTTTACTGAGTGATGACATTTCTTTTTCTCCTGCAGGTGGGGCGCCTCTGCCCTGCGTGGGGCAAAGTTTTTAGGCTGTGTCACAGCCAGAACATTGTGCGTGAGGCGGCGCACATAATCCAGTATTCACCGCGATAATTATTGAAATTGGTGCAGCCTTTTAGCACACAGATTTCATACGTCGTTCAACCGGGTGAATTCGAGTGTTAATGTAAAGTTATATAGATGATGAAGTATGTTTGCTCAATGCGGAAGTGAAAGTTACTCACAGTGCAATGAATAATCTGTATTATGGTGAGTTCGCAAACACATACAGGTTCAACACAACAAGGAGCCACGCATGGAAATGCTTGAAGAGCACCGCTGTTTTGAAGGCTGGCAGCAACGCTGGCGTCATGACTCCACCACGCTAAATTGCACCATGACCTTCAGTATTTTTCTTCCACCCCCCCGGGATAACACCCCGCCTCCGGTGCTGTACTGGCTGTCGGGTTTGACCTGCAATGATGAAAACTTCACCACTAAAGCCGGAGCACAACGCATCGCGGCTGAACTGGGCATCGTTTTGGTGATGCCTGATACCAGCCCGCGTGGGGAACAGGTCGCTAATGATGAAGGCTACGATTTAGGCCAGGGTGCCGGATTTTATCTCAATGCCACGCAACAACCGTGGGCAACGCATTTTCACATGTATGACTATCTGCGTGACGAACTGCCGGCACTCATTCAGTCACAGTTTAACGTCAGCGATCGCTGCGCCATCAGCGGACACTCTATGGGGGGGCATGGTGCACTGATCATGGCACTGAAAAACCCAGGCAAATACACCAGCGTTTCTGCCTTCGCCCCCATCGTCAATCCCTGTCGCGTACCGTGGGGTGAGAAAGCCTTTAGCGCCTACTTGGGTGAGGATAAATCACGATGGGCGGAATGGGACAGCTGTGCGCTGATGCTGGCCAGCAAACCCGAAGATGCGATCCCAACGCTGATTGATCAGGGGGATAGCGATCAGTTTCTCGCCGATCAGCTGCAGCCTGCAGTGCTGGCGGAAACAGCCCGTCAAACCGCATGGCCAATGACGTTACGCATTCAGCCTGGTTACGATCACAGCTATTACTTTATTGCGTCGTTTATTGAGGATCACCTGCGTTTTCACGCCCAGTATTTGCTGAAGTGATCACCAGCAAAGCGTCTTTTCTATTGCCGCGCTGTAACTCACCTCTTCGGATTGCGGCGCGGCCGCTTTACGATTTAAATCGGCCGCCTGTTGGCGGACCTGTAATCGTCCCGAATTGTCACCTCCCTCGTAGCCTTCGTTAAAATTGCGCATCTCAGACTCAAACAGAATCGCATCCAGATGGTGCAGTTTACTCAGTGCCCGCAACAGGGAAATAAGTGTATCCAGATTCAGGCCGCCGCCTTTTTCGATGCGTTTAATGGTCGCAATCCCCACCTGTGCACGGTCGGCAAGCTGCTGCTGCGTGAGCGCCAGAGAAATTCGCGTTTCCCTGATGCGAGCGCATAATGACAAGATGATTTCATCATTATTCATGGTGTGATATTTCATGCCGCCCTCCCGGTTTTTTGGGCTGAATTTTCCCCAGGCAGCCGTGATACGTTTCACGGTACTTCGCACTCATGTCTTTACCCGTTTCATACATCGCTGCAATCACCTCATCGAGCGAAACACATGGTTCACTGATGCGACTCATCGCCATCGTTGCGGCGTTAATCGCTTTTACTGACGAAATCGCATTTCGTTCGACACAAGGAATTTGCACCTGACCGCCAACCGGATCGCAGGTCAGTCCGAGATGGTGCTCCATGGCAATTTCTGCGGCACTTAACACCTGGCCGACGGAAGCGCCCATCAGCTCTGCTAATCCGGCTGCAGCCATCGAACTTGCCACGCCGATCTCTCCCTGACACCCGACCTCAGAACCTAAAATGGATGCGTTTTGCTTGAACAGTAGCGCGATGGCACCCGCGGTGAGGAAAAAGCGGATAACCGACGCGTTATCCAGTTTGCAGACAAACTTATCGTACCAACTGAGAACCGCTGGAATGATACCGCTTGCTCCATTGGTCGGCGCGGTCACCACCCGTCCCCCGGCGGCGTTTTCCTCGCTGACGGCAATCGCAAACGCATTCACCCAGTTGATGTTGGTGAGAAAATCGTTAGCAGAGGGTCTGGTTGCCAGTGATTTATGCAAAGAGCAGGCCCGGCGCGGTACTTGATACGCGCCAGGCAGCAGCCCTTCAGTATGCAGACCACGTTGGACTGCCTGCTGCATCACCGCCCAAATCCGCGCAAAATAATCATGCAAAGCCGCCTGTGAATGCATCTGTAACTCATTTTTCATCATTAATGCCGCAACGGATAATCCATTGCGCTGGCACAGTTCCTGCAACTGAGTCGCATTTTGAAAAGCAAAAGGAAATACGTTTACTCGCGCTGACTTCGCGAGCGCAGGCTCACCCGGTTTACAAACCTGTCCTGAGCCAGTTGAAAACCATGTTTCTTCATACAACGTAAAATAATCATCCCTGGCGCGAAACGTCATCGCATAGGGATGGCCGGAATGTGGTTGTTGATTCGACTTAATAGCGACCGTCACGGCAACTGAAGGTGAAAGCGCCAAAGTGCCGTCCTGTTCAGCTCGTTTAATGGCTTCCATCTGCTGGCGTAAATCAACTTCATCCGGCTGATTGCCTAGCAACCCCAGATAAAGTGCAATATCAACGTTATGGCACTTGCGGCTTAATGAGAGCGCGCCATACAACTCGACCTCAATTTTTCGCGTCAGTGGCAAGATCTCCTGCTGCTTTAATTGTGAAATGAAGTTAAACGCGGCACGCATTGGCCCTACGGTTCTTGAACTGGAAGGTCCAATGACGACTTTAAAAATATCAACACAACTTTCCATTTTTATACCCATCCCTGTCAGTCACAACAGAATATACCGCCAGTGGCAACAGACCGTGACTTGTATATCAAAAACGATACCTTTCAGACTATGTTTATTTGTTGGTATAAAAAACAATACTATTTTATCTTTTTTTTAACCTTCACATCTGTGATAAAGCTGGATTCAATCGTCACTCTTCATTAATACAATAACCTCAGTTTACAGGAGTGACATTATGGCAATTATTTATTTTATCAGTTCAAAAGAGCCTGAAAAACTTCAGGCGTGGCTGTACGATACGGTTCTAAACACTAATCAATTTCAGTACACACTGGAAAACTTATATACCACCACTATTAATAAACCGTATCTGAAATTATCTCTACCCGATAAGATATTCACGGATGACATATATAGGAAGCTGAGGACGACATCACTCATTCAGCAATTTGATTTCTTCCTAAAACCGCAAATCACTCCAACGAACGGTATAATTGCCTTTGACATGGATTCGACCTTTATTGAGGAAGAAGGTGTCGATGAGATCGCTCGGGCGCTGGGCATCACTGAACAGATCAGGGAACTGACACAGCAGGCGATGGAAGGAAAACTGGATTTCAATAGCAGCTTTACCCGTCGTATCGGTATGTTAAAAGGGACGCATATCGATGTAATTAATGGCGTATGCGATCGGATGACTGCCTCGCCAGGTATCACCACCATTTTGCCATTACTCAAACAGAAAGGGTTTAAAACAGCCATCATTTCTGGCGGATTAGATATTTTCACTCAACGATTACAGCAAAAATATCAGCTGGACTATGTATTTTCGAATACCGTAGAAGTCAGAAATCACGTGCTGACGGATAATATTTCCATGCCGATCATGAACGCAGAAAATAAACAAAAAACGCTAGCTACATTTGCCGACACGCTGCAGATCCCTCAGCAGAACATTATTGCCTGCGGTGATGGCGCTAACGATATCCCCATGCTTATGTATGCAGGCACGGGTATTGCCTGGAAAGCAAAACCAGCGGTCAGAGATTTAATCGCTAATCAGATTAATTTTCATGGATTCGAGTCGCTTCTGTTCTATATCGAAAATGAATTATAACCTCACGAGCACTGCCTGAAGGGAAACTCATATGAGCTTGAAATCATTTATTTTCAGCCAGGCTGACAAGCCGGTTGTAAAAGAAAAAAAAGAGATTGATCATACTTACAAAAAATTCCGTATAGAGATTATTACCTCCGTCTTTATCTCTTACGCCGTCTTTTATTTAACACGTAAAAACTTCTCAGCAGCCATGCCAGCCATGTTGTCAGATACCGCTCTGACCGCAGAAGATTTTGCCATCATGTCTTCACTGTTTTACATCCTGTATGGCTCAATGAAGTTTGTTGGCGGCATGCTGGTTGACAAAATCAATCCGAAAGCCATGACCGGCCCGGTGCTTATTGGCGTTGGGATCGTTAATATTCTGTTTGGTTTTTCCGACAGCGTTGCCGCGTTTTATGTGTTGTACAGCCTGAATGCTATCCTCCAGGGCACCAGTTTTCCGCCAATGGCAAAGATCATGGCATCCTGGTTTTCCAAGAATGAACGCGGACGTTGGTGGGCGGTCGTTGAAGCGGCGCATAATATTGGCGGCAGTCTCGCCCCACTGCTGACAAGTTTCGCGATTGTCTGGAGCGGTAGCTGGAAAATGGGTTTTTATGTACCGGGCGCGATCTCCTTGCTGATGGGAATCATTGCGCTCTGTACGATTAAAGACCGTCCCGGGACCTTAGGTTTGCCTAACGTTGGCGAATGGCGTAAGGATCCAACAGAGCTTGCCCAAGTGAAAGCCAGCCCGGTAAATCTCTCCTTTTGGCAGATTTTCGTTAAATATATCCTGATTAACCCGCTAGTGTGGATTATTATCGTTGGTGATATGTCCGTTTATATTGCCCGTACGATCCTCAACGACTGGCCGCAAATTTACTATTCTCAGATGCATGGCTGGAGTCTGATTAAAGCCAATTCCATTATCTCGTGGTTTGAAGCCGGTGGCCTCGCCGGTGGGTTACTGGCGGGTTACTTATCTGACTTTATGTTTAAAAGTAACCGCTGGATGACAGGTTTAATATTCGCATTAATGCTGTGCGTGTGTATTACCTTAATCCCACTGGTTCAGGATACCTCATATACCATTACGGCCATTCTCTTCACCATTATGGGTTTCGCCCTGTACGGCCCGCATATGCTTTTTGCCGTAGGTTGTCTGGATGTCACTCACAAAGATGCGGCGGGATCGATAACCGGTTTCCGGGGATTATTCAGCTATGTCGGCGCCGCGTTAGCGGGTGTACCGGTGATCTTAGTGAAGAACAACTGGGAGTGGTCTGGTGTCTATTTGTATGCCGTGCTCGCAATCCTGTTAACCACCCTTTCACTGGCCTTGCTGGCTAAATTCCATCGGCTATAAGCCAGTTATGACATGGTAGCGGTGGTTTCGCCGCTACCATAAAGATGCGGTAGGTCCCGCCCTCTTCATTTCTCCATCTTTTCTTCACTTTTTCTCCTTTTTTATTTCATCGCTATCTCATTGACCCTAAAAGCTTTTTCTTGTTCTTTATATCAAACACAAATGATTTCTATTATCATTTGTGTTTACAAATATTCATACTTTTGTACAATCCCCCCGCTTCTTTACTGAAAAGAGTCCTTAAAAGACAAATACATACAATTGTCATGGCCTTTCACATGACACGCAGTTAGATTCATTTAAATGGAATGATACAAATGACTATACCTCACGTTAAGGCTGTAGCCGCCGCAGTATGCGTCGCGAGTCTCCCATCACTCGTCTATGCCGCCGACCAGGATACCGTGGTCGTCACCGCCACCGGGTTTGAGCAAAAAATTCAGGATGCCCCCGCCTCCATTTCGGTTATTACCAAGCAGCAGATCGAAGATAAAGCCTATCGCGATGTGACCGATGCACTGAAAGACGTCCCAGGTGTTGTTGTGACCGGCGGCGGTAGCAGCAGTGATATCAGCATCCGCGGTATGGCCTCACAATACACGCTGTTCCTGGTCAACGGTAAACGCATCAGTACGCGCGGCACACGCCCGAACAGCGACAACGCGGGTATTGAGCAAGGCTGGCTGCCGCCGCTGGAATCGATCGAGCGTATCGAGGTGATCCGCGGCCCGATGTCGTCTCTGTACGGCTCTGACGCTATGGGCGGCGTGATTAACGTGATCACCAAAAAAGTCTCGAATACTAAAGCCTGGACCGGCTCCCTGCATGGTGATGCCACCCTCCAGGAAGATCGGGACTCCGGTGACCTTTACCAGACCAATGCATACGCGTCCGGCCCCCTGATCGACGGGCTACTCGGCGCAAAAGTGACCGGGCTGTTCTCCCATCGCGGAGAAGATAAGATAGTCAATGGTTACAATGAACAACGCCTGCGCAACGGCGGACTCACCCTCAACTTCACCCCGGATGATAAAAATGACATCGACTTCGATGTCGCGCATGAACTACAGGATCGCAACAGCACTCCGGGCGAATCGATGGCGGCAGAAAACTGCCGTAACGGTGTTTGTAAGCCAAACAGCAAAAGCTACAACCGTTATGAACACACGACGTATTCATTAACCCACAGCGGTTATTACGACGATTTCAACAGCACCAGCTATGTTCAGCAGGAAGAGACCAAAAACCCTGGTCGTCAGATGAAATCCTACAATACGATCTTCAATAACCAGAACCAGGTCTTCCTCGGGGCGCACACCCTGACAGTTGGCGGGCAATACCGTTATGAAAAACTGCGCGATAACGGCAACCAACTGCAAGCAGCTGACGGTCTGAACAAGCTGACTCGCTGGAGTTGGGCATTGTTTGCCGAAGATGAATGGGCGGTTACCGATACTTTCACGCTGACCGGCGGTCTGCGTATGGATAAAGATGAAAACTACGGTGACAACTGGACGCCGCGCGGCTATGGCGTATGGCACCTGAGCGATCAGTGGACCTTAAAAGGGGGTGTTTCTGCGGGCTATCGTGCACCGGATCTGCGCCAGTCTTCTGCCAGTTGGGGACAAGTGACCGGTGGCGGTCGTCTGAACGGAATCATTGTCGGCAACCCGGATCTGAAACCAGAAAAAAGCCTGAGCGAAGAGATCGGTTTACTGTGGGATAACGGCAACGACCTCAATGCGGGTGTCACGCTGTTCAATACTGACTTCAAAAACAAAATCACCGAAGTTCGTCGCTGTAACAGCAGCGCCGATCCAGCTTGTACTATTGGTAACACTCATTACGACTTTGTCAGCGATCGGGTTAACGTTGATAAAGCCAATATGCGCGGCGTCGAATCCACCTTCGGTTGGAAGATGACCTCCGACATCAACTGGACAGCGAACTATACCTACACTGAATCTGAGCAGAAAAGCGGCCAGTTCTCGGGTCAGCCGTTAAACAAAATGCCGAAGCATATGTTCAACACCACGCTGGACTGGCAGGCGACCCAGGATCTCGGTTTCTGGAGCCGCCTGAATCTGCGTGGCAAAACATCAGAATACCTGAGCCGTACTTCCATGGCGCAAGGCACGCCGTCCTATACGCAGGTCGATATCGGTATGCGTTACTATGCGACCAAAGATGTACTGCTTACTGCTGGCGTGTATAACGTGCTGGATAAACAGATTGATTACGATACCTATGACACCGTGCTTGATGGTCGTCGCTACACTGTTGGCCTGACTTACAACTTCTAAGTCTGACGCAATAAAAAACCCCGGCACTCATCATGCCGGGGTTTTTTATTGCTTTTTTATACTGTTATTTCTTCACGCGACCCGGGAATTTCATTTCGCTGTAACGAACGAAACGGGTTCCTTTGGTCAGCTTATAGCCAAACCAGATGATCAGGAACAGCGGGATACCAATGTAGGTTGCCATTACGCCGCCCCAGTCAATGGTATCTTTCAGGAACGCTTCGTAGTTTTGCCCCAGGGTGATTATCAAGCACAGGACAAAGGCAAAGATCGGCCCCAGAGGGAAGAAGCCTGAACGATACGGCAGATCCTTAATATCATGGCCCTGCAACACGTAACCACGGCGGAAACGATAGTGGCTAATTGCAATTCCCAGCCAGGCGATAAAACCCGTCATCCCGGAGGTGTTCAACAGCCACAGGTACACAGTCTGGTTACCAAACATGGATGTCAGGAAGCACAGACCTGCCACGACAGTCGTCGCATACAGCGCGTTACGCGGTACGCCGCCACGAGACAACTTAGAGAAGATACGCGGCGCTTTACCGTCACATGCCAGGGTGTAGAGCATACGTGTTGATGCATACATCCCGGAGTTACCCGCCGACAGCACCGCCGTCAGGATAACGGCGTTCATCACCGCCGCCGCAGACAGCAGACCCGCGTGCTGGAATACCAGCGTGAACGGGCTGACGCTGATGTCTTTTACATCATTGCGCAGCAGGCTCGGATCGGTATACGGGATAATCAGGCTGATAATCAAAATCGCGAACACATAGAACAGCAGGATTCGCCAGAATACCTGGCGCACCGCGCGTGGAATGTTCTTCTCTGGATCTTCAGATTCGCCCGCGGCGATACCAATCAACTCGGTCCCCTGGAAGGAGAAGCCGACGATCATCGCCACACCAATCATGGCGGCAAAACCGCCAGCAAACGGTGCATCACCGGTCGTCCAGTTGCTCCAGCCCACCGGCTGAGCGCCTTTGAAGATACCGAAAATCATCATTACGCCAACTACGATGAAGATAATGACGGTGGTAACTTTGATCAGTGAGAACCAATATTCCGCTTCGCCAAATCCACGTACCGAGATGTAGTTCAGCAGGAAGATAACGCCAAGGAACAGCGCGCTCCAGATCCAACCAGGCGTATCCGGGAACCACCAGCTCATTACCAATTGTGCGGCCACCAGGTCCACGGCGATAGTCACCGCCCAGTTGTACCAGTAGTTCCAGCCGAGCGCGAAGCCAAAGCCTTCTTCTACATAGTTCTGACCGTAGGTAGAGAACGAACCGGAAACCGGCATGTAGGCAGCCAGCTCACCAAGACTGGTCATCAGGAAGTACACCATCAGGCCAATCAGAATATAGGAAAACAGCGCGCCGCCAGGACCCGCCGCAGAAATGGTTGCACCAGATGCAACGAAAAGACCCGTACCGATGGAACCACCAATAGCGATCATCGTCAGGTGACGCGCCTTCAGTTCACGGCGTAGCGTGGGCGCTTCTGTGGTTTTAGTTTCGGAAACCATGTGAAAATGCTATCCATCCAAAAAATGAGGCGCGATTGTAGCAGACGAAATGGCATTCTTCCGGCACAAATGCGCTGTTATAAGAGACCTTCATGACTGGCCGCGGATTATAAGTAAAGCAGAAAATGGGCAACGTATGACGATTGCCCTCAGTTGACGATGGGGTGTTCATTGCAGGTGCGACGCATCAGCGTCTTATTCAACCTGCTCTACCTGGTCGCTATAACGTAAAAAACGTAGCAGCGAGTTTGAAAGATGTTTTTGCCGATGATGGACGCGCCAAAGCGTGCGAACCAGACGTGGCAACGGCACCGGAACTTCGCTTAACGTTCCTGCCTGCAGTTGTTCTGCAATAACCCGACGCGACAAGCAACTGATCCCGAGACCATGGCGGACAGCATGTTTAATAGCCTCAGAGTTACCCAACTCCATTGCCATCTGAAATCTCGGTAGATGAGACAACAACAGGTAATCCACCAGCTCGCGAGTACCGGACCCACGTTCGCGCAGGATCCAGGGCGAAGCCGCAAGTTGCTCCAGCGTCACGGAGCCAGTGGTTAGCGGCGATGACGGCGCAGCAAATACCACCAGTTCATCTTCCAGCCACGGTTCAGAGATGATCTCCGTACTGTGACAGGGCCCTTCAATCAGCCCGATGTCGACCCGAAAATCTAGCACGGCATTGATAACATCCTGGCTGTTGCCCACGCTGAGTTCCAGCGGCAAATCGGGAAAATCCCGCCGGTAACCGGCAATCATGGCAGGTAAAATATAGTTGCCGATGGTGCTACTGGCATAGACGCGAATCGCGCCATTATCCTCACGAAAAAGCTGTTCGATTTCTGTCGTTTGCTCAAGCAAGGCCAACGCACGCGGATAGAGTAAGCGCCCGTGCTCATTGACGACCAGCCGCTTGCCGACGCGGTCAAACAATTGCACGCCAAGTTGCCCCTCTAAATCGGTAAGCGCAGCACTCACCGCTGACTGCGACAATGACAACATGACAGATGCCTGAGTCGTCGAGCCGCTTTTCAGTACCTCAGCAAACACTTCAAGTTGTCGCAGGGTGATATGCATAGTCGTTTTCCACCGGGTAGCCCGTGCTTACCACTTATAAAGATTAATTATAAATATATAATCAATTTTATTTTTAAGCCACTTCACCTTACAATTTTTGCCAAGAAATCATTCAAATTGTTCAGGAGGGGTTATGACTGAACTCGCCCTACAGAATCATCGTCGTACAGTGTGGCATTTTATTCCGGGGCTTGCCCTGAGCGCAGTTATCACTGGGGTCGCCTTATGGGGTGGATCCATTCCCGCCGTTGCAGGTGCCGGGTTCAGCGCGCTCACCTTAGCCATCTTATTCGGGATGGTTATCGGCAACACCGTGTATCCACAAATCTGGAAAAGCTGTGACGGTGGTGTGCTGTTTGCTAAACAACATCTATTGCGTCTGGGGATTATCCTCTATGGTTTCCGCCTCACCTTCGCCCAAATAGCCGACGTTGGTGTCAGCGGTATCGTCATTGATGTCCTGACGCTCAGCAGCACCTTTATGCTGGCCTGCTTCCTCGGACAGAAAGTATTTGGTCTGGACCGCCACACCAGTTGGCTGATTGGCGCGGGGAGCAGCATTTGTGGTGCCGCCGCGGTATTAGCCACCGAGCCGGTGGTGAAAGCAGAAGCCAGTAAGGTCACGGTCGCCGTTGCTACCGTGGTTATCTTCGGAACCATTGCTATCTTCCTGTACCCGGCAATGTACCCGCTACTGGCGCACTGGTTTAGCCCGGAAACCTACGGGATTTATATTGGCTCCACGATGCATGAAGTCGCACAGGTTGTTGCTGCCGGGCATGCAATCACCCCGGAAGCTGAAAACGCAGCCGTCATTGCGAAAATGCTGCGCGTCATGATGCTGGCTCCGTTCCTCATCATCCTGGCAGCACGTGTTAAACAACTTTCTCCGGCGACCAGTGGAGAGAAAAGTAAAATCACTATTCCGTGGTTTGCCATCCTGTTTATTGTGGTCGCGATTTTTAACTCGTTCCACCTGCTGCCGCAGTCAGTGGTGAACATGCTGGTTACGCTGGACACCGTGCTGCTGGCAATGGCGATGGCCGCACTGGGGTTAACCACTCACGTGAGTGCGCTGAAAAAAGCCGGTGCAAAACCTCTGCTGATGGCACTGGTGCTGTTTGTCTGGCTGATTGTGGGCGGTGGCGCGATTAACGTTGCCATCCACGCGCTGATGGCATAAACGAGCACGACTCACCTCCATTAACCCGCTATACTTCCTCCTTTTGCATTTGAGTATGGCGGGTTTAATTTATGAAATATATTGGAGCGCACGTAAGCGCCGCTGGCGGTCTGGCTAACGCCGCTATTCGAGCCGCAGAAATCGAAGCGACCGCATTCGCCCTGTTCACCAAGAATCAGCGTCAGTGGCGTGCCGCGCCGCTGACCACCGAAATCATTGATGATTTCAAATCCGCCTGCGAGAAGTATCACTATACTTCCGCGCAAATCCTGCCTCACGACAGCTATCTGATAAACCTCGGTCATCCGGTCAGCGATGCGCTGGAAAAATCACGTGATGCATTTATCGATGAAATGCAGCGCTGCGAACAGCTTGGCTTATCCCTGCTGAACTTTCACCCGGGCAGCCATTTGATGCAGATCCCGGAAGATGAATGTCTGGCGCGCATTGCCGAATCGATCAATATCGCCCTCGCCCAGACCCAGGGCGTTACGGCGGTAATTGAAAATACCGCCGGACAGGGCAGCAACCTTGGCTTTAAGTTTGAGCACCTGGCCGCCATTATCGACGGCGTAGAAGATAAATCCCGTGTCGGCGTCTGTATTGATACCTGCCACGCCTTCGCGGCCGGTTACGATTTGCGTTCCGTTGAGGAATGCGAAAAGACGTTTGCGGAATTTGAACGTATTGTCGGTTTCAAATATCTGCGCGGTATGCACCTGAACGACGCCAAGAGCACGTTTGGCAGCCGCGTTGACCGTCACCACAGCTTAGGTGAAGGCAATATTGGCCACGACGCATTCCGATGGATTATGCAGGACAATCGTTTTGACGGCATTCCGCTGGTGCTGGAAACCATTAATCCAGATATCTGGGCAGAAGAGATTGCCTGGCTGAAAGCCCAGCAAACAGAAAAAGCGGTGGCCTAATCATGAACGACAGGGAAAAGCAGATCCTTAAGATCCTGCGCCGCAATCCGTTGATTCAGCAGAATGAAATCGCCGATATTTTGCAGATCAGCCGTTCACGCGTCGCTGCGCATATTATGGATTTAATGCGTAAAGGCATGATCAAAGGTAAAGGTTATATCCTTACCGAACAGGATTATTGCGTGGTTGTCGGAGCTATCAACATGGATATCCGGGGTGTTGCAGACATCCATTATCCTCAGGCCGCCTCGAACCCTGGCAGCATTCATTGCTCAGCAGGCGGTGTAGGGCGTAACATCGCCCACAACCTGGCGCTGCTGGGTCGCGACGTACATTTAATCTCCGCTGTTGGCAGCGATTTCTATGGCGAAACGCTGCTGGAACAGACCCGTCAGGCTGGTGTTAACGTTTCCAGTTGCATTCGTCTGCATGGACATAACACCTCCACCTATTTGTCGATCGCGAATCAGCAGGAAGAGACCGTACTGGCGATTAATGATACCCACATTCTGCAACAGCTAACGCCGCAGTTGCTGAACGGTTCACGGGATCTTATCCGCCATTCCGGCGTCGTGCTGGCGGATTGCAATCTGACAGCTGAAGCCATCGAGTGGGTATTTACTATTGCTGATGACATTCCGGTATTTATTGATACCGTTTCAGAGTTCAAAGCGGCAAAAATGAAGACCTGGTTTACACGTATTCATACGCTAAAACCCACGCAGAAAGAGCTGGGCATTTTATGGGGTAAGCCTGTCCAGTCGGATGCGGATCGCGTGCAGGCCGTCAACGACCTCCATCAGCAGGGAGTAAAACGCATCTTTGTGTGTCTGGAAGACGAATCCGTTTTTTGCAGCGAAAAGGACGGAGAGCAATTTTTACTGACATCGCCGAAGCATACGGTGATAGACAGTTTCGGCGCCGATGACGCATTTATGGCGGGATTGTTATACAGCTTTCTGGAAGGCAGTGAGTTCCGCGAAAGCGCGCAGTTTGCAATGGCCTGTGCAGCATTATCACGCGCCAGCGTCAGTATTAACAACCCAACGCTCTCCGCTGATAACGCACTGTATTTACTGCAAACAGCTTGAATGTCTGCCGGATAGCGCTACGCTTATCCGGCCTACACACTTTATTTTATGCCAGTCCGATAAAGAAACCGGCTATTGTAGCACTCATCAGGTTTGACAGCGTTGCCGCAGCCAGTGCTCTCATCCCAAGCTGTGCGATTTCCGGCGCACGCTGTGGCGCAATGGCTGAAAACGCACCGACGACAACACCAATCGAACCAAAGTTTGCAAAACCACACAGCGCAAACGAAATAATCGCAATAGTCTTCACATCCAACGTCCCACCCGTTTGCAGGTACGGAGAGAAATTGAGATAAGCGACAAACTCATTAATCGCCAGCTTCTGCCCGATCAGGCTACCTGCCAGCGTCGCATCGCTCCAGTCCACGCCCATAATCCACGCCAGCGGAGCCAGAATGTAGCCAAAAATGCCTTCCAGGGTCGCGTGACCGAAGCCAAACCAACCGCCAACGCCACCAATAATGCCGTTAATCAGCGCGATAATGGCGACAAATGCCATGACTACTGTCGCCACACCAGCGGCGATCTTCAGCCCGGTCATCGCCCCACTGGCCGCCGCTTCGATGATGCTTTTCGGTGGCGTTTCAGTAAATGACAGGTTTTCAAAGGTGACGCGAGATTCTTCCGTTGCCGGACTCAGCATACGCGCGAACAAAATACCGCCAGGAATTGCCATCAGCGATGCCGCCAGCAAATAGTCGATCGGGACGCCCATTCCGGCGTAACCAATCATCATGGAGCCAGCAATCGAGGCCATTCCGCTACAAATAGCGGTAAACAGCTCATTGCGATTCAGGCGGTCAATAAACGGTTTCACGATTGCCGGGATCTCGTTTTGCCCGAGGAAAATCGTGGTTACTGCGACAAATGACTCGATCTTACTGATGTTCAACGCTTTCTGGAAAATACCGCCGAGGATGCGGATCAACAACCCCATCACGCCAATGTAGTAGAGCAGACTGATGAGTGCGGTCACAAAAATGATGGCCGGGAGCACCCGGAAGGCGAAGATAAACCCGGCCCCGTCAAACAGCACATCCATTTTTGGCCCAACGAGGGAGCCAAAGATAAATGCGCTACCCGCGTCACTATATGACATCACCTTGTGGACGCCGAGCGCGGCCTGTTCAACCAGCCATTTCCCCGGCGGGAAATACAACATGATACCGCCAATGGCGATTTGCAAAACCAACGCTGCGCCAACGGTACGCAGGCTAATCCGTTTTTTATTTACTGACAGCAGAAACGCGATGGCCAGTAATACCACCATACCCACAACACTTCTCATTATATCCATAATGAAATCCCTTCATGCCAGGAAACCCGGCGCTAACGCCAGGTTTTGGTAGGTTTGATATTCACGGGCGACCGCTTTCTGCCCGGAAAATTTGGTCAGGCGAGGCGTTGGTATTCCTTCGCAATCTCGCAAGCCAGTACGGCGTTGTTGAACACCAACTGAATGTTAGATTTCAGACTGTCGCCTCCGGTAAGTTCCGCAACCCGTGCCAGAAGGAACGGCGTGCTATCTTTGCCCACAACGCCCTGCTCTTCAGCTTCCTTCACTGCCCGATCGATTGCCGCGTTAATTTTTTCCTCTGCCATGGCAAACTGTTCAGGGATGGGATTTGCGACAACCAGGCCGCCGTTCAGGCCGGTTTGCCATTTCACCGCCATCGCGCGGGCAATCTCTTTTGCGCTGTCCAGACGAATACTGACGTCAAACGGACTGGTGCGGCAGAAAAATGCTGGCAGCGATGTTGTCTGATAACCAATGAGCGGCACACCGAAGGTTTCTAAATATTCGGTTGTTAATCCGAGATCGAGAATAGATTTTGCCCCTGCGCAAATAACCGTGACATTGGTATGTGCCAGTTCTTGTAGATCCGCAGAAATATCAAATGTATGCTCAGCCCCACGGTGAACTCCGCCGATACCCCCGGTTGCAAATACTTTAATTCCCGCCATAGCGGCAATAATCATGGTAGAGGCAACGGTAGTCGCGCCATTTTTCCCGGCGGCTACAACAAATGGTAAATCTCGGCGGCTAACTTTAGCCACGTTATGCCCTTCACGTCCTAAAAGTTCAATTTCATCTTTACTTAAACCTACTTTCATTATTCCGCCGATAATGGCAATAGTCGCAGGCACAGCACCATGTTTGCGAATAGTTTCTTCTACTTCAATCGCTGTCTGCGCATTTTGTGGAAATGGCATGCCATGGGAAATAATGGTTGACTCAAGTGCAACAATGGGTTTTTTACTGTTTAATGCTTCCTGAACTTCTGGAGATATTTGTAATAATTCAGAGGAAAGAGTTAATTCAGACATTCTGTGTTCTCCACTATTGAGCTAACATTCGCAACAGACAAATCAGGGTTATTGGTATATTCACAGGCCAGTGCCATAGATGAGCACCCCTGCGCAAATCGAACCGAATCAATAAAGGGCAGACCGTCGACCCAGCAGGAAGCCAGTCCCGCCATCATGGCATCACCAGCCCCCGTGACATTAATGACGTGAGTTTTAATGGGCAGCGACCAACCGCTACTCCCCGAGATATCACTGTAATAAACGCCGTCGCCGCCCATGCTGAGCACCAGCCGGTTTAGGCCGCGCTCATGAAACCACGTGGCAACTTTGCCAACATCTTCTCGCCCGGAAAGTGCAATCCCACTCAGGGTTTCAGCTTCAAGTCGATTAGGCTTTAAGGTGTGGATTTTGCCGAGCTGCTCGCGAATTTTAACGCACTTCCATGCCGATACCGGGTCAACAAACACCGGTACCTCACCCGCGTTTTCCAACACCCATGTCAGCGCGTCTTCACTGATATTACAGTCAGCGACAATGACTTTTGCTGCACGAATAAAATCACGATGTTGCGACAAAAAAGCCGCTGAAATGTGGTCAGTAATACTCATATCATTAATGGCAACCAGCATCTCACCGGTATTATCAAGCAGCGACAAATAACTTGATGTATTTTCTCCAGCAACAATCAGGCATTTTTCGACATGAACACCAGATTGATTAGTTTGCGCCAGCAGTGATTGTCCATAGAAATCGCTACCAACGGCAGTCAGTAACCATGAATCTTTCCCCAGCAGCGCCAAATTATGAGCGATATTGCGTCCCACGCCGCCTGGCGTAAATTTTATTTTCCCCGGATTCGAGTCCGCATAATTTAGAGAAGCATGCGAATACCCGGCCACATCCATATTGGCCGAGCCAATGGTTACTATGTATTCCTTTTCACGCATAGCACGTCCCCTGGCAATATAATTACCACTAATGAGTTCGTCAAAAATAATCTTTACCACAGCAAAGATTATTAGAGCACATGTTCACTATCAAACATATGTTCATGTTAGCCAGGTTTTTTGTAAAGTAAATCCATCAGCAAGATCTAAAGCAAATAGATATGAACAGAGTCACAATTTTTTATAGATACAGTTTGCAAGGAAGAGAAAAAATGAGAGGCAGAACACAAATTGAGCAAACTAAAAAAATAACCTCCGAATAACCGGAGACTTTACAGATGCGCCAGGCAGACTGGCGTGTATTAACTGAGCGAAACCAGATCCTCCGGCATGTGGTTGTACAAAATCCGCCAGAAGTGCTCAGCCGTTTTATTCAAGCGGGTATCCATCCGGTAAATATAGGCCTGAATAGGCACCATCAGTTCCGGCGTCTGCAGACAAACCAGCCGCTTGTCACGCAGTTCGTTTACGATAGTCCACACCGGCAGCCAGGCGATACCATGCCCATCTAGTGCCATATTTTTCAATAACTCACTCATCGAAGACATAAACAGTGTACGAGCAGAAATACCGCCCACTTCCGCCAGATGACGGTTTACCAATCTTCCCATGTAGGATGTACTGGTATAGTTCAGAATCGGCACCTGCGGCTGATAGATATCAAATAACGCCTCCCCCTGCGCGTCAGCTGCACAGACGGGATACAGCTCAGACTCAAAAACCTTCAAACCGCAGAATGGCGACTGCATTAAGTCTTCATCCCGAAAAGAGATAATAAAATCACTTTTCCCCTCGCGCAGAGTATTCACCGCCTGAACAACATCGATAGCTTCGACGTGCCAGACAAATTCTTCACCCCAGGCTGCCATTGAGTGCACTAATCTGGGCAACATCGTCAGCGACAGAGAATGTGCCGCCGCTATTTTGATATTGGGTACCCCAAGCAGGTTGTGCCCACTTAGCTCATCCAGATTGCATTCCAGCTGTTGCAGCAGACTACGGGTTTGCGAATGGAATAGCTTGCCCTCCTCCGTGAGTTGCAGTGGACTCGTCGTGCGATCAAAAAGCTGTACCCCCACGGCGGATTCGAGCGCTTTGATCCGCCGGCTAAATGCCGGTTGGGAGATGTTACGTTCCTCAGCCGCCTGGGAAAAATGACGGCACGCTTCCAGCGTCAGAAAGTCATATAACCATTTTGTCTCAATATTTTTCATGCGTATCACACGGATGTTTAAATATGCCAATTAACCTGTAGCATCATGCCTGAATATTTCCGCATATGATAATCCTCATCAACACCTGGTGATTCGTTTTTTGCATAAAGCCTTCGTTTTAAACATTAACAGGATCCTCTGCCCACTGGTTACGATCGCTTACCCACGCCGGATTGTCGGGTCTCTGGCTAAATACAGGACTACCGGGATTGTAGAAGAAACCACAATCATGCAGTTTTTGCATTGAACCCAACATTATTGCATTTCTCCTCGCGTCTCACTGCTGTTAAACATGATCAGCAGACACAATCCAGATCTGAATATCAATTATCGGTAAGTCGAGGTATATATCGTGAAAGGTTTAATTGGCGTACTGGGTGGTATGGGACCAGCTGCAACCGTCGATCTCTTTAATAAATTCGTCACATTTACCGCAGTACAACGTGACCAGGAACATATCCCATTAATTATATCCTCTATTCCTGACATTCCTGACCGAACCGACGCGTTAATGCATCATGGAAATTCCCCACTCCCGGCAATGCGCGATTATATGCATAAACTCGAAGATGCTGGCGCGGAGTGTATTGTGATCCCCTGTAATACCGCCCATTTTTGGTTTAAAGAATTAAAAGAGTGCTGTCACACAGAGCTGCTCAGCATTGTTGAAACAACCATCAGCGAGGTCAGGAACTGCGGAAAATCGCGTATCGGTTTACTTGCCACCAACGCCACGTTGTACATGGGTCTCTATCAAAAGGGCATAGAATCTCTTGGTTTAACCTGCGTCAGCCCTGACCCGGCCGGTCAGGAAAAGGTGATGGAAAGTATCTATTGCTTAAAAGCCGGTGATGTTAAGCGGGCGCAAACGCTGATGAATGAACAGGCAGAAGCACTCTTCTCACGCGGTGCACAGGTCATCGTGTTGGGATGCACTGAAGTTCCCGTCATTCTTGCTGAGGCAGTCAAAATGTCACCCGAAAAATATATTGATTCAACCGGTTCGTTGGTTCGCGCCGGTATTAAATGGTACGAGAAACGCGTTGGTAAAAATCATCTTTTAGCACAGCAAAAATGAAATTCAGGTTAATTATCGCATCAAGCAAATCCCCATATTAATAACGAATCACTCTCAGGTGGAGGCCATTATGATTTGGCTGGAAATTATCGTAGTGTTGGGCGCAATATTTTTTGGTATCCGCCTCGGCGGTATTGGTATTGGTTTATGTGGCGGGCTGGGGCTGGCTATTTTAACGCTGGGATTTGGGTTGCAAATTGGTTCGCCGCCCGTTGACGTGATTCTCATTATTATGACGGTGGTCGTGGCTGCCTCAGCACTACAGGCCGCAGGTGGTATGGATTATCTGGTACGCGTTGCCGGGAATTTTATGCGGCGTAACCCTAAATATATCAATATCATTGCGCCCATTATTACCTGGGCGATGACCATTATGGCGGGGACCGGATTTATTGTTTTTTCTACCCTACCGGTCATTGCCGAGGTAGCAAAAGAGTCCGGTATCCGCCCCTCACGCACGCTAGCAGGATCCGTCGTCGCCTCGCAGGTGGCAATATCCGGCTCGCCGATCAGCGCTGCGATGGCCGCAATGTTGACCATCATGGAAGGAAACGGCGTCAGCTTTATCCAGGTCATGGCGGTATGCCTGCCCGCCTCATTCGTTGCCGCAATGGTGGCCGCATTAATCGCTTCACGCCAGGGATGCGAGCTACAGGATGATGAAGTGTATCTGCAACGCCTGCAAAAAGGTCTGGTGCGTAAATATGAAAGCCAGAGTAGTACGACGCCGGGTGCTGTGCTTTCCGTTGCCTTGTTTATGCTGGCAACGGTCGTCATCGTCATCCTTGCCGCCTGCCCTCAGCTACGTCCGGGATTCGACGTCGGTAGTCCGATGAATACGCGGGATATTATTATTATCTGCATGTTATCTGCCGCTTGCCTGATGGTGGTGTTATGCAAAACATCAACAGATGCGATTGTTCTGACATCCACTTTTCGGGCAGGGATGAGTTCGTTGGCGGTGATTCTGGGGATTGTTACGTTGGGCACAACCTTCATTGACGCCCATTTAACAGGGATAAAGGATATCGCGGGTGACATTCTACGGGCTTATCCGATGCTGTTGGCACTGGTGCTGTTTGGGACCTGCGCACTGCTCTATTCGCAGGGAGCCACCACGCCGCTGATTATCCCGCTTGCCGTCGCGCTTGGTGTACCCACCTGGGCCATTCTGGCGTCCTATGTGGCAGTGACGGGGGTGTTTGTTCTACCCACATACCCCACTTCACTGGCGGCAATGGAGTTCGACACTACCGGGACAACGCGCGTGGGCAAGTATGTATTAAACCATCCGTTTATGTTGCCAGGACTTGGTGGGATCATCGCTGGCGTTGCCTTTGGTTTTATCATCGCGCCAATGATTGCCTGAACCGTTTTTCACATCTCCAGGCGGCGGTTAATGGATAAAAAAAGGGGCAGAGAAATCTCTGCCCCCGATGTCAGCATTAAATCATGCCGCTTTTGCCACAACATCTGCTTCCGGGCGCTTCAGCACCGCATAGGAGAGACCGGCTACCAGCGTGCCAGCAACAATCGCCAGCAGGTAACCAAGTACAGGGGTAATGGCGCCAGGGATCAACAGTACAAACAGTCCGCCGTGTGGCGCCATCAACTTCGCACCCACAGCCATTGAGATTGCTCCCGTCACCGCGCCACCGACGATACAGCATGGCAGAACACGCATCGGATCGCGTGCCGCGAACGGAATTGCACCTTCGGTGATAAAGCATAAACCCAGAACCAGCGCCGCTTTGCCACCTTCTTGTTGTGCTTTGTCGAACTTGCGACGCGCAACCAGCGTTGCCAGACCCAGCGCCAACGGTGGCACCATACCTGCCGCCATAATGGCTGCCATCGGTGCATAAGTTTGCGTACTCAGCAGACCCACCCCGAAAGCGTAGGCCGCTTTGTTCACTGGACCGCCCATGTCGGTACACATCATGCCGCCAAGAATAGCGCCAAGCAGAACCGCATTCGCCGTCCCCATGGTTTGCAGCCAGTGAGTCAGGCCTTCCAGAATACCCGCAACCGGTTTACCAATCAGGTAAATCATTGCCAGACCAACGACCAGGCTCGAAAGGAGCGGAATAATCAGAATCGGTTTCAGCGCTTCCATACTCTGTGGGAGTTTCAGCTTCGTGCTGATGAGCTTCGCCACATAACCGGCAAGGAAACCGGCGATAATCCCACCGATAAAGCCAGAACCGGTACTCACTGCCAGCATACCGCCGATAAGACCCGGCGTCAGACCAGGACGGTCAGCGATAGAAAACGCGATATAACCTGCCAGAACGGGCACCATCAGAGCAAAGGCTGAGCCCCCACCAATCTGCATCAGTGCTGCCGCCAGCGTACCCTGCTCTTTGAATGCTTCAATACCAAAGGCGAATGACAGCGCAATACACAGACCACCCGCCACCACCATCGGCAGCATGTAAGACACACCGGTCAACAGGTGACGATACGCGCCCGCACCCTCTTTTTTTCCTTCTGTAGCAGCAGTCTGATTCTTCCCGGCAGGCTGATACGGGGTCGCTTCATCCAGCGCTTTATCCAGTTCCTGCTTCGTTTTCTTCAGCGCCAGACCCGTAGACGTGCGATACATCGGTTTTCCAGCAAATTTCGCCAGATCAACCTCAATATCAGCCGCCACAATCACCAGATCAGCCTCGGCAACCTCTTCCGGCGTAATGGCATTACCTGCTCCTACTGAGCCACGGGTTTCCACTTTCACCCACCAGCCGCGTTTTTTCGCTTCGGTTTCAATAGCTTCAGCAGCCATAAACGTATGTGCGACGCCTGTCGGACAGGCTGTCACTGCCACCACACGTTTTGGACCATTGCTTGCTGCTGGCGTTGCCACAACCGGCGCACTATATGGCTGCGCATGACCTTTTGCTTCACTGAGAAAAAGCTCGGGATGCGCAACCGCACGACCGATGTCACCCAGCCAGACCTTTTTGCCGTTCAGCGAATTGTCGACAGGTAGCGTATCGCCCAGGACAATCGCCAGTTCTGCATCATTTGGATTGTCGATGATCTCCAGATGCGCTTTCTGTGCCGCCGCTCCAAGCAGGGTTTTCGCCATATAGGCGCGAGCCTGGCCGAGATTAGCGTCAATAATCAGCAGCGTTTTCATTATGCCTCTCCTGCTGTCAGTTAAACGGTTTTAAGTCGACACGCGCCATCATTGCGGCCAACTGAGGACGATCGGTAATACCCACATTGCTTTGGCTTACCGCCAGGGCGGCAACTGCCGTCGCCAGACGCAGTGTATGTTCGCTGGATTCACGCATCAGCAAGCCATAAATCAGACCGCCAACCATCGAATCCCCCGCACCTACAGTGCTGACCACCTCAACTGACGGTGGCTTAGCAATCCATTCACCCGAAGCGTTGACCCACAACGCGCCTTCCGCACCGAGTGAAATCACCACGTGCGCAATGCCTTGCTCACGCAGAGCATGTGCCGCATCAATAACATCTTTCATTTCTGGCAGCTTACGGCCAGCCCAGATTTCCAGTTCACGACGGTTTGGTTTCACCAGCCACGGAGCTGCCTTCAGGCCAGCGACCAGCGCTTCACGACTACTATCAAAGATAATGCATGGGCACTGACTGCGCAGGCGCGTCATCCAGTCAGTGAATGCTTCAGGGCTCACGCCGGTCGGCAAGCTGCCGCTGACACACACCATATCGAACTGACCCAGCCAGCTCAGTGAGTCATTCACAAAGCGTTCCCAGTCAGCCGGTGTGACTTCAAAACCAGAAAAATTGAAGTCAGAAACTTCACCATCTTTTTCAGTCAGCTTGACGTTAATTCGGGTACGCCCCTGCACCACCTGAAAACGGTTAGCGATGCCCAGCTCACTGAACAACTGCTGAAAACCATCCTGGTTGTCCTTACCCAGAAAGCCGCCAACCGTCACGTCAATCCCCAGGTCTTTAAGCACTTTTGCGACGTTAATCCCTTTTCCCGCCGCATGCAGACCGGTCGTTTTCACCAGATTGACTTCACCGCGTTCAATTTCCGGGCAAAAACCGACCAGATCGTAAGCCGGGTTCAGGGTGATAGTTGCAACACGTCTGCTCATTATGCGCCCTCCCCAAGACCTGCCGCGATGGCATCGCCAATGGCTTTCAGCGCCTGTTCAGCATCTTCACCCTGTGCGGTAAAGCGCAGGTGGTGTCCTTTTTTCACGCCCAATGCCACAACTTTCATCAAACTGCGTCCATTTGCCGGTTTTCCGGTTCCATCAAGATTTGTCACGGTTATTTCACTATTAAATTGTTTAATCGTATTCACCAGCATGGTGCCCGGACGGGCGTGTAAACCATGCTCATTACGCACTACAAACTCGGCACTCAGTACATCATCAGTTAATGCATCATCGCTGGTCAGCAGCGCCAACACCGTTGCAGCATCTGCCTTCAGCAAACGGTCAGCTTTATTGCTCAGCAACAGATCGCCAAGACGCTTCAGCACTGCAACGGGCTGGTCATCATTCATCGCGACAGTCACCAGCAGCGCAGCGGCTTCGCCCTGAACGTCAAATGCGCTTGCCGCACGACTGACCGCGACGGCGCTGCGCACATTGCCTTCAGCACAATCATTCAGCCAGATGCCCTGACCAAGATTCATTGGTTGCTCGTTAATCGCTCTGGCCACAAAGGTGGCATCTACTGCACCGGCTTCTTTCAGACGCGCGGCGTTCAGCGCCTGCAGCGTCACCAGCGAAGTGGCGACGACGTCCAATGACAGCGTTTCGTTATCAAGCTTCAGCTGTTCGCTCTGCTTTTCGCCCATCAGCAATGCACGTAATTCTTCTGCCGTGGTGGCAGATTTCAGCTGTTCTGCAACCGAGTCATCACTCAATACATGGGTCAGCTGACGCAACAACCCAAGGTGCTCATCTGAGCTGGCTGCAATGCCGATTGCCACATACGCAACCTGACCTTCGCCCCACGTCACACCCTGCGGAAACTGAAACACCTGCACCCCGGTTTTCAGCACCTGATCGCGTGTGTCTGTCGTACCGTGAGGAATGGCAATACCATTGCCGAGAAACGTCGATGTTTGTTGTTCGCGCGCCAGCATGCCATTGACATAGCCGTCCGCAACGTTGCCCGCTTGCACCAGGGCTGCGGCAACCTGGCGAATAGCCTCTTCTTTGTTCCCGGCCTGTTCGCCCGGGTGAATATCCTGAACAGATAACTGGAACATGATTCTCCTCTCCTGCTGAATTGAAACGATTCAGCTAACATGAGAAAAAAGGCGTCACCCGACTCCATTAGTTAAGGCAAGATGACGCTGAAACGTTTCAAGGAGTCTGGATCTTTCTGCTTCAGCACGCAAGTAAAGTTAACAATTAACTTGCTGAATTTAGATGTACCGCACATTTTCTCGGCGTTTCTTTGAAACAAGCTGACACAAAAACGTGTTCAGCTACTCAACTTCAGCATCGTCAGCATGTGGACTTCTCAGACTGAAATGACATTTTGATTTTCCATACCGATTTTGATTTAGTGCCCTGTTTATTTTCTGGCGAGCAGCGTAAACTCCGCCTCTCTTCACTCCACTGATAGCTAAACATGCATAACACCCCCGTAGCCGCCACACCCAAGGCGTTTGATTTAACGTCTTCGGCGTTCCTGCTTGTCGCTTTTCTCACGGGTATCGCCGGGGCATTACAGACACCCACGCTCAGCCTTTTTCTGACCGATGAGGTCCATGCTCGTCCGGGAATGGTGGGTTTCTTTTTTACCGGTAGCGCCGTCATCGGCATTTTGGTAAGCCAGTTTCTGGCCGGACGCTCTGACAAAAAAGGCGATCGTAAAAACCTGATCGTTTTTTGCTGTGTGCTGGGTATGCTGGCCTGCGTGTTGTTTGCCTGGAACCGTAACTATTTTATTTTGCTGTTTGTCGGCGTATTTCTCAGTAGCTTTGGCTCCACCGCCAACCCGCAAATGTTCGCGCTTGCTCGTGAACATGCCGATCGCACGGGCCGGGAAGCCGTCATGTTCAGCTCGATTTTACGTGCTCAGGTTTCACTGGCCTGGGTGATTGGCCCACCATTGGCCTACGCGCTGGCCATGGGGTTCAGCTTTACGGTGATGTATCTCAGCGCCGCGGTGGCATTTATTGTCTGCGGCGTGATGGTCTGGTTTTTCTTACCGTCAATGAACAAAAGCGTACCTCTCGCAACAGGGGCGGTTGAAGCTCCACGCCGTAATCGTCGTGATACGCTGCTGCTTTTTGCTATCTGCACATTAATGTGGGGCACCAACAGCCTCTATATCATTAATATGCCTCTGTTTATCATCAACGAACTGCATCTGCCTGAAAAACTCGCCGGTATCATGATGGGCACCGCAGCAGGACTGGAAATTCCAACCATGCTGATTGCGGGATATTTTGCCAAACGTCTGGGCAAACGTCTGTTGATGAGAATCGCCGCCATCGCCGGGTTCTTTTTTTATGCAGGCATGCTGTTGGCACATTCACCGGCGGTTTTGCTCGGCTTACAGTTGCTGAACGCGATTTACATCGGCATCCTCGGCGGGATTGGCATGCTTTATTTTCAGGATTTAATGCCGGGACAGGCGGGATCGGCCACAACGTTGTACACCAATACCATTCGCGTCGGCTGGATTATTGCCGGGTCGTTGGCGGGTATTGCCGCAGAAATCTGGAATTACCACGCCGTATTCTGGTTTGCGCTGGTAATGATCGTCGCGACGGTTGTGTGCCTGGTGCGCATCAAAGACGTTTAAGGCGCAGTCAACGCTTCCAGCTCAATAAGATACAGCATAGCCTGGTGTGTCGTTTTACCGCACATTTCCGCACTGGGTTGCAAACCGGCACACACTTTTGGGCGCAACGGAGACGCAAAAATTTTACAGCGCAGGGATTCATCTAACTGAACGCACGGCGTATTGGCGGGCTTGCCATCAGGCATGCCCGGGATCGGGCTGGAGATAGAAGGTGCGGTGCAACATGCGCCACAATCCGGACGGCATTCCATACAGTATTCTCTTTAGCATAACCATCGGATTGTTCAGGTAGCGAACAGTATACACAAATTCATTCGGCGCGCCTCAAGATGACATACACACAGCCAACAACGAGGTAACCAGAAGGGCGAAGTGTATACCACCTTTTTTGCACCAGCAAAAGTGTGAATTCCGCTTGCCTGAATGCCCCGGCGCGAGTAGTTTGACGCGATATTTTAGACACTCCTCACTACAGGATTTTTTCGATGCCAAGAGCGAACGAAATTAAAAAAGGTATGGTACTGAACTACAACGGCAAGCTGCTGATTGTAAAAGATATCGATATTCAATCACCGTCCGCACGTGGTGCAGCTACGCTGTACAAAATGCGTTTCTCTGATGTCCGTACCGGTCTGAAAGTTGAAGAGCGCTTCAAAGGCGACGATATCGTGGATACCGTTACTCTGAGCCGCCGCGGGGTTGATTTCTCCTACGTTGATGGCAACGAATATGTCTTTATGGATAAAGAAGACTATACCCCGTATACCTTCACCAAAGACCAGATTGAAGAAGAACTGCTGTTCATCCCGGAAGGCGGGATGCCGGACATGCAGGTACTGACCTGGGACGGCCAACTGCTGGCGCTTGAACTGCCTCAGACCGTAGACCTGGAAATCGTTGAAACCTCACCGGGCATTAAAGGTGCTTCAGCGAGTGCGCGTAACAAACCAGCAACCCTGAGCACCGGTCTGGTGATCCAGGTTCCTGAGTATCTGAGTGCGGGTGAGAAAATCCGCATTCATATCGAAGAACGCCGCTATATGGGACGCGCAGACTAATACCGCTGCCACACATTGACGATCAGGGACAGCACGAGCTGTCCCTTTGTCATTTTCAGCGTTGACTACTGAGATAAAAATCATCTATCAACAGTGATTCCAGATACTGCTCATCTTCCCGTATAAAACCCACAATTACGCTAACCGCCCGCGCATAAAATCCCTTCTCATCACGCTGCAGGCAGCTATCACGGAACAAGGGTGCCCAACACATAATGTGATGATGCAAAAAGTAATATTGTGCAGATAGCGTTTCCTCTTTGGCCACCATTCTCGCCATCAAAGCCAGCTGTATAGCGATATGATCGGAAGGCTCATTTTCCTGCGCAGCCAGCCCGTGTTCAACCAACAGTACATTCATTTGTCGACGTTCTTCGGCCGCTGTTGTGTGCGGATAATGTCCCGCATACGGAGAAACACCGCCAGGCGGCGCCAGCAGAAATAACGTTGCAAAATCTGCGGCCAGCTCCAGTTGTCGGCTTTCACGACGCAGAACCTGCGTCAGGCTACGCTCCAGTTTTTTGACATCCAGCGAAAGCCCGGGGATACCCGCCAGCGACGCAAGCCACTGTCGGGTATCCTCGCTTTCAAGACGGGCGAGTTGTTTCTGCTCCAGCTCACGAAACAGCAATTGTGAAAACCACTGGTAGACCGCGGCGCGTTGCTGGAAAATAAGGTTATGCAGCATTGTCCCCCTCCTCTTTCACTGTCTCCGGCCCACCAAATCCCGTGACCGGTGGAACATGTTGCTGATAGCGTTCGACATCCACCAGCACGGTATGCGCTGAAGGCCCTTGCGCCAGTTGAGACGTACCAATATCCGCGCTCAGAACATTAGGATCGCCATAGGTACATAGCGTCCCGACTTTCCCACCTTCCAGTGGGGAATACCATGCCCCTTCATGAATGCGGATCACGCCAGGGGTAAAATCAGGGCTAATCACCACTCCCGCCAGCACCTGACCGCGCGCGTTAAAGACCCGCGCAATATCCCCGGCTTTTAACCCCCGCGCGGCAGCATCTTGCTCGCTGATGTAAAGCGGTTCTCTTCCCGCTACCGCATACGTGCTGCGAAACGCATCACTTGAGCACAACTGGGAGTGCAGGCGTTTATCCGGGTGACAGGATTGCAGGTGTAGTGGATATTTATCTTTCCTGCCCTGATGGCTACGTTCAAACGGCTCCATCCACACCGGATGCCCGGGGCAATCGTCATACTGAAAACCGGCAATCGTTTTGCTGTAAATTTCAATCAGACCTGATGGTGTGCCCAGGGGATTAAGATCGGGCTGATCGCGAAATTCGCCATGACGCACCCACGGTTGTCCCGCGGGATATTCAACATACCCTTCACCTTTCCAGAACGTGTCAAAGTCTGGCAACGTAACACCGAGCGAGGCACCCGTTTTGACCCCTTCGTCATAGAGCGCTTGTACCCACTGCATTTCATCGCGGTTTTCCCGGTATACCGACTCCTTGTTAAAACGTTTACAGAGTCCGGCAAACACGTCGAAATCATGCCGCGCTTCATATTGCGGTTTGACGACCTGATGCAGCGCCATCAGTCCCTTATTTGAATGGGTGCCAAACTGCTCAATATCGTTGCGTTCAAAGCGTGTGGTAACAGGCAGGACGATATCGGCAAAACGACAGGATGCGGTCCATTGGTGATCTAACACCACCACGGTCTCCAGTTTCTTCCACGCCTCGATCATGCGGTTGCGATCCTGCTGGGCGTGGAACGGGTTAGCCGCGCTGAAGATCGCCATTTTGATGTCAGGGTAGATTAACGTCTCACCGTTAAACGCAATCTTTTTGCCCGGCTCCAGCAGGCAATCAACAATACGTGAGGTAGGAATATGCTCGGATACGCCGCGAAAATCTGGTTTATACTTCGCCTCTGGCGGATTGTTAATGCTCCCCAGACCAGAAAGTACCGGCCCGGCTGACGTCACCGTCCCTCCGCCGTTGTAGTGCCAGCCAAACCCCACACCGCCGCCCGGTAACCCGATTTGACCGACCATACTGGCCAGCACCACCAGCATCCAGGGATACTGTTCGCCGTGGTGCATACGCTGTACGCACCAACCGCCCATAAACTGCGTCCGGCCTTTCACCAGCAGCCGGGCAAAATCACGGATCTGATCCGCGGTCAGCCCACAGATTTCAGCAGCCCACTCGGCGTTTTTCGGCTGCTTGTCTGTATCTCCCATCAGGTAGGGTAAAAACTGCTCGAAGCCGACGGTGTAGTCGTTAATAAATGCCGTGTCGTACAGTTTTTCTTCATACAGGGTATGTGCGAGCGCCAGCAGTAACGCAACATCGGTCTGTGGTCGTAACGCCAGCTGTTCACACCCCAGAAAATTTTGCGATTTGCTCCGCACCGGATCAACGCTGATGACGCGCATTTTGCCCTGGGCGACGGCCTCTTTGATCTGCTGCCAGTAGCCAAACGCGTCGTGATCGGGAACCAGAAACTCGATCTGTAGATTCTTGATCGGATCGCAGCCCCACAGTACGATGGTATTGCTGTTCTCGATAACTAACGGCAGCGAGGTTTGCTGTTCATAGACTTCAAGCGAGCCAATAACATGCGGCAAAATCACCTGCGCTGCAGCCGCTGAATAGTCGCCTACGGTCGTCACATAGCTACCATGCAGGCCGAGCCCTCTGTCCATTGCACCGCCAGCCTTGTGGTATTTGCCCACCATTTGCCAATCCGCTAGCCCGGTAAAGACGCCGGATGAACCGTAGGTTTTTTGCACCCGCTCCAGCTCTTCATAAAACAGGTCCAGCGCCTGATCCCAGCTAACCCGCACAAAACGATTATCTCCCCGCTGGCTACGATCCGACTTCTCACGCTTGCGCAACCAGTCCAGTCGAACCATCGGATAGCGAACCCGTGAAGGGTTGTAGACGATTTCACGTACCGCATTGAGCATATCGCACGGGTATTTGTCATATTTGAACGGGCGCGTTTCCGTCCACTCGCCGTTAACCACTTTGGCTTCAAAAGCACCATAGTGTGAGCCGGACTGGATCCATTGTTCGGGGTTTTCCCCCGCCGCCCATACTTTTGATATCAGTGGATTAGGCGCCAGCGCACTGGCAGCGCCAACCGCCAGCATTCCGGTCAGAAAACGACGACGGGACGGATTAAAATCATGAATATCCATATCTTATCCTTATTATTTGTTGGGTTCAGACACATCGCTGGCGTGGGTCTGGAGGTATTTCAACAACGTACGTTCTTCCACCGGATTGAGTCGATAATACGTCGACATCGCTTTCAGTCCGGCAATCCAACCATTGGCGGTGTATCGGGTAGCCGGCGGCGTGCTGTGACAGGCGCTACACGTCGATTGCAGCATCTGATCTGAGTACTCCCACACCGGAGTAATGCTATCGATGAGTCCCTGCGCGGAGGTCCATGCGGTGACGCTCACCTGCTGCCATTCCTGATGCGAACCTGGGTCAGTCTGGGTTTGCAGGACTTTGACGTTTTCCAGCAGTGAAGCATCCAGAACCGCGGAGAATATGCGTTTGCCCATATACTGGGTGAGCACCCGCCCACGCCCCTTGCTTTCACGCCAGCCTGTTACTTCCAACTGGACGTTGCTCCCCTCTTTTTGCAGCACCTTGACCTGGGTCGCCGGAAATAACAGCGCTTTCCCTGCTGGTGCCCCTGCCGTGGCTGTCAGTGTTTTTTCGCTTAACGAAAACAGCGTCGTCGCAGTTGATAGTTTCTCTGCCTGCTGTTGTAGCTGCTTGTAGCGATCGCGAAAACCACTGCTCATATCCGGTTTGTGGTGCGCGATCCCTTTGTGGCAATCAATGCAGTTGCTGTCCTTCGCCGCTGCCGCCGTCATCTGCGCCGCGGCATTGGCGGATTGTTTTCCATGATCCATCGCTTCATAGCTGTGACACGATTTACAGGCTGCCGAGTTGTTGGCGCTCATCCGCGCCCACTCTCGCTGGGCGAGCTCAGCCCGTTTAGCATTGAACTTTTCCGGGGTATCAATAGAAGGTGAGATAAAGGTGTGGTAGAGATCGTTAAGGGCTTCGGTTTTACGCATCAACGTCGGGACGACTCCCGGGGGAATGTGGCAATCCTTACACTCCGCTCGCACGCCAGAGGCATTACGAAAATGCACGCTGGTTTTATACTCATCTCCTGATGTGCGCATCGAGTGGCACGATAAACAAAACTCCGTAGTGCTGGTGTAATGGACTCCTTGCCATGTTCCCCAAATAACAATGGCCATTACGACTGCGCCACCTAACGCCCACCAAAGCGCGTTCTTTTTTATCCACGACATACCTGCCTCCATTTTTTTAATAGCGTCACGCTAAGGGATATTAAAAAGCAAAAATAGAGACAGCGATTTCAGATTATAGGAACAGCCTTAACTCTATGAGGAGTGTCAAAATAGCAATATGTTGAAACGTGTAATATGCCGTTATTGTTTAAACAAGGAAATTCCTCATGCTGACGCTGTCTCTCAACAGGGAAAGTCGCACCCCGCTACAATTGCAGATCTTTCAATTCTACTTTCAGGCAATTCAGCAAGGCGATTTGCTTTGCGGGGATAAACTGCCCTCTATCCGCGAGCAGGCGCAGACGTTAAACGTGGCCAAAATCACGGTGGTGATGGCGTATGAAAAACTGATGGCGGCCGGTTTTATTAAGAGCAGGCAGGGTATCGGCTATGAGGTCACATTTACGGCACCTATGCGTAGTCCCCCGGCACACGTGCCATCTGTGGAAGGCTCACCACCGATAAAGCCTAAGCCCGCCGGTGTTTCTACCGATGTTTACGCTGAAATGGGGCGTGAGTGCTATTGCCGGGTGGGCGTCCCTGACCCCAATGCGTTTCCCTGGTCAAGCTGGCGTAAATGGAATAATGCCCCCAGCGTACTTAAAGAGCAGTTACTGACCCGGTACCATTCACCAAATGGATTATTTTCATTGCGTGAGCAAATTGTCAGATACCTTAATTTATCCCGTGGCATTAATACCAGCGCACAAAATATCATCATTACTGATGGAATTCAGGAAGGATTATCACTGCTCAGTCAAATATTCATTATTCATCATGCACTAAGCCAGAATAAAAAATGTCACGTGGTCGCCGAATCACCTTGTTATTCTGGCGCATGGCATCTGTTTAATTATTATGGTGCCGATATTACGTCTATTGCCGTGGATAATCACGGGCTGTGCACCGATAATTTACCCGAAGTTGAAACCCAGCTTTGTTATGTGACACCCGCTCATCAGTATCCCATGGGCAGTGTTCTGTCACTTGAACGACGTAAGTCATTACTCACGTGGGCACAGCGAGTGGGTGCCTGGATTATTGAAGACGATTACGACGCCGTATTTACGTATGGCGAGAATCCCCTTCCGGCACTGAAAGCCATGGATTACCACAACCGGGTTATCTACATGGGGACCTTCTCAAAAACGCTGGGACCGGGGGCACGTCTCGGTTACCTCGTTTGCCCTGATGAACTGCTGCCCGCCATTCAAAATATGAAAGCGCTGAACAACAATGGTAGCCAGTGGTTATTGCAGCAGTTTTTAGCCGAGTTAATGCAAAACCAGGTGTTTTATACCCATCTCGGCAAGCTAGCCTGCAACTACGCAGCACGCCTCGCATTACTGCGTGATGGCTTATCAACCCTGTTCCCTGAAGGAAAGATCGATGGTGCCACGGCAGGGTTACATCTCTCATTGCGCCTTAACTGGTCGCCTGACGTCATCGCAAAACTACGTCAGCGCTGTCTGCGGGCAGGGGTACGCTTTGATACATTACAGGAAATTGAAAACGGCTCAGAAACAGCCTGGCGGCAAAAAAATTCCGATGCGGTGATGTTCTTTGGTTTTGGCGGGCTGCAGGTGCCGCACCTCAGAAAGGTATTAAACGTACTGGAACAGGAAAGGTGTGCGTTATTACAGCAATAACAACGCACCTGAGTATTGCCAGAGGACGGGACAAGCGCCATCCGGCAATTTATCGCCTGGTGTTGAGCGAATTACAGCAGATCGCGGAACTGCGTTTTTTTCAGCGCCAGCTCCACGCCGCGAACTTCTGCCAGCCCTTTCAGGCGACCAATCGCGGAGTAGCCCGGATTCGTTTTCTTGTGCAGATCATCAAGCATCTGATGCCCATGATCCGGGCGCATTGGGATCGGACGCAAATCACCCACTTTCTTACGGCGTTGCTCTTCACTCAAAATGGCTGCCACCACCGATACCATATCCACATCGCCCTGCAAGTGTGCGCCTTCGTGGAAGGTTTTCGGGTTTTCTTCACGGCAGGTTGAACGCAAGTGTGTGAAGTGAATACGATCGCCAAAGGTCTCAATCATTTTTACCAGATCGTTATCGGCGCGCACGCCGTACGAACCGGTACACATAGTGAAACCGTTATTGATACTATCAACTGTTTCTTTCAGCCATTGCATATCTTCAATGGTCGACACGATACGTGGCAGACCGAGGATTGGCCGTGGCGGATCGTCAGGATGCACTGCCAGACGTACGCCAACTTCCTCAGCAACAGGCACAATCGCCCGCAGGAATACCGCCATATTATTGCGCAGATCGTCTTTGCTGATGCCGTCATATTCAGCAAGACGCGCGCGGAACTGATCCAGCGTATATCCCTCTTCGGCACCAGGCAGGCCAGCGATAATGTTGCGGGTCAGCTTTTCAATGTCGGCAGCGGTCATTGCATTGAAGTAATCCAACGCCTGACGCTGCTCTTCAGCGGTGTAATCGGCTTCTGCACCCGGACGTTGCAGAATGTGCAATTCAAAAGCCGCGAACGCAATCTGGTCAAAACGCAGTGCTTTGGATCCATCCGGTAACTGATATTCAAGGTCGGTACGCGTCCAGTCGAGGATCGGCATGAAGTTGTAGCACACAGTATCAATACCGCAGGTCGCCAGGTTACGAATACTTTGCTGGTAGTTTGCAATCCACGTCTGATATTGGCCGGATTGTGTTTTGATATCTTCGTGGACGGGGATGCTTTCCACCACCGACCAGGTCAGCCCTTTTTCGGCCAGAATCGCCTGGCGCTTTTGAATTTCTTCTACGGGCCACACTTCACCGTTTGGAATGTGGTGCAAGGCGGTCACAACACCCGTTGCGCCAGCCTGCCGCACATCATCAAGCGATACTGGATCGTTTGGTCCGTACCAACGCCAGGTTTGTTCCATTGCTTCACCTCACAAGTTGTTATACCAAATTAACCGACTTTTATGACGACTACCATACAGGCATCCGCTATACGATCAACACATCACCCATCATTGATTGATCCAGCTCACATTACCCGGATAAATGAGGCACACCAATTCAATTTGTTGTCATATAACTTTATACTGCCATTGTTAATTAATGGTTAATCAGGTGTATTTAATGAAGACTATTGCCTCAGCGTCTCTTGCGGAAAATGTCGTGATGCCTCAGTACGATCGCCAACAGCTAAAAACGCGGATCGTACATTTTGGTTTCGGTGCATTTCATCGTGCCCATCAGGCGTTATTGACCGACCGGGTGCTAAATTCGCAGGGCGGAGACTGGGGAATTTGTGAGATCAGCCTGTTCAGCGGCGACCGGTTGATGAGCCAGCTACGCGAACAGGATCATTTATTTACCGTGCTGGAAAAAGGTGCGGCCGGCAACCAGCCGATTATCGTCGGGGCCGTCAACGAGTGCCTGAATGCAAAGCTGGATTCACTGGCGGCTATTATCGAAAAATTTTGCGAGCCTCAGGTCGCGATTGTCTCGTTAACCATTACGGAAAAAGGCTACTGTATTGATCCTGCCACGGGGTCACTCGATATCGCTAACCCGCGCATTATTCACGATCTGCAAGTACCGCATGAACCCCATTCTGCACCGGGTATTATTGTTGAGGCACTACACCGCCGACGTCAACGTGGGCTGCAACCGTTTACCGTCCTCTCCTGTGATAACATCCCGGACAACGGTCATGTGGTAAAAAACGCCGTACTGGGAATGGCGGAGAAACGCTCACCTGAACTGGCTAACTGGATTCGAGAGCACGTCAGTTTCCCGGGAACCATGGTAGACCGGATTGTCCCGGCAGCGACTGAAGAATCACTGGATGAAATTGCCCGCGAATTAGGCGTGGCAGACCCTTGCGCAATCAGCTGCGAGCCGTTTATTCAGTGGGTCATTGAAGACCATTTTGTCAGCGGCCGTCCGCAATGGGAAATGGCCGGTGTACAGATGGTTGATGACGTTTTGCCGTGGGAGCAAATGAAACTGCGGATGCTGAACGGTAGCCATTCGTTTCTCGCTTACCTCGGTTATCTGGCGGGATTCCAGCATATCAGCGACTGTATGCAGGACAGCGCATTTCGCGAAGCGGCTCATCGCCTGATGCTCAGCGAACAAGCCCCGACGCTACGCATCACCAACGTTGATTTAGACCAGTATGCCGACAGCCTGCTGGAACGCTTTGCCAATCCGGCGCTGAAACATAAAACCTGGCAAATCGCGATGGATGGCAGCCAAAAATTACCCCAACGTATGCTGGACGGGATTCGCGTTCATTTAGCACGCCAAAGCGAGTGGCCGCTGCTGGCGCTCGGCATTGCGGGCTGGATGCGCTACGTAAGCGGGATTGATGATTCAGGTGAAATTATCGATATTCGTGACCCGATGAGTGACAAAATCCGCACTATCGTCGAACAGAGTACGGAATCAGAACGCGTCAGCGCGCTGCTTTCACTGCACGAAATCTTTGCCACTGACCTCGCACAGAACCCACGCTTCGTCGATACCGTAGAAAGAGCCTGGCAACGTATCGCCCAATACGGTGCACATCAGGCGGTCATCGAGACGTTAAAAAGTTAACGATTTCTGCCATTAAACAGGACGAAGTTCGTCTTCGTCCTCTCTGCGCTTCTCTTTTCCCCCGTTTTTCGCCAGGATTGTTAAAAGCCATCACGGTAATTTATGAATCTGGAGTAAACGTGACTAAAACCAATCTCATCACGGGTTTTCTTGGCAGTGGCAAAACCACATCTATTCTTCATCTATTGGCCAACAAAGATCCCGCAGAGAAGTGGGCCGTTCTGGTCAATGAGTTTGGCGAAGTGGGTATCGACGGCGCGCTGCTCGCCGACAGCGGCGCAATGCTCAAAGAGATCCCCGGCGGCTGTATGTGCTGCGTTAATGGTTTGCCCATGCAGGTTGGTCTCAATACGCTGTTACGTCAGGGAAAACCGGATCGACTGCTGATTGAGCCCACCGGTCTCGGGCATCCCAAACAAATTCTGGATTTACTCACCGCGCCGGTTTACGAACCGTGGATCGACTTGCGCGCAACGATCTGTATCCTTGATCCGCGCCTGTTGCTGAATGAAAAAAGCGTCGCGAATGAGAATTTCCGCGATCAGTTGGCCTCTGCCGATATTATCGTTGCCAATAAATCCGATCGTGCCACGACAGAAAGCGAAACTGCTCTGCAAACCTGGTGGCAGCACTACGGCGGTAACCGCCAGTTAGTTTATGCCGATCATGGACAGATCGACGGACACTTACTGGATTTGCCCCGACTGAATCTGACGGAGCTTCCCTCCAGTGCGGCACATACTCACCAGCATGCTGATAAAAAAGGGCTGGCAGCACTAAGCCTGCCTGCGCAGCAACGCTGGCGTCGCAGTCTGAACAGCGGTCAGGGGCATCAGGCCTGCGGCTGGATTTTTGACGCTGACACGGTGTTCGATACCATCGGCCTGCTGGAATGGTCACGTCTCGCCCCTGTCGGCCGCGTGAAGGGAGTGATGCGTATTAAAGAGGGGCTGGTGCGTATCAATCGTCAGGGTGAGGACTGGCATATTGAGACCCAAAACGTCGCCCCTCCAGATAGCCGCATTGAACTCATCTCCGATACCGAGACCGACTGGAATGCATTACAGAGTGCATTGTTGAGGCTTCGTTTAGACGCTGGCGCGTAAGGTTGCCTCCGTTTTATGGCAATGGTAAACGACGATGAAAACCCGATACCCACTAATACTCCTGCTTAATATTGCTGGTCTGGCGCTATTTTTGTCCTGGTACCTTCCACACGGGCATGGGCTCTGGTTTTCTCTTGATTCGGGCATCTTCCACTTCTTCAATCATAAGCTGGTTGAGAGCCCGCTGTTCCTGTGGATTGTCGCGGTCACCAATAACCGGGCATTTGACGGCTGTTCATTATTGGCGATGGGCGCATTAATGCTGAGTTTTTGGTTAAAAGAAACGCAGGAAGGTCGTCGTCGTATTGTGGCGATTGGGCTGGTGATGCTGCTTACAGCGGTGATATTAAACCAACTGGGCCAGGCGCTTATTCCGGTTAAGCGCGCCAGCCCCACCCTCACGTTCGATAATATTAATCGCGTCAGCGAGCTGCTGCATATTTCAACAAAAGATGCATCCAGAGACAGTTTTCCTGGCGATCACGGTATGATGCTGCTTATTTTTTCCGCATTTATGCTACGTTATTTCGGAAAAGTCGCAGGAATAATCGGCCTTATTATCACTGTGGTTTTTGCCTTTCCACGCGTAATGATCGGCGCACATTGGCTCACAGATATCGTGGTAGGTTCAATGACCGTCGTATTGATTGGCTTGCCCTGGTGGTTAATGACGCCATTAAGCGACCGCCTGGTTACGCTGTTTATTCATTATCTTCCCGGCAAAAATAAACAATTTTTAAACAAATAACGCAAAGTAATTAACATCATCAGGAATGCTTCTGATTTCCTGATGATATCTGCCAGGAAATTATCCTTCTGACTGTCATTCTCCTGTCATATTATTCCTGTTTAAAATGAATGAATTGCGTGTTTTTCACTCTATCTGTTCTTAATTTAGCCAATGCAGTTTATTCACTTTCTGTATCACTTTTTCTTATAAGAAATCACATAAAATCACTCGCAATGACCGGAGCGATCGGGTAATCTCAGACTCGTTTTGCCTCGCAGGATAATTGTTCACTATAAGAATAAATTTGTGCGTTCTGCCACAGATTTGACCTTAAAGAATTGTCTCATCATGCGTTGGTAATTAGTCTCGTCACGTTTGGCATTTTTTATAACGATATTTATCGTTAAGGACTTCAAGGGAAAACAAACAAAATGGTCAAATCTCAACCGATTTTGAGATATATCTTGCGGGGGATACCCGCGATAGCAGTTGCGGTTCTGCTTTCTGCATGTAGCACATCGAACACCGCGAAGAATATGCATTCTGAGACGCATGCTGTGGGTAATGGAGATAACTCTTCACTGCAAGCCTCTCAGGATGAATTTGAAAGTATGGTACGTAATATCGATGTTAAATCACGTATTATGGATCAATACGCTGACTGGAAAGGCGTGCGTTACCGCCTTGGCGGCAGCACTAAAAAAGGCATTGATTGCTCAAGCTTCGTACAGCGTACATTCCGCGAGCAATTTGGTTTAGAGCTTCCGCGCTCAACCTACGAGCAACAGGAAACGGGCAAATCCGTTTCGCGCACTAATCTGCGCACAGGCGATCTGGTTCTGTTCCGTGCGGGTTCCACCGGCCGTCACGTCGGTATCTATATCGGCAATAACCAGTTTGTACATGCCTCGACCAGCAGTGGCGTTATCATTTCCAGCATGAACGAGCCTTACTGGAAAAAACGTTACAACGAAGCTCGCCGGGTTCTGAGCCGCAGTTAATTTCGTTTGGCAGCTATCCCTTGGCTATCCTGATGAGACTTATCAAAAGCACTGCTTCGGCAGTGCTTTTTGCGTTGCGCTATGTTTAAGAAAAATCTCACCATACGAATCAATCCAGGTTATAGTTTTACAGATCAAGCAGTTTAATAATAAGCAAATACCCCAGGTAAACATAAGGAACTATGTTCAGACGTCCCTCATCTTCCAGTCGAAATGTCCTTTTTACCTGTATTTTTACGGGGGTAGTCGTCGCGGTACTTGTCAGCACCCTGCAGTTTGTTGCCACCTGGCACAAACGAGATGTTAAGTACGAAACGCTTCTTTCCGATATCGATTCTTACATCAGCAGTTACCTCTCAGACCTCAAAAGCACAACAGATTCCCTGCAGCCGCTGGTCTCATACAATTGCCAACAAGTTGCCGCCAGGCTGACCGCCAGCGCAGCGTTTAACCTCAATGTACGCGCTTTTTTATTGGTAAAAGATGGTATTGCTTTCTGCTCCTCCGCAACTGGCGCGATGGACTCGCCTATTCTGTCGCTGGTTCCGAAGCTGGATCTCAAGCAAAATATCGATGTGGAATTACTGTCCGGTACCCCGATGATGCCGGACAATCCAGCGATCATGATTTGGCAGCGGAATCCTTCATTTAAGAATAGTGGCGTGTTTTCCTCACTGAATATCAATCTGGCGCCTTACCTGCTCTATACCGCCCGAGAAGATGATTTTGACGGTCTTGCAATTATTGTTGGTGATACCGCTATCACGACATTTTCATCCCAACTGATGGACGTTTCCGCGCTTCCGGAAACCACCTGGCGCCAGACAACGCTGAAAGGGATCCCGATGAAGATCCGGCTATATGCGCAAGAGTGGACGTACACTGACGTCTGGTATGCCGTCATGTTGGGATGTATGGCCGGGATCATGACCGGGTTGCTTTTGTGGTACTACAACTACGCCGTTCGTTTACGCCCGGGAAAGGATATTCTCAACGCTATCAAGCACGATCAGTTTTATGTGGTCTACCAACCGGTCGTTGAAATGCAGACGCTGGAAGTAAAAGGCGTAGAAGTATTGTTACGCTGGCGCCACCCGACAACAGGTGAGATCCCGCCAGATGCGTTTATTCACTACGCTGAATCACAGCAAATGATCGTACCGCTGACGCAGCATCTGTTCAAACTGGTGGCCCGTGATGCCCCCGCATTAAAAAAAGTGTTACCGCAAGGCGCAAAGCTCGGGCTCAACATCGCCCCAACGCACCTGCATGGTGAGAGCTTTAAAGACGATATTCAGCGCCTGAACGCCTCCCTGCCACCACACCATTTCCAGGTTGTACTCGAAATCACCGAACGCGATATGCTCAATCAGCATGAAGCATCAAAGTTATTTGAATGGCTACACGCTGCCGGATTCGAAATTGCCATTGATGATTTCGGCACCGGCCATAGCGCACTCATTTATCTGGAACGCTTTACCGTTGACTATCTGAAAATCGACCGAGGATTTATCAACGCTATTGGGACAGAAACGCTAACGTCTCCGGTACTGGATGCGGTGTTGACACTGTCTAAGCGTCTTAATATGCTGACGGTTGCCGAAGGGGTAGAAACGCCTGAGCAAGCCCGATGGCTGCGCGATCGCGGGGTTCATTTCTTCCAGGGATACTGGATCAGCCGCCCATTATTGCTTGATGATTTTGTACGTTGGATGGCGCAATCCGATAAGCCAACGTGGTGATCGCACCAGGCGATTTATATATTTTCATTCGCCATCCCAACCGCTATTTCTCAGGCAAGAAGCCTGTCGGGTTGTGACAGGACAAGGAAACCTCTGTGATATGATTCCTCGCGTACTGCTTCTGTTTATCGCCCTTATCGGGTTTAACGTTCATGCCCAATCCATCAAAGAAAGCTACGCCTTTGCCGTGTTGGGCGACCCCAAGTACGCGTTTAATTTTAATCACTTTGATTATGTTAACCCCGCAGCCCCTAAAGGCGGGCAGCTCACCCTCTCTGCCCTTGGTACCTTCGACAACTTCAACCGCTACTCGATGCGCGGCAACCCTGGAGCACGCACCGAAACGCTCTACGATACGCTGTTTACCACCTCGGATGACGAACCCGGCAGCTACTACCCGCTCATCGCTGACAGAGCGCGTTACGCCGATGATTACTCGTGGGTAGAAATCGCGATTAATCCGCGGGCCCGTTTTCACGATGGTTCACCCATTACCGCACGCGATGTCGAATTCACCTTCCATAAATTTATGACCGAAGGCGTACCGCAGTTTCGTCTGGTCTACAAAGGAACAACGGTAAAGGCAATTGCCCCGTTAACAGTGCGAATTGAACTCGCCAAACCGGGTAAAGAGGATATGCTCAGCCTGTTTTCCTTACCCGTTATGCCCGAAAAGTACTGGAAAGATCACAAGCTCAGCGACCCCTTGTCGTCTCCACCACTTGCCAGCGGCCCTTATCGCATCAGTCAATGGAAAATGGGACAGTACATTGTTTATTCGCGCGTTAAAGATTATTGGGCGGCAAACCTGCCCGTCAATCGCGGGCGCTGGAACTTTGATACCCTCCGCTACGATTACTATTTAGATGATAACGTCGCTTTTGAAGCATTTAAGGCTGGAGCGTTCGACCTGCGACTTGAAAACGATGCAAAAAATTGGGCAACCCGTTATACCGGTAAGAATTTCGCCAATCATTACATTGTCAAAGACCAACAAAAGAATGAGTCCGCGCAGGACACTCGATGGTTAGCCTTTAATATTCAACGTCCAATGTTTAGTGACCGACGTGTACGGGAAGCGATTACGCTGGCCTTCGATTTCGAATGGATGAATAAGGCCCTGTTTTATAATGCCTGGAGTCGGACAAACAGCTATTTCCAGAACACCGAGTATGCAGCCAGAGGTTATCCCGATGCGGATGAACTGGTGATCCTCGCGCCATTGAAAAAAGAGCTGCCACCGGAAGTCTTCAGTCAAATCTATCAACCACCGATGTCGGAAGGCGATGGCTACGATCGTGAAAACCTGTTGAAAGCCGATACGTTACTCCAACAGGCGGGATGGATACTAAAAGGACAACAACGGATAAATATCACCAGCGGTAAACCGCTGACCTTCGAGTTATTACTCCCGGCAGGCAGCAACAGCCAGTGGGTATTGCCATTCCAGCACAACCTGCAACGGTTAGGTATTACGATGAATATCCGCCAGGTCGATAACTCGCAAATCACTAACCGTTTGCGCAGCCGTGACTATGACATGATGCCCAGGCTCTATCGCGCAATGCCGTGGCCAAGCTCAGACCTGCAAATTCTGTGGGCCTCTGAATATATAGACTCCAGCTATAACGCGCCCGGTGTGCAAAGCCCGGTCATTGATAAACTGATTAGCCAGATCATTGCCGCACAAGGGAATAAAGCCAAACTGATCCCGTTGGGGCGGGCACTGGACCGGGTATTAACCTGGAACTACTACATGTTGCCGATGTGGTACATGGCAGAAGATCGTATCGCCTGGTGGGATAAGTTTTCGCATCCGGCTATCCGCCCGATTTATACCATTGGCATCGACAACTGGTGGTATGACGTCAACAAAGCGGCGAAACTGCCCGCAGCCAGACGGCAGGGAGAATAAATGGGTGCTTATCTGATTCGACGTCTGCTGCTGGTGATCCCCACGCTCTGGGCCATCATTACTATCAACTTTTTTATCGTACAGATAGCACCTGGCGGTCCTGTTGAGCAGGCCGTCGCCGCCATTGAGTTCGGACAAAGCGGTGCGTTGCCCGGTGCGGGCAGCGAAGGTGTTCGCGCCAGCCACGCGCAAACCGGCGTTGGGAATATCAGCGACAGTAACTACCGTGGCGGTCGGGGCCTTGACCCGGAGGTTATTGCGGAAATTACCCGTCGCTACGGATTCGATAAACCCATTCATGAACGCTATTTCAAGATGCTCTGGGACTATATCCGTTTTGATTTTGGCGACAGTCTGTTCCGCAGCGCCTCTGTTCTTACGCTAATCAAAGACAGCCTCCCGGTGTCCGTTACCCTGGGGCTGTGGAGTACGCTTATCATCTATCTGGTGTCGATACCGCTTGGGATCCGCAAAGCGGTTCACAATGGCAGCCGGTTTGATGTCTGGAGCAGCGCATTTATTATTATTGGCTATGCCATTCCGGCCTTTCTGTTTGCCATTTTGCTGATCGTTTTTTTTGCCGGGGGCAGCTATTACGACCTGTTCCCGCTACGTGGGCTCGTGTCCGCTAACTTTGACGCCCTGCCCTGGTATCAAAAAATTACCGATTATCTGTGGCACATTACTCTGCCAGTGCTGGCAACCGTGGTGGGTGGGTTCGCCGCGCTGACCATGCTGACTAAAAACTCATTTCTGGATGAGGTACGTAAGCAATATGTCGTTACTGCGCGTGCCAAAGGCGTTAGTGAGAAAAATATTCTATGGAAGCATGTGTTCCGCAATGCCATGTTGCTGGTAATCGCAGGATTTCCCGCCACATTTATCAGTATGTTTTTCACCGGTTCACTGCTGATTGAAGTGATGTTTTCACTTAATGGTCTGGGATTACTGGGGTATGAATCTACCGTATCGCGCGACTACCCGGTGATGTTCGGCACACTCTACATCTTCACCCTGATCGGCCTGTTGCTCAATATCCTCAGTGATATCAGCTATACGTTGGTCGATCCTCGTATTGATTTTGAGGGACGCTAATGTCGCGATTAAGCCCCGTCAATCAGGCCCGCTGGGCGCGTTTTCGTCATAACCGCCGCGGCTACTGGTCATTATGGATTTTTTTGGTGTTGTTTGGCCTGAGCATGTGTTCCGAGCTGATCGCTAATGATAAGCCGCTGTTGGTACGCTATGACGACAGCTGGTATTTCCCTCTGGTTAAAAACTACAGTGAGAGCGATTTCGGCGGCCCGTTAGCAACAAAGGCTGATTATCAGGATCCGTGGCTGCAACACCGTCTGGAGAGCCGGGGTTGGATACTATGGGCCCCCATCCGGTTCGGCGCTACCAGCATCAACTTTGCCACCGATAAGCCCTTCCCCTCTCCCCCCTCTGCGCAAAACTGGCTGGGTACTGACGCAAATGGTGGTGACGTGCTGGCGCGTATCCTTTACGGCACCCGCATCTCAATTCTGTTTGGCTTGATGCTGACCCTGTGTTCCAGCGTCATGGGGGTGATGGCCGGCGCGCTACAGGGCTATTATGGCGGTAAGGTAGACCTGTGGGGACAACGGTTCATCGAAGTGTGGTCCGGTATGCCAACGCTGTTTCTGATTATTTTGCTATCCAGCGTCGTTCAACCTAACTTCTGGTGGCTATTAGCTATCACCGTGCTGTTTGGCTGGATGAGCCTGGTTGGCGTGGTACGCGCGGAATTTCTGCGCACCCGAAACTTTGATTACATTCGCGCAGCGCAAGCGCTCGGGGTTAGCGATCGCAGTATTATTCTGCGCCATATGCTACCGAATGCGATGGTTGCCGCCCTGACCTTTTTACCGTTTATTTTATGCGCCTCGATAACGACCCTTACCTCGCTGGATTTTCTTGGGTTTGGCTTACCGCTTGGCTCGCCATCGCTGGGAGAACTCCTGTTACAGGGTAAAAACAACCTGCAGGCGCCGTGGCTTGGCATCACCGCGTTCATCTCCGTTGCCCTGCTATTATCGCTACTGATCTTTATTGGTGAAGCGGTACGCGACGCATTTGATCCCAATAAGGCGATTTAAGATGACACAACCTCTGTTAGCTATTGAGAATTTATCAGTCGGTTTTCGTCAACAAGATAGCGTACGCACTGTAGTCAATACACTCTCTTTGCGCGTTGATGCCGGGCAAACGCTGGCGCTGGTGGGTGAATCCGGTTCAGGTAAAAGCGTCACCGCGCTTTCGGTGTTGCGTCTGTTACCCACGCCGCCCGCGGTGTACCTCTCCGGTGATATCCGCTTTCACGGTGCATCATTACTTCACGCTAACGAGCAGACGCTTCGCGGTGTACGGGGAAATAAAATCGCCATGATTTTCCAGGAACCAATGGTGTCGTTGAACCCATTGCATAACCTTGAAAAACAGCTCTATGAAGTCCTGTCTTTGCATAGGGGAATGCGTCGGGAAGCCGCACGGGCAGAAATTCTGACCTGTCTGGATCGTGTAGGCATTCGCCATGCAGCGAAACGCCTTACAGATTATCCGCACCAGCTTTCCGGCGGTGAGCGCCAGCGCGTAATGATTGCTATGGCGCTGTTAACCCGCCCGGAGCTGCTAATTGCCGACGAACCCACAACCGCGCTGGATGTCTCTGTGCAGGCGCAAATTTTGCAACTGCTGCGGGAGTTGCAGCGTGAGCTGAACATGGGATTGCTGTTTATCACTCATAATCTCAGCATCGTGAGAAAACTGGCCGATTCCATTGCCGTCATGCAGAACGGTCAATGCGTTGAACAAAACCGTGCCGAGCCACTGCTTGCCGCGCCAACCCATTCCTACACACAGAAACTGTTAAATAGCGAACCCTCCGGCGATCCAGTCCCTTTACCAGCCGGACAGCCGCCATTACTGGAAGTGAATGGGCTCAGGGTCGCCTTTCCTGTACGCAAAGGTATCCTCAAGCGCGTGGTGGATCATAACGTGGTGGTTAACAACGTCAGTTTTACCCTCAGACCCGGTGAAACACTGGGGCTGGTGGGCGAATCAGGATCCGGGAAAAGTACCACCGGTCTGGCGCTGCTGCGATTAATCACATCACAAGGCAGTATTGTGTTCGATGGTCTGGCGCTGCATACCTTAAATCGTCGCCAACTGTTGCCAATACGCCACCGCATTCAGGTGGTCTTTCAGGATCCCAACTCTTCACTGAATCCGCGTTTGAGCGTATTACAAATTATTGAAGAGGGATTGCGCGTTCACCAGCCAACGCTTTCCGCTGAACAGCGTGAAGCGCAGGTAAAAGCAGTGATGGCTGAAGTCGGACTCGATAGCGAAACCCGCCATCGTTATCCTGCAGAGTTTTCCGGTGGTCAACGCCAGCGCATAGCCATTGCCAGGGCATTGATTCTGAAACCCTCGCTGATCATTCTGGATGAGCCGACATCCTCGCTCGACAGAACCGTACAGGCGCAAATCCTCACGCTGTTAAAGTCCTTACAGGAAAAGCATCGCCTGGCTTATATTTTTATCAGCCATGATTTACACGTTGTACGTGCGCTATGCCATCAGGTAATTGTGTTGCGGCAGGGAGAAGTCGTGGAACAGGGGCAATGCGAGCACGTATTTAACGCGCCACAACGGGCCTATACGCGTCAGTTGCTCGCGCTAAGCTGACGCTCAAAACGGATTGTTGTTTGAAAACGGTTCTGCGATGGCCACGCCGAAATTTTTCAGCCTGCAGGTCGCGGCAAACTCATCTTGGCGATTCACAAACAGGCACGGTTCCCCTTCACATTCCAGTACGGAACAAGGAACTTCAATATCGCTAAGTGCCTGGCTGAGTTTATGCATGACTGACCACGCACTGTCACCATCAGGGCTAAGCAATTTGAGGGCCACCAGGCTGTTCTCATTGCTCTGACCGTTGTGCGGAATCGGTTCAACCTTTGAACCTGCGAAACCCACCGACCAACGATAGCACTGCGGCAGACGATGAACGATTGAGAGTTGTAATGTCATCACTTTCTTTCCCTGGAAGCACAATCACTTCACAATTATTTTACATCAATATTAACACATCATTGACAATACGTCTTTAGACAGTTGGTAAACGTTTACACCCAGTCTTTATGCCGCTTTCCGAATCCACTATTTAAATTTATTCAACGGTTCAGGCATGTTTCCGCGCTATATGTACTCGTTTCTGCGATCTAACTCAACCTTTTTAACTACAATGATGTGACTTTTTACATAAATTGATTTTACATAAAATAAACATAAGCGGGGAAAATGATAGATTTGCGGTTGATATACATCAACTCCGGAGGCCTTATGACCCCCAGGTTGTGTAATAGATCACCGTTTTTTGGCGCGACTGGCGTAGAGATAGAAGATAATTGAGCTGGTGGCGCAAAATGCAATCGACCAAATCATTGGCCAGGCTGAGTTAAAGGTTGCCAGAGATAACAGCGCCCCAACGATGGCACCAATACCGAAGCGGAACGTTCCTGCCAGCGATGACGCCGTTCCCGCCATATGTGGGAATTCATCGAGAATCACCGCCATGGCGTTGGATGACACCATCGACACACAGCCTACAAACGCCGCAACACCGACAACCAGTGCCCAGAATCCAATCCCGAATAGCGCGCTGAATACCATCCAGCCCGCCATCACAAACTGGATCCACAGGCCAGTACGGAACATATTTAGTGCACCAACCCGCCGAACAAAGCGGCTGTTGATGATGGTCATCACGAACAGGAACACAATATTCAGCGCGAAGTAATAGCCGAAATTCTGCGGTGAAACGTGGTTGATCTCAATGTAGACAAAAGGTCCGGCGCTCAGGAATGAGAACATCCCGGCAAAGCTGAACCCACTGGCCAGCATGTAACTCAGGACGCGCTTGTGGCGAAACAGCGAGGCAAAGTTGCCCAGAGTAGTACGCAAGCGAAACGGCTGACGACGCTCAACGGGCAAGGTCTCTTTGATCAGCGTAAGGATCATCACCGACGCCAGAATAGCCGCCACGGCGAGGATCCAAAAGATGTAGTGCCAGCTCAGCCACACCAACACCCAGCCACCGATAATCGGCGCCATTAATGGCGCAATTGTCGTCACCAGCATGACGAATGACATCATGCGCGAAAACTCTTCTTTCGGATAGATATCACGCATCAGGGCGTTGATAACCACGCTCGCCGCCGCGGCCGCCAGGCCGTGGAAGAAACGCATCACGATCAGTTGATCGATGGTTTGCGCCAGCGCGCAGGCCACTGCCGCCGCCGCAAACACCAGCGTCCCGCCCAGTATCACCGGTTTACGCCCGATGCTGTCGGCCATCGGACCATAGATCAACTGCCCCACCGCGAACCCCAGAATATAGGTACTGAGGGTCATTTGCGCGCTACCTGCTGGCACACCAAACTGTTCAGAGATAACTGGCAGCGCCGGAAGATACATATCAATCGACAACGGCATCAACATGGCTAACAAGCCAAGGATAAAGACAATGGCAATTGACGAGTTCTGCCGGGTGGTCACATTTAGCTCCTGAAATTAACGCGGGGTTAAGTTAACGCTGGCGATTTCTTCTTCGGTCAAAAGACGGTATTCACCCGGTGCCAGATCATCATCAAGCCTGATGTCACCAATCCGTTCGCGGTGCAGTTCCACAACGTGGTTACCCACGGCGGCAAACATACGTTTAACCTGATGATAGCGCCCTTCGCTGATGGTCAAGCGCACCTGAGTTGGCGTAATGACTTCCAGCACGGCCGGTTTGGTCAGGTCTTTCTCATTATGCAACTGTACACCATGGGCAAACTGTTCAGCGGTATCATCTGCTACCGGCGATTCCAGCGTCACCAGATAGGTTTTCTCACAATGGTGGCGTGGCGAAGTGATCCGATGCGACCACTGTCCGTCATCGGTCATCAGCACCAGTCCGGTGGTGTCGATATCCAGACGCCCTGCCGCATGCAGTTTGTGCGCGACAGGCTCATCAAGAAAATAGAGCACCGTCGGGTGATCCGGGTCATCCGTGGAGCAAACATAGCCCTGAGGCTTATTCAGCATAAAATAGCGTGGGCCAGTCTGTTGAACCAGAGAATTGCCGTCATATTCAACGTCATGTTCTGGCAGCAGCTTAAAAGCGCTATTTCTGACGATTTCGCCGTCGACGGTAACACGGTTACCACGGATCTCACGCCCGGCAATAGCGCGGCTGACGCCGAGTTGCTGAGCGATAAATTTATCAAGTCGCATGAGTGTGATTTTGCCTGTAACAATACGGAAATCGGGCGTTATGCCCGAAAAGTGGAGCCGTTTTCCGCTCAGTATAACGAGCTAACAACTTCCCTCAAGGGAAAAAGATTCGTGGCATACTATACGCGAGACTGTTACATATTGTGAGCCCATGATTTTTACTCTTCGTCCTTACCAAAAAGAAGCCGTGGATGCCACGCTCAACCATTTTCGCCATCACCGCACTCCGGCAGTTATCGTCCTCCCCACAGGCGCAGGCAAAAGCCTGGTGATTGCTGAACTGGCGCGGGTTGCACGTGGGCGCGTATTGGTGCTGGCGCACGTCAAAGAGCTGGTCGCGCAGAATCATGCCAAGTACTGCGCTCTGGGGCTGGAAGCCGATATTTTTGCGGCAGGTCTGAAGCGTAAAGAGAGCCACGGGAAAGTGGTATTTGGCAGCGTACAGTCGGTGGCGCGTAATCTGGATGCCTTTCAGGGAGAATTCTCCCTGCTTATCGTCGATGAATGCCATCGCATTGGCGATGATGAAGAGAGTCAGTATCAGCAAATCCTCACTCACCTGACCAACGTAAATCCCCACTTACGACTGCTCGGGCTTACCGCCACGCCTTTTCGTTTGGGCAAAGGCTGGATTTATCATTTCCATTATCACGGAATGGTACGCGGCGATGAAAAAGCGTTATTTCGCGATTGCATTTATGAATTGCCGCTGCGCTACATGATTAAGCACGGTTATCTGACGCCGCCGGAACGCCTCGATATGCCGGTCGTACAATATGATTTCAGCCGCCTGCAGGCGCAGAGTAATGGCCTGTTCAGTGAAGCCGACCTTAATAAGGAGCTGAAAAAACAACAACGCATAACACCGCATATCATCAGTCAGATTGTCGAGTTTGCTCAGACGCGCAAAGGGGTAATGATTTTCGCCGCTACCGTTGAGCACGCCAAAGAGATTGTCGGCCTGCTGCCCGCTGATGATGCCGCGCTTATCACCGGAGAGACACCGGGATCGGAACGTGATGTATTAATCGAAAACTTCAAAGCGCAGCGCTTTCGCTATCTGGTGAATGTGTCGGTCCTGACCACTGGCTTCGATGCCCCGCACGTCGACCTTATCGCCATTCTGCGCCCGACCGAGTCAGTTAGCCTTTACCAACAAATTGTCGGTCGTGGGTTGCGCCTGGCGCCGGGGAAAACCGACTGTCTGATCCTCGATTACGCTGGCAACCCGCACGATCTGTACGCCCCGGAAGTGGGTGCGCCGAAAGGAAAAAGTGACAACGTTCCGGTACAGGTGTTCTGTCCTGCCTGCGGCTTTGCCAACACCTTCTGGGGCAAAACAACGGCCGACGGCACGCTGATTGAGCACTTTGGCCGCCGCTGTCAGGGATGGTTTGAAGATGATGACGGCCATCGCGAACAGTGCGATTTTCGTTTCCGTTTTAAAAACTGCCCGCAGTGCAACGCGGAAAATGACATCGCCGCCCGCCGCTGCCGCGAGTGCGACACAGTACTGGTTGACCCGGATGACATGCTGAAAGCCGCGCTCAGGCTTAAAGATGCGCTGGTTCTGCGCTGCAGCGGGATGGCGCTACAAAATGGTCAGGATGAAAAAGGCGAATGGCTAAAAATTACCTATTACGATGAAGATGGCGCCGACGTCAGCGAACGCTTTCGCCTGCATACTCCCGCGCAGCGTACAGCCTTCGAGCAACTGTTTATTCGCCCGCACACCCGAACGCCTGGCATTCCCTTACGCTGGATAACCGCCGCTGATATCCTCGCCCAGCAGGCACTGTTACGTCATCCTGATTTCGTGGTGGCGCGCATGAAAGGTCAGTACTGGCAGGTGCGTGAAAAGGTCTTTGATTACGAAGGTCGTTTCCGGCGGGCACATGAATTACGCGGTTAATCGTACTTTTGATTGATGTACCAGCCGTTTGAGTATAGAATCTCGCCCGCTTTTGCATACGCAAAGCAGATCACTTACCTGTTGCTGGGTCGCCTGTAGCAGGAATTATTAAAGAGAGATTTAAATGTTTACTATCAACGCTGAAGTACGTAAAGAGCAGGGTAAGGGTGCGAGCCGCCGCCTGCGTGCCGCTAACAAGTTCCCGGCAATCATCTACGGTGGCGCAGAAGCCCCGGTTGCTATCGAACTGGATCACGATGCAGTTATGAACATGCAAGCTAAAGCTGAATTCTACAGCGAAGTTCTGACCATCGTTGTTGACGGTAAAGAAGTTAAAGTTAAAGCTCAGGCTGTACAGCGTCACCCGTTCAAGCCGAAGCTGTCTCACATCGACTTCGTTCGCGCGTAATCGCAAACAAGTTGAAGAAAAACCCCGCCAAGGCGGGGTTTTTTTATGGGATTTTGTAATCGATACTGATGGTTCTCGTCGACCGGATAAGGCGTTTACGCTCTCACCCGGCAAACGGTTTTATTTCCCGCCCGACGTGCGACGCTGCAGTTGGTCACGCAGGTTCGGCGGCGTACCTTTGATGGTCAAAGTATCTGTAGCCGGATCCCAGAAAATACGTTCACCCAGTAGCATGGCGTCGAAGTTGATGGTTAACCCACCGCCGCTGCCGGCAAATTTGGTTAACTGACGCAGCGTACTGCGATCCGCAGGGAAGCTCTCTTCCAGCTCGTAACCTTTATCAGCGGTAAATTCGCTGAAGCTAACTTCACTGACGCCGGAAAGCTCTTTGGACAGCGACTCCAGCTCGATCTCTTCACCGGCTTGTAGCTGTTCATTGCAGTAGCTGTACACCTGCTGACGCACGTTCTGGCGTTCAGCTTTATCGAGCTGCGCCTCGGCAGTAAAGTCATCGACCGCCTGCAGCAGGCCACGGTTTTGCGCTTTGGCATTCAGACCTTCGCTGGCGCCGAGGAAATCCATAAAGAAATCGGCAACTTTACGCCCGACCCGCCCTTTCAGGAACGTCAAATAGCGCGTGGACTCCGGGTTGGTTTCCCACTCGGTTAAATCAATACGCGCGACGATATCCGCATGATTGATATCCAGATAGTGCGTCGGGTTGATATCCAGATTTTCATTGACGCGCATGCTGCTTAAATTGTTCAGCACGGCGACCAGCAGATACTCTACCGCCAGATAACGGTAATGGCAGAACAGGACAATACCGCCGTCGGCAAAAGGATATTTCGCCAGCTCGTCCCGCAAACGCCCGGTCGCAGCACGACTAAAAGCCAGAAAATCCTCTTCACCCTGGCGCTGTAAGCGCAGCGTTTGCGCCAGCTCGCTCTCTTCGCTAAACAGGCCATAGGCTTTATTCTTGGCGCTATACACCCGGTGCAACTCAGCCATCATCTCGACAACCGTCGCTGTCGGTTCCAGTAATGAATCGCGCAAGACCAGCTCAAGATTCTGCTCGTCACGTTTGATAAGCTGGTGCAGGGCAATCTGGTTGATATCCAGACTCATGATAAACTCTCCTTTTAGACCGGGCGGTATTCAACCACCTGCCGGGCAGTGACGCAATAGAAGATAAAAAAGCAGAAAAAAAACTGTCTCTACGGTAATATGTTGCCCTTTCATGAACAGACTGATTTCGATTTATGCCACAAATTTCCCGCTATAGTGACGAACACGTTGAACAATTACTGAATGAGATGCTCAACGTACTGGAAAAACATAAGGCACCAACCGATCTTTCCCTGATGGTTTTGGGAAATATGGTGACTAACCTTATCAATACAAGCATCGCACCGGCCCAGCGCCAGGCGATTGCGAACTCTTTTGCCCGCGCATTGCAGTCTTCGGTAAACGACGACCAAGCGCACTAAGAGCCTGCTCCGGGGAAACGAACAACAGTTTATGGTAACTCATCGTCAGCGCTACCGTGAGAAAGTCTCCCAGATGGTTAGCTGGGGGCACTGGTTTGCCTTGTTCAACATTCTGTTGGCCATGGTACTCGGTAGCCGTTACCTGTTTGTCGCCGACTGGCCGACAACGCTTGCAGGGCGTGTTTATTCTTACCTGAGCGTTGTCGGGCATTTTAGCTTCCTGGTGTTTGCCACCTATCTGCTAATCCTGTTTCCTCTGACGTTTATCGTCATGTCCCAGAGGCTGATGCGATTCTTATCAGCGATTCTGGCGACAGCAGGCATGACGCTGTTGTTGATCGACAGCGAAGTGTTCACCCGCTTCCACCTGCATCTCAACCCCATCGTCTGGGAGCTGGTCATTAACCCTGACCAGAATGAAGCGGCCCGCGACTGGCAACTGATGTTTATCAGCGTGCCAATCATTCTGCTAATCGAAATGCTGTTTGCGACCTGGAGCTGGCAGAAACTGCGCAGCCTGACGCGTCGCCGCCATTTTGCCAAACCGTTAGCCGCATTCTTCTTCATTTGCTTTATCGCCTCGCACGTGATGTATATCTGGGCAGATGCCAATTTCTATCGCCCGGTTACCATGCAGCGCGCAAACCTGCCGCTCTCCTATCCGATGACGGCGCGTAAGTTCCTGGAAAAACATGGTCTGCTGGATGCGCAAGAGTATCAGCGTCGCCTGATCGAACAGGGGAATCCGGAAGCAGTTTCCGTGCAGTACCCGCTTAGCGAACTGCGCTATCGCGATATGGGCACCGGCCAGAACGTCCTGCTGATCACCGTTGACGGTCTGAACTACTCGCGCTTTGAACAGCAGATGCCTGCACTGGCAGAATTTGCCGGGCAGAACATCTCCTTTACGCGTCACATGAGCTCCAGCAACACCACGGATAACGGTATTTTCGGCCTGTTCTACGGCGTCTCACCAAGCTACATGGATGGCATTTTATCGACCCGAACGCCTGCGGCGCTGATTTCCGCGCTGAACCAGCAGGGTTATCAGTTAGGGCTATTCTCCTCGGATGGCTTTACCAGCCCGCTTTATCGCCAGGCGCTACTGTCAGATTTCTCGATGCCAAGCGTACAAACGCAATCTGACGAACAAACCGCAAGCCAGTGGATTAACTGGCTGGGACGCTACGCGCAAGAAGATAACCGCTGGTTCTCGTGGGTCTCCTTTAACGGGACGAACCTTGATGACAGCAACCAGAAGAATTTTGCCAAACGCTACGCCAGCGCGGCGCAAGATGTGGATGCCAACATCAACCGTATTCTCAGCGCACTGCGTGATTCCGGGAAGCTGAACAATACGGTGGTCATTATTACCGCAGGTCGGGGCGTGCCGCTGACGCAGGAAGAGAATAACTTTGCCTGGTCACGTGGCCATCTACAGGTGCCTCTGGTTATTCACTGGCCGGGAACACCTGCGCAGCGTATTAATAGTCTGACCGATCATACTGACCTGATGACAACACTGATGCAGCGCCTGCTCCACGTCAGTACCCCAGCAAGCGAGTACTCACAGGGTCAGGATTTGTTTAATGCAACACGGCGCCATTACTGGGTCACGGCAGCTGACAGCAGCACCATGGCCATTACCACACCAGAGATGACGCTGGTGCTTAATAACAACGGTAATTACCAGACCTATAATTTACGCGGCGAGAAAATTAAAGATCAGAAACCGCAGCTAAGTTTGCTGCTGCAAGTGCTGACGGATGAGAAACGATTTATCGCTAACTGATTAATTATAAATCAGTTAGCAGTCCATCCTCTTGCATTCGTGGTGGAAAGCAGTAGTATTAGCAGCCATAAGTGTCGGCACGTAGCGCAGCCTGGTAGCGCACCGTCATGGGGTGTCGGGGGTCGGAGGTTCAAATCCTCTCGTGCCGACCAAAATTCCCCAAAAAAACCAACCTTCTACGGTTGGTTTTTTTATGCCTGTTTTCTGTATGGGGAAGCAATGGGGAATTATCGGGGAAAAACCCCGGCGCATATGTGAAGGATCTTTGGTGAATTTAGGAACCAGTGCATCGCTACGTTTATCGGCATTCTCCAGCTTGATAAGTCATTAGCAGTTGCTAATGACTTATCACCGTTCTTAATTTTCTCAACGGCCTTATCAAGTTTGTCTGAAGATGTTGCACAAAGGAAATTATTCTCAACAACAACTACTTACGATTATATTTTAGTACTTGTAAATAGAGCAGTAGCCAAACTCCTGCCCCTCCCCACACACCAACAATTGCACCAATTTTTCCAGCTAAGATATATTCCGAAAAGGGAACATCTCCTTTACTGATCAGCCAGGTACTAGCAACCATTCCAATAGAGAACGTAACTGCCAGTATAAACACCAACTTAATAAGTTCTAATAGAGGATGTTTCATCTACTATCTCCATTAGCTTCTTTTTGCGTCACATTGCCAGTCCATTCTGAGATTACAGAACCACCAAAACCACCCAGTATACCAGGGTATGAGCTCATTTGACCGCCCTGATATATACCGTATCCGATAGATTTTTCCGAATATTTCAGTGAATACTTACTGGCATCCATTCCTAGCTGATTTTTTATATACTGTGATTCAAACTTATTAGTAATTGAAGCACCAATATTATAGCCAAAACCTGTACCGGCCATACTGCCCACTACTGATGCGGTACTGTCCTGGCCTTCAATCTGACTGCTCATGTAAGCGCTACCGGCCCCTAACAACTGGTTAGCGTAATATCCTTTCCTGGCTGTACCTACACCAGTTAAGCCTGACATCATGAAACTGAGGTAATCGAACTTCTCACCGGTATTGCCGGTTGCAACCTGGACAGCCCCATTTGCTCCGTAACTCAGCCCGGCACTAACAAATTTTTCCGTCAGCGTGGCTGATGACGTTAACAACGAACCCGCTCCGGCAACCGTACCCCAATAATTTTCTGGCTCACCGAAGAAAGCCAGAGCTCTATCACCCTGTGACGTATTGCTATTCAGATAGTTTAAGTCGTAGCGGTTACCTTCAATGACGTAGTCCTTCACATCCGGGTTTTCCAGCGAACCATACAGCCAGCCAGGCCGACCTGCCGCGCTAAGTCCGCCCTCAATATTCCATTTATCTTCCCCGGACAGCGCCGTCAGAGGGTCGGCAGCCAAATCAATATGCAATTTCAGCCGGTTATCAGCACTAATTACAGCATACTTGTTCTGAATATCTCCGCATTCACGACCGGCTTTACGACAGGCAGTCATTTCTCTGTCAAAAGCATGAGCCTCGTCGTAGCTCAGATAGTTATTCTCAATAACAACTCTGTCCGGTACAGGTTGCTGCGATGAACCCGGTTTTACCCTGTTCTTTCCGTGAGTTACAACCGATTTTCCCTGCTATACTTCCGGAGTGGTAACTTTTTGCGCTGTTAAGCGTTTTTCGCCCTAGCACGCTACCGCCCCGGCGGAGATCACCAGAACAGTGACCTGACGCCCTGAGCAGATGTGGCATACCCCGCCACAATGTACCGATGGTGTGCGATCTGCTCTGGCGTCCGGTCCCTTGCAGTAAATCCAGTTCCCTGCCACCGGGACTGACTCAGCACACCACGACCAGACACTGTTGACCGCTAGTCCCTGCACACTGGAAAAACGTCAGCACAATCGGCACCTGTGAGCATCAATGTGAGATTGCCGGAAGCACACACAACATTATGGCGGCGCTCCTAAAACACATTTTGTATGGAAGTGAAAAGGGCAAAGCAATTCAGCCGACATTTCAAATTAATCTTTGCAACGACTGAGGGCTAACCGCAGACCTGCACCAATCTCTGCCAGGGAACTGTCGGCCGGAAGAATGACATCTTCAATACCATCACCTTTAGTTCTACCCCAGCCTTCTAATTTTTCATGACGTGTTGGTGATATGGTAATGACACCATTAACACAATGAATAATGCAATGTTTCATATCCTTGAATAAAGCGCGTTTGGTTTTATAACCGTATTTATCCATCAGCATGGCTATCCAGGCCGCATACTTCTCCTTACCTTTCTCAAGGTCAAAAAAAACAACACGATCCTCTAACTTATTCAGTGTCCGGCTATTGGATAAAGCCTGTAATATAGTTTCACCGGTACATTCGTCGTCAGCTTCAGGTAGTAGTAAATGGGGAGGGAATAGTGGATCTGCACTAGTTCTTCCTAGTCCTGATTGAGTTTCAATTAATAAAAACTCTTTGGTACAATAACAAGTTGCCCAATAATCCTGTTCTTTATTAAATTTCATTATTTCACCTGAGTCACTTTAACGGTTACACCCTGACTTTTACCGTACTCAATAGCCCTATTTATCTCTGTCCATTGTGTTTTAGTAGTATTGGCCGGAACTGCAAGTTGGATTTCTCTATTAGAAATCATTGAAGAATCAAGGGGAGTCTTCGAAAGAGTATATGTCTCAAATTTAGCTGCAGCATCAATATCTCCTTTAACCTTGGTATAAAGCTGATTTGGCTTGTTAAGTCTGGACAATGTTTGAGTATCCAACGATTTCGCACTCACCGCCGTTTTTGTCGCCCCGTCATAGTAATCAAAGGTTTTGAATCTTGGAGGTAAGCGGGCATCCGCAGGCAAAGATGTTCCAACATAATCCTCCCACGGCATGCCCTGCTTCATATTCCCCTGGCCCCACTTCAGACCAATATCTGCGGCGCTGACCGTTGCTGTCGCCGTATTACGACCCATAAAGGAGACGGCAGCAGTCGCAAGCTCTTTCGTTAAGAGCCCAAGCGAACCCAGCGCCGCCTGATTTTCCGGGTCTGAAACAAATGCCGCAAACTGCATCCAGCCTGGTGTACTGGCGTCTATCTTACTCAGATCCTGACTGTTCCACTGCTGAACATACGCCCGAGCCTGTTCATCGCTCATTCCCCCGGCTCCCGGAATATTATTCATCCAGGCCGGACGACTCGCCATATCCAGACCACCTTCGGCCAATTCCTTATCCCAGGCAAGCGCGGAAGCCGGGTTATCTTTCAGGGTCTTATCCAGTTGCTGGCTTTGCTCATCACTGATTTTTTTCCATTTATCAATAATGTCCTGGCAGTTACCTCCAGATTTCCGACAATCAGACAATTCTTTATCGAAGGTCAGAGACTGGTTTGTGCTAAGATAATTATTCTCAACCGTATTTTTCCCGGCCTGCGCCCCGGCAGCCGCCGACGCCGTACTGTCACCCGACAGACCACCGGCCATCCCTGCTGATATCGTTGCCAGCGTGCTGATGGTCTGCTTCTGATCCTCACTCAGTTGCGACAGGTCAGTCACATCAGGATACAGCATACCTGCAATCGCCCGGGCCGCAAGTTCACCCGTTGCCGCACCCGCTGCGCCCGCCGCCGCGCTGTTGCCCTGCATCGCCGCCACTGCGCCGCCCAATATCGCGTGGGCAATGACATTTACCGCAGTATTGCCCTCTGTCGATTTAAGCAGATGCGCCAGCTCCGGTGCCGACGCCCCCGCCAGCGCGGCCCCCATATCACCGCCAGCCAGCCCCTGAAGCGCCGCCGTTGCCGCCTGAATCCCCCGCTGAATATCGCTGCCCGTGCCATACTTCGCCAGTTCTTCCTTATACTTCGGGGTATCTTTCAGCTTATCCGCAGGCAGATTCGGATTGTCCCTGCGCGCCTCTTTCAGCGCATTTATCTCTCCCTGTGTTCTGGCAATATCCGCTGCCTGACCGCCAATATCACTGATGAGACTTACCGTCTGCAGCCGCTTCTGCTCTTTCTCTTTGTCAAAAATCGGGCTGATGCTGTCGTTCGCATGTTCCGTATCACGACTCAGACCGGATACATCCTGCTGCTGGTTCGCTGTATCACGAACCGTAATTGTTCCTTCCGCTACCGCCGCCTGCGTGGTTCCTTCCGCATGCCCGCTGTTGCCACCCGCTGAAATCATTCCACCCGGCATATTGCCTTTAAACGTGTCGCCGCCAAAAGAACCGCCGCCGCTCAGGCTGACGCCTGAATGACTGACCTTAAAGTCCGCTTCGTTATGAAGGTCCCTGAACCCCAGCGTTCCGGTATCCAGGCTGTTTTTGTCCCCCGTTGCCGTCGAAGCGATTACCGCGCCATCCAGTTGCGTGTGACGTCCCACCGTCACATCAAATCCGCCATCGCCCGCAAAAAGCCCTGTCTGCTCCTGAACCGAGTCATAAGTGCTTTTCATCTTGTCCTGGCTGGCACTGATATAGCCCGAACCGGTCATGCTACCGAAGGTAAAACTGCCGCCTGCCGCTACGCTGTTCTGCTTCGATTTGTAGTCGTTGCTGTCCTGCTGGCTGCTCATCCACAGGTCGCGACCAATATCCGCGACCACTTTATCGCCGCTGACCTGCGCGCCATTCAGAAGGGCATCGCGACCACTGGTCATCGATACTATGCCACCGCTGTCCAGCGTGGTCTCCGTCCACGCCGTGCCGTTACCCTTCTCATGTCCTTTTGCCGCATTCACGTTGGCGAAGACGCTGATACCATAGCCATTGGTTCCTCCGCCAATGCTGACCCCTACACCGCCGCCGCTGCTGCTGTTTTTCCCGGTTGTCTGTTGAGTGTTTGCCGCACCGCTCAGTACGATATCATTCGCTGCTGCAAGCGTGGTGTCCCCGCCCGCCTTTATCTGGCTACCGCCGATCAGAATATCGCCGCTGTTCCCGCTCGGACCTTTACCCGTCGCCGTAATAGCCAGGTTGTTGCCTGCATTCAGGGTGCTGCCTGCCACAGTATCACTCCTGGCATGCTGCTCAGACTTTGATTTCTGGGAAGTCAGAGAAATGCTGACGCCTATACCGTTATTCGGATCACCGCCAGCCTGAGCAACTGCAACCCCCTGCGCAGCCTGCACGCCGGAAAGCGCCGCTTTCGTTGCCTTCAGAGCTGCAAGCCGATCATCACTCTCATCTTTCGCATCCTGCGCTGCTGAAACCGCGCTGTTCACCGCACTGCCCACAGTCCCTGACAGCGCCACCGTGAGTCCGCTGGTTTTCTGCTCAAACTTCTCATCACGGGTGCGTTTGTCGTGTCCCGGTTCAATAAGTACACTATCGCCGCGAACAGCAATATCTTTCTGGGCGATGATATCCGCGCCGCCGATATGTGCCTGCTGGCCTGCGGTGATACTGACGTTGCCCCCCGTAGAACCGACCGTACTGAAGCTCTCGCTTTGGGTGGTGCCTTTTTCGCGCAGATCGTGCGTCGTTTTACTGCTACCGATGGTGAAGCCGATCCCGCCCGACCCCATCAGCCCGCTCTTTTTCGTCTCTTTAAAGCGCCATGAGGTATCCGTATTGGTGGCAGCAACGATATCCACATTGTTGCCAGCCCCCAGCGTCACATTGCCGTCACCGGCAACGGCTGAGCCCTGTACCAGAATGTTATTCCCGGCGGCGACAGTCACATTGTCCCCGCTCAGCAACGCGCCTTTTTCCCGCGTAGCACTGTCTTCTTCAATCGCATGGGTAGTTTTTTTACTGAGGAATCCTTTTTTGGTTTTCGTGGTTTCCTGGTAGTGATAATCGCTCTCTGTGGCGGTCGTGAGATTCACATCCCGGCCTGCCGTGACGCCGATATCGCCCTGCGCCGTAACATCCGCTGCCTGCGCACTCACATCGCGCCCGGCGATAATGACCGTGTCGCCGCCGCTGGCAATTTCCGTCCCCTGCTGGCGTACGGCGTCATTGACCACGGTTTTCTTCTTCGCACGATAGCTGTCGCCGTCGGTCGTTGCTTCAGCCAGCAGGTTGACATCACGCCCGGCCAGCAGACCCACATCATTTTCCGCTGCCAGCCCGGCCGCGTGAGAATTAATATCCTGACCCGCTTTCAACACCAGATAGTCACCCGCTGAGACGGTGGTACGGGAAAGCCCGGTGCTGTGCGATTCACTGCCGCCGTTACGGCTATTCTGCTGAGTGGTGGCCGCATTCAGATTGAGATCGTTACCCGCTGTAAGCTGAGCATTCCCCCCCGCGTTAACATTGCTGGCGGTGACGTTGAGGTTATTCCCGGCATTGATACCGAGGTTACCGCCCGCGCTGATGGCGCTCCCCTGCCAGTCCACCGACGAACGACCGGTCTCAGTGACCCTGCGTCCGGAATGGCTCCGGGCATCGTTAATCTGGTTGGCATTTACCGCAATATCTCCCCACGCAGCCATCAGCAATGAGCCACCCGCAGAGAGATTCGCGCCAGTAACGGTGATATCCTTGCCTGCCGAGAGCGACAATCCGTCCTGCGCGGTAATGGACGCCACAGAACCCAGCAACGTATCTTTAAAGCTCACATTGCGGTATTTGTCCCTGGCACTCACATCAATCTGTTCCGCCAGCGTCAGGTTATTGATGTTGCCGTCCAGGCTTTCCAGCGTCACCGTTTTTCCGCTGATGGCGGAGCTGACGTTATTGATATCGCCAATCGCACTCAGCTCAAGGTTGCCCCCGGCCTGCATCAGACTATTGTTAAGGTTGCTGATGCTGTTCTGACTGTCGAGAGTGAGATCGTTTCTCGCCAGCAGCGTACTGCCAGCGTTGGTGATATTCCCGCTGGTAAGCTGAACATTATTCCCGGCAATGACGCTACCGTTGCTCACCGTGATATCTTTCGGCGAGAGATACAGCTTCGGTATCATTACCGTCTCACCGTTGACGGTCGCGGCTTCCCACCACAGCATGCTGTGCTCAAGGGACGCTATCTGATCGGCCGTCAGGGCCACCCCAAATTTCAGCCCCAGCGACTGCTGAGTACTGGCAGCGCTGTCCATCAGATAACGCATCTGCTCAAGGTCAGAACCTATACCGTTGATGTATCGACTTCCCGTCTTATTCAGCATGGCGTTACTGACATAGCGGGTATCGAACGCTGCATCACCGAGGAAACGGTAGTCATATTCCGGGTTCAGTTTGAGACGATCGAGCATATAGGCCGATCCCAGAAACTGGTTTTGATCGGTATACGCAACGTTAGTTTCACGCGGCGCTTCGCCCGGTTTGATACCCAGCATGGCATTCAAATCACCAAACAGGCTGGGATCGAGTTGACCAAGGCCATTCAGTTTCGGGTTGACGTTGATCAGGTACGGGCTTTTCGGATCGTCGGAGACGACGAAATAACCGTTCTTTCCGGAAGGCATCGGATACGCGCTGGTATCCACCGTTTTGCCCTGGTTTTGCCCGGCGGTATTCACGCCCTTCTCGTCTGGGTTAATCAGGCCATTGAGTTGGCCGAGGCTGGCATCACCTTTCTGTGTGGTAGAAACAGAGCTGAGCGTGGCGTCCGATACGCCACCGCTTTCCAGCGTGCCGCCGCCGGTAATCTGCTGTAATGCATCCTGCAGTTGGTCGTTCCACTGTGGGGAGCTGACGCTCACCGTGTCATTGCCTGCCAGCGCCTGCTTTTGCACCCCATTACTGAGGGTTTGGTTGCTGAGAGTGTTGAGGGTTGGCACAGAAATAGTGGTGCCAACTCCACTGTTCGCTGTGATGCTGGTATTACTAATGTCATTAGTGAAAGTCGCTGTAATATTCCCACCCGCACTAATTACTGAGCGGTATGACTCACTATCAGCTGTAAACTCCTTTTTAATTTCCCCTAAAACATACGGAACCCCTATGTATTCGAAGCCATCTTTATTGGGTATAACCAGTCCTCCGTAAGTATCAGTGGACTGATACCATTTACCGTATCTGGGATAGCCCTTAAGTCTCTCAGGGGTTAAATTGCAATTATCAGAGAACCACTCACACCGGTATTCAGCCTCTTGATAAACGATTTCATGCCCGGCTTCGGCAGAAAGATTATTCAACGAATCTCCTCTCAGTAATGCCTCTCTGTCCGAAAGAATATGGCTTGCACGGTTATCCATTATTGTAGCGTTGATAACAATATCCCTACCTGAGGCAATACGTGCGGCATCCCCCGTAGCATTCGCTTCAACTATTGATTCACTTAATATAAAACGACGAAGATCATTCCCAACTAAAAGATACTTATATCTATCGTGGCAGATCTGACTATTTCCGGCGCAACGTTCTCCCCAATAGCTCCAGATAATATTTTCAGGTGATTTCAGCCATTCCTGCAGACTAAGCTCAACATCCGGCTTTTTCTTACCATCACCAATCGTGATTGGAAATAAAAATGGTCCCGAAGGTAATGCATTAGAAAAATCCTGCTTTCTCTGACTGATAGTCAACCCATCCCGCTGGTTCAGCAGATGCCCGGTTTTGATGGTGATATCACCGTTCTGGGTTTCGATATTGCCGGAAGTGTTGACCACTTCGCTGTTGGCATTTCCCGCCGCATCTCGTTGCATCCACAGATTGTTGCCTGCAAGGATATCGCCGCGCTGGTTGGTAATGGTGTTGGCATAAAGCGCCAGATTATTTGCCGCGTACAACAGCGCCGTATTAACGATAGCGCCAGGCGCATTGAGCGTCAGAGAACCACGCGTGCCGGTGAAACCATCGACTGAAATATTACCGCGACTGGTCAGCGTAATATCCCCACCACCCTGTAACGTTCCGGCGGCATTGAGCGCCACGTTGCTGCCGCTGAGGTGGCTCGCACCGTTGCCCGTTGTGATTTGCCCGTTATTGCTGAGCTGCCCGCCCGCCGTCAGGTTGAGCGACTGCCCCTGAAGCACGCTACGGTTGTCGATAGCACCCTCGCTGGTCATGGTCAGCGTTTTACCCGCAGCAAACGCGCTTTGCGCAGTAAAGCCATTCACCAGTTTCAGCGTCAGATTACCCAGCGCAACCACCTGCCCCAACGCATCAAGCCCGTGGCTTTCAACGGACAGGTCACCACCGCTGAACAGTTTACCTGCTGCATTCTGATTAACCTGGCTGGCATTAACACTCAGTTGCGAGTTGCCCAACAGCGTACCGTTATTCGTCACCTGCGTGTATTTCACCGCCAGTTGACCGGCCTGCGTAGTTCCCTGGTTGGTAAAATTGTTACCTGTAAGCGTGGCGCTGTCGGCCAGCCAGCTCCCGCCATTGGTGGCCGTTGTCGCATTCAGAATGAGGTTTGTCGCCTGTAACCAACCTGCGCCGGAATACAGCGGCGTGGTCAGCGTCATTCCCGCGCCGGAAAGCAGTTTGCCGTCATTGAGCGCGCGAGTTGTGGCGTTAAGATGGGTCTCTCCACCGCTCTGCATTAAACCGTAGTTGGACAGCACTGGCGTAGAAAGCGTCAGCCCCTGGCGGCTGACAATCTCCCCGGAAGCCTGGTTTATCAAATCACCGCTCAGCGACAGCGTTGCGCCATTATCCCCTTGTAGGCGTCCGCTGTTGGTCAATGCGCCGGACGTCATGCCCAGCGTCGCCCCCTGAATTTTGCCCTCGTTGGTGACTGACGCCGCAGTCAGATCCAACGCGCCGCCGCTCAGCATACTGCCCGCTTTCTGCTGCCTGACCGCGCCGTTCATGGCAAGCGTGAGCGCATTTACGCCGCTAATTGCCGCACTGTTATCGAGGGTTGTCCCCTTCAGCGTAAGATTTTTCGCCGTCCATTGCCCGGCGTTAGTCAGAGAAAGCGCCTGTAGCGTCGCGTTACCCAGCGCGGTTATTTTGCTGCCCGCCGTGGAAGTCAGGTTATTCGCGAGCGTAAGCTGCAGAGCGTCGGCGCTGTGTATTGCCCCATTGTTTGTCAGCGTTTGCGCATTGAGCAGAATCGACTGCCCCTGCCATGTGCCATTATTCGTCACATCGCCAGAAGTGAGTTTTAGCGTTCCCTGCGTCAGCAGTGAACCACCTGCTGCGTTAATCAATTCCTGTTGCGGTGAAGCCATCGCCATGCGCGCCATCAGACGCTGACGCACTTCCAGCGTCAGGCTTTGCAGGCCGGTCAGCGTGCCCTGATTGTGGATCCGGTTTTGCTGCAGGGTCAGGGTCTTTCCCTGTACCGTGCCGCTGTTATCAAGCTGTGCGCCGTCGAGCGTTACGTCGCTTTCGCTGAGCAGCTTTCCGCTGTTATCAAGCTGCTGCGCGGTCAGTGACATTCCGCCATGACTCATCATGTCGCCTGACGTGGTAAGGCCGTTGTTTACCGTCGCCGTCAGATTACCGAGGCTTACCAGCGAGCCTTTGTGCAGCCAGTCATCAGCGGTCAGCGTAAGTTGCTGCCCCTGCAGTGTTCCCTGCGTCGTAATATTGCCGACATCGAAGGTCAACGCGCCACCGCTCAGCGTACGGGACGTTATACCCGTCGTGAGCACATCGCCAGACAGCGCAAGCCCGTTCGTCCCCTGCCACAGGCCAGTATTGTTTAGCGTCGAGGCTGCAAGTGTCAGCCTGTCACCGGCAATACGCCCGGCGCTGTTGATATCATCAGCCGTCAGCGTCAGTGCGCCGCCACTTTGAATGTATCCGGGGTTGATAAGTCGCCCGGATAGCTTGCCTTCCAGGCCATGTAAACCGTTAAGCACGCCGCTGTTATTCAGCGAGTCGGCAGTGAATGTCAGGACATCCCCCTGCAGTACACCGGCGTTTTCCATCGCACTGGTATGCACCAACAACGCATTACCGGCCAGCCATTTACCAGTGGCATCCGTGGTGAAGGTATTCGCAGAAACCGAGGTACTGTCATTACCCTGAACCAGACCGCTGTTACGGATGGATTTTCCATCCAGAGTGACACTTTTCGCCGCCAGCGTACCGCGGTTATCCAGAGAGGCGGTATTTATCGACGCCCCCTGTTTCGCCACCAGGTTACCCTGGTTTTCAACTGAGTTTGCCAGCGTCAGATCCAGGGAATCGGCCTGAATATCACCGGCGTTAATTAATGTGCTGCCGCGCAGCGTGAAGTCGGTATTCGTCAACAGCAGACCGTGGTTTTCCAGCGTGTCGAGGCCTAAATCCAGCCCCGCGCCGCTAACCAGTTGTCCCTGCTGACCATTAAACAGATTGCGGGTGGTGAGCTGTAGCACCGAATTACCCTGCACAGTGCCGTTATTCATAAGCTCCGGCGCGGAAATGCTAAGGGATTTTGCTGCAATCGTGTTGTCGTTAAACAACTGCGCTGCAGCCAGTTCGAACAGATTCAGACTGCGCAGCGCTCCCTGATTGTCCAGTCGCTCGCTGGCAGTGATCTTCAGGCTATTCTGAGCCTGAATACTGCCGCCGTTCCGCAGGATGTCCAGCGTAATCGCCGCAGTTCGGGCCTCCAGTTGGCCATCGTTGTCGATACGCTTTCCGCTAAGATGCAACTCTTCGCCGCCGGTTACCTGCCCGCCAGCAAGGTTAGTGAAGCGATTGCCATCCCAGCCGAGCATCTGATTCCCCTGCAGGATCCCGCTGTTACTGAGATCGCCGTGTAATGCCAGCACCTTCGCCGCCAGCAGTCCGCCGTTATTCACGCTGGCGGCATGCACGGTCATACCCTGTTGGCTGAGTACCTTGCCCTGGTTAGTGAACACGTCGTGTACCGTTGCCGTTACCCCTGTTTCACCCAACGCATTACCGCTGTTTTGCCACGTATTTGCTTCCAGATTCAGCGTGCTGCCCTGCAGCAAGCCGGCGTTGTGGAGGGTCTGATTCTTCAGGCTTAATTCCCCCACCGACAGCACATTGCCGTCGTTATTCACGTCCCGACTGTTCAGCACAAGCGTATCGGCGGCCATGAGTCCGAGGTTATCTGTCTGCTGTCCGTTAACAGATAATGACGTGTCCGCCAGCAGGCGCCCCGCGGTTTCGTTTTTTACCGTCGCATATTCACTTTGCAGATCAACGCCGTTAATTTCTCCGCCGTTAACCAACTGGCGACCGTTGAGGTGCAATGAACCGTCGGTAGTAATCAGCCCATGGTTGGTCAGATACGGTATATCCAGCGCCAGAGAACGCCGGGCATAGAGCGAGCCGCCGCTAAGGTTATCTAACTTATCAATCTGCAGATCCAATGCCGCGTTGCCCTGCATCAGACCGCTATTCACAACATACTGACTGCGAAGAACTAGCGTTTCGGCTACCAGAGAGCCGCTGCTGGTGAGAAGTTCAGGTGCAATAATCGAAATGCGTTCAGCGCTGGCGCTACCTCTATGAGTCAGCGTCGCCGCGCTGAGCGTCAGGGTATCAGCCAGCAGTTCACCCTGGTTATCAACTGACTGCTGCGCGCTGAAACCAACGCGTGCCCCGGTGGATTTTCCGCCATGGCTGATCCTGCCCGCCGTTACGTCCAGCGAACCTTTTGCCGCCTGTACACCGTCCAGCGTGACGCTGTTGCCGGTAATCGCAAGGTCCAGACCACTCTGCAGATGGCCGTCCTTGCCAGTAATCAGATGCTTTGCGCCCACGTTAAGCGCACCAGCGGCATTAACCTGACCGTTCAGGTTCAGGTTTTGCGCAGCGTTTAACTGTATGCCCTGTTGCCCGGCGATCAGCGAATCTTTCGCGGCGGTGAGGTTCTCTGCCTTGACTGTCACCCCCCGGTTGCCAGAGAGGACGCCATATTGTTCAACTGTCGCGGCCTGCACCGTTAATGAGCCATCAGAGAGCAACGTTCCACCGTTCAGCAGCCTGGCATCCGCCCGGATATCCGCATCGTTTTTCGCGCTGAGGTTGCCCTGTTGGTTCAGCGTTGTTGTCTGTACTGAAAGCAGGCCACCGCTCGCCAGCGACCCCCTATTATCCAGCGTCCCGCTGTGGACCGATACGCTGCTACCCTGCATCAGACCTGTGTTGCTAAGACTGCTGACAGAAGCATCAAGATGGCCGTTTGCCGCCAGTTGACCACCATTCACGAGGTGGTCACCGGAAAGAGACAACGCGCCTCCCGCATTGACCTGTCCCTGGTTGTTCATTTCGCTACCGGCCAAGCTTAATGCGCCTTTCGCATCGGCCCGACTGGCGTTATCCAGTGCTATGCGCTGTGCCTTCAGCGTGAGTCCGTTACCTGCAGAAAGCAATCCCGCTTTAGCCGACAGATTGCCGTGACTGTTAAGGCTAACATCAGCACCACTCCCCAGCGTGGAGCGGGTCAGCGTCAGCCCATTAGTACCCGCAACATCCAGTTTTTCTTTACTGGTCAGGCTGCCGTCGGTGACTGTCAGCGAGCCGTCACTGCGCAATGAGGTGGTTTTCTGGCTCACCAGAGTAGTTGCAGCAATGGCTACATCCTGTTTAGCAGCCACCTGCAACTCGCCAGCTGCGGCAATCCCGCCACCATCGATCGTCACCTTGCCATCGCTACCCAACTGCACGTTTGCGCCACTGGAGAGATTTGCACCTTGTAGCGCTAACGCCCCGGTGCTGTTGATGACCATCCCGCTTGCGGTCTTATGGCTGCCGGTCAACGTGACGCCTTCGCCACTGGCGGAAAGACCACCGTTTGCCAGAGTGTTGCCGATCGTTAATTTCCCGTTAGCATTGAGGGTGATATCACCCTGGCGGGCATTCAGATCCCCGAGGTTGACCCCCAGCCCTTTCTCGCTGGAGACCAGATGAATACGGTTAGCGTACATCCCACCTAATGCGCCGGTGTCTACCGCGATTTTCGGTGCTTCTCCTTCGCCATTCAGCGGGCTCGTCTGGCCATTCGCCGCGACGCGATTCGCGCCGACGATAACATTCAGATCTTTGGCGTGTAGCGCAGCGTTAATTTCCGTGGCGCGGGCAATAATTGACACCGCATCGCTCTGGCTTCCATCCAGTCCTTTGCCTTCAATGGTAATGCTGCCTTTGCTCACATCCAGCGACTGCAGGTTACCGTTAGCATCCAGCACTGGTTTACCGGTAGTCAGTGTGGCGTTAGGCGTGTTGATAAACCCGCACCCGTTACAGGTAATGCCATAAGGGTTGGCAACCATGACGTTGGCGGCTTTCCCCGCGACTTCGGTATAGCCCTGTAGCTGCGAACGGTTAGCGCCGGTAACTTCGTTGATGATCCCTGATGCTTCCTTTCCGGGACGCAGGTTCGGGTTATTCTGGACGATGCCGCCGAGCTGGGTTTGGGTAAATTGCCCGGTCGCGTTGTTGAGGATCAGTCCCTCTTTTCCCACGTTGTAGTCGTTATATTTGTTGTGTGAAATCCCGGACTGGTTCGGCGTGGCAATATTCACCACCGGAACACCATTGGCAGCTTTATCCATCTGCGTATTGCCTTCAGGCGTGATGGCGGCAGCCATCGCCGGGAGCAGTGGTTGGGTAGCCAGCAGGAAACTCAACATGCCACTTAGCAAACGCTGGGAGAAACGAACCTGATCCTTTTTCATCATCCTTGTTCCTTAAAAAGCCACCGCAACGCGGTAATACACATTGAGATGATCCGGTGCCAGCCAGTCCGGATAATTCACTGGTGTTCCTACGGTAAACTGACTGGAGAACCAGCGCCCTGAGCTGGTTAATCCCAGCGCGGCCCCCCACAACGTGCCGGAGGCATACCTGTCAACGCTATCTTGTTTCAGCCAGCCGCCGTCGAATGCCGCTAGCGCGCCAATCTGTCCCAACACCGGCAGCGTAAAAAGCGAGTAATTCACTTCGTTGCGCCAGTAGCCGCCGTTATCTCCTGAAATGTATTGTTCTTTATAGCCGCGTACCGATGTTTCACCGCCCAGCGTCAGGCGTTCGCTGCCGTAAAGGCGATCCGGTGACCATTGAAAATAGAGGCTGCTCAGCCACCACAGTCTTTCTGTCAGCGGGCGCTGAAAACTGCCGCTGACGCTCCACTTGCGAAATTCTGCCTTTGGCACATCACCCTGTTTATCATTGTCATCCTCTGCGCCAAACCACGGCACGCCCTGGGTGAATGAGGGGTTAAACGTCGCAACGCCGGACACAATTTTTTGCGTATGGTTGATACCCAGCGAAACGCTGGAAAGCTTGCGGCTACTGGTTTCCAGCAGGACATCATTCAATCTGTTACGATTGATTCGATGCGTGAGACCCAGCGATGCTGCGGTTTTGATATCACCGTTGCGAAACAAAACCCAGGAGCCGTTCAGACGATGGGTTTCGCTGTCGCCGGTGGAGCGCCAGGCATAGCCATTGTTATCAATGGTGCTAAGGTAGTTACTCCAGCTGTAGCTGTAATCCAGCAATCCGTAGCCGTAAGGAACACTCACGCCAGCAGCAACGTTCTGCGCATCTTTACTGCTGGAAAAATCGCTGCTACGCCCACCGCTGATAAACCATTTATCCGCCAGCCCAAGCATATTATTGAAAAATAATGCCCCGCTCAGTTGTCCGGTTCCGGTGCTCTTTTGTCCGCTGTTATCAAAACTGACGGAGCCGTTAACAGGGAATTCAGGCGTGGCGCTCAGATTAACTATTGATAACCCCTGCTGGCTGCCCGGCAAAATTTCAATTTCCACCGGCGTCTGGCGAATCCGGTTCAACTGCTCCATACCCTGTTCAATGTCACGCAGATTGAGAATCTTTCCTTCCAGCCCAGGAAAGATCATTTTCAGCGTGCGCGATGGGACACCTTCCAGACGTATTTGCTGCAATTTTCCCTCAAGCACCGCAATGTGCAGCACCCCAGAGGAGAGATCCTGTTCGGTTAAAAAGGCACGACTGGTGATGTAACCTCGGCTGATATACCAGTCGGAAATTGCATTTGTCAGTTCCGTCAGGCGAGGAATATCCAGACATTGATTCACCCACGGCGCGGTAAGCTTTGCCGAGGCAGCAGCGGACAACTTCGTTGCGCCGTCAATATCAATGCGCGAAATCATAAAACACGGCCCTTCAGTCCGGGCTGGCGTTTTCGGCGTGACGGCTTCGGGCAGCGTAACGCTACGCTCCAGCTCTTCACGCTGGCGCTGATTTTCATTAAGTAGCAGCTGTTGTTGCTGCTGAATGGTATTACGATCCGCAGGAGAGAGTGGTGCGGCAGAAACAGTTGTGAACGGCAAAACTAACACCCCAATCAGTAATGCCAACTTTCTTTCATCCCTGAACTTCACCCTATCCCCCCAAAAAGTACGAAACCGAACCTGGCTGTACGACCCTTGCCAAAAAAGCACAAAATGCAAACAAAGGCAAAGGCAATAAATGCGTTTTCACCTTATTCCTATTGCATTTCAGATTTTTTTATATTCTTAAGTTAAATTACTCTTACTCTATTGGCCCAATCCCATCGCTAGTCGCCCATTAGCATGAAGATCGCTGGGATGAGTATGTCGCGCACGTCGTGCCGCATGGGTGACGTCTGCGGAGTTCTCTTCCAACTGCTTGCACCTTTAATATCAACATTGCTTATTATTGCCACTTATTAATGTTGATATTTAATTAATGTTGTCAAACAGCAAATCGGGAATACTTTCGTCTCGCAAACCGCCAGCACCTTGATTCAAATCATAAAGAGTATTCTTTGTAAAAAATCCAATGAGAGCTTTTTGAGTCAGGATATACTATTTGCACCTGTAAAAAGTAAGGTCACGTTGCCTTATCATCTACGTGATAAATCAGGATTATCCCATGCCCCGGAATATAACGAAATTAAGAGTGCTCAGGAGAAGAAGATGCCTGAATTAACACCTTTTAAGGTGATGATCGTTGATGACCACCCACTCATGCGGCGAGGAATCAGTCAATTACTGCAGCTGGATAGCGCATTTGACGTAGTTGCCGAAGCCGGCGACGGTGCGAGCGCTATCGATTTGGCAAACCGTCTGGACATTGATGTGATCCTGCTCGATCTCAATATGAAAGGCATGAGCGGACTGGACACCCTGAATGCGCTGCGCCGGGATGGCGTCACAGCGCAAATTATTATTCTTACCGTTTCGGATGCCGCCAGCGATGTGTATGCCTTAATTGATGCCGGCGCGGATGGCTATTTACTTAAAGACAGCGATCCTGAAGTCCTGCTGGAAGCCATTCGCGCTGGCGCAAAAGGAGGTAAAGCCTTTAGTCAACGCGTCAGCGATTATCTGCGGGAACGGGAACTGTTTGGCGCCGAGGAAGATCCGTTCAGCGTACTCACCGAACGCGAGCTGGACGTGTTACATGAACTGGCTCAGGGATTATCGAATAAACAGATTGCATCCGTACTGAATATTTCCGAGCAAACGGTGAAAGTGCATATCCGCAACCTGTTGCGAAAACTTAACGTCCGCTCTCGCGTTGCCGCCACCATCCTGTTTTTACAAACACGCGGCATGCAGTAATCAGATATTGCCCGATGGCGCTACGCTTATCGGGCCTACAAGTCACGTGCATCAGTAGGCCGGATAAGACGCTTTGCGTCGCCATCCGGCATCTTCCACTCTTACTTCTCCTGCGGCGTTAGCTGCTCCATCGCCTGTTTGATGCTGCGCTCAATTACCGCCCGACGGGTATCATTGGCGGGCAATAATTTCAGCATCATCTCCCACGCCGCAACCGCCTCGCCGAAGCGTTGCTGTTCGAAAGCATTAAACGCGTACATGCTGAGAATCCGCACGTTGGCATGTTCGCCGCGCACCAACTGGCGTAGCAGCTCCCCTCCCCGACGGTTATCATCTGGATCGGAAGAACGGGTCAGCGCTTCCGCGTAGCCCAGCGCGGCATCGCTGTTTTTCGGATCCAGTCGGTAGGCATTGGCATACGCTTCAGTCGCCGTACTGGCATTACCGAGAACCATGCCTACGCGCCCAAGCATGATCCAGCCTTCAACGTTCCCGGCATCGGTTTGCAGCCGAGTGCGTAATCCCAACGCCAGACGCGCCATATCCTCTTCATTCAGCGGTTCAGCCTTTGGATCTAACGCCCGCTCCAGCAACGCCGGAGCCTGTGCAGTCGCCTGCTGCCAGACCTGAACCTGCTTATAGTTGCCGGTTTCATAATAGCTCACTGCGCCAACCCCCAGCGCCACCACGATGCCGGGCACAAACAACCCGAACCCACCGCGCTTGCCATCCGGGATAACGTCGTCAGGAAACGCTTCCTGTTTCACCCGGACACGTCGGCGAGTACGGGCAAAAATAATCCAACCCCCCAGACCAATTGCCACAACGGGCATCACCCACAGCAGCACGGTCAGCGGCGTCAACGGCGGATCGTAAGTCACGAAGTTGCCGTAGCGCGCCACCATGTAATCGACAATTTCTTTCTGGCTTTTTCCTTCCTGCATCAGTTCGTAAACCTTCTGACGCAGATCGGTGGCAATCATTGAGTTAGAGTCAGCAATGCTGTTGTTCTGACATTTAGGACAACGCAGTTGTTCGGTAAGCTGGCGGAACTGCTGCTCCTGCGCTTCGTCCTTAAACTGCATCACGTCGATAGTCGCCAGAGCGGATCCCGAGATAACCAGCATCAGCAGGCCCAGTAAAAATCTCATTGCGCAGCCTCCTTACTGTACTTGTCCCATAACGGTTTGATCTCGCTTGCCCACACCCTGGCGTTTAAATCACCAGCATGGCGGTAGCGAATAATGCCTTTCCCGTCGATCAGGAACGTTTCCGGCGCGCCGTACACCCCAAGATCCAGACCAAGCATCCCGTCGCCGTCAAACAGGCTCAGCGCATATGGATTGCCCAGCTCTTTCAGCCAGACAATGGCTTTCTGACGATCGTCTTTATAGTTCAACCCAACGACCCGCACGCCTTGTGCCGACAGCTGGTTCAGATACTGGTGCTCAGCACGACAGGTCGGACACCAGGTCGCCCAGACGTTCAGCAATACCGGTTTGCCCTGCGTCAGCACATCGGCCTGATAATGCTGGCCCGGATTTTCCAGCGATTCGAGGCGGAATGTTGGAACGGGTTTGCCAATCAGCGCCGATTCCAGATTCGTCGGGTCGTCCCCCTGCGCGTTACGCGCTAACTGCCACAGCAGCGCCGCCGCAATGATGAGAAAAATAATAAACGGGATTAACAGTGCGTTGCGCTTCATACAGCCTCCGACGCGTTTTTTTGCACCGCAGCGCGAGGACGCATGCGCTGGCGATAGCGTGGATCAAACAGGCAGAACAACCCGCCCAGCGCCATCAGCAACCCTCCGGCCCAAATCCAGCGAATAAACGGTTTATAGTACAGACGCACTGCCCACGCGCCGTTGTCCAGCTCTTCGCCTAATGCCGCGTACAGGTCACGCGTCAGTCCGCCATCGATCGCCGCTTCGGTCATCATTGAACTGGTGCTGTTGTAAAAGCGTTTTTCCGCATGCAGCGTTGCTTCCGGCTTGCCGTCACGGGTAACACCAATCACGGCCACGCCCCCCCGGTAGTTAGGTCCGGTAATATCTTTTACTTCGCGGAAAGTGAACTGATAATCATGGATGCTGACGCTATCGCCCGCCTTCATGCGCACATCACGTTCAACGCTGTAGTTCTGGCTAAAGGCAATACCGACGATGGTAACAGCCAGTCCTACGTGACCTGAAACCATGCCCCAGTAGCTCGGCGTCAACTTCGTGCCGCGCGAAATGCGCAGGAACGCTTCGGACATCGCCAGCACAAAAATCCAGCACGCCATCGCCATACCCACGACGGTCATCGCCGCAACGCGATCCTCAAACAGCCACGGTAGCAGCACGGACAGTACCAGCGTGGTAACAAACGCGACAATCAGTAGCGTTTTCAGCTTACGCGGTCGGTCACGTCCCCAGCGCACCAGTGGCCCAATCCCCAGCAATAGCGCAAACGGCGCCATCAGCCAGGTAAACATAGTGTTGAAGAACGGCTCGCCAATCGAAATACTGCCCAGTCCCAGCTGTTTGTGCACCAATGGCAGCAGCGTACCCAACAGCACCACCAGCATCGCAGCAATCAGCAGCACGTTATTACCCAGCAACAGCGATTCACGCGACCACAGCGCGTTATTCACCCGCGAGCGAACCTTGTGACCGCGCACTGCAAACAGCAGCAGGGAACCACCGATAACCAGTACCATAAAGGCAAGAATGAACATCCCGCGTGACGGGTCAGAGGCGAAAGCGTGCACCGAAACCAATACCCCCGAACGCACCAGGAACGTCCCCAGTAAACAGAGCGAGAAGGCACAGATTGACAGCAGTAACGTCCAGGCTTTAAAGCTGGCGCGTTGTTCGGTCACTGACAGCGAGTGCATCAGCGCAGTCCCCACCAGCCACGGCATAAACGATGCGTTCTCTACCGGATCCCAGAACCACCAACCGCCCCAGCCCAGTTCGTAGTATGCCCAGGCAGAACCGAGCACAATACCCAGCGTCAGAAACACCCACGCCGCCAGCGTCCACGGACGCGAAAAACGGGCGAAGGTGCTGTCCAGTCGGCCGCTCATCAACGCGGCAATGGCAAAGGCAAAGGCCACGGAGAAACCGACATAACCCATGTACAGCAACGGCGGATGGAAGATCAGCCCCGGATCCTGCAACAGCGGATTCAGGTCGCGGCCTTCAATAGGAAAATCTGGCAACGTGCGGGCAAACGGATTGGAAGTAAACAGGATAAACAGCAGGAAGCCAACGCTGACCATGCCCATCACCGCCAGTACGCGGGCGACGATATCCAGCGGCATCCGCTGGCTGAACAGCGCCACCGCGAACGTCCAGCCGCTCATCAGCAACACCCACAACAACAATGAGCCTTCATGCGCGCCCCATGTCGCGGCGACGCGATACCAGACCGGAAGTTGCGTATTGGAATTGCTGGCGACATAGGTCACGGTAAAGTCATTGACCACAAATGCGTTTACCAGCACCAGAAACGCACCCATCACACAGATAAACAACACCCAGGCAAAGGGGCGCGCAGAGGCCATCATCCGGACATCGCCACGCGCTACGCCCCACAGCGGATAGACCGACAGCAGTAATGCAACGCCAAGCGCAAGACACAACAGCCCATTGCCAATTTCAGGCATCATGACGTTTTATCCTTATAAACACTTTCCGGGCGACGGTGGTTCTCCTGCATCGCTTTTTCGACTTCCGGCGGGGTGTAATTTTCATCATGTTTGGCCAGAACCTCTTTGGCCTGCACATGATTCCCCTGATCCAGCTCTCCCTGAACAACGACGCCCTGCCCTTCACGGAACAGGTCCGGCAGGATACCTTCATAAGTCACATCCACCACGCCTTCGGCGTCATAGATGCTGAAGTTAACTTTCAGCGACTGCGGGTCGCGCTTCACACTACCCGGCATAACCATTCCGCCAACGCGCAGGCGTTGACCGACTTCCGGCATCTGCTGAGTTTCACGCTTGCCGTAGAGTATTTCTCCCGGCGTATAGAACAAATCGATATTGGAACGCAGCGCATAGAGCACCAACGTGATGGTCAAAGCCAGACCCGCCAGCACCGCACAGGCTACCCATAGCCGATTTTTACGTCGAATATTCACGCCGCCTCCCGTTGCACTTGCGCTGCACGCATGCGGGCTTCCCGCGCCCGTTGTTGCGCCACCCCGCGCAAAATCGCGCGATGCTGTAGTGCAGAATGCAGCACCAGCACCAGCAACGGAATTACGCTCATGGCCACAGCCAGCCAGACATATAAGGCGTAACCGCCCATCGCGAAAAAATCACTCCATGATGCAAATGCAGGGGTCATTGGCGGCCTCTTTTTAAGATCAGTTCGCTCACCCACGGGCGGCGTTTTTCCATCATCAAAATCAGGTTACGCATGCGCATCAGCGCCAGCGTGACAAACAGGAGCAGATAGCCGACGATCGCCAGACGCAGCGGCGCGCGCATTGCCGGATCAATACTTTGCTGCATGCGGGTCGACCCCTGGTGCAACGTGTTCCACCACTCGACCGAGTAGTGAATAATCGGTAAGTTGACCACGCCAATTAGCACCAGAATGCCGGCAGCGCGCCCCGCCAGACGGCGGTCATCAAAGGCATGCCACAGCGCAATGGCACCAACGTAGAGAAACAGCAGCACCAGTTCAGAGGTGAGACGGGCATCCCAGACCCACCAGGTTCCCCACATCGGTTTGCCCCATGCGGAACCCGTCACCAGCGCAATAAAGGTGAACACTGCACCAATGGGCGCCATCGCAGCCAGCGCCAGATTAGCCATTTTCATCTGCCAGACCAGGCCGATAAATGCGGCAACCGCCATTGATGCGTAAATGCCCATCGACCAGATTGCCGCCGGGACATGCAGATAGATGATGCGATAGCTCTGCCCCTGCTGATAATCCGCTGGCGCGAAGCCAAATCCCCAAACCCATCCTGTTACCAGTACCACTGCGCTGGCAATCGCCAGCCATGGAATAAACCAGCCACAGACCTGATAGAGACGTGGGGGCATCGCCAGTTGATGAAGTGTTTTCCACATAGTTCAGTCACCAGACTCAGTAAATTAGTAAATGTCCGTTTTACCGGAGGGCGGCTTCGCCTTGTCCGGCCTACAAGTCATATCTGCGCTATTGCACGCTGATACGTAACGCTGCAGCCGTGGCAAACGGGCTTAGCGTGGCGCTACCTACCAGCAACGCGCCCAGAATCGCCATGTACCCTTCAACCGGTAAGTGCATGGAAGCTGCATCCATCGCGGCGGTCGCAAAAATCAACAATGGAATGGTTAACGGGAGTACCAGCACGCTCAACAGCACACCACCGCGCTTTAAACCCACCGTCAACCCTACGCCCGGTGCGCCGAGAAAACCCAGCGTCGGCGTTCCAAGCAGCAACGTCAGCGCCATAATTTGCCAACCATACATATCCATACCCAGCAGCAATGCCACCAGCGGCGAGAGGATCAGCAGCGGCAAACCGGTCACAACCCAGTGCGCCATCACCTTAGCCAACACCACTGCCGGTAGCGGCAATGGCAGCAGCATCAATTGTTCGAGGCTGCCATCCTGCAAGTCATCCCGGAATAAACGTTCCAGCGCCAGTAATGAGGCCAGCAATGCGGCAACCCAGATAATGCCCGGTGCAATACGCGCCAGCAGCTGCGGCTCCGGCCCAATGCTGAGCGGGAACAGTGTTATGACGATCAGGAAGAACCATAACGGATTGGCGATCTCTGCACTATGACGGAACGCAACCCGCAGTTCTAAACGGAAGATTTGCCACATCATTGCGTTGCCCTCTCGCTGGTCAGCGCAATACGTCGCACTTTATCGGTCTCGACATTGAGCGGTTGGTGGGTGGTGAGAATAACAATACCGCCCTGCTCCGTATGTTGCGCCATACGCTGAGTCAGTCGTTCAACGCCGTTCACATCAATGGCGGTAAAGGGCTCATCGAGGATCCACAGCCGGGCGCGAGTCAGCCACAAACGGGCCAGCGCCACGCGTCGCTGTTGCCCGGCGGAGAGTTGGTTCACCGGAATATCTTCATATCCGGCAAGCCCCGCCTGCGCCAGCGCCGCCAGACAATCGCCATCGTGATGGAAAAACCGTAGATTCTCCAACGCCGAAAGCCGGGTTTTTATCCCCGGCTGATGTCCGATCCACAGTAGTTCCTGATGGTAACTGTCCCGCACCTGGTGCAGCGATTTCCCTTGCCAGCAAACCTCTCCGGCATCAGGACGAGCCAGCCCGGTAAGCAACCGCAGCAGAGTGGTTTTCCCTGCGCCGTTGCTGCCGGTAATTTGTACCCATTCCCCTGCGTTGACGCGAAATGACAACTCGCTGAACAGTATTCTGTCATCCCGCTCGCAAAGTAATTCTCTGGCTTCAAGCATACCTGGTTATCTACATCCTGTTAAAAGCCCGGTTTGACTTCGCGCATATCAGGCAGTTTGTGCGCTATCCCTTTATGACAGTCAATACAGGTTTGCCCGTCTTTCACGGCCTGGTCGTGCATTTTGGCCGCTACGCCTTTCTGGGCGGTTAAATCCATAAACTCGAAGTTGTGACAGTTTCGACACTCTTGCGAATTGTTATCTTTCATACGCCGCCACTCATTTTGCGCCATCGTTAAACGATGATCTTCAAATTTCTGCGGTGTATCTATTAACCCCAGTGCTTTCGCGTACAGCTCTTTACTGGCCTTGATCTTACGGATCATTTTCGGGCCCCACTCGTGTGGGACGTGGCAATCAGGGCAAGTCGCGCGCACACCACTACGGTTGTTGTAGTGTACGGTTTCCATATATTCCTGGTACACCGTATTGCGCATTTCGTGACAGCTAATGCAGAACTCTTCTGTATTGGCCTTTTCCATACCGGTATTAAAGCCGCCCCAGAAAATAATGCCGCCCACAAAGCCGATTAACAACAGCGTGCCGAGCGCCAGACGGCTGGGGCGACGCCACCATTGCCAGACGCGCTTAATCCAGCCTGGTTTACGGTTAGAATTTTCCATAATGACCTCCCGAGCCTATTCCAGTAGGCGTAAATTGTTGCAGCCAGTTTGGACACGGACAGCGCGGAACAACCGGAGCGTACTTACAGTACGTGAGGACTGTGAGCACTGCCCTGGTCCGAAATGGCAAATAAAATAGCCTAATGGGGCAGGCTCTCATTTCCCGTAACCTTTCGAGGGGGTAAAGGTATTTTCAACAATCGGCGCCGCATCCGCCTGCGGGACATGACACTGCAGGCAGAAGTAACGACGCGGCGCGACTTCAGCCAGTACCTTGCCGTTGCTGTCCATAAAGTGCGTCGGGCTGATGCGCGGCGCACCGGTGGTGCGATAGCTTTCCACACCGTGGCATTGCAGGCAGCGGTTAGTGTTAGTCGTCACCTGATACCCTTCAACGCTGTGCGGAACCATCGGCGGCTGATTCACATAATTCAGCGGCATACGCTCCTGCTCTTTCGGCATGCGAATTGCCCCTTCCTGTGTCCCTGAGACTTCCGGTGACTGGCTCAGATCCACTCCGTTTGCAGCCCAAACGGCCCCACTGACTAGCAAGGCCAGCGCGGCGGTCCATTGACTCAGCGCTTTAATCAGGTCATGGCTTTTCATTGTTTCGCTCCCGAACTCCATCGCATTTACACTTCATCCTTTAAGCTGCCTCTTTGTTAGCTGCGCTCCGAAACCCCAGTCACATAGTTACTATGCTCCTGGGGAATTTCTCGCTTGCCGCCGCGATGCATCTCAAATGATTTTGTGTATCGTTATTGTAAAAACATCCTCAGAACAGACATCCACACAGCGACCGCAGGCCATGCAATCGCGACTGGTTACCTGCACCGGACTTTGCTCATCCAGCACCGGCGCACGTAGCACATGCGGTTCCGGGCAAACATGAAAACAATCCATACAGCGGTTACATCTGTTACGTTCTTTGGCCGAGACGGTTAATGCACCTTTACTGCCCACTATGCTATACAGCGCACCCAGTGGGCAGAGATGCCCGCACCAGCCATGCTCAACAACCAGTAAATCAAATAAAAACAGCGCGAGGATCAGCAACGCTCCGCTACCGAATCCCATTACCAGACTACGTCCCAGCAGAGAGACCGGGTTTATCCACTCCCACAGCAGCGTACCGGTCAGCGCAGAACCGACCAGAATGACCACCAGCAGGACGTACCGTATATAGCGCGGCAGGGTCGCGGACTGATTCAGGTCAAACCTTCTGCGCAGCCAACTGGCTAAATCGGTAACCGGGTTCATTGGGCAAACCCAACTGCAAAACAGTCGCTTACCTGCCAGGGCATACAGCACCGTGATGATGGCGGCGCCTGTTAACGCGACTGTTGCTGGCAGGTGCCCGCTGGCCAGGCTTTGCAGGGTAATGAGTGGATCGGTTAACGGAATGGTATCCAGCAACAGGCTGCTGCTGTAATTACCATGCAGGATCCACACGCCCAGCCACGGACCGCTGAGGAACATCGCCAGGATCAAAAACTGACTCAGACGACGCAGCACCAGCCAGCGATGGCTCCGCCACCACCCTTTTTTCGCCTGCGCTTCACGCCCGGCATCACGTTTACGATTTGCCATTGTTCCCCTCCAGCCAACCGAAGCGGTAATGGTGTCCTAACTCCCCTTTCGCCAGCGACAGCGGCAGCACTTTTATTGCAGGCTGCTCCAGTACGCAGACTTTTTCGCATTTCCCACAGCCGGTACAGGCATCGCTGTGCACGGTCGGAATAAACCTCGCGTGCTTGCCGGTACGCATGTTGCGGTCCAGCTCCAGGGTGATAGCCTCATCGATTTTCGGGCACTCGCGATAGCAAACGTCGCAGCGTAACCCCTGATAGTTGAGGCAGTTTTCGTGATCCAGCAGTACCGCCAGTCCCATGCGTGAATCGTCAATAGACTCAATCTCCCTGTCCAACGCACCGCTGGGGCAGACTTTGGCGCACGGAATGTCTTCACACATCTCGCAGGGGATGTCGCGAGCGACAAAATAGGGTGTTCCGGCCGCCAGCCCGGAGGCCAGCGTTGCCAATTTCAGCGTGTCGTATGGGCAAGCCTGGACGCACTGGCCACAGCGCACGCAGGCGCTGGCAAATGCGTCCTCACTCAGAGCCCCAGGCGGGCGCAGCCGCACGCCGGTTGCACGTGCGGTTTGCTGTTGCAACCCCAGCGCCACGCCAACGACGGCCAGCCCGCCTGCTGCGCGAACCATATCGCGCAGAAAGCGGCGGCGGCCATTTTGGGGTTTAGCTGACCGGGACATAACGCGTTACACCTTCGCCAGTTTCACAGCGCACTTCTTGAAATCCGTCTCTTTGGAGAGCGGATCCGTCGCATCCAGCGTCAGGTTGTTCACCAGCTGTGCGGCATCGAAGAACGGCATGTACACCAGCCCCTGCGGCGGACGGTTACGACCGCGTGTTTCAACAATCGAAATCACTTCGCCACGACGGGAAACCACTTTGACTTTATCGCCACGGCGCAGATCGCGCGCTTTTGCATCCAGCGGATGGATAAACAGCACGGCTTCCGGGAAAGCGCGGTGCAGTTCAGGCACACGGCGCGTCATGCTGCCGGTATGCCAGTGTTCCAACACACGTCCGGTAGACAGCCACAGGTCATATTCTTTATCCGGCGCTTCAGCAGCAGGCTCAAACGGCAGCGCGAAGATGACCGCTTTGCCGTCCGGTTTGCCGTAGAACTTGTAGCTTTCTCCAACCTTCACGTACGGATCGTTGCCTTCGCTGTAGCGCCACTGAGTCTCCTTACCGTCGACCACCGGCCAGCGTAACCCGCGCGCCTTGTGGTAATCATCAAACGGTGCAAGATCGTGTCCGTGTCCGCGACCAAACCAGGCATACTCTTCGAACAGACCTTTTTGCAGGTAGAAACCGAGTTCGCGAGATTCATCGTTCAGTTGATCTTCAGCCAGTTCGCTGACCGGGAATTTCGTTACTGCTGGCGTGGCGAACAGCACGTCATACAACGTCTTACCGCGCAGCTCGGGTTTCTTCGCCAGCAGTTCCTCCGGCCACACTTCTTCCGTTTTGAATCGGCGGGCAAACTGCACCATCTGCCACAGATCAGATTTCGCTTCACCCGGTGCTTTAATCTGCTGACGCCAGAACTGAGTACGGCGCTCGGCGTTACCGTAAGCCCCTTCTTTCTCTACCCACATCGCTGTTGGCAGGATCAGGTCGGCCGCCAGAGCACTGACCGTCGGGTACGGATCGGAAACGATGATAAAGTTGCGCGGATCGCGCCAGCCAGGCATACGCTCTTCGTTGATGTTCGGCCCAGCCTGCATGTTGTTGTTACACATCACCCAGTAGACATTGAGCTTGCCATCTTTCAGTGCGCGGTCCTGCGCCACAGCATGCAGACCGATTTTCGCCGGAATTGTCCCCGCCGGAATGTTCCAGTGTTTTTCGCAGATATCGCGGTGTTTCTCGTTCGTCACCACCATGTCCGCAGGCAGACGGTGAGAGAAGGTCCCGACTTCACGCGCGGTACCACAAGCGGAAGGCTGACCCGTCAGCGAGAATGGGCCGCAGCCTGGTTGAGAAATTTTACCGGTCAGCAGGTGCAGGTTATAGACCAGGTTGTTAGCCCATACGCCACGGGTATGCTGGTTAAAGCCCATCGTCCAGTAGGAGATGACTTTTTTCTTCGGATCGGCATACAGCTGCGCCAACTGTTCCAGTTGATCTTTTGGTACGCCGGTCATTTCGGCGGTTTTGTCCAGTGTATACTCGGCAACGAAGGCTTTGTAGTCCTCAAAGCTCATCGGTTCAGAGGCATCGGAACCTGGATTTTTCGCCGCTTTTTCCAGCGGATGGGTAGGACGCAGACCGTAGCCGATATCCGTCGCCCCTTTACGCAGATTAACGTGCTTGCTAAAGAAGTCCTGGTTTATCGCATTGTTTTGAATGATATAGTTTGCGATGTAGTTGAGGATCACCAGGTCGCTTTGCGGCGTAAAGACGATGCCGTTATCCGCCAGCTCAAAGCTACGATGCTGGAAGGTAGAGAGAACGGCGACGTTGACGTTAGGATCGGACAGACGACGGTTGGTAATACGCGACCACAGGATCGGGTGCATTTCCGCCATATTTGCGCCCCACAGGACGAAAGCATCCGCATGCTCGATATCGTCATAACAGCCCATCGGCTCATCCATCCCAAAGGTACGCATAAAGCCCACAACGGCTGACGCCATGCAGTGACGCGCGTTCGGATCGATGTTGTTCGAGCGGAAACCGGCTTTGAACAGTTTTGCGGCAGCGTAGCCTTCCCAGATGGTCCACTGACCGGAGCCAAACATACCAATAGCGTCTGGCCCTTTCTCTTTCAGAGAGGCTTTAAATTTCTCTTCCATCACATCAAAGGCCTGATCCCAGCTAATCGGGGTGAATTCGCCTTCTTTGTGATATTTGCCGTCTTTCATGCGCAGCATCGGCTGCGTTAAACGGTCTTTTCCGTACATGATTTTCGGCAGGAAGTAACCTTTGATGCAGTTAAGCCCACGGTTAACCGGCGCATCCGGGTCACCCTGACATGCCACAACACGCCCTTGTTGAGTGCCTACCAATACGCCACAACCGGTACCGCAAAAACGGCACGGGGCTTTATCCCATTTGATGGCTTCTTGCTGACCGACTACCGCACGGGCTACGCCCGGCACGCTTAACCCGGCAGCCGCCGCAGCGGCCGCAACGGCGTTAGCTTTCATAAAGCTACGACGACTGAGTTTCATGGTGTTTCCTCACCTTGCTCATCCTGCTGGTGATAAACCAGCGACACCGCCAGCACGCCCGCAACGTTGCGCACTGACTCAATTGTTTTCATTAGCGTTTCACTATGCTCAGCTTCTACCACCACAATCAGCTGACCGCTTTCCACATCGCTGAGAGCAACTTCGCAACCCGGAAACGAACGTAACTGCGTGGCGATATCGCTGATGTACTGACTTTTGGCCTGAACGACCAGGCTGCAGACCTGCCAGTTAGTGTCCATGGTTGTACTCCGCATTAATGGCTGATACCGGACAGATAGCGACACACGCGCCGCATCCGTTACATGCCTGGTTGTCGAGCTGTGGCTGATAAATACCGGACAGCGTGGGACGAAAGGTAATGGCCATGGGTTCACAGCTATCCTGACAGCGATGGCATTCAACGGACTGATGCGCGAGACAGTTGTCACCGATCGAAAAATTCAGATCCCATGCCCTGGTGTGGCGCGGAAGAAAAAGTGATTCGGGACAGGCTTCTGCGCAGGCATAACAAAAGCTGCACTCGCCATGTTTGAAATTTACGCTCGGGTAACCACCCTGGCCTCGCTGCAGGATGTCGGTTTCACACGCCTGGATGCAGGCGTCACAACGGAGGCAATGAGCCAGAAAGTGAGAGTCTTCCTTGCTCCACGGCGGACGAATCCCATTGCTGGCTTTACGCCAACTGCCTGTCAACATGCCTCGACGGGATAAATCAACCATGACATTGTCCTTCCATAATGACGCTCTCCCTCGGCGGGTTGAACGACAATAAAAAACACACTATTTATGAGTAGTTATTTTTAGCCGTAAGATATTTCAGGATGTGTTTGAGGTGCATACCCCAATTGGGGTAAATGCTGTTGCCGGATCAAAAGAGTGTTGAGTTGGCGGGAAAAAGTGCGCTTTTGTTCACATTTCAATGAGTTATATAATCAATTATATAACGAAAAATTAAACAGAGAATAATCTCATTATTCAGATAATTCATGGTGTTTATCGCTACATAAATTATAAACCTTCAATTAATACACTTAAAATATAAGTAAATTTAGATTAATGGACGATATGAATATGCTAACCTGCCCTTGATACGTTGATAAGACAGAAGAAAGGAAATACTGTGAACAATAAGATGAAGACAATTGTCCCTGCCGTACTCCTTGCCGCCTTCGCCAGCACCTCTGTGTGGGCGACAACCACCGATGCCAGCGCTCAGCCGCTGGAAAAAGTCGCCCCTTATCCTAAAGCGGACAAGGGAATGAAGCGTCAGGTTATTCAGCTTACTCCTGAGAAAGATGAATCTACTCTCAAAGTAGAACTGCTGATCGGACAAACGCTGGAAGTTGACTGCAACCAACACCGCCTGGGCGGAGAACTGGACAGCAAAACGCTGGAAGGTTGGGGATATGACTACTATGTCTTTGACAAAGTTACGTCTCCGGTCTCAACCATGATGGCTTGCCCGGACGGTAAGAAAGAGAAGAAATTCATCACCGCGTATCTGGGTGATGACGGTATGCTGCGTTACAACAGCAAGTTGCCGATTGTGGTCTACACCCCGGAAAACGTGGAGGTGAAATACCGCATCTGGAAAGCAGAAGATAAGATTCAGGACGCCGTCGTGCGATAAGTGAGAATGTGCCGGATGGCGGCGTAGCGCCTCATCCGGCATTTTATTTACAGCGCGATATCCGCCACGGCTTTCTGCTCAGGTTGCGGTTGTGCCTGAGGTTTCAGCTGTGGTTTCGGCGCTTCATCAGCGACCTGCGGCTTATCATATTTCAGCCCCAGAACGTCACTGGTGTACTGCAGCTCTTGTTCCGTAGCCTCAACGTTACCGTTCAGCTTCGTGCCATAAGACGGAATAATCGTTTTCAGCTTCGCCTGCCACTCAGGGCTGGCTACTTTATCTTTAAACACTTTTTCCATCAGATGCAGCATGATCGGCGCCGCGGTTGACGCTCCCGGAGAAGCCCCCAGCAGTGCAGCAATGGTTCCCTCTTTATCGCTGACCACTTCGGTTCCCAGACGCAGAACGCCGCCCTTCTCAGCATCGCTTTTGATGATCTGCACGCGCTGACCCGCTTGCCACAAACGCCAGTCTTCTTTCTTCGCCTCTGGATAGTACTCCTGCAGAGCAGCAAAACGATCGTCGTCGCTGAGCATCACCTGGCTTACCAGATATTTCACCAGATCGAAGTTATCCAGACCAACATTCACCATCGGCATAAAGTTCGACGTGGTGGTAGAACTGAGCAGATCCCACAATGAACCATTTTTCAGGAACTTGGTGGAGAAGGTCGCGAACGGCCCAAACAGCACCACGCGTTTACCATCGAGGATACGGGTATCGATGTGCGGCACGGACATCGGCGGCGCGCCGACTGATGCCTGACCATACACTTTCGCCAGATGGCGATTTACCACGTCCGGATTGTCCGCAACCAGGAACTGCCCACCAACCGGGAATCCGGCATAGCCTTTCGCTTCCGGAATGTCGGTTTCCTGCAGCAGTTTCAGTGCTGCACCACCGGCACCAATGAAGACAAACTTCGCCTTAATATCGTGTTCCGCTTCGTTGTTTTTCAGATCGGCAACCGTGACGGTCCAGCTATTATCCGCGTTACGCTTAAAGCCGCGAACTTCGGTGTTCAGTTGCAGAGCAAAATTAGATTTTTTCTGCAACGATGCAATCAGCTGGCGCGTAATTTCACCGTAGTTCACGTCAGTACCGATCTCGGTACGCGTTGCCGCAACTTTCTGTTTCGGATCGCGACCTTCCATAACCAGAGGCGCCCATTCTTTAATCTGCGCGTGATCTTCAGAGTAGCGCATACCGCGGAACAGGGTGCTTTGCTGGAGTGCCGTGTAACGGGCACGCAGGAAATTCACGTTCTCGTCGCCCCAGACAAAGCTCATATGGGGAACAGTGGTGATAAACGAGCGGGGTTCATGCATCACGCCGTTGTTGACCTGATACGCCCAGAACTGGCGGGAAATCTGGAAGGCTTCGTTAATGTCGACTGCCTTTTCAATACTGATGCTACCGTCAGCCTTTTTAGGCGTGTAGTTCAGTTCCATCAGTGCGGAGTGGCCTGTTCCGGCGTTGTTCCAGCCGTTTGAACTCTCCTGAGCAACGCCATCCAGTCGCTCTACCATGGTCATTGACCATTGCGGCTCCAGCTCCTGCAAATAGGTTCCCAGTGTGGCGCTCATAATGCCGCCGCCAATCAACAGTACATCCGTTTCCTGCTCTTCCGCCGCTTTCGCTTTTGCTGCCATTGAGACAACATTCAGCCCTAGGGCCATGGTGAAGAGCATGGCAGTCACTTTTTTCATAATGTTAATGCCTTACTTTTAGTATCGCTTTTTGCTTTTTATGCAGGTGAAAATCGAGCGGCATCAACGGTAACACTTAAGTAAAAATAATTAAATATTGTTTATAAATTATATTTAAATTTTAAAAATGTTATTAATACGTTGATTCTTTATGTGGTTATTGACAATCATTTCTGGAAACCTCCCCGTCAGACGGGTACTATGCTGCGCTTTGCTATTCACTGCACGGATGCCTGTCGGTCTGCTGTCATCAGGCCTTTTCTGACCTGAGAGTAACTATGTCTGCAACACACTCTTCCCCTGCCGCGATGGCAGAACACACCACCCGCATCGTGTTACGCCAACCCCACCTGCTGGTTCGTGAAACGCTGGCTGGTGTGGTAACCGCCCTGGCGCTGATCCCGGAAGTGATTTCGTTTTCAGTTATCGCCGGCGTGGACCCTAAGATCAGCCTGATAGCCTCGGTAGTACTGTGCCTGGCGATGTCCTTTTTAGGTGGGCGTCCGGCAATGGTTACCGCCGCTGCAGGATCGGTTGCATTAGTCATTGGCCCGATGGTGCATCAACACGGCGTGCAGTACATCCTGCCTGCGGTAGTGCTGGCCGGGATTATTCAGATCCTGTTTGGTGTGTCAGGAATGGCACGTTTGATGCGGTTCATCCCCACAGCTGTGATGACCGGTTTCGTCAACGCGCTGGGTATTTTGATTTTCTTTGCTCAGGTCCCGCACTTCTGGGGGAAAAGCCCGTTAATCTGGGGGCTGTTCGTCCTGACGCTGCTGATTGTGCTGTGGGTTCCGCGGTTTATCAAAGCCATCCCCGCGCCGCTTATCGCCATTGTGCTGCTGACGGTGTTCACTGTCGCCAGCGGGCAACTGTTACCGACCGTCGGTGACGAAGGTTCAATGAGCGGCGGTCTGCCGGGCTTGACGCAGTTACTCGTACCACTCAACCTGCAAACGTTAGCCATTATCTGGCCCTGCGCGCTGAGCATCGCTTTTGTTGGATTGATGGAATCGCTATTAACTGCCCGACTGGTTGACGACCTGACGGTCACCCCGTCGAATAAAAACCGCGAAAGCACCGGACTGGGCGTAGCCAATATCCTGGCCGGTTTTTATGGCGGCATCGCCGGATGCGCGATGATCGGTCAAACGATTGTCAACATTGAGATGGGGAAAGCCCGCAGCCGTGTTTCCACGTTTGCCGCCGGGCTGGTCTTGCTGCTGCTCGTCACCGCACTCAGCGAGGTGATGGCAAAGATACCGATGTCAGTACTGGCGGGAATTATGGTGATTGTGGCGGTAAAAACGTTTAGCTGGCACAGCATCCGCCCCACGACGCTGACCAACATGCCGGTCGCCGAAACGCTGGCAATGTTGGCTACCGTCGCCGCGACAGTCTCTACCGGCAACCTGGCGATTGGCGTGGTTGCCGGCGTGATCACGATGTTGATACTGCCGCGCATCGTCAGAGGGAAACGGGCGTCTACATCAAAAACAGCGTCGCCAGACCCAGAAAAATAAAGAATCCGCCGGTGTCGGTGATAGCGGTAATCATGACGCTGGAGCCGACCGCCGGATCGCGCCCCAGCTTGACCATCGTCATCGGAATGATAACGCCCATTAGCGCCGCCATCAGCAGATTGAGCATCATCGCCAGGGTCATCACGCCGCCCAGCGCCATATCATCGTACAGCCACCAGGTGATGCCGCCCATGATTCCGCCCCAGACAAGGCCATTGATCAGCGCCACCCCCATTTCACGCAGGATCAGAAACGTCAGGTTGCCGGGCTGAATATTCTGCAACGCCAGCGCCCGGACGATCATGGTGATGGTCTGATTACCCGTATTACCACCAATCCCTGCCACAATGGGCATCAGCGAGGCCAGCGCCACCAGTTGTGAAATGGTGTGCTCGAAACCGTCGATTACCCGCGAGGCGATAAAGGCGGTACAGAGATTAATTGCCAGCCACGCCCAACGGGTTTTTACCGCTTTGGTGACCGGAGCGAATACGTCCTCTTCGGCACTTAAGCCCCCCATTCGACGCAGATCGGTATCGGTTTCTTCATAAACCACGTCGACGATCTCATCGACGGTTAAGCGTCCCATCAGCTTGCCGGAAGGGTCAACCACCGCAGCACTGACCAGGTTGTCACGTTCAAACGTACGCGCAGCGTTCTCGGCGATATCTTCCGGAGAAAATGTCAGCGGATCATCCTCCATCACTTCGCTGACTTTGCGCTGCACGTCATTGAGCAGAATACAGGTTAGCGTCAGTTCACCCACCAGAACTTTATTGCGATCGGTTACGAAGAGTTTATCGGTGTTCTCCGGCATTTTTCCCAGCCGCCGCAAGTACCGCTGCACCACTTCCAGCGTCACGTCCGGACGAACGGTGATAACTTCGAACTCCATAATCGCACCAACGCGATTCTTCTCGTAGTGCAGCACCTGACGTACGCGCGCCCGCTCTTCAGCAGGCAATGATGCCAGCAGTCGACCGGTAAGGTTACGGGGTAAATGCTGTACCAGATAAATCTGTTCGTCGATGTCGAGATATTGCAGCGCATCCAGTAGCTCGCGGTCGCTCATCTCGTCGATCAGGTCATCCCACACATTTTCTGATGCTTCAAGCAGGACGTTGCCGCGTTTTTCACTTTCGACCAGTCGCCACAGGGCGTGACGCTCTTCGGAGGGCAGTGCTTCAAGGGTATCGGCCAGATCGGGTGGCGGCAGATGCGCCACCAGTGCCCCTACCTCAGCAATATCGTCGGCTAACGTACCGACGTCATATTGCTCAGCCAGGGTAAGCTTACCCAATAATGTTGAAATAATGGCTTTATCAGTGGTCAGTAGCCAGATAAGACGAGCACGTTCCTCGTCACGTAGCCTGGCGCTGTTTTTGTTTATTACGGACATTAATCATAAATCCATGATATGAAATATCATCAATCATGATGCCGAATTATGTAAATAACAATAAACGAGGCCGCCGGCTGGATAAAAAACCGGCGGCTTACGGAGATCAGGCGGTACGGGCTACCGCATCACGCGAGGCGGCGTCGCGCTCATCACCCAGCAGCTCGGTTAGCTGGCCGTTGCGCATCTCGAGCAGCCTGTCGGCATGGATAAAGTAGTGATCGTCATGACTAATGGCGAAAATGGTTTTGCCCATCTCCTGCATCAGCGGCAACAATACCTGGTAGAATTCACGCCGGAAATGCGGATCCTGATCGGCGGCCCATTCATCCAGCAGAATAATGTCGCGCTCCTCCGCTAAAGCCAGCAACAGCGCCACACGCTTTTTCTGCCCTTTCGACAGCTTCAGGTTGAGAATGCGCCCGTCGTTCAGCTCCAGCTTGTGCACCATTTGCAGATGTTCCAGCCACTTTGCTACCAGCACCGGAGAAGCCTCTCTGCCTTCGGGTCCCAGCAATTTGTCAAACAGCCAGACGTCGGTAAACACCGCAGAGAACAGCTTGCGGTAGTCCTCCGGTTTTTCGACAGCAACCGCCTTGCCATCCAGTAAAATCTCACCAGACTGCGGCTGGTACAACCCGGTCAGCAACATCGCCAGCGTGGATTTACCGCTGCCGTTACCACCAATCAGGAAGATCAGTTCACCACGACGAATGGTCAGATTCACTGGCCCAACGGAGAACGTATTATCCTGATAGTGGAAAACCACGTCGCGTAACTCCAGCGTTTGCCAGTTCGGAAATGCGGTTGGCCGCGGGAATTCTGCCTTGAAGGGGGCCAGGGAGAACTTATTCAGCTTGTTGAACGCCACCTGCGCAGTCAGCAGCGTTGGCAGCGCGCCGACGGCAGAGAGCAGCGGCGTGCGCAGGAATAGCAACGTCAGCGAATAGGTTGCCGCCACGGCGGTATCCGCCCAGCCCAGACTGTTGGCCATCCAGAATACCAGGCCAATGGCTCCCAGCATCATAATATTCGACCAGTTGACCGCGCTCAGGTGGAAGGTATCAGCACGAATAATATGGTGGCGGTATTCTTTGGCATCCGGGACGTACAGCTGGTTAAAGATATGCTCAGCACGTTCTCGGTTGAGCGTCAGCTCTTTGCGCCCTTCCAGCACCGACTGGTAGTCGTTGTACAGCTTGTCTTCGGTTTCACGCAGGGTCGCCATGTGTTTATACACCCGCGCCACCAGCACAAATCCGCCCCAGATAGTGATTGCCATCCAGATTGCCGTCACCAGCAGCATTTTCGTCGACAGCATCGCCAGATACGCCGCCGACCCGACGGTCAAAATAATCCCCTGCACCAGTTCAGGCAGGCGGACAAAGGCAATGGTAATGTTACGGATATCGCTGGTTAAACCGGCCAGTAACGAGGCGCTACCGATTTGCTCGATACGCTCGACGTGGGTGTCCAGAATACGTTTGATAAATTCGCTACGCAGACGGTAGACAAAGTGGTGTCCCAGCGTGGTGAGCGCCAGCTGTGAACCGAGGGTGACGACCATCAGTAACAGCAGCAGGCCAAGAAACTCCGGGAGCACCATCAGCGTGGCGTCGACCGTTTCAATCAGGCGCTGATTAATAAACGCAATCAACCCAATCCCCAGCGCGGCACTGGCAAGACTGAGCGCCATGACGCTGATAAATGGCCAGCGATACTGCCGCCAGACAAGAAGTAAAAGTTCCATGCACACAACCCGGACAAGTAATAACAGCCCGCAGTTTAAACATCTCTTCGCTCACAGCAATAATAATTCTTATTCTTTTTTACCTGCCTGGCGAAACGTCAGGTTGTAACGACAATCTCCCGTCAATGGATGATACCCCGTCTTGAGAGGCTGGACGCCGTGATAAAACAGCCGCGAGTTTCCCCCCCATACCACCACATCGCCATGTTCCAGCAATACTCGCTTTAAGGGATCGTTGCGCCGTAAGCCACCAAACTGAAAAATTGCCGGCAGGCCCAGCGATACCGAAACGATAGGCGCTCGCAGGTCAGGCTCATCTTTATCCTGATGTAAAGACAGTTTTGCCCCCGGCGTATAGCGATTAATAAGGCAAGCATCCGGTTGAAAATCAGGATAGCCTGCGGCCGTTGCCGCCTGTTGGCACTGCTCAGCAAAGACCTCGGGTAATGGCGGCCAGTGAGCGCCAGTTAATGGATCGACCGGTGAATAGAGGTAGCCATGTTGATCCGTTGTCCAGCCCAGATGGCCGCAATTCGTCATGGCTACCGACATCGTATAACCGCCAGGGGTGACCATCTGGCGAAACGGCGACTGTCTGGCTGTCGCCGCGATTGCCCGCAGTAAAGCGGGGGCGGATTCAAATGCAAAACGCCGCAAAATCACCGCACCTGACGCCAGCGGCTCGTGCCAGGGTTTCTCATCTGCAAAGAGATCGAGCATTATGTTTCCTCACGGGTGGCTTCACGTTGCAACAGTTGCGCCTTGCGTGTTATTCCCCAACGATAGCCAGAAAGCGCACCATCGCCGCGAATTACGCGGTGACACGGGATCACAATGGCCAGTTTGTTCGCCGCACAGGCGCTGGCTACGGCACGCACCGCCTTCGGCTTACCGATAGTGCTGGCCAGTTGCTGATAACTCACCGTCTCACCACAAGGGATTGCCCGCAGCGCTTGCCATACCTGCTGCTGAAAGGCGGTTCCCTGAATATCCAGCGGCAGTGACAGTGCAGTATTGCGCGTGTTAATCACGGCGATCACTTCACGCACATGTTGTTGAAACTCCGCATCGGCGGGCTCGTCACGTGCCGTCGGAAACAGTTCCTGCAATTCTGCTATCAGCGTAGCATCGTCGTCGCCCAGCAAGATCGCGCAGATACCTCGTTCACTTTCCGCTACCAGGCAGCGACCCAGAGCGCAATCTGCGAGGGTATAGCGCACAGAAACATTACCGCCGCCTTTACGAAATTGCCTGGCGGTCATGCCTAACGCCTGATCCGCTTTGCGGTAATAGCTGCTGCTGTCGGGGAATCCGGCGTCAAGAATCGCCTGCGTTACCGGTGCGCCTTTTGCCAGCGCGTCACGCAGGCGACGGGCACGCCACGACTGTTGCCAGGCTTTGGGGGTCATCCCGGTGGTTGCTTTGAACAGGCGATGCAGGTGAAACGGGCTCATCGCAACATGCTGCGCAAGAGCCTCCAGTGTGAGGGGGGACTCTCGCTCCAGCAACTGACAGGCGTGGGCTATTTTGCCCAGCCGCTGCTGTTGCGCGCTATCTTTGTCCGGCTGGCAACGTTTGCAGGGACGAAACCCTGCCGCCTGTGCCTGCTCTGCATCCGCGAAGAAACTGACATTTTTACGCAGCGCATGTTTTGCCCGACAGGACGGTCGACAAAAAATGCCGGTAGTCTGAACAGCAAAAACAAACTGACCGTCAGCATCCGCGTCACGGTCCAGCACAGACTGCCAGCGTTCATCATCAGTTATATGTAAGAGATTTGTCATGATGGACTCCTTTGTTAAGCATAGCGCTTAGCCTCAGTGTGTCCGCATTGTGGGTTATAAAAACCCGCAATCTTGCTTTTTAATTTTTTTCGCTGACCAGGAAGCTTTTAAATTGCGGCGACATCCAGGTTTTAAACCCTTCGCCTTCTTTAACAATCATATACACCGCCAACCCTTCGCGACGCACGACCTCTTTGGCTTTTTGCGGGCCAAGCACCATTAGCCCGGTATCCCAACCGTCAGCCTCCAGCGCCGTAGGTGCAATCACCGTCACAGAGACCAGATTGTGTTCGATCGGACGGCCGGTTTGCGGATCGATAACATGGGACAGACGTTTTCCGTCCAGTTCGTAATAGTTGCGATAGCTACCGGAGGTGCTGATACCATGCCCATTGATATCGACAATCGCCTGGACCGCGTTTTCACGATCGGTCGGTTTCTGTATTGCCACACGCCACGGTTGCCCCTCGGCATTCATTCCACGGCTGTTCAGAGCACCACCAACAGAAACCAGATAGCGGGCGATCCCTTCCTGTTCCATCAATCGCGCCAGATGGTCAGCCGCATACCCTTCCCCCACGGTGGAGAGATCAACGTACAGCGCCGGCAGATCTTTCTGCAGATAATTCTGGTGCGCCTCATTAACAACCTTCAGATGTGAAAGCCCGGTTTGCGCTTTTGCCGCATCAATTCTTGCCTGCACAGGAGTATGCAGCGGTTGCTGCTGTGGACCAAAGCCCCACAGGTTGACCAACGGACCGACGGTGATGTCCATCGCGCCGTTGGTTTTTGCGCCAATACGTAACGCCGATGTCACAATATCCGCCAGCGCATCATTCACCGGCCACGGTGACAGGCTTTTTGACAGGTTAAAACGCATCAGCGCAGAATCGTTCTTATAGGTAGAAAGCAGTTGATCATCAGCATCGAGCTGAGTCTGGATCTTCGCCTGCAACTCTCCGGCACGTTTGGCATCCACGCCAACCACACTGACCCGCCAGAAAGTGCCCATTGTTTTGCCTTCCAGGACTGTCGCGGTTGATGGCGCGGTCTGGGTTGATTTCGGAGCCTCATCGCACCCGACAAAAAAGAGTGTTACAGCCACGAGAGCTGCACGATAAAAAATCATATCCATACGTGATTACCCTTATGAAAACGGGCGCAAGAGTACACCAAAAAAGAGTGTTTGTACGTCAGAAAAACGGCATTAAAAAAGGCCCCGTAGGGCCTTTGATAGAAATAGATACAGATTAGAACTGGTAAACCAGACCCAGTGCTACGATATCATCGGTAGAGATACCTGCATTACGGGTGAACTGGTTGTCATCCAGCAGGTTGATTTTGTAATCAACATAGGTAGACATGTTTTTGTTGAAGTAGTAGGTCGCGCCAACATCAACATATTTCAGGATATCCTGGTCGCCGTAGCCGCTGTCCAGATCTTTACCTTTGGACTGCAGGTAAGCCACGGACGGACGCAGACCGAAGTCGAACTGGTACTGCGCAACAGCTTCAACGTTCTGTGCTTTGTTAGCCCAGCCCAGTTTACCTGCACGCGTTGCGTTGTAGGTCTGGGTGTACTGTGCTGCCAGGTACACATTGTTCGCGTCGTATTTCAGACCGCCGGTGTAGGTTTCAGCACGATCGCCGGTACCGAAGTTCAGCTTGTTCTGCTCATCAGTACGTTTGGAGCTGGTGACCGCGGTACCCAGGGAGAAGCCTTCACCGATATCATAAGTGATAGATCCGCCGACGCCGTCACCGTTCTGATTCAGTGCGTCACGACCGTTGCCAGTCACGCCAGTCATGCCTTCACCTTCCGGACTGCCGTTTTTACCCTGGTACTGCAGGGCAAAGTTCAGACCATCAACCAGACCGAAGAAATCGGTGTTACGGTAGGTTGCAAAGCCGTTACCACGCTGCTGCATGAAGTTGTCAGAACCGTAGGTATCGCCGCCGAATTCCGGCAGAACGTCGGTCCAGGACGTGACGTCATAAACCACGCCGTAGTTACGACCGTAGTCGAAAGAACCTGCATCAGCGAATTTCAGACCGGCAAACGCGACACGCGTCCAGGCGTTGTTTTCGTTTTCAGAGGAGTTACCCATGATCTGGTATTCCCACTGGCCGTAACCGGTCAGTTGGTCGTTAACCTGGGTTTCACCTTTGAAGCCGATACGCATATAGGTCTGATCACCATCTTTAGTAGAGTCATCAGAGAAATAGTGCAGACCGTCGACTTTACCGTACAGATCTAATTTGTTGCCGTCTTTGTTGTAAATTTCAGCCGCATTTGCTGCGCCTGCTACCAGCAGAGCCGGTACCAGGAGGGACAGTACTTTAACTTTCATGTTATTAACCCTCTGTTATATGCCTTTATTGCTTTTTTATGCCACTGCTCACTGGCTAACCCTCATTAACCAGTCGGCAACTTCATTCTCCGCAAAAATACAGAATAATCCAACACGAATATGATACTAATACTTTAAAGATGTTTCATTTATCGATGTAGATGTTTCAAAATATTAACAAAAGGGAACTTTTTTTAATTAATAAAATGGTGATAATAAGCACGAATAGTCAAGAATCATTACAAAATATATATAAATCAATAAATTACGCAAAACACAACCATAGCACTGAATGATAAAACAAAATCTTCACTCACAACTAAAATAGACTCGCTATCATCATTAACTTTATTTATTACCGTCATTCATTTATGAATGTCTGTTTACCCCTATTTCAGCCGAATGCTCTGCGTTCGGTTTTTTTTTACCCTTCTTTACACAAACATCACCGTTCTGTGCTACCAATGAAAAACTATAACGACTATTAACTATCTCACCTGTTCACCATCACATATAAATCAGGTAAATAATTTCTTGTTATTTAATGCTAAATCTGTAGGTTTCATACCTCTATTTATACTGATAGTGACCGGCTGTACACGTTTGCATTGCCTGCCTGGCAACGATACACAGCAATAAAAAACGCAGCTCAGCAGATGTTGCGTAAGTATGGCAATTCATACATTACCCTTTATACTGCCCCTTCATCTTTAGCGTCGTTTTAACAGGTCATAAACACGAATGAGTCAGTCTGACACAACGGCTTCTACCCGATTCTCCCTGCTTCCGGGAAGTATTACCCGTTTCTTCTTATTACTCATCGTTGTGCTGTTGGTGATGATGGGCGTGATGGTCCAGAGCGCGGTCAACACCTGGCTAAAAGATAAGAGCTATCAGATTGTCGATATCACCCACGCTATTCATAAAAGGGTAGATACCTGGCGATACGTGACCTGGCAAATCTATGACAATATTGCAGCGACAACCAACTCATCGACTGCCGACGGGTTACAGGAAACCCGACTCAAGCAAGATGTCTACTATCTTGAAAAACCCCGTAGAAAGACCGAGGCGCTGATTTTCGGCTCGCATGATAGTTCTACGCTGGAGATGACCCAACGCATCTCTACCTATCTGGATACGCTGTGGGGCGCGGAAAATGTTCCGTGGTCAATGTATTACCTAAATGGTCAGGACAATAGCCTGATCCTTATCTCAACGTTGCCGCTGAAAGATCTCACCTCCGGCTTTAAAGAATCGACAATTGGCAATATTGTCGATTCGCGCCGCGCTGAAATGTTACAACAGGCCAATGCGCTCGATGAGCGTGAAAGCTTCTCATCCCTTCGCCGACTGGTCTGGCAAAACGGCCATTACTTCACGTTACGCACAACCTTTAATCAGCCAGGGCATCTGGCAACCGTGGTCGCGTTTGACCTGCCGATTAATGATTTGATCCCGCCGGGCATGCAGTTGGACAGTTTTCACCTGGAGCCTGATGCCACGTCTACGGCTGAGCATCTCAGTGAAAAAGAGTCGCCTGACAGCGTCAGCATCAACTTTAACAATAGCAAGATTGAGATCTCCTCAGCGCTAAATTCAACGGATATGCGACTGGTCTGGCAGGTTCCCTTTGGTTCATTACTGCTTGATACGCTGCAAAGCATTCTGCTGCCGCTGTTACTGAACATCGCTCTGCTGGCGCTGGCGCTGTTTGGCTATACCACTTTCCGCCACCTCCCTGCCCGCTCAAACGAAGTGGTGCCAAACCTTGCCGCAAATAATGAACTCCGGGTGCTTCGTGCAATCAATGAAGAAATTGTTTCACTGCTGCCGCTGGGGTTATTGGTTCACGACCAGGAATCCAACCGCACAGTTATCAGCAATAAAATTGCCGACCACCTGCTGCCACATTTAAATCTGCAAAATATCACCAGCATGGCGGAGCAGCATCAGGGGGTCATCCAGGCCACAATCAATAATGAATTGTATGAGATCAGGCTGTTCCGCAGCCAGATCTCAGCCCGCACGCAGATCTTTATCATTCGCGACCAGGACCGCGAAGTGCTGGTAAATAAAAAGCTGAAACAAGCGCAGCGACTGTATGAGAAAAACCAACAGGCTCGCGCCGCCTTTATGCAAAACATTGGTCGCGCACTGAAAGATCCCGCCAAAACGCTGGCCATCAATGCTGCCGCACTCAATACGCCCGACAGCCACAAACTGGCAAACCAGGCAGACGTTCTGGTACGTATGGTCGATGAGATTCAGTTGGCCAATCTTCTGGAAAGCGATGACTGGAAAAGTGAATCAACGCTGTTTTCCGTGCAGGCGTTAATTGACGACGTGGTACCTGAAGTGCTACCCGCCATCAAGCGTAAAGGGTTACAGCTGCTGATTAAAAATCACCTGAGCGCCAATGATGAGCGCCGCGGCGACCGCGATGCCCTACGTCGTATTTTGCTGCTGCTAATCCAATATGCCGTGACCACAACGCAGATTGGCAAAATTACGCTGGACGTCGACCAGGATGAGTCGGAGGCAGAGCGTCTGACCCTCCGTATTCTGGATACCGGGGAAGGCGTCGCGCTGAATGAAATTGATAACCTGCACTTTCCGTTCAGTAATGACACGCAGAGCGATCGATATGGCAAAGCGAATCCACTCACGTTCTGGTTGTGCGATCAGCTAGCGCGCAAACTGGGTGGACATCTGAATATTAAAGCGCGGGAAGAACTTGGAACGCGTTATATCGTCCATGTTAAGATGCCGCTGCATGACCAACATGCTGATAATGAAGAACGGCTGTTGGATGACGTCTGTGTGATGGTTGACGTCACCTCAAATGACGTACGCAGCATTGTATTGCGTCAGCTGGAAAACTGGGGAGCAACCTGCATCACGCCCGATGAGCGACTGAATAGTCAAGAATATGATCTCTTTATCACTGATAATCCGTCTAATCTTACTGCCTCGGGCTTGCTTTTAAGCGATGATGAGTCTGGCGTGCGAAAAATTGGCCCCGGTCAGCTGCGCGTCAACTTTAATATGAGCAATGCTATGCAGGAAGCTGTTCTGGAGCTAATAGAAGAACAACTGGCGCAAGAAGAGATCCAGGAACTCCCCCTCGGCGGTGATGAAAACGCCGAACTTCATGCCAGTGGTTACTATGCACTCTTTGTAGACACAGTACCGGATGATGTTAAGAGGTTGTATACTGAGGCAGCAACCAGCGATTTCGCTGCGTTAGCCCAAACGGCCCATCGCCTGAAAGGCGTGTTTGCCATGCTTAATCTGGTACCCGGCAAGCAGTTATGTGAAGCGCTGGAACATCTTATTCAAGAGAAAGATGCTCCAGGTATAGAAAAGTACATCAGCGACATTGACGTTTACGTCAAGAGCTTGCTGTAGCAAGGTAGCCCAATACATGAACACTATGAACGTAATTATTGCCGATGACCATCCGATTGTACTGTTCGGTATTCGTAAATCACTTGAACAAATCGAGTGGGTGAACGTTGTCGGCGAATTTGAAGACTCCACTGCACTGATCAACAATTTGCCTAAATTAGATGCTCATGTGTTGATTACCGATCTCTCAATGCCGGGAGATAAATATGGTGATGGGATCACGTTAATTAAATATATCAAACGCCATTTCCCGAGCCTGTCGATCATCGTTTTGACCATGAACAACAACCCGGCCATCCTGAGCGCGGTACTGGATCTCGACATTGAAGGGATCGTGCTGAAACAAGGTGCGCCAACTGACCTGCCTAAGGCGCTGGCGGCGCTGCAAAAAGGTAAGAAATTCACCCCGGAAAGCGTCTCTCGCCTGCTGGAAAAAATCAGCGCCAGCGGTTATGGCGACAAACGCCTGTCACCGAAAGAAAGTGAAGTTCTGCGCCTGTTTGCCGAAGGTTTCCTGGTGACTGAAATCGCTAAAAAGCTCAATCGCAGTATTAAAACCATCAGTAGCCAGAAAAAATCTGCAATGATGAAACTCGGCGTGGAAAACGATATCGCCCTGCTGAATTATCTGTCATCTGTGACGTTAAGCCCGTCAGACAAAGAGTAATTCGGTTTCATATCATCTGCCTGATGGCACCGCGTTTATCTGGCCTACGAACAATACAGCGTTGTGTATGTTCTGTAGGCCGGATAAAGCACACAGCGCTACCCTTCCTCTTTTATCCCCGCGTTTTTCTCACGCGATCCGCATAGACCGTTAGCGTCTGCTTCAGCACGTCTAACGTTACTGGCTTGGATAAGCAACTGTCCATTCCCGACTCCAGACAACGCTGCTTCTCTTCCGCCAGAGCATTGGCCGTCACACCGATCACCGGCAGCGTTAACCCCAGTTGGCGAATGCGCTGCGTCAAACGATAGCCATCCATATTCGGCATGTTGACGTCGCTCAGCACGATATCAATATGGTTTTTACTCAACACATTGAGCGCGTCCACACCGTCGTTGGCGGTTTTACACTGATACCCCAACGATCCCAACTGATCGGCCAGTAAACGACGGTTAATCGGATGATCGTCAACCACCAGAATCATCATGTCATCGTTTGTGGCTCCCACTTTGTCCGGAGCTGGCAACGCGGTGGAAAGCTCTTCACTGCCCAGTTCAACGCTGTAGATATGCGCCAGCAGCGCTGGCAACTCGTGCGGTGATGCCACACTGTGCACCCACTCGCCAGGCGTTCTTTCCAGCGGAATACCAATGTGGCGACGACAGAAAATCACCGTGGCTCGTCCCTGCCACGCCTGATCCAACACATCATCAGCAATCAATACATCATTTGCATCAGGTTGCTGCCCCTCATAACGCAGCACCGTCATCCCGGTACGCGTGAGGCTGGATTCGATAAAGTGATAGAGTGACGCGTTTCGCACCGCCAGCCAGCAGCGGGTACTGGCAAGACCGTCCACACTTTTATTCTGTGGATACTGAGCACCATACAGCGGTATCCTCAGCGTAAACTGGCTCCCCATCCCCGGTTCAGAATCAACGGAAATATCCCCGTCCATCATGCTGATCAGTTTTTCACAGATAGCCAGACCCAACCCGGTCCCCTGGAAATTACGCTGCACACCCGTCCCCACCTGGAAGAAGGGATCGAACAGACGAACGACTTCTTTGGCCGGGATCCCCACGCCAGTATCACGCACACGAATGCTGAGGTAGTCGCCGCTGCACTGAACATGCAACACAATACAGCCGGTATCAGTGAATTTAATCGCATTACTCAACAGGTTAGAAATGACCTGCTGTAAGCGCATCGGATCGCCATTTAATGCCACTGGCACATCCGGTTCAATGAAACAGTACAATCCCAGTTGCTTGCGTACCACCAGCGGCAGATAGTTGGCCGTAATATGGCTCATCACTTCCCGCGGTGAAAATTCACGCGGTTCAATCTTCAACTGTTCGGATTCAATTTTCGAGAAATCGAGAATATCACTGATAATCTTCAATAACAGGCTGGAGGAGTTATTCATCGCCGTCACCAGGCGATCCACTCCGCTGGGCAGTTCTTTCGTTTGCAGCAGGTCAAGGTTGCCGATAATGCCATACAGGGGCGTGCGTAATTCATGACTCACCGTCGCAAGGAACATTGATTTTGACTGGCTGGCCTGTTCCGCCGCCTGCGCCATCTCCTGTAACGACTCTTCCATTTTCACACGAGCACTCACATCGACCAGGACGCATATCGCTACGTTCTCATTGCGATAACGTGAATGCACAAAGCTGATTTGCAGATTGGTATTATTGCTGGTCAACACATCGACGAAATTAACCTGCTGGCCGCAGATAATTTGCGTCAACCGTTGCCTGTCTTCATGCGTCAGCATGTTGAGATAGGTATGCGCCAGCTCGTTGCTCAGAATATTAATGCCATCAATTGTGCGCAGAATACAAATACCGACCGGTGCAGAAGCCACAATTTTACGGTTAAACTGTTCATGCTCTTCCAGGCGCTGGGCATCGCTTTCCGCTGGAATAAAAATACGCCGCTCATACATGCGCGTCAGCATAAACAACGCTGCACCTACCAGCACATTCAGCAGAACCGCATTCAGGATCATCATGCGTATCCGCTCCAGCACCAGATCGACCGGCACGGAGTACACAATACTGAGCGATGATGGCGGCAGGTTTTTCTTCAACACCAGATTACGAAAGCCCGGCGTGTAGCCAAACCACGAGCGCTCCTGCATCCAGCGCGGTTCAGACTGAATATTGCCTTCAGGACCGGTGAGTGAAATCAGCGCATGACCATTTTCATCAAGGATTGTCACCCCCATCGGCAAACTGCCCGGCGTGAAGAAGTTCTCCATACGAATCGGCTGTTCCACACCCAGCAACGCCTGCAGACGATTGGCAAGATAGACCGGCGTCAGTGCATAAAAATACCCCACCCCCGGACGCGGTCCCTGGCTTATCCAGAACAGGTTATTGCCGTTTTCTTCCTGCGGTGCATTGCGATACTTAATGATGCGCTCATGCAGCGCTTTCAGCGCCTCGTCACGTTCGACAGGCATATCCCGCAGACCAAAATTGGCCATACAGAGGTTATCGCTGCCGATCAGGAACACACGGTTCAAATCATAAGCCGCTGAGAAATTGTCGCGCCAGTAGCGCATAAACCACGCCAATGACTCCAGCGAGCCACGCCAGGCATTACCCATCACCGCACAGTCGGAATCAGCAAACAGCGGTTCAAAATTCGGCACCACGGTTTTATCATCCCGTGCCCGCAATGACATCACGCCGTTTTCTGCCGTTAATCGGTTTTCAGCAATGTATTTCAGCTCTTTTATTACGTCAGAAGTACGCTGAATGTAGCGTTGGGCCTGATCGGAGCTGAGATTAAACTCCTGACGGATCTCAGACTCTCGCTGGTGCAGCGCATTCACAATGTAGAACACCGAAGCAAAAGCAATCAGACACCAGACCAGTAAGGCCAGCGCTCTGAACAGGTAGCGTGAGACTTTTAGAGTTGAATGAACGGAAGCAAGGTATTTCAAAGGGGCGAAGCTCCGCCTCAGGGTATCAATAGAGTGTGGTTAAGGTAGCGGTAAATGTCTTTTGTCGCAATGCCAATAAAAAAGGGTCGGATTTCTCCGACCCTTCTCATCACAACTTAATTACTCTTCTGCGTCATCTGCCGCATCATCGTCGCTCTCAGCTTCAGGAGCTATATCCTCGTCCCCTTCCGCAGCGCTGCCGTCGATGGAGTCGAGCTCTTCATCATCAACCGGTTCAGCAACACGTTGCAGGCCGACTACGTTTTCATCTTCCGCCGTGCGGATGAGGATCACGCCCTGGGTGTTACGCCCTACCACGCTGATTTCCGACACGCGTGTACGCACCAGCGTACCGGCATCGGTGATCATCATGATCTGGTCGGTATCCTCAACCTGCACTGCGCCCACAACGGAACCGTTGCGTTCGGTGACTTTGATGGAGATAACGCCCTGCGTCGCACGAGACTTCGTCGGATACTCTTCCGCTGCGGTACGCTTACCGTAGCCGTTCTGCGTCACGGTCAGGATGGCACCTTCACCGCGCGGAACAATCAGAGAAACAACTTTATCTTCCCCGGCCAGCTTGATACCACGTACACCGGTCGCGGTACGCCCCATCGCACGAACGGCGTCTTCTTTGAAGCGCACCACTTTACCGGCAGCAGAGAACAGCATGACTTCATCGGAACCGGACGTCAGGTCAACGCCAATCAGTTCGTCGCCTTCGTTCAGATTAACCGCAATGATACCGGCTGAACGCGGACGGCTGAACTCGGTCAGCGCCGTTTTCTTCACGGTACCGCTGGCGGTCGCCATAAAGACGTTCACGCCCTCTTCGTACTCGCGTACTGGCAGAATCGCGGTGATACGTTCGTTGGCTTCCAGCGGCAGCAGGTTGACGATTGGACGTCCACGCGCGCCACGGCTCGCTTCCGGTAGCTGATAAACCTTCATCCAGTACAAACGACCACGGCTGGAGAAGCAGAGGATCGTGTCATGGGTGTTGGCCACCAGCAGGCGGTCGATAAAGTCTTCTTCTTTAATGCGTGCTGCTGATTTACCTTTCCCGCCACGACGCTGTGCTTCGTAGTCGGTTAACGGCTGATATTTCACGTAGCCCTGATGAGACAAGGTCACGACAACATCTTCCTGGCTAATCAGATCTTCGATGTTGATGTCAGCGCTGTTCGCGGTGATTTCGGTACGACGTGCGTCGCCGAACTGCTCACGAACCAGCTCCATCTCTTCACGGATAACTTCCATCAGACGATCGGCACTGCCCAGAATGTGCAGCAGTTCAGCGATCTGCTCCAGCAGCTCTTTGTATTCGTCGAGCAGTTTTTCATGCTCAAGGCCGGTCAGTTTCTGCAGACGCAGATCCAGAATCGCCTGGGCCTGCTGTTCAGTCAGATAGTACTGGCCGTCACGCACGCCAAATTCTGGCTCCAGCCACTCAGGACGCGCGGCATCATCACCGGCACGTTCCAGCATGGCAGAGACGTTACCCAGTTCCCAGGAACGAGCAACCAGCGCCGCTTTCGCTTCAGCTGGGGTCGGTGCACGACGGATCAGTTCGATGATCGGATCGATGTTGGCAAGAGCAATCGCCAGCGCTTCGAGGATGTGTGCACGGTCGCGGGCTTTACGCAGTTCAAAAATAGTACGGCGGGTAACCACTTCACGACGGTGACGAACAAATGCAGCGATAATCTCTTTCAGGTTCATGATCTTCGGCTGACCATGGTGCAGCGCAACCATGTTGATACCGAAAGAAACCTGCAGTTGGGTCTGGGAGTAGAGGTTGTTCAGCACCACTTCCCCGACCGCATCGCGTTTGACTTCAATCACGATGCGCATCCCGTCTTTGTCAGACTCGTCACGCAGCGCGCTGATGCCTTCAACGCGTTTGTCTTTTACCAGCTCGGCGATTTTCTCGATCAGGCGTGCTTTGTTCACCTGATACGGAATTTCATGCACGATGATGGTTTCACGGCCAGTTTTCGCGTCAGCTTCAACTTCTGCACGTGCGCGAATGTATACCTTGCCGCGACCGGTACGGTAAGCTTCTTCGATACCACGACGACCATTGATGATCGCTGCGGTCGGGAAGTCCGGACCCGGAATATGTTCCATCAGCCCTTCAATGCTGATGTTTTCATCGTCAATATATGCCAGACAGCCGTTGATCACTTCCGTCAGGTTGTGCGGCGGAATATTGGTTGCCATACCTACCGCGATACCGGACGAACCGTTCACCAGCAGGTTAGGAATTTTGGTTGGCATAACGTCTGGAATGCGTTCAGTGCCGTCGTAGTTATCGACGAAATCAACCGTTTCTTTTTCCAGGTCAGCCATCAGCTCGTGGGCGATTTTCGACATACGGATTTCCGTATAACGCATCGCAGCTGCGGAGTCGCCATCGACAGAACCAAAGTTACCCTGACCATCCACCAGCATGTAACGCAAGGAGAATGGCTGCGCCATACGAACAATGGTGTCGTAAACGGCGGTATCACCATGAGGGTGGTATTTACCGATTACGTCACCAACGACACGGGCAGATTTTTTATAGGCTTTATTCCAGTCGTTGCCCAATACGTTCATGGCGTAAAGTACGCGACGGTGTACCGGCTTCAGGCCATCTCGGACGTCCGGCAGCGCACGGCCAACAATGACCGACATCGCATAATCCAGATAGGAGCTCTTCAGCTCTTCCTCAATGTTGACCGGTGTAATTTCTCTCGCAAGGTCGCTCATCTAACCGCTATCCCTCTACTGTATCCCGGATTCAAAGGTCGCAAATTATAACACATACGTGAAGATTCAGGTAAATGGATTCCCCCTGACAGAGGCTTTATTCATCCCGTCAGGCTGATATACTCGTTTGCATCGCAAATTTAGGAGTAGAAGCCCCAATGAATGCCGAAAAACCCCCGGTAACTCACAACGTTGACCATGAAGAAATTGCCAAATTTGAAGCAGTCGCGTCGCGCTGGTGGGATCTTGAGGGTGAATTTAAGCCTCTGCACCGCATAAACCCGCTGCGTCTGGGCTATATCGCCGAACGGTCAGGTGGTCTGTTTGGTAAAAAGGTACTCGACGTCGGCTGCGGCGGCGGGATTCTGGCAGAAAGCATGGCGCGTGAAGGCGCAACGGTCACCGGCCTGGATATGGGGTTTGAACCCTTACAGGTGGCAAAACTGCATGCGCTGGAAAGTGGCATTCATGTTGAGTATGTGCAGGAGACTGTCGAAGAACACGCCGAGAAATATGCGCACCAGTATGACGTCGTCACCTGTATGGAAATGCTGGAACACGTACCAGACCCGCAGTCGGTGGTCAGAGCCTGCGCCAGACTGGTCAAACCCGGCGGCGAAGTATTTTTCTCCACGCTCAACCGTAACGGTAAATCCTGGTTGATGGCCGTGGTCGGCGCGGAATATATTCTGCGCATGGTGCCTAAAGGTACGCACGATGTGAAAAAATTTATTAAGCCGGCTGAATTGTTACAGTGGGTTGACCAGACTGTGCTGAAAGAGCGTCACATGACTGGTCTGCATTACAACCCCATTACCAACACCTTCAAACTGGGCCCCGGCGTGGATGTGAACTATATGGTGCATACCACCGCCAAAAGCGAATAAGCCGGCGCTCATGGCCTGATGACGCTCGATTGTAGGCCGGATAAAGCGCACCAGCGCCGCCATCCGGCACGACTCCGGGCTTTAACGCCTGATGACGCTTCGCTTATCAGCCTACGTGATTACGCATCGCCTACTGATCCTGAGTAGGCGCCTTAGGGCAATTTTTGTGCCAGATCATAAGAACTTTCTTTGCCTTAGATGAAGAAATCAGCACTCGATCAAATTTTCTATTTTTTTTCTCAATTATTGACATCCCCGCCAGGCCTTATAAGACGCGCACTTAGCGATTCTTACCCTTTTGCAACCTCAATTTAACCTCAAAATCAACTCTTGTGCTGAAAAGAATCCCTACTAGAATACTCACCATATAGCGTCTATTTTATCAAACAACCCCTACATATAGTATTTATCCACAGACTTAGTCACAACATGGCACTGTGGATAATATGGGGGATATTTTTTCTTTCACGGACAGGTAAAAAACCACATGAATCAGAGTCTGCTGGTGACAAAGCGTGATGGTAGTACAGAGCGCATCAATCTCGACAAAATCCATCGAGTTCTGGATTGGGCGGCAGAAGGACTGAATAACGTATCGATTTCACAGGTCGAGTTGCGCTCCCACATTCAGTTTTATGACGGTATCAAGACTTCCGATATCCATGAAACAATCATCAAAGCAGCTGCAGACCTGATCTCCCGCGACGCGCCGGATTATCAGTACCTGGCTGCTCGCCTGGCAATTTTCCACCTGCGTAAAAAAGCCTACGGCGAGTTTGAGCCGCCAAAACTGTTCGACCATGTGGTGAAAATGGTTGAAATGGGCAAATACGATAATCATCTGCTGGAAGACTACACGGAAGAAGAGTTCAAGCAGATGGACTCGTTCATCGTGCACGACCGTGATATGACCTTCTCTTATGCTGCGGTGAAGCAGTTAGAGGGCAAATATCTGGTGCAAAACCGTGTGACCGGTGAGATTTATGAAAGCGCACAGTTCCTCTACATTCTGGTCGCTGCCTGCCTGTTTTCTAACTACCCGCGTGAAACCCGTCTGGAATACGTTAAACGTTTCTACGACGCCGTTTCTACGTTTAAAATTTCGCTGCCAACCCCCATCATGTCCGGCGTGCGCACCCCAACCCGTCAGTTCAGTTCCTGTGTACTGATCGAGTGCGGCGACAGCCTGGATTCAATCAACGCCACGTCCAGCGCAATTGTAAAATACGTTTCTCAGCGTGCTGGCATTGGTATCAACGCGGGTCGCATTCGTGCGCTGGGTAGCCCGATTCGCGGCGGTGAAGCGTTCCACACCGGCTGTATCCCATTCTACAAACACTTCCAGACAGCGGTTAAATCCTGCTCTCAGGGCGGCGTTCGCGGCGGTGCCGCTACGCTGTTCTACCCGATGTGGCATCTGGAAGTAGAAAGCCTGCTGGTGCTGAAAAACAACCGTGGCGTAGAAGGCAACCGCGTCCGTCACATGGACTACGGCGTACAAATCAACAAGCTGATGTATACCCGCCTGCTGAAAGGTGGTGACATCACGCTGTTCAGCCCGTCCGATGTTCCGGGCCTGTACGACGCATTCTTCGCCGATCAGGACGAGTTTGAACGCCTGTACACAAAATATGAAAACGACGACAGCATCCGCAAACAGCGCGTGAAAGCGGTTGAGCTGTTCTCGCTGATGATGCAGGAACGTGCCTCTACTGGTCGCATTTACATTCAGAACGTTGACCACTGCAACACCCACAGCCCGTTTGATCCGGCTGTCGCACCGGTACGCCAGTCCAACCTGTGTCTGGAAATCGCACTGCCGACCAAACCGTTGACCGATGTGAACGACGAGAACGGTGAAATCGCGCTGTGTACGTTGTCCGCATTCAACCTTGGTGCTATCGACAGCCTGGATGAGCTGGAAGAACTGGCCGTACTGGCTGTGCGTGCTCTCGATGCGCTGCTGGATTACCAGGATTATCCAATTCCGGCCGCTAAACGTGGCGCCATGGGCCGTCGTACGCTGGGTATTGGCGTAATCAACTACGCCTACTGGCTGGCGAAAAACGGTAAGCGTTACTCTGACGGCAGCGCGAATAACCTGACCCACAAAACCTTTGAAGCCATTCAGTATTACCTGCTGAAAGCCTCTAACGAGCTGGCAAAAGAGCAAGGCGCATGCCCATGGTTCAACGAAACCACCTATGCGCAGGGTATTTTGCCGATCGATACTTATAAGAAAGATCTGGATGCCATTGCCAACGAGCCGTTGCACCTGGACTGGGAGCAACTGCGTGAGTCCATTAAGACCCACGGTCTGCGTAACTCCACGCTGTCCGCGCTGATGCCGTCGGAGACCTCTTCACAGATCTCCAACGCCACTAACGGCATTGAACCGCCGCGCGGCTACGTGAGCATTAAAGCATCCAAAGATGGCATTCTGCGTCAGGTTGTGCCGGACTACGAACACCTGCACGACGCGTACGAACTGCTGTGGGAGATGCCGAACAATGACGGGTATCTGCAACTGGTGGGGATCATGCAGAAATTTATCGATCAGTCGATTTCTGCCAACACCAACTACGATCCGTCACGTTTCACATCAGGAAAAGTGCCGATGCAGCAGTTACTGAAAGACCTGCTCACCGCCTACAAATTTGGTGTCAAAACGCTGTATTATCAGAACACCCGTGACGGTGCGGAAGATTCTCAGGACGATTTGGTGCCATCCATTCAGGATGATGGCTGCGAAAGCGGCGCATGTAAGATCTGATGAATGATGCCGGGTGGCGCTACGCTTACCCGGCCTACGATTGCACGGTTTGTAGGCCGGACAAGGTGCTTGCACCGCCTCCGGCGCTCATCCCACAAAGGATTCACATCAATGGCATACACCACTTTTTCACAGACGAAAAATGACCAGCTTCTGGAACCGATGTTTTTCGGCCAGCCGGTGAACGTCGCCCGCTACGATCAGCAAAAATATGACATCTTCGAAAAACTGATCGAAAAGCAGCTCTCTTTCTTCTGGCGTCCGGAAGAAGTCGACGTTTCACGTGACCGCATTGACTTCCAGGCACTGCCGGAACATGAAAAACATATTTTTATCAGCAACCTGAAGTATCAGACGCTGCTGGACTCTATTCAGGGACGTAGCCCGAACGTGGCGCTACTGCCGCTGATTTCTATCCCTGAGCTGGAAACCTGGGTGGAAACGTGGGCATTTTCCGAAACTATCCACTCCCGCTCTTACACCCACATCATTCGTAACATCGTGAACGATCCCGCGGTGGTGTTCGACGATATCGTCACCAACGAACAGATCCAGAAACGCGCGGAAGGCATTTCCAGCTACTACGATGAGTTGATCGAGATGACCAGCTACTGGCATCTGCTGGGCGAAGGCACGCATACGGTCAATGGTAAAACGGTTGTCGTCAACCTACGTGAACTGAAGAAAAAACTGTATCTGTGCCTGATGAGCGTTAACGCGCTGGAAGCGATTCGCTTCTACGTCAGCTTTGCCTGCTCTTTCGCTTTTGCGGAACGCGAACTGATGGAAGGCAATGCAAAAATCATTCGTCTGATTGCCCGCGACGAAGCCCTGCATCTGACCGGCACCCAGCATATGCTGAACCTGCTGCGCAGCGGCGTGGACGATCCGGAAATGGCGGAAATTGCCGAAGAGTGCAAACAAGAGTGCTATGACCTGTTTGTACAGGCCGCGCTGCAGGAAAAAGAGTGGGCGGATTATCTGTTCCGTGACGGCTCGATGATCGGCCTGAATAAAGACATTCTGTGCCAGTACGTTGAGTACATCACCAATATCCGTATGCAGGCTGTTGGCCTTGATCTGCCATTCCAGACACGCTCGAACCCGATCCCGTGGATCAATACCTGGCTGGTATCCGATAACGTCCAGGTTGCACCGCAGGAAGTCGAAGTCAGCTCTTACCTGGTCGGCCAAATCGACGCCGAAGTTGATACCGACGACCTGAGTAATTTCCAGCTCTGATGGGCCGCGTTACTCTGCGCATCTCTGGCACACAACTGCTGTGCCAGGATGAACACCCTTCCCTGCTCGCCGCGCTCGAATCGCACAACGTTGAAGTCGAGTATCAGTGCCGTGCAGGTTACTGCGGTTCCTGCCGTACCCGCCTGGTGGCGGGACAGGTTGACTGGATTGCCGAACCTCTGGCCTTTATTCAGCCGGGTGAGATATTGCCCTGCTGTTGCCGGGCAAACGGGGATATTGAAATAGAGCTGTAACGCAAGGCGGGAAAAAAATTGTTACTGGCAAAAGAGCCGCCGATAGACGGCAGCCCTTTATTTCTCCTGCAGGCATGTAGGAAAACGTTGACAGCAGACGGCCTTATCTAGCAGTTAATCACGTTTCGTCCAATAATGCCTGTGACCGGAGGTGCATCACAGGCCTTATGCCATTACTCTTTATTCAGGAATTTCACTGCTTTGTCGGGGAAGTCGGTGAACAGCCCGTCAACACCCGCTTTGTTATAAAGAATGTCATACAGCTGGTTTACGTCAGTGGTGTAATCCGGCAGTTGATCGGCGCGAACGGTATAAGGATGCACCACCATCTTATTCTGATGTGCGTCCTGCACCATGCCAGTTAACGAGATATTGCCCTTCTTCGACTTCTCATCAATCAGCATGTGGTAGTCCGGCCCAATGCCGTCCGCATACGCCGCCACCTGCTTCATGGCACCCGGTTTGAACATCCAGTCGTAGTTGTAATTCACCCAACTGCCGTCCGGCTTTTTCTCCTGAGTTTCATTCCAGTCTGTATATGCAATCAACTGTACCAGATTGAGATCCATCCCCATCTTCGGTTCCAGTTCATTCTTAATGCGCTTTAACTCTGCGACATCAAAACACTGCAGATAGACCTTGTCGTTCTTGTCGGTGTACCCGTACTTTTTCAGCACTTCCAGCGTCTTAGCGGCGATATCCTTCCCTTCCTGGTGATGGAACCACGGCGCTTTCATTTCCGGGTAAATACCGATATTTTTACCGGTTGAATGATTTAATCCCTGAACAAATTCAATTTCTTCTTCGAAAGTGTGCACACGGAAATCAGATTTACCCATCGGGAAACGCCCTGGATATGTCTGTACCTTTTTGCCATTTTCGATATCGAAACCTTCGGTAAATTTCAGCGATTTGATCTCATCCAGCGTAAAGTCGATGGCATAGTAACGCCCATCTTTACGCGCACGATCCGGGAAGCGCTCAGCAACATCGGTGACGCGGTCAAGATAGTGGTCATGCAGGACAACCAGATGATCATCCTTAGTCATCACCAAATCCTGCTCCAGAAAATCCGCGCCCTGAGCATAAGCCATCGCTTTCGCAGGCAGCGTATGCTCCGGTAAATATCCGCTGGCGCCACGGTGCGCAATGACAATTTTATCTGCGGCAACCGCCGCACTGCTCACAACCATACCTGCCAGCATCAGCGCCACGCTGAGACTTTTCAATGTGGTTTTCATCTATTAGCCCCCGTTACGCTTGAGCAGCATCTCTTCGTGATGGCGTTTTTCACCAATCATGACGACTACCAACAGAATAACCGCCAGCACGCTACCGCCAATCATCACCATAAAGCCGCCGTCCCAGCCGAAGAAGTCAACGGTGTAACCGACAATGGCGCTCGCAGCCACAGAACCACCGAGATAACCGAACAGTCCGGTGAAGCCTGCCGCCGTCCCCGCCGCTTTTTTCGGTGCCAGTTCCAGCGCATGCAGACCGATCAACATGACCGGGCCGTAGATCAGGAAGCCGATGATAATCATACAAGCCATATCCACGTTCGGATTGCCTGCCGGGTTCATCCAGTAAACGACCGTCGCGATGGTGACCAGCGTCATAAAGAACACGCCGGTGGCGCCACGGTTACCGCGGAAGACTTTATCCGACATCCAGCCGCACAGCAGCGTCCCCGGGATACCGGCATACTCGTACAGGAAGTAAGCCCAGGACGATTTATCCAGTGCAAAATGCTTCACTTCTTTCAGATAGGTCGGTGACCAGTCCAGGATACCGTAACGCAGCAGATAGACGAACACGTTGGCGATAGCGATATACCACAACAGTTTGTTCGGCAGTACGTATTGCATGAAGATCTGCTTCGCAGTCAGCTCTTCTTCCGCTTTTTCATTGTAATCATCCGGATAGTCGTTCTTGTACTCTTCGATAGGCGGCAGGCCACAGGATTGCGGCGTATCACGCATCATCGCAAAGGCAAACAGCGCGACGACGATCGCACCGAAAGCAGGCATGTACAGCGCCGCTTTCCAGTCGTTAAACCAGGCCATACCCAGCAGGAACAGCAGCGGAGGCAGACCGCCACCCACGTTATGCGCACAGTTCCAAACGGAAACGATGCCGCCACGCTCTTTCTGCGACCACCAGTGCACCATGGTACGACCACACGGCGGCCACCCCATCCCCTGGAACCATCCGCAGAGGAACAGCAACACAAACATTACCGCGATGCTCGATGTCGCCCACGGCACAAAGCCCATAAACAACATCACTGCCGCAGCCAGTATCAGACCCGCTGGCAGGAAAACGCGCGGATTCGAGCGATCCGAAACGGACCCCATGATGAATTTCGAAAATCCGTAAGCAATGGAGATACCGGACAACGCAAAACCCAGATCGCCACGCGAGAACCCCTGCTCAACCAGATACGGCATCGCAAGGGCAAAGTTCTTACGTACCAGATAGTACGCGGCATAACCAAAAAATATCCCCAGAAAAATCTGCCAACGTAATCGACGATATGTCGGATCGATCTCCGCTGCAGGTAAACGCGCCGTGTGTGACGCTGGTTTAAAAATGCTCAACATAGTGTAGCCTCCGTGGCCGTCTTTCATTCGAAGTAAACACTGCAGTTCGTCATTACTACCCTACCGCTCCCAGTGTGGCCGCGATGTTAAGGAAAGATACATAACAAAAATGTGAAACGCAGCACATATTGTTACAGATTTATGACAAATGTTCATAAAGGCGCACGGAATCACGTTTCATTTTCGAATTATGAGCGATTATGCGCGAAATCAAACAATCCATGTTTTTTATGTGGCTAAATGATAAAAAACGAACTGTGAGGAAAAACAATGAAAACTCGCGACTCGCAAACAAGTGACGTGATTATCATTGGTGGAGGAGCAACAGGTGCAGGGATCGCACGCGACTGTGCCCTGCGCGGATTGCGCGTCATCTTAGTAGAACGCCACGATATCGCGACAGGCGCGACGGGCCGTAACCACGGCCTGCTGCACAGCGGAGCACGTTACGCCGTTACTGACGCTGAATCTGCCCGCGAATGCATTAGCGAAAACCAAATTCTGAAACGTATCGCCCGCCATTGTGTTGAGCCGACGGACGGTCTGTTTATTACGCTGCCGGAAGATGAACTCTCTTTCCAGGCCACTTTTATACGTGCCTGTGAAGATGCAGGCATCCGCGCAGAAGCGATTGACCCTCATCAGGCACGTATTATCGAACCTTCCGTGAATCCACAGCTGATTGGTGCGGTAAAAGTGCCGGACGGCACGGTTGATCCTTTCCGCTTAACCGCCGCCAACATGCTGGATGCACGAGAGCACGGTGCGATTATCTTAACAGCCCATGAAGTGACAGGACTGATTCGCGAAGGCGCGACGGTTTGCGGCGTTAACGTGCGCAATCATCTGACGGGCGAAATGCAGTCCCTGCATGCACCGGTTGTCGTCAACGCCGCCGGGATCTGGGGTCAACGCATTGCAGAATATGCCGATCTGAGCATCCGTATGTTCCCGGCCAAAGGTTCGTTGCTGATTATGGATCATCGCATTAACCAGCATGTCATCAACCGCTGCCGTAAACCGTCTGACGCCGATATTCTGGTGCCAGGCGATACCATCTCATTGATCGGTACCACCTCGCAGCACATTGATTACGATGATATCGACAGCAACCGCGTCACCGCAGAAGAAGTCGACATTCTGCTGCGTGAAGGCGAGAAACTGGCGCCGATTATGGCGAAAACGCGCATTTTACGCGCCTACTCCGGCGTACGTCCGCTGGTGGCCAGCGACGACGATCCCACCGGTCGTAACGTCAGCCGTGGGATTGTACTGTTCGATCACGCAGAGCGTGACGGACTGGAAGGGTTTATCACCATTACCGGCGGCAAACTGATGACCTACCGCCTGATGGCGGAATGGGCCACCGATGCTGTTTGCCGTAAGCTGGGCAATACCCAGCCTTGCACAACCGCAGACACCGCGTTGCCTGGCTCACAGGAATCTACCGAGCATACGCTTAAACGCGTTATTTCGTTACCTGCGCCGCTACGCGGTTCGGCTGTCTATCGCCATGGGGATCGTACCCCAGCGTGGCTGAGCGAAGGCCGTCAACATCGCAGCCTGGTCTGTGAATGCGAAGCGGTCACCGCAGGCGAAGTGCAATACGCCGTCGAGAATCTAACCGTCAACAGTCTGCTCGATTTACGTCGCCGTACCCGCGTCGGAATGGGGACCTGCCAGGGCGAATTGTGTGCCTGTCGTGCTGCAGGTTTGCTGCAACGTTTTAATGTCACTACCGCAGCACAATCCATTACTCAGCTTTCCGACTTCCTCAACGAACGCTGGAAAGGTGTGCAGCCTATCGCCTGGGGAGATGCACTGCGCGAAAGCGAATTCACTCGCTGGGTTTATCAAGGGTTGTGTGGTCTGGAAAAGGAGCACCAGGATGAAATTTGATACCGTCATTATCGGCGGCGGCCTCGCTGGACTGCTATGCGGCCTGCAACTGCAAAAAAGCGGACTGCGCTGCACGATTGTTACCCGCGGCCAAAGCGCTCTGCACTTTTCCTCCGGCTCACTGGATTTGCTCAGCAACCTGCCTGATGGTCAGCCGGTAACCGACATTGAAGCGGGGTTGAATGCGCTGCGTACTCAGGCACCAGGTCATCCTTATAGCACCATCGGCACGCAGACCGTACTGGCACTGGCGCAGCAGGCGCAGGATCTGTTGGAAGAGTGCGGAACACATTTGCACGGTAAGGTTCATCAGGCTCATCAACGTGTAACACCGTTGGGAACCCTGCGTTCAACCTGGCTTAGTTCAGCAGAGGTGCCGGTCTGGCCGTTATCAGCGCAACGTGTCTGTGTGGTGGGAATTAGCGGCTTACTGGATTTCCAGGCGCACCTTGCCGCGGCCTCACTGCGCCAGCGTAACCTCAGCGTCGAAACGGCTGAAATCGATTTGCCAGAACTGGATGTCCTGCGTGATAACCCAACCGAGTTTCGCGCCGTCAACATTGCTCGTCTGTTAGATAACGAAGATAAATGGTCGCTGCTCTATGACGCCCTGCTGCCAATCGCAAAAACCTGCGACATGATAATTATGCCAGCCTGTTTCGGCCTGGCTGACGATCGGCTCTGGAAGTGGCTCAACGACCGCCTGCCCTGCTCACTGATGTTATTACCAACTTTACCGCCGTCAGTGCTGGGCATGCGCCTGCATAACAAATTGCAGCGCCAGTTTGTACGCCAGGGTGGGGTGTGGATGCCAGGTGATGAAGTGAAAAAAATCACCTGTCAGGATAGCGTTGTCAGCGAAATCTGGACCCGCAACCATGCCGATATTCCTTTGCGGCCACGTTTCGCCGTGCTCGCCAGCGGCAGTTTCTTTAGCAGCGGACTGGTTGCCACGCGCGAAGCCGTTCATGAGCCGATTCTCGGTCTGGATGTGCACCAAACCGCCACACGTGCGCAGTGGTATCAGCGTGACGTCTTTGATCCACAACCGTGGCAACAGTTTGGCGTAACCACCGATGCTGAACTGCGTCCATCGCTTGCAGGAAAAACAGTAGAGAATATGTTTGCCATCGGATCGGTACTTGGCGGTTTTGACCCTATCGCCCAGGGTTGTGGAGGCGGAGTGTGCGCAGTGAGCGCTTTACACGCCGCACATCATATTGCGAAACGTGCAGGAGGACAGCAATGAGCGACACACGTTTTGAAAGTTGTATCAAATGCACAGTGTGCACCACTGCCTGCCCGGTAAGCCGTGTCAACCCAGGTTACCCTGGTCCTAAACAAGCCGGCCCTGACGGTGAACGTCTGCGTTTGAAAGATGGTGCGTTATATGACGATGCGCTGAAATATTGCATCAACTGCAAACGCTGTGAAGTGGCTTGCCCTTCGGATGTCAAAATTGGCGATATCATTCAACGCGCGCGTGCCAAATACGACACGACGCGTCCGTCGATACGTAACTTTGTCTTAAGCCATACCGATTTGATGGGCAGTGTTTCTACGCCGTTCGCACCCATCGTGAACACCGCGACTTCACTGAAACCGGTGCGCCAGCTTCTTGATTATGCACTAAAAATCGATCATCGCCGTACGCTGCCGAAGTACTCCTTCGGTACCTTCCGCCGCTGGTATCGCAGCATTGCCGCACAGCAGGCGCAGTATCAGGATCAGGTCGCCTTTTTCCACGGTTGCTTTGTGAACTACAACCATCCGCAACTCGGTAAAGATCTGATAAAAGTGCTGAACGCGATGGGTACCGGCGTACAACTGCTGAGTAAAGAGAAATGCTGTGGCGTACCACTGATCGCCAACGGTTTCACCGATAAAGCCCGTAAGCAGGCGGTAAGTAATGTGGCTTCACTGCGAGAAGCGATTGACGGAAAAGGCATCCCGGTTATTGCCACCTCTTCAACCTGTACCTTTGCGCTACGTGATGAATACCCTGAAGTGCTGGATGTCGACAACTCAGGTCTGCGCGACCATATTGAACTGGCTACACGCTGGCTGTGGCGCAAGCTGGACGAAGGGAAAACGTTGCCGCTGAAAACGCTGCCGCTAAAAGTGGTCTATCACACACCATGTCATATGGAGAAAATGGGCTGGACGCTCTACACGCTGGAACTGCTGCGACAAATTCCTGGACTTGAACTGACAGTGCTGGATTCACAATGCTGCGGCATTGCCGGAACTTACGGATTCAAAAAGGAAAACTATCCGACGTCACAGTCAATTGGCGCACCGCTATTCCGCCAGATTGAAGAAAGCGGCGCGGATATCGTCGTGACCGACTGTGAAACGTGTAAATGGCAGATTGAGATGTCGACAAGTAAGCGTTGCGAACATCCTATTACCCTGCTCGCCAAAGCGTTGGGGTAACTCAGTTGCCCGGTGGTGTTTGCTACCGGGCATTTTTGCGCATCCAGTTCCGCTTATTTGAATACGTTGCAGTCGGGCGTATTTATCTCTGATTCACCCACGCAAAGAATCAATTTCTCATATGCAGCGCTTGTGAAAAGTGGATACCGTCACGCCATCTTCTCTTTCTGGTGACGGACTACCATGGCTATACCCACCACATCCACACCGCATGATGCGGTTTTTAAAAAGATAATTTCTTATCCTGAGATGGCCCGGGATTTTCTGGAGATTCACCTCCCCGTCACATTACGTGAGATATGCAATTTGCAAACGCTGAAGCTGGAGTCCACCAGTTTTATCGAACAGGATCTCCGCGCGTACTACTCCGACGTATTGTGGTCGCTAAAAACCCACGAAGGTGATGGCTATATCTATTGTGTCATCGAACATCAGAGTACAGCTGTGCAGCACATGGCATTCCGCCTGATGCGCTATGCCACCGCTGCGATGCAGCACCATCTTGATGTCGGGAATAAAACGCTGCCGCTGGTGATCCCCATGTTGTTTTATCACGGTCAACAAAGCCCCTATCCCTGGTCACTCAACTGGCTGGATGAATTTGACAACCCACAACTGGCGCGACAACTTTATTCGGAAGCTTTTCCGCTGGTCGACATTACCGTGATTCCTGACGATGAAATCGCGCAACATCGGCGTGTTACGTTGCTTGAGTTGATGCAAAACATATCCGCGATCGCGATTTGATGGGATTAGTGGACCGACTGGTCTCGTTATTAGTTACAAGCACCGCTAATGACAGCCAGCTACAGACGCTATTTAATTATCTGCTACGGTACGGCGACGTTTCTCACGTCAACGAATTTATCCATAAAGTTGCCGAACGTTCCCCTCATAACAAGGAGAGGCTGATGACAATCGCAGAGAGACTCAGACAAGAAGGCCACCACGATGGGCTGCAACAAGGGTTACAACAAGGATTGGAACAAGGAGTACAAAAAGGTACGCAAGAAGAAGCAACAAGGATCGCTCGCATGATGCTGGAACAAGGGATTGATCGTGATTTGGTTCAGTTAATTACCGGGTTATTGCCAGACGATGTCACAGCGTGAGTCAGACAGGGAAGGTTTGTAACCTTCCCTGCCACTAATCAAACCGTCAGGGATTCTACCACGTCTATCCAGCCGTGTTCCCCGGCGATATCCTGACCATTTAGCCAACGCCGCAGCATATTAAGCGCCATCATTGCGCAAACTTCCTGACGAACAGCCAAACTATAGCGATTTGCATTGAGTCGCACCCGCAAGGCATGCGTGCCGTCAGGTGTTGCCAGTGCGAAGTTAATATGTTCGTTTTCGAAACCCGATACCGCCAGCGCCAGTTCGGCATAATGGTTGCCGCGTCGCTCGGTTATCCAGTGAGCCGTTTGCGCCAGCGTTTCTTCCTGAGATGGCACTACCTCGCTCGCTAACAACGGGGCACTGGCGCGAGACAGCTGCAGAGCAATTAAGCCTCCGGTAAATTGCTCGCTCAGCGTCAGACTGTACTGGCGCTCCTGGAGCTTACGGGCAATTTGCACAGGTAACCCTTCGGTACCTTCAAAAATCATATTCTGGCCGGCAACACGTTTCACCTCTGGCCATAGCGCCAGCATCGCTTCACGTTGGGAATCGGGCCCGGTTAACTTCAGCTCGATAATCGGCATCGACGAGCGATACCCCATTGTCACCCCGGGCGGTAAAACCAAAGAGTCCAGGCTCTGCGCCAGATCGCTTTCAGAACGACCAAAAGTCGTTAAGCGCAGGCATAGCGGGGGTTGAGAGAGAGAAAAACGTTCGCGCAGGCGCGGCAGGATCTCATGTTCAACCATGACTTTAAATTCTGACGGCACACCCGGCGTAAAGAACATCAGGCAGCGATTAAGCTTTACGGCGAACCCGCAGGCAGTTCCGACCGGATTATTAATAAACTCCGCGCTGGCCGGAAGCTCAGCCTGTTTGCGATTGCTCGGTGCCATGACGCGTCCCCGCTCACGGAAAAAACGCGCCATTTCGGCCAGCCACGCTTCATGCAGTACCAGCCCTTCACCTTTTGCCGTTGCCGCCGCCAGTGCGCTCAAATCATCGCTGGTCGGCCCTAAGCCGCCATTGACGATCAGTACATCAGCATGTTCGCTACGCTCACGCAGAATAGCGACCAAATCGTTCAGATTGTCGCCAACCGTATTGCGGCGTGTTAACGGTAATCCCTGATTAAAGAAAAAATCTGCCAGCCAGGCGGCATTGGTGTCGACGATTTGTCCGTGCAACACTTCATCCCCGGTGGATAGCATCTCCACGTTTAACATCGTGTTCTCCTGCTTTTATGATGAAAACACTATAACGCATGGAGGGGGGAAGGCGCGACTGAAGGCCGCGCCGGAAAAATCAGAAACTCGCGTTAACCCCAACGTACGGGCCATCCGCAATCGCGTTATCGCGGTTGCCGTCTTTGCCCGCCAGATTCAGGTAACGATAACCGGCTTCGATGCTCAGCGGACGCATAATGGTCAGGCGCGCACCGGCATTCGCCTCTTCATAGCTGTCGATCCCGCTGGAGAGTGAATCCGGGGAGTAGTAGTATTCACCAAACAGACGGATGCTGTCGCCAATCGGCCACTGCAAACCGCCACCGACCGCCGCAGCGTAACCCTCATCGGCATCATTCGGGTTAGTATAAATGCCTTTACCACCAACCGTTGCCAGCAGTGGACCGAGTGGAATATTCAGACCCAGCCCCAGACCAGCCGCATCGCCGTCGTCATCGTTATGCATCCAGTTGCCGCTAAGGGCAAGACCCGTGGTTTCAGTGCCCATACTGAAGCCAAGGTTGGTGTAATCTTCGCCCGCCTGGCCGCTAATGCTAATTGCGCTCGCCGACGCAGAAACAAACAGCATTCCGGCAAAACCCAACAGTAAACTTTTTTTCATTTTCTATCCTTTCCAGCAAGAATCAAAACATATCCCCAAAACCGAGGGATTGTACTGCCAGATGGCGAGGAATCAATGAGCTAAAAAAGCGATGCAATACCATATTGTAACTAAATACTACTCAGAAAATTTAGATAAGGTTAAATTTTTGTATGAAATCTATCGCTGAGCGTCTCTGAATGCCATTTTCAACAACTATCAATTTTTCCCCAGCCACACGGGCTTAATCGTCGATGAAGCGTTTTTTCTTCAACCTGCAAAAGGTAAGATAGGTGGATGATGGAATTCTCAATCTCCCCTGGAAGGACTTGACCTATGCGCCAAAGAACAATTGTTTGCCCATTAATTCAAAACGATGGCTGCTATTTACTGTGTAAAATGGCTGACGACCGCGGCGTGTTTCCCGGTCAGTGGGCGCTATCTGGCGGGGGTGTTGAGCCGGGTGAGCGCATCGAAGAGGCTTTGCGTCGGGAAGTGAGGGAAGAGCTGGGTGAACAACTGGTATTATCAGAAATTACTCCGTGGACCTTCAGCGATGATATTCGCACCAAAACCTATGCCGATGGCAGTCAGGAAGAGATTTATATGATTTATCTCATCTTCGATTGTGTGGCAACTAATCGTGAAGTGAACATTAACGAAGAGTTTCAGGACTTCGCATGGGTTAAAGCGGAAGATCTTGGCACCTACGACTTAAATATCGCCACGCGTAACACGTTGACCTTGAAAGGGTTACTGTAAATCCCACGAATTTAAACGTAATATAAACAATGTTCACATTAGCGGTATTGTTCTCAACATTCAGCAACAGAGACCAATGCCGCCATAACGGCTAAAAACACTTTATATTCAAACAAATAAATCACTTCTCCCTGTTTTTATCTTTATACCCCAAACCTTAAACTCTTAAGGATAAATTAACCTTCGGCCATTAACCTTTATAACCTGATGAAATAATTAACGACGCCCCTGTTTAGTCCTAAAAATAAAACTTCGGTAGCGTTAAATGGCTTGAAGGAATAATGATGTCTGACTTTTTGCCTTTCTCTCGCCCGGCAATGGGTGCTGCAGAGCTTGCCGCGGTGAAAGCGGTGCTGGACTCTGGATGGATAACCACTGGCCCGAAAAATCAACAGTTGGAAGAAGCCTTCTGCCAGCTGACGGGAAATCAACACGCCGTCGCCGTCTGTTCCGCCACTGCAGGTATGCACATCACGCTAATGGCGCTGAACATAGGTGCAGGCGATGAGGTCATTACGCCGTCAATGACGTGGGTTTCTACCCTCAATATGATTGTCCTGCTGGGCGCAACACCCGTGATGATCGATATTGACCGCGATACGCTGATGGTCACACCGGAGCAAATTGAAGCCGCTATCACGCCACGCACCAAGGCCATTATTCCCGTACATTACGCTGGCGCCCCAGCCGATCTTGATGCCATTTACGCCATCGGTGAACGCTATGGAATCCCTGTCATTGAAGACGCAGCGCACGCCGTCGGAACGTTATACAAGGGTCGTCATGTCGGTGCTCGTGGTACCGCAATCTTTTCCTTTCACGCTATCAAGAATGTGACCTGTGCCGAGGGTGGACTGATTGTTACTGACGACAGCCAACTCGCTCAACGGCTTCGCAGCCTGAAATTTCACGGCCTGGGTGTAGATGCGTATGACCGTCAAACCTATGGTCGCGCGCCGCAAGCTGAAGTTCTCGCACCGGGATACAAGTACAACCTGACTGACATCAACGCCGCCATCGCTCTGGTGCAGTTGAACAAACTGGATCGCCTGAACGCACGCCGTGCGCGAATTGCGCAGCAGTATCAACAGGCGCTGGCCGATACGCCGTTTCAACCGCTCGCCCTGCCTCAGTGGTCGTATGTGCACGCCTGGCATTTGTTCATCATTCGCGTGGATGAAGCCCGCTGTGGGCTAAGCAGAGATGCTCTGATGGAAGCACTAAAGGCCAGAAATATTGGCACAGGCCTGCATTTTCGCGCGGCCCACACGCAGAAATATTATCGCGAACGTTTCACCGATCTTTCTCTGCCTAATACCGAATGGAATAGCGCACGCATTTGTTCACTGCCGCTATTTCCCGACATGACCGACGATGACACACAACGCGTCATTACGGCACTTCGCCAGATTGCAGGACAATAAGCATGTTTGAAGCCTCACCGATTAGTAAAGTCTCGGTGGTCATTCCCGTTTTTAACGAACAGGAAAGCCTGCCAGAATTAATCAGGCGCACCAGCGCCGCCTGCGAAAAACTGGATACTGAATATGAAATCCTGCTCATTGATGACGGTAGCAGTGACAATTCGGCTCAACTGATGATGGACGCCTCCCAGGCACCGAACAGCCATATTGTCTCTATTCTGTTGAATCGAAACTATGGGCAACACTCGGCGATTATGGCCGGTTTCAGCCACGTCACTGGCGACCTGATCATCACGTTGGATGCTGATTTACAAAACCCACCAGAGGAGATCACGCGGCTGGTTGCCACGGCAAAAGAAGGCTTCGATGTCGTCGGTACGGTGCGTCAGAACCGCCAGGACAGCCGCTTTCGTAAGACCGCCTCACGGATGATCAACCATCTGATTCAGCGCACGACCGGTAAAGCCATGGGCGATTATGGCTGCATGCTCCGCGCTTATCGCCGTCACATCGTCGATGCCATGTTGCATTGCCAGGAGCGCAGCACCTTTATTCCGATCCTGGCTAACATCTTTGCCCGCCGCGCCACGGAAATCCCGGTACACCATGCCGAGCGTGAATTTGGCGACTCTAAGTACAGTTTCATGCGTCTGATAAACCTGATGTATGACCTGGTAACCTGCCTGACCACCACGCCATTGCGTATGTTGAGCCTGCTGGGCAGCATCATTGCCGCCACAGGGTTTACCCTGTCGGTCCTGCTTGTTGTTCTTCGCCTGACGCTCGGCCCGCAGTGGGCTGCAGAAGGTGTGTTTATGCTGTTTGCCGTGCTGTTTACCTTTATCGGCGCGCAATTCATTGGCATGGGATTACTCGGCGAATATATCGGTCGCATCTATAACGATGTCCGCGCACGCCCTCGCTATTTTGTTCAACACGTTATCCGTCCACAAACCACGCAGTCAACTGAGGAAAACCGCGCATGAAAGCCGTCGTATTTGCTTATCACGATATGGGTTGTCAGGGAGTCCAGGCCCTGTTGGATGCGGGTTATGACATCGCTGCTATTTTTACGCACGCTGATAACCCAGGTGAAAAAGCGCTTTTTGGCTCAGTTTCCCGCCTCGCTGCCAGCGCAGGTATTCCGGTGTACGCTCCGGACGAGGTCAATCATCCGCTGTGGATCGAGCGGATCGGGCAGCTCGCCCCCGATATGATCTTCTCATTCTACTATCGCCATTTACTCAGCGATGAGATCCTGCGTCTTGCGCCTGCGGGTGCCTTTAATCTGCACGGCTCATTACTGCCCAAATATCGTGGCCGTGCACCGCTGAACTGGGTATTAGTCAATGGCGAAACCGAAACAGGCGTGACGCTTCATCGCATGGTCAAGCGCGCAGATGCCGGTGCCATCGTCGCCCAACAGCGCATAACCATTTCCCCCGATGACGTAGCGTTAACCCTGCACCATAAATTATGCCAGTCTGCCCGCGAGGTACTGGCGCAGGCGCTGCCAGCCATCAAAGCCGGTGATTTTCAGGAGTACCCACAACAGGAAGCCGACGCCACCTGTTTTGGTCGCCGCACGCCGGAAGACAGTTTCCTCGACTGGAACAATCCCTGCGCACAACTGCATAACATGGTTCGCGCCGTGTCCGATCCATGGCCGGGTGCATTTAGCTATGCCGGTACGCAAAAATTCACCATCTGGTCATCGCGCCAGAGTGCAAATACATCTGCGGCTCTGCCGGGAACGGTTATCTCCGTATCACCCTTGCTGATTGCCTGTGCCGATGGCGCACTCGAAATCATTACCGGGCAAGCGGGTGATGGCATTACTATGCAGGGCTCACAGCTGGCACAAGTTTTGGGTCTGGTTGCGGGTTCTCGCCTCAACAGCCAGCCCGTTTCCGCCAGCAAACGTCGTACCCGCGTTTTGATCCTTGGCGTTAACGGTTTCATTGGCAACCACCTGACCGAACGCCTGCTACGCGAAGATAACTACGAAATCTACGGGCTTGATATTGGCAGCGATGCGATTGAGCGTTTTCTGCAACACCCACGATTCCATTTTGTGGAAGGTGATATCAGCATTCACTCCGAATGGATTGAATATCATGTGAAAAAATGCGACGTTGTGCTGCCACTGGTCGCCATTGCCACGCCGATCGAATATACCCGCAACCCGCTGCGCGTCTTCGAACTCGATTTTGAAGAAAATCTGAAAATTATTCGTTACTGTGTCAAATACCGTAAACGCATCATTTTCCCGTCAACATCTGAAGTCTACGGTATGTGTACCGATAAAGACTTCGATGAAGACAGCTCCAACCTGATCGTCGGCCCGGTTAATAAACCGCGCTGGATCTACTCGGTCTCTAAACAACTGCTGGATCGCGTCATTTGGGCATACGGTGAAAAAGAAGGGCTACGTTTCACCTTATTCCGTCCGTTTAACTGGATGGGACCGCGTCTGGACAGCCTGAACGCCGCACGTATCGGCAGCTCACGCGCCATTACCCAACTGATCCTGAATCTGGTGGAAGGCTCCCCCATCAAGCTGATTGAAGGCGGCAAGCAGAAGCGTTGCTTTACCGACATTCGTGACGGTATCGAAGCTCTGTTCCGTATCATTGAAAACGAAGGCGGGCGCTGTGATGGCGAGATCATCAATATCGGTAACCCGGATAACGAAGCAAGTATTCAGGAACTGGCTGAAATGCTCCTTTCCTGCTTCGAAAAACATCCATTGCGCCAACACTTCCCGCCGTTTGCTGGTTTCCGCGACGTTGAGAGTAGCAGCTACTATGGCAAAGGCTACCAGGACGTTGAGCACCGCAAACCCAGTATTCGTAACGCCAAACGTTGCCTGAACTGGGAACCAACAATCGAGATGCAAGAAACGGTTGAAGAGACGCTGGACTTCTTCTTACGCAGTGTGGACATCACGGAACACACATCATGACCAAAGTGGGCTTGCGCATAGATGTCGATACATTCAGAGGGACACGCGAAGGCGTGCCCCGCCTGCTGGAGACATTGAACCGGCATAACGTTCGGGCAAGTTTCTTTTTTAGCGTCGGGCCCGACAACATGGGACGCCATCTCTGGCGTCTGGTGAAGCCGCAATTTTTGTGGAAGATGCTGCGCTCAAACGCAGCCTCACTCTACGGGTGGGACATTTTACTGGCCGGCACCGCCTGGCCTGGAAAAGAAATTGGCCTGGCCAATGCGGCCATCATTTCGCAAGCTGCCCGGTATCACGAAACAGGCTTACACGCCTGGGATCATCATGCCTGGCAATCACGAAGTGGCAATTGGAACGATAAACAGCTGATTGATGATATTTCGCGAGGCATTAATGCGCTCGAAACAATCATCGGCCAACCGGTTACCTGCTCTGCCGTTGCTGGTTGGCGTGCCGACTCACGCGTCGTCGATGCGAAAGAAACATTCCATCTGCGCTATAACAGCGATTGCAGGGGAACATCGTTATTCCGTCCTGTACTTGAAACTGGAGAAATGGGGACGCCACAAATTCCGGTCACGCTACCGACATGGGATGAAGTAGTTGGTCAGGAGGTGCAGGCAGCGGACTTCAACGACTATATTCTCTCCTGCATTCAGAGGGACAAAGGCACCCCGGTCTACACGATTCACGCAGAGGTGGAAGGCATTGCTTTTCATCAGAATTTTGACGAGCTGCTGACTCGCGCTGCCGACATGGGAATTATATTTTGCCCGCTCGGCGACCTGTTACCTGACAATGTCAGTTCGCTGCCGACAGGGCAGATCGTGCGTGGAAAAATACCCGGCAGAGAGGGATGGCTCGGCTGCCAACAACCGGTGAGTGCGACACAATGAAACCTGCTGCCCGCTACACTCTGGCCTGTATCGCGTTTATTGCGCTGTATTTTATTCTCCCCATCAACAGCCGCCTGCTCTGGCAGCCTGATGAAACGCGCTATGCTGAAATCAGCCGGGAAATGCTGACGTCTGGCGACTGGATCGTGCCGCACTTTTTAGGGCTGCGTTATTTTGAAAAACCCATTGCCGGATACTGGTTAAACAGCATCGGACAATGGTTGTTTGGCGCTAATAATTTTGGCGTCAGAGCGGGAGCCATTTTTGCCACCTTACTGACAGCACTCCTGGTCGCCCGGCTTGCCATGCGGTTATGGCAAGACAAGCGTACCGCCATTCTCTCTTCAGTTATCTTTTTAACGTTTTTCTCGGTTTACAGCATCGGCACCTACGCGGTACTTGATCCCATTATCGCGCTGTGGCTAATGGCAGGCATGTGCTGTTTTTGGGAGGGAATGCAGGCCACCACCAGAACACGTAAAGTTGTCGCCTTTTTGCTGTTAGGATTCACCTGCGGCATGGGCGTGATGACCAAGGGTTTTCTGGCGCTTGCCGTTCCTGTGCTCAGCGTACTGCCGTGGGTTTTCATGCAAAAGCGTTGGAAAGATCTCATTATCTACGGTCTACTGGCAGTGGTCGGCTGCGTGGTAATTGTGCTGCCATGGGGAGTTGCGATAGCCCAGCGTGAACCGGATTTCTGGCATTACTTCTTCTGGGTTGAACATATTCAACGCTTCGCACAGGATGATGCCCAACACAAGGCTCCCATCTGGTACTACATTCCGGTATTCGTGGCTGGCGCATTACCGTGGCTCGGGCTGCTCCCCGGCGCGCTGCGTACGGGCTGGCGTGAGCGGGATGTTCCGCGCAGCGCACAGTACCTGTTAAGCTGGATTGTCATGCCAATCCTGTTTTTCAGCATCGCCAAAGGAAAACTACCGACCTATATTCTCTCCTGCTTCGCGCCGCTGGCGATATTAACGGCGCGTTTCGGCCTGCAGGCCGCGGAAAAAGGCTCAGCCGCGCTGCGCGTAAATGGCTGGATCAACGTGCTGTTCGGTGTGTCCGGCATTGTCGCCACGATTATCGTGTCCACGCTCGGACCGTTGAAGACACCGGTCTGGTCGCATATCGAAACGTATAAAGTGTTTTGCTCATGGGGTATTTTTATCACCTGGACGCTATTTGGCTGGTATACGCTTAACAACCGTGAAAAAAACTGGAAATTAGCAGCGCTCTGCCCGCTGGGGCTGGCGCTGTTGTTCGGCTTCTCAGTACCTGACCGGGTAATGGAATCCAAACAGCCGCAGTTTTTTGTCGAGATGACCAAAGAGTCGCTGGAGTCGAGCCGTTATATTTTCACCGACAGTGTTGGCGTTGCTGCTGGCCTGGCCTGGAGCCTGAAACGCGATGACATCAACATGTACGGGCAAACAGGTGAGTTAAAATACGGCCTTAATTATCCGGATGCCCAGGGACGCTTCGTCAGCCGGGATGACTTTGCCGGCTGGTTGGCGCAACATCGTCAGGAAGGGATCATTACGCTCGTGCTGTCAATTTCGAAGGATGAGGATATTAATCAGCTTGCCATTCCCCCCGCTGACTATATCGACAATCAGGGGCGCCTGGTCTTGATTCAGTACAGGCCTAAATGATCTGGCTAACCTTAGTCCTTGCCAGCCTGCTCAGCGTCTGTGGACAATTGTGTCAGAAGCAGGCCACCCGCCCGGTACCCGCTCACGCGCGAACACGCTATATCGCGCAGTGGATTGGTCTGGCGCTGGCCTGTCTGGGACTGGCCATGCTGCTCTGGCTGGCAGTATTGCAGAATATTCCCGTCGGTATCGCCTACCCAATGCTAAGCCTGAACTTTGTATGGGTCACGCTGGCGGCATGGAAAATCTGGCGCGAACCTGTCACAACGCGTCACTGGCTGGGGGTTGGGCTACTCATCACCGGCATATTTATTCTTGGGAGCGCGGTGTAATGGGCATCTTTTGGGGGCTGTGTAGCGTGATTATTACGTCGGTTGCTCAGCTAAGTCTGGGCTACGCGATGGATAATCTGCCGCCCATGCTGCAACCGCTGGCGTTTATTTCCGCCGTTTTTTCAACCAGCAACAACGCACTCACCTTATATGGCGGGCTGGTAGGTTATTTACTGTCAGTGATGTGCTGGCATAAAGCCCTGCATCAGCTCGCGCTGAGCAAAGCCTATGCCTTGCTCAGCCTCAGCTATGTGCTGGTGTGGATCGCATCAATGATTTTACCGGGCTGGCAAGGAACCTTTTCAATAAAAGCCCTGGTGGGTGTGCTGTGTATTATGGCGGGGTTAATGACCATATTCTTACCTGTCCGCCAACACACGCCCTGAGATCATTTATCGTCAGACAGTTGTCGCAGACGCTCCCATTCTTCGCAGAGATACTGTCTGGCATCAATGATTTTAATCACTCGCGATGTGTCACGGTTAATACAATACTGGGCATCTTTTAGCGGTGACAGGAGATCGCCAGCTTTTACACGCTCGCTGGCTTGCGCTTCAGCCAGCATTTTCAACGAACCACCGGTATCACAAAGTACAATATAGAGCCTCCCTGCTTTTTGGTTACAGCAAGATTTCTTCACATGCCATTCCATAGCGCACCTTTTGCTATTGATTTTCACACCAGGTTACACTTCAGCAGATAAACAAAACCGCAATGGCCTGGGAATGGCAAAAGTGAGAAATGTAATCAATGTTTTCCTAATGTTAATACTGAAGCACTTACCCAATCCGACAGCGCACGACGAGAGATTTTGATTCCTCCGGCTTTGAGTTCGGGTGGCAATGTCAGCCAGCATACCGGTTGTTGAAAGCGAGCTAGCTTGTCTTTAACCCACTCTGCCAGATTGGTGTCCCCAGCGTTGGCGTCATACTCAACGACCGCAACGGGGCGGCTGCCAAACTCTTCATCTTCTATTGGAACAATAAAAGCTTGCAGAACATGGGGATGCGATACAATAACGCGCTCCACCTCTTCCGGTTGGATCCCTTCTCCGCCACTAAAAAACAGGTTGTCCATCCGTCCGACAAGGGTTAACTTGCCATCATGCACGATGCCGCGATCGCGGGTGGCAAACCAGCCTTGCGCATTAACCAGTGGATAAAGCTGTCCGTTGCGCCAGTACCCTTGCGCCATGCTGGCGGCACGAAGCCAGACTTCATCATCAACAATCCTGACTTCTCTGCCTGGTAGTGCAGAGCCGACATCCGCCTTACCATCGGCTTCTTTCGCACACACCGTGGAGGCAAATTCCGTCAACCCGTAACCGCACCAGCAACGAATACCCTGCTCACGCGCTTGTTCAGTCAATTCAACAGGAATCGCTGCACCGCCCAGCAACACGGCCTTTAGCGATACCGGTGTGTTATTGACCAACAGTCGCCAAAGCTGCGTGGGAACCAGCGAAGCATGGGTACACCCCGTCAGCATTTGCTCTAACGGTTGCTTATCGCGCACGGTCATACGCGCGCCCGCAAACAGCCAGCGCCACATAATCCCCTGGCCGGAAACGTGAAATAACGGTAGCGAGAGCAGCCAGTCATCGTCTTCGCCAAATGGCATCAGTGACAGCACCCCCTGCGCACTCGCCAAATGCGCCTGACAGGTATGTACCGCTGCTTTCGGCACTCCGGTTGAGCCGGAAGTTAATGTCATTGTGCTCAAGCGCTGAGGCAACCAGACGGCAGCATGCTCGCCAGACTGTTCCAGCATCCGCAGCGGTGCCAACCCCGGGAGCGGGCTTTCGCCTTCCAGATCCAGCGCAAAACGCAGCGTCAGATCCGGGATTAACATATCCAGCAACGACTGTGGTAACTGCGGGTTCACAGGTAATATTCGTGCTCCGCACTGCAACAATGCCAGCCATGCCAGCAGCGGACGGGGATGATTCCAGGCGCGGAGCAATATGCCATCGCCCTCTTCCACCCCCTGAGCCGCAAAGCCGCTTGCCAGACGATCGACCCGCGCACAGAGATCGCCCCAGCGTAACACCTCATCGTTGAGGCGTAAGGCTGGCGCGTCCGCACGAACCTGTCGCCAGTGACGCCACGGCCAGTCAGCAAATTGCACCAGGCCTGGTATGCTTACGCTATCGGGCATTTCCTGCTGGATCATAGCAGGCGTTCCAGCGCATCGACCTCAATGCATGGCAACGTACTGCCAGGCCACGCGCGTACCTGCTGACACTGCATCAGGTTGAGCGTATCCAGACCAGGGATAGTCTGTGGCGTCAACCAGGCAGCAATGCGTGCCAACTGGGTTAAGCCCAGGCTCGATTCGATAGAGGAGCTGATCACGGCGGTGAGACCGAGCGCGTGTGCGGCTGCAACCTGCTCACGCACCTTGTCGAGGCTACCCGTCAGCGTAGGCTTGATAACGACTGCCTTCACGCCCTCTTCGGCCATAAAGGTGAAATCGGCTTCACGCAGACTTTCATCCCAGGCAATGGCAATCCCTGTTTCACGCGAGAACGCACGGGAATCATCACGGGTTTTACACGGCTCTTCGAGGAAGGCAATGCGCCCGCGATACTCAGGATTGACATATTTCGCAAACTGCTGGGCTTTCAGCGGCGTCCAGGCACGATTGGCATCAAGCCGCAGGTGCAGTTCCGGGATCGCCTCCAGCAACAGGTTGACGACCATACCGTCGCGAACAGCTTCATACAGACCGACTTTTACCTTCGCAACTTTCTCGCCAGGCATGTCTGCCAGTTGCAGCACCAGATCGTCAGGATCACCTGTACACAACGGCGCAGCACGATAGTCCGCCGCCTCAGGCAACGTACCCGCAAGCTCGGCCAGCGCACAGCTAACACCAAATGCAACGGCAGGCAGCTGTGGTGAGGATGAATCCCCCTGCAGCCAACCGTTAACCCAGGCCAGCAGCGCAGTTTGCGCCTCTTCCCAGGTTTCCTGGCTGAAGCCCGGTAGTGGAGAGATCTCCCCCCACCCTTCGCGCTCGCCGTCACGAAGACAAACGTACAGCCCGTCACGCGTTTTTAACCGCCTGTCACGCAAAATCACCCCCGCGTCCATGGGGATCTGCCAACGGTATACCTGCGCGCTACGCATTACGGATTCCGTTTGAATTTGCTGAAGTCAGGCTGGCGTTTCTGGTTAAAGGCATTACGGCCTTCCTGACCCTCTTCAGTCATGTAGAACAGCATGGTCGCGTTCCCGGCCAGCTCCTGCAGACCCGCCTGGCCATCGCAGTCGGCATTCAGTGCAGCTTTCAGGCAGCGCAGCGCCATCGGGCTGTTTTGCAGCATTTCACGACACCAGCGCACAGTTTCTTTTTCCAGATCGACCAGCGGAACCACGGTATTGACCAGGCCCATATCCAGCGCCTGTTTTGCATCGTATTGACGGCACAGGAACCAGATTTCACGTGCTTTTTTCTGACCTACGATACGCGCCATGTAGGACGCGCCCCACCCGCCGTCGAAGGAACCGACTTTCGGGCCAGTCTGACCAAAGATGGCGTTTTCAGCCGCAATGGTCAGGTCGCACATCATGTGCAGCACATGACCACCGCCGATGGAATACCCTGCCACCATCGCGACAACCGGTTTCGGGCATGTGCGGATCTGGCGCTGGAAGTCCAGAACGTTCAGATGATGCACGCCGGAGTCATCCTGGTATCCGCCGTAATCGCCACGTACTTTCTGATCGCCACCCGCACAGAACGCTTTGTCGCCCGCACCGGTCAGAATAATCACGCCGATATTGTCGTCATAGCGTGCATCCGCCAGCGCCTGAATCATCTCTTTGACGGTAACAGGACGGAAAGCATTGCGTACCTGCGGACGATTAATGGTGATTTTTGCAATACCGTCGGTGGATTTCTCATAGAGAATGTCGGTGTAGCCTTCAGAGCAGTCGAGCCATTCTACTGGTGCGTAAAGCATTGTTTCATCAGGATAGATCATAAAATGTCCTATAGTCAGCGACGCAGAATCTGAGCCAGACAATCCACCACGCCAACGGGATTGTCCCGATGCGCGTTGTGTCCGGCGTTACGAATCACATGGTTCGGCACGGATATTTCCGCCGCCAGAGTGCGGAATTTATCGTCACGTTCACCACATAAATAATAAAACGGAAATGTGCGCGTAGTGAGTTGCGCACGTAAATCAGGTTGTATGGCCAGCGAGGTGGCTTCCAGCATTGCCGCCAACGTTTCACCTTTATTCTGGCAGCGTAAAGCGACCAGCGCCGCTCTTTGCGCGACATTCAGCGAGGAAAAGACCGGCTGTTGATACCAGTCATTAAACACCTCGCGCAGCGGCTCAGTGCGAAAACGCGCGGCCCAGCGGCCATCGGAGAGACGACGCTGAATGCGCTCATCTTCGTGTTGTAAGCCAGGGTGCCCACCTTCAACAACCAGACCGCAGAGTCCCGGCATCCCCTGACAGGCCGCCATCATTGCAACTCTGCCGCCAAGGGAATATCCCACCAGCCAGTAGTTAAGTATGTTGTAACTAAGCAGCGTGTTACGCAACAAATCGCTGACGTCATCGAATCCGTTCACGCTGATATCAGCAGAACCGCCGTGGCCAGGCAGGTCGATATACAACCGCGAATAGTCCGGGAATGCTTCACCTACCGTCTGCCATTCCCGGCGATCACCGGAAAATCCGTGCAGGAAAACCAGCCAGGGGGAATCCACATGACCCGTGTTCGCCTGCGCGTGCAGGATCATAGATGACTTACCTGCGCCAGCAGTTGCTGCAGGGTTTGCGCCCCGTCAGTTTCATTCACTACCAGCTCAATCACCGTAGCCACCGGGGTACGCCAGGCGTTCGTCAGCGCGCTCTCCAGTTGCGCCCAGTTCTCCGGGCGGTGATATTTGAGGTCAAACATAGCCGCGGCATGCTCAAAATGGACGTTCTGCGGCATCAGGTAGAACCGTTCACGTTCGCCTGGCGGGGTTGGCAGCAGGGAGAAAATCTGTCCGCCGTTATTATTCACCACAATCAGGACAAACGGCGCGGAAACCTGACGCAAAAGCGCCAGCGCATTCAGGTCATACAGCGCGGATAAATCGCCAACAATAGCCAGCGTCGATTTTGCACTGGCACGCTGTACGCCTGCCGCCGTTGATAGCAGACCGTCAATACCGCTCGCACCGCGATTGCTGTAAACCGGGAAACCTGCCGGAAGCTGAGACAGTGCGTCAATCAGCCGTACCACCAGACTGTTACCCACGAACAGCTGCCCCTGCTCCGGCAAGTATTCGCGAATACGGTGCGCCAGCTGTGCTTCGCCAAACGTGTCACGGCGGGCTTCTACCGCCTGCCATGCCTGTTGCGCCAGCCGTGGGATCTCCACACACCAGGGCTGGCGTTTCTCCGCCGGATGCAGCTCCAGCCAGTCGCCTACTTTTGCCACCAGCCGGCGCCCACGATGGTGAGCCGGATCGAGGCGGCCTTCGATATTGTCGACAATCCAGAATTCCTGTGGGTCGCAATTGGCCTGCCATTGCAGCAGTCGTTTACCGGTCAGACTACTGCCGAGCTGCACCACAATCTGCGCCTGCTCTAATTCAGCTATCGCTTTCGCGTTCCCCAGCCACAGATCGGCGCAGGGCAACGGCTGTCCGGTTTGCGACAGCACATCACCAATGAGTGGCCAGCCTAACGTCTGCGCCCAGAGCGCAACTTTCTTGCCCTCTTCGGCGCTCATGCGCCCGGCAAGTACTACACCACGTTTTTGCCGCCAGAAAAACCAGTCGCGTTGTTTATCACTTTCCAGTCGACGCGCCGCGCCCAACCAGGGTTTATCATCCTGCCACCAGTCACCAAGACGCTGCTGCCAGGCCAGACCCGTTTCGTCCATCTCGCCATATAAGGGTTCTGCAAACGGACAGTTTATATGAACCGCCCCGCTATGCAGCGCGGCTAAGGCGTTATCGATGGCAGACACCAGCCAGCTTGCCGGAATGTCCTGCGTCGGACGCGGTAAAGAGAGCGTTTGCGACGGATGCGAGGCAAACATGCCGGCCTGACGAATAGCCTGGTTAGCGCCACAGTCAATAAGCTCAGGCGGTCTGTCAGCGGTAAGCAAAATCAGTTTTTCACCGGTCAGCCCGGCTTCAATCAGCGCCGGATATAAATTCGCCACCGCGGTACCGGACGTCACAATCACGGCGACAGGCTGACGGCTAACTTTTGCCAGACCTAAGGCCAGATGCCCAAGACCACGCTCGTCAAAATGGGTGTGGTGGATGAATGCGGGGTTTTCCGCTGCCGCCAGAGTCAACGGTGTAGAACGAGAGCCAGGGGCAATGCAAACATGCCTGACGCCGTGGCGAGTGAGAGCTTCCAGAATGACCGCCGCCCAGCGTCGGTTAAATGCGCTTACTGACATGAGATTGTCCGGTATCAATATTGCGACACAGTATAAAGAATCGAATAAATGGATTTTTGATATGAGTCGGGAATATACACGAAATCATTATCCTTCTATCGATAATAAAGTACGTAACCCTGCCGCTTTATTATCTATTTCTTGCCATTCTTGCTCAGGTTCTGAACCGCGCACGATCCCCGCCCCGGCATACAGGCGTACGACATTTGCGCTAATTTTCGCTGAACGTAATGACACGCAAAACTCGCTCTGACGCAGTGAAAGATAACCCGCAGAACCGGCATACCACTCGCGTTCAAAGGGTTCATTATGTTGGATAAATTCACGCGCCAGCTCGCGTGGAATACCCGCTACGGCCGCAGTAGGCTGTAGCTGTACCAGACAGAGCGTATCATCCGCCTGATTGAGCGCAGTCCAGATACAGCGGCGCAGATGCTGTACTTTGCGCAGTCTAAGTACCTGTGGCGGCAGGACATCGAGGGTTTGCGTACAGTTCTGCAGCCGTTGGCAAATATCTTCCACCACCAACATGTTCTCACGCTGATTTTTATCGTCCTTCATCAGCCATTCACCCAACTGCCAGGCGCGATGATCGTCAGGGTGATTGGCAACGGTTCCGGCCAGCGCCTCAGTGCGCAGTGCCGTGTCACGCCGCCTGTACAGACGTTCAGGGGATGAGCCAAGAAAAGCAGATTCGGCGGAAAACGCCATATAGAAGTGGTAACAGTTGAGATTTAAACGACGACTGGAGGCCATAACCGCCGCGGCATTAACCGGCTGAGAAAACTGTAAATCGGTCGCCCGCGCCAGCACCACTTTGTCGAGTTCTTCCTCAGCAATGGTCTGCGTGGCAAGCTCAATAAGTCGAACCCAACCATCTTTATCCGGCCAGTGCTGCTCTCCCGTCAAAATCAGACGCAATGCGGGAAGCTGTTTTACCTGTGCAAGTGTTGAAATAAACGCAGCGGCCTGCGCGGCATCTTCACGCAACGACACGTCGCTATACAGGTGTAGTCGTAAGGTAGCAACCCCGGCGCAGCGTCGCCATTCCAGTCGCGGCAGCAATAAATTACCGCGCTGCGGCTCAAACGCATTCAGGCCCCAGACGCGCAGTTCGGGGTAATTATCATGTTGGCGTAAAAACCGTTGAGCAGATTCCAGTGAGGAGAATGTCGCAACTGCGCCCAGCACAGCTGCTTCTTCATCGCCGTTACGTTGCTGCCAGTAAAACTGAGGCCAGACGGGCTGGCTGGCCAGCCATCCTAAAGCGTCAAAAGCATCGTTCAGTGGGAAAGGTATGTCGTAAATACGAATGCCAGGTGCTGCCGGTATCTCTTGCGACAAAATGCGCATCAGACTTTCCAGCGCAGTAGTGATTGAATGCACGCGGACCTCTCCCTGTTAAAAACCTCTCATTATACGGGGTACTGAGCAGAAAAAGCAGTACCCCCGTATAGGGGGTGCGATAACAGCGCTATATTTATCGCCGTGCCAGCAATAATCCCATCACTAAACCGACTGTCGCCCCCACGCCGATCCCACGCCAGGGTTTTTCGTGTACATAGTCATCTGCCCGGCAAACAGCCTGCTTTGCACGATAATAGTAACTGTCAGAGGCGTGACTAACGCGATTTCTCACCTCTTCTAACGCCTGCTCAGCCCGCGCTTTCAACTCAAGGTACTTCTGGTCGGCAGGATCGCCGGAAGAACGTAACACTTCTTCCAGCGTTTCACTCAACAATTCCAGATCGTCATCAATACGTGATTCGTAAGAATGAAAAGACATTTTATTCTCCCTTTCTATTGACGTATCCGCTAACTATAGACGACAGGTGCTGTTTACGCTTGATGCCCCTCACGCGCCATGCCGATGTGTGGAATACCGTCTTCGTCATAGATCTCCGTGACGGGAACAAAACCAAATCTCGCATAGAACGATTGCAGATGCGCCTGAGCCCCCAGGTATAACGCCTTATGCGGCCAATGCTGCGCACAGGATGCCAGCGTTTGCATCATTAACTGCTGCCCCAATTTTTCGCCGCGTAGCGCTTCGCTTACAATCACCCGGCCAATTACTACCGGCTCCAGATCATCGTCACTTTTCAGAATCCTCGCATACGCCACCAGTTCATCATTATGCCATCCCAGAATGTGACGGTTCTCGCCGACTAAGTCGTCGCCATCCACGTCCTGATACGGACATTGTTGCTCAACAACGAATACTGCGCAGCGAAGCTGAAGAATGGCATACAGCTCCTGAACACTCAGCTTTGCATGATGGAGATCTTGCCAGTGGATCATTGTCTGCCCCTTTGTTGTGATAACCTGAACACCCTGCCTCATTGATGGCGAAAAGTGTAACGTAAAGATGGAATTACTATTTTTAGGTACGTCTGCGGGAGTTCCCACACGTTCTCGCAATGTAACGGCAATATTACTGAATCTGCAACACCCGACTCAGGCAGGTTTGTGGCTTTTTGATTGCGGCGAAGGGACGCAGCATCAAATGCTTAGCTCCCCGTTCAACCCAGGCAAACTTGATCGTATTTTTATCAGTCATCTGCATGGCGATCACCTGTTTGGTTTACCGGGGCTGCTGTGCAGTCGTTCAATGGCCGGAAACGTCCAGCCGTTGACGCTTTATGGGCCGAAAGGATTACGGGAATTTACCGAAACAGCCCTGCGACTGAGCGGTTCCTGGACCGATTATCCACTGGAAATTGTGGAAATCACCGCCGGTGATGTTGTGGATGACGGCCTGCGCAAAGTGACCGCGTTTCGACTGGAACATCCGCTGGAGTGCTACGGTTTTCGTGTTGAAGAACACGACAAGCCGGGGGCGCTTAATGCCAGCGCCCTGAAGGCGGCAGGCGTTAAAGCGGGCCCGTGGTTCCAGGATTTGAAAGCCGGGAAAACCATCGTGCTGGAGGATGGTCGCGCGATTAACGGCGCCGATTTTCTCTCCCCGGCAACCCGAGGAAAATCCGTGGCAATTTTCGGTGATACCGGGCCCTGTGCGAGCGCTATCGAACTGGCAAAAGGGGTGGACGTGATGGTACATGAAACCACGCTGGACGCCTCAATGGAGGAAAAAGCCAACAGCCGCGGGCATAGCTCCACCCGGCAGGCCGCACAGCTGGCACTGGACGCCGGTGTGGGCAGACTCATCATGACCCACGTCAGCTCACGCTACGATGCAAAAGGCTGCCAGCGGTTACTTGAAGAGTGCAGAGCGATTTTTCCAGACACGGAACTGGCTCACGATTTCGCCATTTTCACCGTTTAGCGCTTTATTTTTCCGCCTCAATGCCGATAACAGTGGAAAGGCTGGCTTTCACACTGAGGACAGGATGAACAATTTTCAGAAAGATATTGATGACAGGACCAATTTAACCTTGTCGAACCGCTTTGAGCTGCTGCTGTTTCGCCTTGGCAAATCCGTTGAGGAGCAGAAATCAGAGCTGTTTGGCATCAACGTATTCAAACTGCGTGAAATCGTACCGATGCCGACCTTCACGCGTCCGGCAGGCATGAAGGCACCGCTTTTAGGGATGGTTAACATTCGCGATCAGGTGATACCGGTGATTGACCTGCCTGCCGTCGCAGGCTGTAAGCCAGAGACCGGACTCAACATCCTGTTGATCACAGAGTACGCCCGCAGCGTCCAGGCGTTTGCGGTGGAGTCAGTAGAGAACATTATGCGCCTCGACTGGCAACAGGTGCATACCGCCGAGAAAGCCGTCAATGGCCGCTACATTACCAGTATCGCCTGTCTGGACGACAACAAAGAGACCAACAACCTGGCGCTGGTGCTCGACGTTGAGCAAATTCTGTACGACATCGTACCGTCGAACCACGATCTGCGCGCAACTGATCTGAAAACCAATAAGTTCAACATCACGCCAGGTGCGGTGGCGATAGTGGCAGATGACTCCAAAGTGGCTCGCGCGATGCTGGAAAAAGGGCTCAACGCCATGGAGATCCCACACCTGATGCATGTGACGGGCCAGGATGCGTGGGAAAAAATTCAACAGCTATCTGAAGAAGCGGAAGCGGAAGGTAAGCCAATCAGCGAAAAGATTGCCCTGGTGCTCACCGACCTGGAAATGCCGGAGATGGATGGTTTTACGCTGACCCGTAAGATAAAAACCGACGAACGCCTGAAGAAGATCCCGGTCGTGATTCACTCCTCGCTTTCCGGTAGCGCTAATGAAGATCACGTCCGCCGGGTTAAGGCCGATGGTTATGTGGCCAAATTCGAAGTCAATGAGCTTTCTTCAGTAATCCAGGAAGTGATGGATCGCACAGCGAAAGGCATCAGCGGTCCACTGGTGAGCAGGCAGCTTTTGAACTAACTATCTTTCACGCATAAAAAAACCCGCCGAGGCGGGTTTTTTCGTTATTGCATTTAGCCTTACATCAGCGGAGCCGCTAACTGCACGATGCTGATCAGCGGTTGCGGGTAAATACCCAGCACCAGTACCAGCAGGGCAGAAATCAGCACCACGATACCGCCCGCGCTGTACTGCCAGTTAGACGGCGCATCACGGTTCAGCTGTTGCGGTGCGCTCAGGTACAGGCTCACGGCAACACGCAGGTAGTAGTACAAACCAATCGCCGAACCGACCACCACGGCAGCAACCAGCCACCACAGATTAGCCTGCACACCGACCGCCAGCACGTAGAACTTACCGATAAAGCCCAGCGTCATCGGGATACCGGCCAGAGACAGCATCATTACCGTCATCACTGCCGCGAGGATCGGACGATGCCAGAACAGACCACGGTAGGAGAACAGAGAGTCCGCATCCGGGCCGCGGTACGGGCTGGACATCAGGCTGACCACACCGAACGCGCCAAGGCTGCTGAACAGATAACCGGCCAGGTAAACGCCAACTGCTTCCATCGACATCTCGCCGCTCTGCAGAGCAATCAGTGCCACCAGCAGGTAACCGAGGTGAGAGATGGAAGAGTAACCGAGCAGACGTTTGATATTGGTCTGGCTCAGCGCCATCAGGTTACCGAAGATGATGGACGCAAAGGCAATCACACCGAGCACGATACGAACCGCTTCGCTGTCGCCAACCGGCGCGTACAGGAACAGACGCATTACCACGCCGAAGATAGCGATTTTGCTCGCCGTCGCCAGGAAGGTGGAAACCGGAGCCGGAGCGCCCTGGTAGACGTCTGGCGTCCACAGATGGAACGGAACCAGTGAAAGTTTGAAGCCGAGGCCAACAATCATCAGACCAAAGCCCGCCAGCAGCAGCGGTTCGCTCAGCATGCCGTCACCGAGGCTCTTACCAAGCGCAATGAACGACAGGTTGCCGGACTGCGCGTACACCAGCGCCATACCGAACAGCAGGAAGGAAGACGCTGCGGCAGACAGGATGGTGTATTTGATACTGGCTTCCAGCGAACGCTTCTGACGGAACGCATAACCAACCAGGCCAAACAGCGGCAGAGAGATCAGTTCGATACCGAGGAACAACGCCGCCAGATGGTTAGCGTTAGCCAGCAGAATACCGCCGAGCGCGGCAATCAGTACCAGCAGGTAGAACTCTTCCCGGTTGTCATCGTAGCCTTCCAGCCACGGGTAAGCGAAGGTACAGGTGGCAAGACTCGCCAACAGCACCAGCCCGGTGTAGAGCATGGCGAAACCGTCAACCCGCATCAGCGGGGTGACGTCCATGGCGCCCGCCTGGCCAACAAACCAGAGCGAAACCAGCGCGGCGTTAAGCCCAATGACCGACAACGTGGCATTGAGGAAATGATTGCGTCGCCACGCAATGGAGAGCATCACAACCACCACCGTCAAGCCGACGATCAGCAGCGGTAGCAGCGCAATCAGGTGTTGTGGAGTTATTGTCATGGCGATTTACGGCCTTGTAGTAGTAACGGAATTAACAAACCACTGCTGGATGTTGCTCATCGCAGAATGCGAGGTATCCAGAATCGGCTGCGGATAGAAGCCAAGCAGTACCAGAAGCACGACCAGCAACAGGATGATAAACAGCTCACGCAGCGACATCCCTGGCAGTTCAACACTGGCAATCTGGCTTTTCGCCTTACCAAAGTAAGCGCGATGCAGCATCGCCAGCGAGTATACAGAAGCAAACACCAGACCAAAGGTTGAGATCACGGTAATAACCGGAACCACCTGGTAGCTGCCGAACAGAATCATAAATTCGCCAACGAAGTTACCTGTACCCGGCATACCCAGCGTACACACTGCGAAGAACATCGACAGCGCTGGCAACCATTTCATTTTGCCCCACAGGCCGCCCATCATACGCATATCACGCGTGTGCAGACGTTCGTACAGCTGGCCACACAGGATGAACAGACCGGCTGCGGACAGACCGTGCGCAATCATCTGGATAACCGCACCCTGGTACGCCAGTTGGCTGCCGGTGTAGATAGCAATCAGTACGAAACCCATGTGCGATACGGAGGTGTAAGCAATCAGGCGTTTGATATCGTACTGATTAAAGGCCATCCACGCGCCGTAGAAGATACCGATAACGCCGAGCCACATAGCGATAGGTGCAAACTCCGCCGACGCGTTCGGGAACAGCGGCAGGGAGAAGCGCAGCAGACCGTAGGCCGCGGTTTTCAGCAAAATCCCCGCCAGGTCAACGGAACCTGCGGTCGGTGCCTGGGAGTGCGCATCTGGCAACCAGCCATGCAGCGGAACCACCGGCATTTTCACCGCAAACGCGATGAAGAAGCCCAACATCAGCAGATATTCCACGCCGTGGGACATCGGGGTATTCAGCAGCTCTTCATAGTTGAAGGTCCACACACCGGTCGCTTTATAGTGCACAAACACCAGTGCCAGGATGGCAATCAACATCACCAGGCCACTCGCCTGGGTATAAATGAAGAACTTGGTTGCCGCCGTGATACGCGTTTTACCGTCAGAGGCTTTATGCCCCCAAAGTGCTATCAGGAAGTACATCGGCACCAGCATCATTTCCCAGAAGAAGAAGAACAGGAACATGTCGATGGCAAGGAACACGCCGATAACGCCGCCTAAGATCCACATCAGGTTCAGGTGGAAGAAGCCCTGGTATTTTTCGATTTCATTCCAGGAGCAGAGTACCGCCAGAACACCGAGCAGACCGGTCAGCACTACCATCAGCAGCGACAGACCGTCGATAGCCAGATGAATAGAGATGCCAAAACGTGGGATCCACGGCAGGACAAACTCAGACTGCCACTGCGGAATGCCAGCGGATTGCGTCAGTGAATAGCCGCCCTGCAACCACAGTTGCAGGCCAAGCGCCAGCGTCAGTCCCATGGTAATCAGCGCGATCCAACGCGGCACCTTCACGCCAAAGCGCTCGGTCTGCCAGCACAGGAAGCCACCGATAAAGGGGATTAATATCAACCAGGGTAATAACATAGCTAAGTATGTCCCTTATATTTACTCCTGCTCAGGCTATCTCACTCGTCAGCCCAAATCCCGGCAGTGCTCGCAATCCTCACGTACTTCAGTACGCTCCGGTTGCTCTGCGCTGGCGGTATTCGGTCTGACTTCGCCGATGACGCCTGTACTTCAGGAACAGATTTTCAACGAATTCTAAAAATTATTTTGGGTTTGTAGGCCGGATAAGCGCAGCGCCATCCGGCAGTTGTTCATCCAGCCAACAAACTCAACGCAGTACCATCAACAGTGCCAGCACAACAACGGCGCCGATGCTCATTGATGCCACATACCAACGCAGATAGCCGTTCTCGCTTAACAGCAGGCCTTTACCTGCAAAGCGGGACAGGATCGCCGGAATGTTCATCATTGCATTCAGCGGATCGCGTTTCAGCAGCCATGCAATGCCAAGGAACGGCTTGACGAACACTTTGTCGTACAGCCAGTCGAAGCCCCAGGCGTTATACCACCAGGTACCCAGCAGACGGCCTGGCGCACTGTTGGCAATCGATGTCACAAGCTGGCGTTTACCCAGCCACAGCCATGCTGCGATCAAGATACCCGCAATCGCGACGATACCGGAGGTAATTTCCAGCGTCATAACGCGACCATGCTCAAGCTCGGTCGTCGCAGGCAGTACACCATGAAGCGGCGGCACAATCAGCGCGCCAACGAAGGTGGACAGGATCATCAGCACAATCAGCGGCAGATGATGGGTAATCCCCTTCCCGGCGTGAGCGTGAATTTGTTCTTTACCGTGGAACACGATGAAAATCATACGGAAGGTATACAGAGAGGTCATAAACGCACCGACCAGACCTGCAACCATCAGATTGATATGACCGTTCGCCATTGCACCGGCCAGAATCTCATCCTTACTGAAGAAACCAGCGGTAATCAGCGGCAGAGCCGACAACGCTGCGCCACCAATCAGGAAGCAGAGATACACCAGCGGAATAGACTTACGCAGGCCGCCCATCTTGAAGATGTTCTGTTCGTGGTGGCAGGCCAGGATAACCGAGCCGGATGCCAGGAACAGCAGCGCTTTAAAGAAGGCGTGCGTCATCAGGTGGAAAATCGCCGCATCCCACGCCTGTACACCGAGAGCCAGGAACATATAACCAATCTGGCTCATGGTGGAGTACGCAAGAACGCGTTTGATGTCGGTCTGTACCAGCGCAGCAAAACCCGCCAGCACCAGCGTGATAGCACCGATAATCCCCACCAGATGCAGGATTTCCGGGGTCATCAGGAACAGGCCGTGGGTACGGGCAATCAGGTAGACACCGGCGGTAACCATCGTTGCGGCGTGGATCAGCGCGGAGACAGGCGTCGGGCCGGCCATCGCATCAGCAAGCCATGTTTGCAACGGCAGCTGCGCAGATTTACCGACCGCACCGCCCAGCAGCATCAGGGTTGCCCACATCAGCATGTCATTGCCTGCGGCAAAGTGCGCCGGAGCCAGTTCAACCATTTCGCGGAAGTTCAGCGTACCCAGCTCGTTGTAGAGAATGAACAGCGCGAACGCCAGGAACACGTCACCGACACGGGTCACCACGAAAGCTTTCATTGCCGCTGCGCCATTCTTCGGATCGGTGTAATAGAAACCGATCAGTAAGTAAGAGCACAGACCCACGCCTTCCCAGCCGAGGTACATCAGCAGCAGGTTATCCGCCAGTACCAGAACCACCATGCTGGCGATAAACAGGTTAGTGTAGGCGAAGAAGCGGGAGTAACCCTCTTCCCCGCGCATATACCAGGAAGCGAACATGTGGATCAGGAAGCCGACACCGGTTACCACGGAGAGCATGGTCAGCGACAAGCCGTCCAGCACCAGGTTGAAACCGATGTTGAAATCACCGACCGACATCCACGTCCACAGCGGCTGACTGTAGGCCTGCTGGCCATTAGCAAAGAAGTCAACGCCAACAAACGCAGTAACCAGCGCCGCCAGGCCAATCGACCCGACACCCACGGTCGCGGACAGATTTTCTGACCAACGGCCGCGGGAGAACGCCAGTAATACAAAGCCAATAAATGGCAGAATAATGGTTAAGGCAAGCATGTTCATCCACGCATCTCACTTACTGAATCGATGTTCAGGTTCTGGCGACGGCGATGAAGTTGCAACAACAGCGCAAGTCCAATGCTCGCTTCCGCAGCCGCAAGGCTGATGGCGAGAATGTACATCACCTGACCATCGGTCTGGCCCCAGTAGCTTCCGGCGACCACAAAGGCCAGCGCAGAGGCGTTAATCATGATTTCCAGCCCGATCAGCATAAACAGCAGATTGCGGCGGATAACCAGACCGGTCAAACCCAGGACGAATAAAATCGCAGCGAGGATCAGTCCATGTTGTAAGGGGATCATGCGTGCTCCTCCGTTTTTCTTTTCGCGCGGTCATCGGTGCGATTGCTCAGCACTTCACCTGAACGCTCTTCGCGCCCCACGTGGAAGGCCACAACCAGACCCGCCAGCAGCAGCATCGAAGCCAGTTCAACCGCCAGTACATACGGTCCGAACAGGGAAATACCGACTGCTTTCGCGCTAATTGGCGTCCCGTCGATGCCCTGATCGTTTACGCCCAGAATGGCGTAAACAATGACCACCAGCATGATGGCCGACAGAATCGCCGGTCCAATCCACACCTGAGGTTTCAGCCACTGGCGTTCCTGTTCAATTTCAGAACCACCGAGGTTGAGCATCATTACCACGAATACGAACAGCACCATGATGGCGCCCGCGTAGACGATAATTTCCAGCGCACCCGCGAAGTAAGCGCCTAACGAGAAGAACACCCCGGAAATCGCCAGCAGCGAAATAATCAGATACAACAGTGCGTGTACCGGATTGGTGTGGGTGATCACCCGCAAGGTTGCGAGAATGGCTATCAGGCCACAGATATAAAAAGCGAACTCCATTGCCCCTCTCCTTACGGTAACAGGCTCTTGACGTCGATAGGCTTAGCTTCGTTCTCTGCTTCGCCCTTATCTTTGCCGTCGATTGCCATACCTGCCATCCGGTAGAAGTTATATTCCGGGTATTTGCCCGGACCGGAGATCAGCAGATCCTCTTTCTCGTAAACCAGGTCCTGGCGCTTGTACTCACCCAGCTCGAAATCTGGAGTCAGCTGAATAGCCGTTGTCGGACAGGCTTCTTCACACAGGCCGCAGAAAATGCAGCGTGAGAAGTTAATGCGGAAAAACTCCGGATACCAGCGGCCATCTTTGGTCTCTGCTTTTTGCAAAGAGATACAGCCTACCGGACACGCTACCGCACACAGGTTACAGGCAACGCAGCGTTCTTCACCGTCAGGATCACGAGTCAGAACGATACGACCACGAAAACGGGGCGGTAGATAGACCGGCTCTTCCGGGTACATCTGCGTTTCGCGTTTCGCGAACGCATGCAGGCCGATCATCCAGATACTGCGTACCTGGGTGCCGAAGCCTACGAACAATTCTTTTAAGGTCATGGTGTTTGTGTCCCTTATTGCGCCTGCCAGAGAATGACAGCCGCCGTTACCAGCAAGTTGACGAGCGTCAGCGGCAGACAAACTTTCCAGCCGAAGGACATTACCTGGTCATAACGAGGACGCGGTAACGACGCACGAATCAAAATGAACATCATCATGAAGAACGCGGTTTTCAACGCGAACCAGACGAATGGCGGTAAGAACGGGCCATGCCAGCCACCGAAGAACAAAGTAACCATCAGCGCAGAAATGGTGACGATACCGATGTACTCACCGACGAAGAACAGACCGAATTTCATACCGGAATATTCAATGTGGTAACCATCGGCCAGTTCCTGCTCGGCTTCTGGCTGGTCAAACGGGTGACGGTGACACACCGCCACGCCCGCGATGGCAAAGGTGACAAAACCAAAGAACTGCGGAATAACGTTCCAGATATCAGCCTGGTTATTGACGATGTCGGTCATGTTAAATGAACCGGCCTGCGCCACCACGCCCATCAGGGAAAGTCCGAGGAACACTTCGTAGCTCAGGGTCTGCGCAGACGCACGCATCGCACCGAGTAGCGAGTATTTGTTGTTACTCGACCAACCGGCGAACAGCACCGCGTAGACCGCGAGGCCTGCCATCATCAGGAAGAACAGGATCCCGATGTTCAGGTCAGCAACGACCCAGTTCGGACTCACCGGTACAATGGCGAAAGCCAGCAGCAGCGAGGTGAAGGCGATCATCGGTGCCAGGGTAAAGATGACGCGATCCGAGAATTTCGGGATCCAGTCTTCTTTAAAGAACATCTTGATCATGTCCGCAACCAGCTGGAGCGAACCGCCCCAGCCAACACGGTTCGGTCCGTAACGGTTCTGGAACAGACCCAGCAGACGGCGTTCGCCAAAGCTCATGAATGCCCCGCAGGTGACCACCACCAGCAGGATCACCACCGCTTTGAGGATGCTCAGCAGGATCTCAATCAGATCGGGTGTAATCCAACTCATTGTTGTGCCTCCTGCAGATCCTCAAGACGCGCACCTGCCAGAACCGGCGCGATGCCAGGCATGCCCATCGGCAAACCAACCTGCCCTGCCGTTAATCCTTCAGCGATTTCAACCGGCAGCGTGACCGTGTTGCCATCGTAGCTGAAAGAAACGCGCGTACCGGCATTAACACCCAACTTCGCGGCATCTGCCGGGTTGAGCTTGATGTACGGCTGCGGCATACGGGTCTGGAAGACCGGCGCACGCTGGGACATTTCATCACTACCAAACAGGTGATAGTAAGGCGCGATACGCCACTGACCTTCCTGAGCCTGGAAACTCGCCGGAACGGTAGTGAAGTAATCCATACCATCCGCAGAAGCTTCGATCAGACGCACGCCCGGATCGCCATGACGCAGTTTACCGCCCACTTCATCCTGGAACTTGTTCCACGCCTGTGGGGAGTTCCAGCCCGGAGCCCAGGCAAACGGAATTTGTGAACGCGGCGCAGACGGCTGGTTGTTGCCTTCCATCGAGAAGGCGAACATGGTGTCTTTGTCCTGCGGTTGACGCGGTTCGTGTACGCTGATGTTGGCGCGCATTGCGGTACGCCCACTGTAGCGATGCGGTTCACGCGCCAGCTTCTGTCCACGGATACGGAAGCTTGCGTCCGGCGCAGCATCTTTAATACCCGCCAGTTGCGGCAGCTTCTCAACGACCGCGTCGATAACGTGGTCGAGCTGCGTCCAGTCCACTTCACGGCTCTGCACGGTGCTGTGCAGCGAGTGCAGCCAGCGCCAGCTTTCCAGCATGATGGTGTTGCTGTCGTAGTACGACGGGTCATAGACCTGGAAGAAGCGCTGGGCGCGACCTTCGTTGTTAATCACCGTACCATCGCTTTCGGCGAAGCTTGCAGCGGAAAGCACCAGATGGGCGTTTTCCATAATCGCGGTGCGCTGATGGTCAACAACCAGTACCAGCGGCGCTTTCGCCAGCGCGGCATCAACGCGGGCGGCTGAAGCATGGCGATGCAAGTCATTTTCCAGCACCACAACGGCGTCAGCGCGACCTGTTTCCAGTTCAGTCAGCGCATCGTCGAGGGAACCACCGCCCATCATGCCGAGGCCCATGCTGTTGACCGAGCGAGCAATCATGGTGATGCCGACGTCTGCGCCACGACCCTTCAGCGCCTTCGCCACGTTGGCAGCAGCCTGAATCACCTCGGCGCTACCGGCATTGGTACCGGAAATAATCAGTGGTTTCTTCGCCCCGGCCAGGGCCTGAACGATAACGTCAATTTTGTTCTGCAGGTCACGGTCGATGCCGTCAACCGCTGGTGCGTTGTTATCCAGCGCATGGGCGATAGCGAAACCTAAACGCGCCTGATCTTCAACCGGTGCACGGTAGGTCCATGCCGCGATGTCGTCCAGACGGGTGTTATCGACGTTAGTGACAAACAGCGGGTGCTTGGCGCGCTGGCCGATGTTAAGGATGGCCGCGATCTGCCAGTCGGCCACTTTCTGCGCCGCCGCCATTTCGCGAGCTTTACCTTTCACCGCCTGGCGCACCGCCAGCGCAACGCGCGCACCGGTCTGGGTCACATCTTCACCCAGCACCAGGACTGCATCGTAAGATTCGATTTCACGCAGCGCCGGGGTATGAATACCACCGTCACGCAGCACGCTCAGCGCCAGTTGCAGGCGTTCCTGCTCACCCTGGGCGATACCGGTATAGAAGTTATCCGCACCGACCAGTTCACGCAGCGCGAAGTTGCTCTCAACGCTGGCGCGTGGGGAACCGATACCGATCACTTTCTTCGACTGACGCAGAATGTCAGCCGCGCCCTGCATCGCCTGTTCGGCGTTGAGGGTGATCAGGTCATCGCCACGGCGCTGTACCGGCTGACGCGGACGGTCTTTCAGGTTCACGTAACCATAGCCAAAACGACCACGGTCGCAGAGGAAGTAGTGGTTAACGGTACCGTTGTAGCGGTTTTCGATACGACGCAGTTCGCCATAACGCTCACCCGGGCTGGTGTTACAGCCAATGGAACACTGCTGGCAGATGCTCGGCGCAAACTGCATATCCCATTTACGGTTATAACGCTCGGAGTGCGTTTTGTCGGTAAACACGCCGGTCGGACAAATTTCTACCAGGTTACCGGAAAATTCGCTCTCGAGCGTACCGTCTTCCGGACGACCAAAATAGACGTTGTCATGTGCGCCATAGACGCCCAGATCCGTGCCATCGGCGTAATCTTTGTAGTAACGCACGCAGCGATAGCAGGCGATGCAGCGGTTCATTTCGTGGGAGATGAACGGCCCCAGGTCCTGGTTGCGGTGTGTACGCTTCGTGAAGCGGTAGCGACGGAAGCTATGACCGGTCATGACGGTCATATCCTGAAGGTGGCAGTTACCGCCCTCTTCGCAGACCGGGCAGTCGTGCGGGTGGTTGGTCATCAACCACTCGACGACACTTTCGCGGAACTGCTTCGCTTCTTCGTCATCAATCGAAATAAAGGTGCCTTCGGTGGCCGGTGTCATACAAGACATCACCAGGCGACCACGCGTGTCTTCCGCGTTCTGATATTGCTTCACCGCACACTGGCGGCAAGCACCGACGCTGCCCAGCGCCGGGTGCCAGCAAAAGTACGGAATATCAAGGCCGAGAGACAGACAAGCTTCCAGCAGGTTGTCCGCTCCGTTGACCTCATATTCTTTGCCGTCTACATGAATCGTAGCCATAGTCAGCATGCTTCCAGTTGGCTCGGTCAGTGACCAAGCGTTAATCGAATTTCTTATCGCGACACAGGGCTAACCCTGCTATTACCAGCGCTCTTTCAGCAGGTTCGGCTGAATACCACCAATAGCGTGGGTATTGCTGAAGGTCTGCTTGATGCCAGCTTCGAATTCTTCGCGGAAATATTTAATGGCGCTCTGCAGCGGTTCCACTGCACCCGGTGCGTGTGCACAGAAGGTTTTACCCGGGCCGAGGAAACGACACAGTTGCTCAAGTGTCTCGATATCCCCAGGCTGGCCTTCGCCACGCTCCAGCGCGCGCAGAATTTTCACACTCCACGGCAGACCGTCACGGCACGGCGTACACCAGCCGCAGGACTCGCGGGCAAAGAACTCTTCCAGGTTACGCACCAGCCCAACCATGCCAATCTCGTGGTCGACGGCCATCGCCAGCGCGGTACCCAGACGGCTACCCGCTTTACCGATGCTTTCGAATTCCATCGGCAGGTCGAGGTGTGCTTCAGTCAGGAAGTCAGTCCCCGCGCCGCCAGGCTGCCAGGCTTTGAACTTCAGGCCATCGCGCATGCCGCCCGCGTAATCTTCGAGGATCTCACGCGCGGTAGTGCCAAATGGCAGCTCCCACAGTCCCGGATTCTTCACGCGACCAGAGAAGCCCATCAGTTTGGTGCCTGCGTCTTTGCTCTTCGAAATGTTCTGGTACCACTCCACGCCGTTTGCGAGGATAGCCGGTACGTTACACAGGGTTTCGACGTTGTTAACGCAGGTCGGTTTACCCCATGCGCCAGAGCTTGCCGGGAACGGCGGCTTGGAACGCGGGTTAGCACGGCGACCTTCGAGGGAGTTAATCAGCGCAGTTTCTTCACCACAGATGTAACGCCCTGCCCCGGTGTGTACGAACAGTTCGAAATCGAAACCGGTGCCCATGATGTTTTTACCAAGCAGACCGGCTTCGGTCGCTTCGGCAATCGCGCGGCGCAGATGCACAGCCGCTTCGATATACTCACCGCGCAGGAAGATGTAACCACGGTACGCTTTCAGCGCAAACGCGGAGATCAACATACCTTCCACCAGCAGGTGCGGCAGCTGTTCCATCAACAGGCGGTCTTTATAGGTGCCCGGCTCCATTTCATCAGCGTTACACAGCAGGTAACGGATGTTCATAGATTCGTCTTTCGGCATCAGGCTCCACTTCAGACCGGTGGAAAAGCCCGCGCCGCCGCGCCCTTTCAGGCCAGCGTCTTTTACCTGGTTGACGATTTCATCCGGTGACAGCCCGGTCAGGGCCTTACGCGCACCTTCATAACCGTTCTTGCTACGGTATTCGTCCAGCCAGACTGGCTGTTTGTCATCACGCAGACGCCAGGTCAGCGGATGTGTTTCGGGAGTACGGATAATGTCTTTCATTTATACCGCTCCAGCAGTTCGGGAATGCCTTCCGGGGTCAGGTGAGCATGAGTATCTTCATCGATCATCATGTTCGGCCCCTTGTCGCAGTTCCCCAGGCAACAGGTCGGCAGCAGCGTAAAGCGACCGTCAAAGGTCGTCTGCCCCGGCTTGATGTTGAGTTTTTTCTCAAGCGCAGCCTGGATCCCCTGGTAGCCATTGATATGGCACACGACGCTGTCGCAATAGCGGATCACGTGGCGACCGACCGGCTGGCGGAAGATCTGGCTGTAGAATGTCGCAACACCCTCGACGTCGCTTGCCGGGATCCCCAGCACATCAGCGATCGCATAGATCGCCCCATCCGGCACCCAGCCACGCTGCTTCTGAACGATTTTCAGCGCTTCAATGGACGCCGCACGTGGGTCTTCGTAGTGGTGCTTCTCGTGCTCAATCGCTTCACGCTCAGCCGCACTCAGCTCAAAAGCCTCGGTTTGTGGTTGTTGATTCTCGTGCATAATTAGCGGTCCACATCTGACATAACAAAATCGATACTACCCAGATGGACGATCAGGTCGGACACCAGGCTGCCACGTACCGCTACCGGGATCTGCTGCAGGTGCGCATAGCTCGGGGTACGGATACGGGTACGATAACTCATGGTGCTGCCATCGCTGGTCAGGTAGTAACTGTTGATACCCTTGGTTGCTTCCACCATCTGGAAGGACTCGTTCGCCGGCATAACCGGGCCCCACGAAACCTGCAGGAAGTGGGTGATCAGGGTTTCGATATGTTGCAGCGTGCGCTCTTTCGGCGGCGGCGTGGTCAGCGGATGATCCGCTTTGAACGGGCCTTCCGGCATGTTGTTGAGGCACTGCTCAAGGATGCGCAGACTCTGGCGCAGCTCTTCAACTTTCAGCATCACGCGGGTATAGCAGTCGGAAACGCCGCCGCCAACCGGGACTTCAAAGTCAAAGTTTTCGTAGCCAGAGTACGGACGTGATTTACGCACATCAAAATCAATACCCGTCGCACGCAGCGCAGCACCGGTACAACCCCAGTCCAGCGCTTCTTTCTTACCGTAAGCGGCAACACCCTGCGAACGGCCTTTCAGGATGGTGTTACGCAGCGCGGCTTTCTCGTAAGAATCCAGACGTTTTGGCATCCAGTCGAGGAAATCACGCAGCAGTTTGTCCCAACCGCGCGGCAGATCGTGTGCCACACCGCCGATACGGAACCAGGCCGGGTGCATACGGAAACCGGTGATCGCTTCCACGACGTCGTAGATTTTCTGACGGTCGGTAAAGGCGAAGAATACCGGGGTCATCGCGCCGACGTCCTGAATGAACGTGGAGATGTACAGCAGATGACTGTTGATACGGAACAGTTCAGACAGCATGACGCGAATCACGTTGACGCGATCCGGCGTGGTGATGCCTGCCAGTTTCTCAACCGCCAGTACGTAAGGCATTTCGTTAACGCAGCCGCCGAGGTACTCGATACGGTCGGTGTACGGAATGTAGCTGTGCCAGGACTGACGTTCGCCCATCTTTTCAGCGCCACGGTGGTGGTAGCCGATGTCAGGTACGCAGTCAACGATTTCTTCGCCATCAAGCTGCAGCACAATACGGAACGCACCGTGGGAAGACGGGTGGTTAGGACCGAGGTTGAGGAACATGAAGTCCTCGTTTTCGGTGCTACGCTTCATGCCCCAGTCTTCGGGTTTGAAGGTCAGCGCTTCCATTTCCAGATCCTGTTTGGCTTTAGTCAGCTCAAACGGGTCGAATTCAGTCGCACGCGCCGGGTAGTCCTTACGCAGCGGATGGCCTTCCCAGGTATGCGGCATCAGCAGACGCGTCAGGTGCGGGTGACCTTCGATGTCGATGCCAAACATTTCCCAGGTTTCACGCTCATACCAGTTGGCGTTCGGGAACAGTTTGGTGAAAGTCGGTACGCGCAGATCGTTTTCAGACAAAGCCACCTTGAGCATGATATCGCGATTGCGTTCAATAGAGATCAGGTGATAGAAAACGGAAAAATCCGCGGCGGGTAACCCTTCGCGGTGCGTACGCAGACGTTCGTCCATGCCGTGTAAGTCAAACAGCATGACGTAAGGTTTCGGCAGTCTCTTTAAGAAATCGCCAACTTCCAGTAATTGTTCACGCTTGACCCAAACAACGGGTACCCCGGTGCGAGTCGCCTGAACGGTAAAGGCATCCGGCCCAAAACGGTTGCGCAGTTCGCCAATGACCGGGTCATCAAGGTGATCCCGTGTTTGCCATACGGCGTCTTGCGCGGTTAAGTCGGTCATATTGTTCACCATTGCAAATGGTCCGTGGTGGTCGGCAGTGCTTCGCGCTATTTATGTAGTGGTAAGCGAAGGAAGTGCTGCTGCCGACAGGCGCAAATTAAATCTCGTCTGGTGTACGAAGATTCGTTACAGCAATACGTTCGCCGCGTTTACGCTCGCGTTCTGACTGCATATTGGCGCGATAAACGCCCTGATCGCCAACCACCCAGGAGAGCGGACGGCGTTCTTTGCCAATGGAATCTTGCAGCAGCATCAGAGCCTGCATATACGCTTCCGGACGCGGCGGGCATCCCGGGATGTACACATCGACCGGAATGAATTTGTCAACGCCCTGCACTACCGAGTAGATATCGTACATACCGCCGGAGTTGGCACAGGCGCCCATGGAAATAACCCATTTCGGTTCCAGCATCTGATCATAGAGACGCTGAATAACCGGCGCCATTTTGGTAAAGCAGGTTCCGGCTACGACCATCAGGTCAGCCTGACGCGGCGATGCACGCAGAACTTCCGCACCAAAACGGGCTACATCGTGCACGGCGGTAAACGAGGTCACCATCTCTACGTAGCAGCAGGAGAGGCCAAAGTTATATGGCCAAATTGAGTTTTTACGGCCCCAGTTAACCATGTCATGCAGCTTGCCCATGAACACGTTTTTGTTAACTTCTTGCTCCAGGGGGTCGGTTACGATCTCCTGTTTTTGCAGGGGGTAACGGTCGTTCTCACCGTTAGGATCTATGCGGGTGAGCGTATAATCCATCTTAATGCCTCGCGGTTAGCGTTGACGATTAGCGATACTGTTCGTTTCCGGGTTCATACGCTCGCGGCGTGAACGCGCGGGCGTCCAGTCCAGCGCGCCAATACGCACCAGATAAACCAGACCTGCCAGTAACACAAAAATAAAAATTGCAGCTTCCACAAAGCCAATCCAGCCGCTTTCACGGATAGAAGTTGACCATGCGAACAGATACAGCGCTTCAACGTCGAAGATAACGAAGAACATGGCTACCAGATAAAACTTGGCAGACAGGCGCAAGCGGGCGGTGCCGACCGAGTCGATACCTGATTCAAACGGCACGTTTTTAGATCTCGCGCGCGCGCGACCACCTAAAAACCAGCCGCCGACGAGCATCAGGCAGCACAGGCCAATGGCAACAATAAGAAAGATAGCGAATGCCCAGTGATGAGCGATGATTTCAGTGGATGTTGACATACTCATTGCTTACTCATCAAAAGTAGCGCCAAATTCTCTGCTCTTTTCGGCAGATGAACGCCACATCGATTCATGGGGAGGAATAAAAAAAACCTTACAATCACTGTGAAAAATCATTTTAGACAGCTAATTGATGGGGTTTTTTACTCCTTTCTATAACCTTTTGTCAACTTTAACAAAAGTTTCCTCACATTATTTTACACTGTTCCAACTTCATTAACATAAAGTGCTCTTTAGACCAATTTCGATCGCATCATCAGTCATTTTTAATGTTGTTGAATCGTGTCCGTTGTGAAGTAAAAAAGATAATACACGTCTATTTTGACAGGAATTCGCACAGATGCCTCCCCCTAAATGGGAGTATTTTCTTGATCTGTGACACGCTTTTGTTAATTCACCATAAAAAACAGCAACAATTTCTCTAGTTTTTTAACATGAAAATGCAGAGCGCCTCGAGTGATTATTTTTTGCACTATTTGTAGGTGGTTTTTTTACCTACTGATTTTGTTAAGTTTTGGTATACAAAATGACATCTCCGGTCATTATTTGCATAAAAAAAGAGCCGATGGATGTTTTTTCATCACCAGCGACTCATTTTTGCACTTACATTTTATAACGATTATTTATGGTACATCACTCGAAGTCGCCCTCAACAATCAGCGAATCGTCTCCCCCTTCAGGGGTAAACTGGTTGTATTGCCAGGGATTTTGATAGGTCTGCATCGACTTAAAGATCACCTGAGCCAACTCATTTTGTGAGGCAGGGTCGCAGCACAGCAAGTACTCTGTTTCCGGCAATGGTGGCAATCCGTCCGCCGCGCCCAGTACGCGTAAATCAGGGCTCATCATTTCTACAGGACGGGCAGTCACGCCCAACCCCGCCTTCACTGCCGCACGCACAGCCGCTAATGTTGAAGCAACATAGGCCAGACGCCACGGGATCTGTGCAGCGTTCAGCGTTGCCAGTACCATATCGCGGAACGGACTCGGATCGTCCAGCAGCACCAGCGGCACCGGCTCACCTTTTTGTAAAATATATTCGGCCGCACAATACCAGTGCGTAGGTGAGGTACGCAGATTCAGACACTCAAAATCGCCTGGCCGGTTGGTTGTCACCACCAGATCAACGTCTTGTGACTTCAGCATATCCACCATGTAGGCGTTGCGTTTCACTCTGACATCCAGCGCAAGCTTCGGATAAACCGAACTTATCCGGTTCAGCAGAAAAGGAAGGATGGTATCCGCTGACTCATCAGAAGCGCCAATAGTTAACACTCCCTGAAGATTGTTAAACATCAATGATGAGCATGCCTCATCATTAAAACGCAATATTTTTCTGGCGTAACCCAGCAACTGAATCCCATGCTCGGTCAGTAGTTTGTTACGTCCATGGCGCGCGAACAACTCTTTCCCCACCAGTTGTTCGAGGCGTTGCATTTGCTGACTCACCGCAGACTGAGTGCGACATACCGCAGCTGCCGCAGCCGCGAAGGTATTCAGATCGGCAACAGCAACGAAGGTTCTCAGCAGATCGAGATCGAGGTTAATTATCGGACGATTTGCATTTATCATAATTTTTCACTTACTCGCGGGTCATACCGGGTTAATGCTGTGCATTCAGAAACAAACAACTCCATTTGTAATGGACCTCCCTCGCAGTTTCACCAGGTGTAACCGGGTGAAAATAAGGATGTATTTGCTTTAACAAACGAAACAATTTCTCTTCAGCGCTATTTAATACCCATAGCACTCATCGGAATATAGCAACGAGAAAGAGTCATTTTTTAGCTATTGGATGATTCTGACTAATGGAAAACATGTAAATTTTGTAAATTTAAAAAATAGTTAACAAACACTAATTTACACATTAAAAACTAACTTTTCAGTATGTTAGAAAATCTTAACTAACATTAGAATTATCGCAAAACACAAGTTTCGCACCATTTCATGGGACTTATCTTAACCTAAAACCACTATATTTATAAGTGTTATCGCGAATTAATCGAAGCAAAAAGGTGTTAACTCAGACTGGCTGTTTTCGTATTATTAACGCGTTCAATAAATACTGTTTAAATATTAAATAATAATTAATTAAGAATGCCACCATTCATTAATTATACTTAACAATAGATTCACACCGCGTCGTTGTCAGATCAGGCCGATAACAGTTAGTCAGGCTCAAACCTCAGTATTTTCGAATTGCGCAATACAGCAGATACTGCCGACCGCGCACCGCTTTGCACATCTCACTATTTTTAGCCAAACAAATCACCATATCCAAGTCGCCATTACAAAACATATAACCACAAAAAACAAAATAACAAGATTATAATTCTATATTAATTTCATTATTTAGTTATTACCAGTTAATTATAACCTCGCAACTTTCAAAATCTTCTACTAAAGACCCTTCAAAACTCACCGTCGGGGGAGTACATTGTTCTGTGCTGACTTCCACGGCAGGGAGTGGCATTCACAGCTAAAAAGGTCAAGATTCATGTCCCCCATTGAAAAATCCAGCAAATTAGAAAATGTCTGTTATGACATTCGTGGCCCGGTTCTGAAGGAAGCAAAGCGCCTGGAAGAAGAAGGCAATAAAGTTCTCAAACTCAACATCGGCAACCCTGCGCCATTCGGGTTTGAAGCACCAGATGAAATTCTGGTCGATGTGATCCGCAATTTGCCCACCGCACAAGGGTATTGCGATTCAAAAGGTCTTTATTCAGCCCGCAAAGCGATCATGCAGCATTACCAGGCCCGCGGGATGCGCGATGTTACCGTGGAGGACATTTATATCGGTAACGGCGTTTCTGAATTAATCGTTCAGGCGATGCAGGCGTTGCTGAACAGTGGGGACGAAATGCTGGTTCCTGCACCCGATTACCCGCTGTGGACAGCGGCAGTATCGCTCTCTGGCGGTAATGCCGTGCACTACCTGTGTGATGAATCGTCAGACTGGTTCCCGGACCTTGATGATATTCGGGCAAAAATCACCCCGCGCACACGTGGGATCGTCATCATCAATCCAAACAATCCTACCGGTGCCGTTTACTCTAAAGAGCTGCTGATGGAGATTGTTGAGATTGCTCGCCAGAACAACCTCATTATCTTTGCTGACGAGATTTATGACAAAATTCTCTATGATGATGCCGAGCATCACTCAATTGCGGCAATGGCCCCGGATCTGCTGACTATTACCTTCAACGGCCTGTCAAAAACTTACCGTGTTGCGGGGTTCCGCCAGGGCTGGATGGTACTGAACGGACCGAAGAAACATGCCAAAGGGTATATTGAAGGTCTTGAAATGCTGGCCTCCATGCGTTTGTGCGCCAACGTTCCAGCGCAACACGCCATTCAAACCGCGCTGGGTGGATACCAGAGCATCAGCGAATTTATCATGCCAGGCGGACGTTTGTATGAACAACGCAACCGGGCCTGGGAATTACTTAATGATATTCCGGGCGTTTCCTGTGTGAAACCGCGCGGCGCGCTGTATATGTTCCCGAAAATTGATGCCAAACGCTTCAATATTCATGATGACCAGAAAATGGTTCTGGACTTTCTGCTACAGGAAAAAGTGCTGCTGGTTCAGGGTACGGCATTCAACTGGCCGTGGCCGGATCATTTCCGTATCGTCACGCTGCCGCGTATTGACGATATCGAAATGTCGCTGAGTAAATTCGAGCGCTTCCTGTCAGGCTATCACCAGCTGTAATAACGTAGAGTGCTACCGAGATTTGCATCCGGTAGCACTCTCTGCGCAAAATACCTTTACTGAAGTCACTGAGTAAGGGTCGTTATGAAGCAGAGTCATTTTTTTGCCCACCTATCTCGTCTGAAACTCATTAACCGCTGGCCGCTGATGCGCAACGTGCGCACCGAAAACGTGTCTGAACACAGTCTGCAGGTCGCCATGGTTGCTCATGCGCTGGCCGCGATCAAAAACCGTAAATTTGGCGGTCAGGTTAATGCTGAACGTATTGCCCTGCTGGCGATGTATCACGATGCCTCCGAAGTGCTGACCGGCGATCTCCCTACCCCGGTGAAATATTTCAACTCGCAGATTGCTCAGGAATATAAAGCGATAGAGAAAATTGCCCAGCAAAAGCTGGTCGATATGGTTCCCGATGAGCTGCGCGATATTTTTGCGCCGTTAATTGATGAACACGCCAGCAGCGATGAAGAGAGAGCGATTGTGAAGCAGGCCGATGCCCTGTGCGCCTATCTGAAATGTCTGGAAGAGCTTTCAGCCGGTAACAACGAGTTTCTGCTTGCAAAAACACGGCTGGAAAAAACGCTGGAGTCACGGCGTAGTGAAGAGATGGACTATTTTTTAGCGATCTTTGTCCCAAGCTTCCATCTTTCACTGGATGAAATTAGTCAGGATTCACCGCTTTAAACGATTTTGCCGGATGGCGGCTAACGCCTTATCCGGCCTACAGGTAGCGTGATATCCGTAGGCCTGATAAGCGCAGCGCCATCAGGCGTTTACTGCGGCGGTCAAAACGGGAACAACATAGGGATCATCACCACACACACCGCCATCACGATCACCGTAAATGGCACACCAATTTTCACGAAGTCGCTAAAGCTATAGTTACCCGGCCCCAATACCAGCGTGTTGACGGGTGATGAGACTGGCGTCATAAAGGCTGCAGATGCGGCCATCGCAATGACCATTGCAAAAGGATAGGGCGAAACCCCCATCGACTTCGCAGCCGCTAACGCAATCGGCGCCATCAGCACCGCTGTTGCAGTATTCGAGATAAATAAGCCAATGGTCGCACACAGGACAAACAGACAACCCAGCATCATGTACGGGCCATATCCCCCACCGACGTCCATGAGTCCTTTTACCACCAGATCGACACCGCCGGTCTTTTGTAAAGCCAGTGCGAAAGGCATCATCCCGACGATCAAGATAATGCTTGGCCAGTGGATCGCCTTATAGGCGCTCTCTGCATCAATACACCGGAATTTCCCCATCAGCAGGCAGGCGATAATTGCGGCCACCGTATTGGGTATTTCATCGGTGAGCATCAGGGCGACCATCAGCACCAGGCAGAAAATCGCGTGCGGTGCCTGGCTGTGTGCCGGAGACGCTTCACTGACTTCGACCGGCATATTCAACACCACAAAGTCGCGGCCTTTTTTACCCAGCGATGTGATAAGTTTCCAGTTACCCACGACCAGAATGATATCGCCCATCAGCAACGGTTCATCCACCACCGCTCCGTCCATCGCCGAACCATCACGCTTCACTCCGACGACGTTCAGGCCGTAACGCGTACGAAACGCGATTTCCCGTACCGTTTTACCGATTAATTCTGATTCCGGGATCAACGAAATCTCAGCCATCCCCACATCAAGCGCCTGTTCGGAAAAATACTCGCCGCGCAACACCATCGGCTCCAGCAATTGTTCACTGCAGAATTCGCGCAGATCGACATCAGCCGCGGACATATCAATCAGCAATACATCACGGGCGCGAAACTCAGAAACCCCGTTTACGTCAACTATCACACGACGAAAGCGACGCCAGCGCTCAACACCAATCACGTTCGCCCCGTAGCGCTCGCGTAGCTTCAGGTCGTCAAGACGCTGGCCAATCATCGGCGAGCCGGGACGAATAGCCAGGCGGCGGGCACGCCCCGTCAGACGATACTCTTTGATAAGATCGCGAAAGGTCCGGCGTTTCCAGCCATCCCCCTGTTGCCCCGAGTCCTCACCCTTGAGCATAAAACGCATCAGCAGCATGTAAATGATGCCGAGCACCAGAACAACCAGCCCCAACGGAGTCACGCTGAAAAAACTGAAGCCGTTAAGTCCCTCGCGCAGTAACTCACTGTTGACGACCAGGTTCGGTGGTGTCGCCACCAGCGTCATCATACCGCTGATAAGCCCCGCGAAGCTAAGCGGCATCATCAGGCGCGAAGGCGAAATTTCCATGCGCATGGAAACGCTTAAGACCACCGGAATAAAAATGGCGACCACGCCGGTGGAACTCATAAATGCTCCGAGCCCGGCAACGGTAATCATCAGCAACACCAGCATTTTGACTTCACTACTGCCAGCCACCTTCACCAGCCAGGCGCCCATTACCGTCGCCACCCCGGTACGCACCAGGCCGTCGCCGATAATGAACAAAGCCGCTATCAAAATAACGTTAGGATCGCTGAATCCGGAAAAGGCTTCTGTGATGCTCAATGTTCCACTCAGAACAAAGGCAATAATGACCAGCAAAGCGACCGCGTCCATACGCACTCTGCCAGTTGCAAACAAGACGACGGCAATCGCCAGCAATGAGAGAACCCATATCAATTCACCGTTCACAACATATCCTTGTTAAATGAGAGGGATGAGTCGATTCTGCCATAAAAAAGCCCCAACAATCTGGGGCTAAATCATGATCAGGTATTTCTTACTACGACCACATTTCCGTTGGGTTGTTTGGTCACAGAAATATGTTCCAGACTGGTCAGCGAAAAATCGACCTCGTCCAGACGCGGCGTGTCCGCAGGCGCATTGACCGCGATCACATGACACCCAGCCGCCAGTCCTGAAAGCACCCCGGCGGGCGCATCTTCCACTACCGCACACTCCTGCGGCGCAAGCCCCAGAAGCTGAGCGCCTAGCAGATAAGCGTCTGGTTCTGGTTTCCCTCTTTTTACCCGCTCAGCGGTGACAAACACTTCTGGAGCGGGAAGCCCCGCGACACGATGGCGCGCCCGTGCGACCGGCATCGATCCGGAGGTCACAATCGCCCATGGAATGCCCGCTTTATTGAGGTGATTGAGTAAATCAACCGCCCCCGGCAGCGCGGTGATCCCTGCGGTTTCCGTCGCTTCGATCTGCTCCAGGCGGGTGAACTCCGCGGCGATCTCGGCCTCAGACTTACCCACCATAAAGTGTCTCAGAGAGGTAATGGCCTGCTTGCCATGAATAAAACCGAGCACCTCGGCGTGATCGAGGCCAAAACGATCGGCCCAGTTGCACCACGCGCGTTCTACTGCGGGTAAGGAATCGACCAGCGTTCCATCCAGATCAAACAGAAAACCTTTGCACTGCACGCTCGCCCCCTCAGGCATTAATGATTTGGTTAATTTCATTCGCGCTCAGATGATACTGGCGCGGGCAAGAGTGCCAGACGTTCAACATACGCTGATATTTTTCCCACATCGGAGTCTGGGCGTTGAAGCCATGCGTACCCGCATCAAAGTGGGTATAGCGACCTTCCACATTGACCATAAAGCGAACATACCCGAGGAAACGGGCTTCCGTTGCGGCGTCAAAACCGAGGAACGTCACGCGGCGCTCATCAATAGCCTGCGCATCCTTAAGATTAGTCCAGGACACATGTAATGCGTGATACATCTCCATAATATCGATAATCGTACGACAGGTTTCTTCCGTCAGCTCACCAAACTCACGATCCAGCTCGCGCATCTGCAAGCCGTAACCGCGTTCAATAATCGTCTGCAAACGACGATAACGCTCGGCGTTAGTGGGATCGAGCATAGTCATCATTTTGTACTGATTAGACAAAATCAGACGTTGAGCGTTGGTCATTTCCATTTGGGACTCCTGTATCACTACTACTGCGATGAAAAAAAAGAAGGCATCTTGTGCCTTCTTTTATATGCGTAATCAGGGGTCAATTACAAATCATCGAGGAAAGTTTTATCCAGTTGTTTGAAGGCACGCTTAAGCGTGTCAGCCAGCGCCTGGTAATCCGGCTTTCCTTCAACCGGAGAGAGCGCCTGTCCGGCTTCCTGCAATTTACCCCGAACTTCGTAGAACCAGTTGAGTATTGAAGGCGGCAGCGGCGTCACGGAACGTTTACCCAGCCACCACATACCCTGCATCGGCAGGCTGAGCGCAAACAGCGCAGTCGCCACGGCCGGTCCCAACTGCCCCCCTAGCGCAATTTGCCAGCATAAGGTGAAGACGGCGATGGGCGGCATAAAACGGATGGCGTAACGCGTCATACGGATCACGCGGTTCTCTACAAACACGGGCGCGAGGCGCTTTTCCATTGGCCACGTCTTAGCGTAGTGCTGCCCCCGGCGAAACAAGCTAAAAAAATTGACGGAACGATTATCCGGTGTCGACATGGCGGTTACCTCAACTTCACATATAAAAATTAAAAAATTTGTGCAAAACAACAACTACAAAGGACATCGTTCAAAACATTTTGTCTTTGATACCCACATTCAGGTATCCTGTGCCGGCCTGTAAGGCCTTTAGTCCAAAATCATTGAGTCGTCAAATTGACACATAGTATGCCATTGGCTGAAAAATACGCAAAATGACATAGACTCAAAGGTATTTATTCCATCGTGCCCAAAAAGACCCTGGCGCATGATGTTAATCATAAACGTCGGTGTCATCATGCGCTACGCTCTATGACTTCCTGACGTTTTTTTAGCCACGTATCATAAATAGGTACTTCCATGTCGAGTAAGTTAGTACTGGTTCTGAACTGCGGTAGCTCCTCACTGAAATTTGCCATCATCGATGCAGTAAACGGTGAAGAATACCTTTCTGGTTTAGCCGAATGTTTCCATCTCCCAGAAGCACGTATCAAATGGAAAATGGATGGCGGTAAACAAGAAGCGGCTTTAGGTGCAGGCGCCGCTCACAGTGAAGCGCTGAATTTTATCGTTAATACTATTCTGGCACAAAAACCAGAACTGTCTGCTCAGCTGACTGCGATTGGTCACCGTGTTGTTCACGGCGGCGAAAAATACACCGGCTCTGTGGTTATCGACGATTCCGTTATTCAGGGTATCAAAGATGCAGCCTCTTTTGCACCGCTGCACAACCCTGCACACCTGATCGGTATCGCAGAAGCGCTGAAATCCTTCCCGCATCTGAAAGACAAAAACGTGGCCGTATTCGACACCGCGTTCCATCAGACTATGCCGGAAGAATCTTACCTCTATGCTCTGCCGTACAGCCTGTACAAAGAACACGGTGTACGTCGTTACGGCGCACACGGTACCAGCCACTTCTTCGTCACGCAGGAAGCGGCTAAAGTGCTGAACAAACCGGTTGATGAGCTGAACATCATCACTTGCCACCTGGGCAACGGCGGTTCTGTATCTGCTATCCGTAACGGTAAATGTGTTGATACCTCCATGGGTCTGACCCCGCTGGAAGGTCTGGTGATGGGTACGCGTTCCGGTGACATCGACCCGGCGATCATCTTCCACCTGCACGACACCCTGGGCATGAGCGTTGACCAGATCAACAAAATGCTGACTAAAGAGTCTGGCCTGCTGGGTCTGACCGAAGTCACCAGCGACTGCCGTTATGTTGAAGATAACTATGCGACTAAAGAAGACGCTAAACGTGCAATGGACGTTTACTGCCACCGTCTGGCGAAATACATCGGTTCTTACACTGCGCTGATGGATGGTCGTCTGGATGCCGTTGTCTTCACCGGTGGTATCGGTGAAAACGCCGCGATGGTTCGTGAACTGTCTCTGGGCAAACTGGGCGTTCTGGGCTTTGAAGTTGACCATGAACGTAACCTGGCCGCACGTTTCGGCAAATCTGGTTTCATCAACAAAGAAGGTACCCGTCCTGCGGTGGTTATCCCAACCAACGAAGAACTGGTTATCGCGCAAGACGCGAGCCGTCTGACCGCCTGATTTCACACCGCCAGCCTAGCTGGCGGTGCTGTTTTGTAACCCGCCTGAAACGGGCGGTAACGAAAGAGGATAAACCGTGTCCCGTATTATTATGCTGATCCCTACCGGAACCAGCGTCGGTCTGACCAGCGTCAGCCTTGGCGTGATCCGCGCAATGGAACGCAAAGGCGTTCGTCTGAGCGTCTTCAAGCCGATCGCTCAACCGCGTGCCGGTGGCGATGCGCCAGACCAGACTACCAGCATCGTGCGTGCTAACTCTTCTCTGCCAGCCGCTGAGCCGCTGAAGATGAGCCACGTTGAATCTCTGCTGTCCAGCAATCAGAAAGATGTGCTGATGGAAGAGATCATCGCGAACTACCACGCGAACACTAAAGACGCTGAAGTTGTACTGGTTGAAGGCCTGGTCCCAACCCGTAAACATCAGTTCGCGCAGTCTCTGAACTACGAAATCGCGAAAACGCTGAACGCGGAAATCGTCTTCGTTATGTCTCAGGGTACCGATACACCGGAACAGCTGAACGAGCGTATTGAACTGACTCGCAGCAGCTTCGGCGGCGCGAAAAACACCAACATCACTGGCGTAATCGTTAATAAACTGAACGCACCGGTTGATGAGCAGGGCCGTACTCGCCCGGATCTGTCTGAAATTTTCGACGACTCTTCCAAAGCGAAAGTGATCAAAGTTGATCCGGCTAAACTGCAGGAATCCAGCCCGCTGCCGGTTCTGGGCGCGGTGCCATGGAGCTTCGATCTGATCGCCACCCGTGCAATCGATATGGCGCGTCACCTGAACGCCACCATCGTAAACGAAGGCGATATCAATACCCGCCGCGTGAAGTCTGTGACTTTCTGCGCACGCAGCATTCCGCACATGCTGGAACACTTCCGCGCAGGTTCCCTGCTGGTGACTTCCGCTGACCGTCCGGACGTGCTGGTTGCTGCATGCCTGGCAGCGATGAACGGCGTAGAAATTGGCGCCCTGCTGCTGACCGGCGGCTACGAAATGGACGCGCGCATTACCAAACTGTGCGAACGTGCATTCGAAACCGGCCTGCCGGTATTCATGGTAAACACCAACACCTGGCAGACCTCTCTGAGCCTGCAGAGCTTCAACCTGGAAGTTCCGGTTGACGACCACGAGCGTATCGAAAAAGTTCAGGAATACGTTGCTAACTTCATCAACGCTGACTGGATTGAATCTCTGACCGCAACGTCTGAGCGCAGCCGCCGTCTGTCTCCACCAGCGTTCCGTTATCAGTTGACCGAGCTGGCGCGTAAAGCGGGCAAACGCGTTGTTCTGCCAGAAGGCGACGAACCGCGTACCGTTAAAGCTGCGGCTATCTGTGCTGAACGTGGTATCGCAACCTGCGTACTGTTGGGTAACCCGGATGAGATCACCCGCGTTGCGGCCTCTCAGGGCGTTGAACTGGGCGCTGGCGTAGAAATCGTTGACCCGGATGTGGTTCGCGAAAGCTATGTTGCTCGCCTGGTCGAACTGCGTAAAAACAAAGGTATGACCGAAACCGTTGCCCGCGAACAGCTGGAAGACAACGTGGTTCTCGGTACCCTGATGCTGGAACAGGACGACGTTGACGGCCTGGTTTCTGGTGCAGTTCACACCACCGCGAATACCATTCGTCCGCCGCTGCAGCTGATCAAAACTGCACCGGGCAGTTCACTGGTATCTTCCGTGTTCTTCATGCTGCTGCCGGATCAGGTTTACGTCTACGGCGACTGCGCGATCAACCCGGATCCAACCGCAGAGCAGCTGGCAGAGATCGCGATTCAGTCCGCTGATTCCGCAACGGCTTTCGGTATCGAACCGCGCGTAGCAATGCTCTCCTACTCCACCGGTACTTCTGGTGCAGGTAGCGACGTAGAGAAAGTTCGCGAAGCGACTCGTCTGGCGCAGGAAAAACGCCCTGACCTGATGATCGACGGTCCGCTGCAGTATGACGCCGCCGTTATGGCTGACGTAGCAAAATCTAAAGCGCCGAACTCTCCGGTTGCCGGTCGCGCTACCGTGTTCATCTTCCCGGATCTGAACACCGGTAACACCACCTACAAAGCGGTACAGCGTTCTGCCGACCTGATCTCCATCGGGCCGATGCTGCAGGGTATGCGCAAGCCGGTGAACGACCTGTCTCGTGGCGCGCTGGTAGACGATATCGTCTACACCATCGCTCTGACCGCGATCCAGTCTTCCCAGCAGCAGTAATTTGCTGCGTGTGCCGGATACTTTATCCGGCAACACATCCTGCTTATCAAACCGGAAATAGCTAATATTTCCGGTTTTTTTATATCTGTTTTTCCCGTTTGCATAATCTGAAACATTTGCCAGGATGCGCTGCATCAATGAATAACTATTCTCCTGTTTGCATACTTACTCTCTTTTGCATTGCAACAGGGATAGTCTTTCATGTCAGCAGTAACAGAAACACGGCCAGCCAAAAAGTGGGCTATGCCCGACACGCTGGTGATTATTTTTTTCGTCGCCATTTTAACCAGCCTGGCAACCTGGGTTGTTCCCGTCGGGATGTTCGACAGCCAGGAAGTACAGTATCAGGTTGATGGGCAAACCAAGACTCGTAAGGTCGTTGATCCCCACTCTTTCCGTATTCTGACCAATGAAGCCGGTGAAGAGCAGTATCACCCGGTTAAGTTCTTTACCACCGGTGATGAAAGTCCTGGTCTGATGAACTTCCCGTTCGAAGGCTTAACCTCCGGCTCCAAATTTGGCACCGCTGTCGGCATCATCATGTTTATGCTGGTCATTGGCGGTGCATTCGGCATCGTAATGCGCACCGGAACCATTGATAACGGCATCCTAGCGCTCATCCGCCATACCCGGGGTAACGAAGTCTTATTTATCCCGGTGCTGTTTATTCTCTTCTCATTGGGTGGTGCGGTATTTGGCATGGGGGAAGAGGCTGTCGCCTTTGCGATAATCATCGCACCGCTGATGGTACGCTTAGGTTACGACAGCATTACTACCGTGCTGGTGACCTACATTGCCACCCAAATCGGTTTTGCCAGTTCGTGGATGAATCCGTTCTGCGTGGTTGTCGCACAGGGCATTGCGGGCGTTCCGGTGCTCTCCGGCTCCGGTTTGCGTATCGTGGTGTGGGTCGTTGCCACGATGATTGGCCTGACCTTCACGCTGGCCTACGCGGCACGCATCAAAAAGAATCCGCTGCTTTCGCGCGTGCATGAATCAGACCGTTTCTTCCGCGAACAGCAAGATGAGGTCATTGAGCGCCGCTTCACGCTCGGCGACTGGCTGGTACTGATGGTGCTGACGGGCGTGATCGTGTGGGTCATTTGGGGCGTTATCGTTCACGCATGGTTTATTCCTGAGATTGCCAGCCAATTCTTCACTATGGGTTTGCTGATAGGCATTATCGGCGTCGTCTTTCGGCTCAACGGCATGACGGTCAACATCATGGCGTCCTCATTTACTGAGGGGGCGCGCATGATGATTGCCCCTGCCCTGCTGGTTGGTTTTGCCAAGGGGATATTGCTGCTGGTAGGCAATGGTGAGTCGGGCGATGCCAGCGTGCTGAATACCCTGCTGCACAGCATCGCCAACGGCATTAGCGGTCTGGATAACGCCATTGCGGCGTGGTTTATGCTGCTGTTCCAGGCGGTGTTTAACTTCTTCGTTACGTCCGGCTCCGGTCAGGCTGCGTTGACCATGCCGCTGCTGGCACCGTTGGGCGATCTGGTTGGCGTAAACCGCCAGGTCACTGTTCTGGCTTTCCAGTTTGGTGACGGATTCAGCCATATTATCTATCCTACGTCGGCATCACTGATGGCAACGTTAGGCGTTTGTCGGGTGGACTTCCGCAACTGGCTGAAGGTAGGCGCCACGCTGTTGGGACTGCTGTTTATTATGTCCAGCGTGGTGGTGATTGGCGCGCAGATAATGGGATACCATTAAGAATAGATTGCCCGGCCTACACGGTTTCTTGACGCTGTAGGCCGGATGAGCCGATTTTACTCAGCTTCTTCCTGCTTTTCGGCTTTCGCCCCTTCATTCTTGGCGTTGCGTGTCATCCACAGCGCCAGGGCTTTCAGTGAGTCCGGTGTAAATTCATCACAGCGCGCGGTGATTTCTTCAGGCGTCAGCCAGCACACTTCACTAATCTCTTCTTCCTGCAGCGCAAACGGTCCGTGGGAAACACAGCTAAACAGCCCACCCCAGACGCGACAGTTCTGGTCTTCAAAATAAAACTGACCATGCTCGGCAAACGGGACACCAGCAATGCCCAATTCTTCTTCCGCTTCACGACGCGCGGAGTCCAGAAGCTGCTCATCAGCCTGCACAACCCCCCCCGCGGTAGCATCCAGCATACCGGGCATAAAGTCCTTTGTCTCAGTGCGACGCTGAACCAAAATTTTACCCATACCATCGTGTACAACGATATACGTTGCACGGTGGCGCAAGCATTGTGCCCGCATTTGTTCCCGGCTGGATTGTGCGATGACTTCATTGTCTTCATTCACAATATCCACCCATTCAGTACTTGCCAAACGACGCTGTTCCACCATCAGGAAACCTTCTTTTTTCTAGCGCTCTTACGGCGCGTTTACGTTTGTGGGGTAACTTACGGATTAATCTCGACCTGTGCAATAACACTTTGATCATTGAGTGCCATCACGCTGAGAACATTATCATCCAGAATCCCGTAACTTGCCGTAAATCCCCCTTTCGGGATGCTTACCGAACCGGGGTTAAACTGGTAGATATCCCCACGTCGCTCGGCCACCGGCAGATGCGTATGCCCATAAACCAGCACATCACCGGCGTTTAGCGCTGGTAAGTTATCCGGACCAAAAAGATGTCCGTGCGTCAGAAAGAGTCGCTGGCTGTCAGTCAGAATTTGCTGCCACGGCGCGGTTATTGGAAAATGCAGGAGCATCTGATCCACTTCGCTGTCGCAATTACCGCGTACTGCAATTATCCTCGACGCCTGCTCATTCAAACGCTCGGCGACCTGCGCTGGCGCGTAGCCCTCTGGCAGCGCATTACGCGGCCCATGATTCAATACATCGCCCAGTATCACCAGCCATTGCGCACCGCTTTGGGCAAACCGTTCAAGTACGCATTCTGTAGCCGGCAACGAACCATGAATGTCCGATGCGAACATCAGTTTCATCACACACCCCTCGTTGAAAAATACCTTTCAATGATACTGGATTACGCCCCTACTTTCAGCAGGAACGCTTCGCTGAAAGCGCGATAAAACGTTGTACCGAAGCGCGCTGCCACTGGAAGGTGGCATACTCCGCGAGCTGTTCTGGTACATCATCGCCATTCAGAACCAGGCGATTAAGCATTAGCGCTAAATCGCTGTCTGCGATACACCATTCACCAAACAAATTCTGCTTACCGTGCGCCAGTAAACTGCCCGCTGTAGCAAACAATTTTTCCGCACTGGCCCTTCCAGCTTTCGTCAACGGACCTTTCTGCACGCCAGCAAAAACCACATCCGTCGAACGCTCTTCCCGGATAGGCATCAGATCGCTACGGAGCCAGGCCTGAACCTGGCGGGCGCGAGCCCGTTTTTGTAGATCGTGCGGGTAAATGCGCTCCCATTGCGGCGGAGCGAAACGCTCTTCCAGAAATTCGGCAATCGCCGAAGATTCACTCAGTTCAAAACCGTCAATGTCCAGAACCGGTACGCGCCGCGTCAGCGCATAGCCTTGCCATGAAGGTTGCAAGTGTTCGCCACTATTGAGGTCGACAGTTTTCAGCGTAAAAGGTAGCCCTTTCTCTTGCAGAGCGACATAAACAGACAGCACATAAGGGGAGAAAAAGTTGGCATCTGACCACAGCGTAATTGCAGATTTGCTCATAATGTCCTCTGAGGTGTATTGGCTTGCTTTCAAAATATAGAGTCTTTCTCTCACTGTCACTTGATGAAAACTCACGCACGTCGGCAGCTTCTATACTTGTAGTGACCCGGTTCATGACAAAACGGACGCTGAAAATGATCGACCTCTACTACACCCCATCGCCAAACGGGCACAAAATCACGCTGTTTCTCGAAGAGGCGCAGTTAAAATACCGTCTGATTCATGTAGATATCAGCAGAGGTAGCCAGTTCCGCCCTGACTTTTTGCTAATTTCACCGAATAATAAAATCCCGGCCATCATCGACTGCGCCCCGGTGGATGGCGGAAAACCCATTTGCCTGTTTGAGTCTGGCGAGATTTTACTCTACCTGGCGGAAAAGAGCGGAAAGCTACTCAGCGGCGAATTACGCGAGCGCCACACCACGCTGCAGTGGCTCTTCTGGCAGGTTAGCGGACTTGGGCCAATGCTGGGACAAAATCATCACTTCAGCCACTTCGCACCGCAGACGATTCCCTACGCCATTGAACGGTATCAGGTGGAAACCCAGCGACTGTACAAAGTCATGAATAAACGCCTGGAAATATCACCCTGGCTGGGTGGCGATCATTACAGCATTGCCGACATTGCCTGTTGGCCGTGGATTAATCTCCACCAGCGCCAGCGTATCGACCTCGACAACTATCCGGCGGTCAATAACTGGTATGAACGTATCCGTACTCGTCCCGCAACAGAACGGGCGATGCAGCAAGCACAAAGCGAGAAAAGTTAACGCGATTCAGTTCTCGTGTATCATGAAAAGGTTCATACATGGAGGAAACCTGCAATGTCACAACCTGACGCAATTATTCGTATAAAAAACCTTCGTCTGCGCACTTTTATCGGCATCAAAGAAGAGGAGATCCTTAACCGACAGGATATCGTCATCAATATTGCCATTCACTATCCAGCAGACAAAGCCCGGACCAGTGAAGATATCAACGACGCGCTGAATTATCGCACCATCACCAAGAGCATCATTTCGCACGTTGAGAGTAACCGCTTCTCATTGTTGGAAAAATTAACGCAAGATGTGCTCGATATCGCACGCGAACATCACTGGGTCACTTATGCTGAAGTGGAGATCGATAAACTTCACGCATTGCGTTACGCCGACTCCGTTTCCATGACATTGAGCTGGCAGCGCTAAATGTAACCCGGGAGGCGACATGCAGATTCTGATTACCGGCGGTACTGGCCTGATTGGACGTCATTTGATCCCCTGCCTGCTGGAACTGGGGCATCAGATTACCGTAGTGACACGTACTCCTGATAAGGCTCGTCAGATTCTGGGCTCCCGGGTCACGCTATGGAAAGGGCTGGAAGAGCAGCAAAACCTTGATGGCATTGATGCTGTCATCAACCTTGCCGGAGAGCCTATCGCTGACAAACGCTGGAGCGCTGAGCAAAAAGAGCGTTTGTGCCAGAGCCGCTGGGGGATTACGCAGAAACTGGTCGATTTAATCAAGGTCAGCGACACGCCGCCTGCCGTACTCATCTCCGGTTCCGCTACGGGATACTACGGAGATTTGGGCGAGGTTGTAGTCACGGAAGAAGAGCCGCCGCATAATGAATTCACCCATAAGTTGTGCGCCCGGTGGGAACAGATCGCCAGCGCTGCGCAAGGCGACAGAACGCGCGTATGTTTGCTGCGTACTGGCGTTGTATTGGCCTCTACAGGCGGGATCCTCGCAAAGATGGTTCCACCGTTTCGTCTGGGGCTTGGCGGTCCTATCGGCAATGGGCGTCAATACCTGGCCTGGATCCATGTTGACGATATGGTCAACGGGATTATCTGGCTGCTGGATAACGATCTGCGCGGTCCCTTCAATATGGTTTCGCCATACCCGGTTCGCAATGAACAGTTTGCCCATGCGCTGGGTCATGCCCTAAACCGCCCGGCAATCCTGCGCGTTCCGGCGGCCGCTATGCGACTGCTGATGGGCGAATCCTCGGTGCTGGTTCTCGGGGGGCAGCGCGCGTTGCCCAAGCGACTGGAGGCGGCCGGTTTTGCATTTCGTTGGTACGATTTGGAAGAAGCGCTGGCCGATGTCATCAGATAATGTCTGATATCCCTTCACTGTTGCCATTGTGGTGGTATGGTTAAAAAACCGAATACCACAATGGCGACGTTATGGCGATAATATCAACACCCCGACTTACCCTCTCTTTGTACCAACTCGCTGACTGGCCTTTTTTCCAGCGGCTACGAGAAAATCCAGACGTCATGCGTTTCATGGGCGATATCGCCCCAACCAAAGATACTCGCCTGCTCTTCGCCAGACGTCTTTCCGCTCGACATACCTTTGTTATCCGGGAGCACAACAACACGGTGCAACTGGGCGATATTGGCTTACAGATAAGCCATCTTTATCCTCAGGAAGCTGATATTGGCTATGCCATCACGCCGCGGGCGCAGGGAAAAGGTATTGCCAGCGAAGCCGTACGTGCCGTGTGTGATTATGCTTTTCAACAGGCTGGCGTAACGGCGATAAATGCCTATGTATTAGCCGGGAATACCGGGTCGATACGCGTTCTGGAAAAAACAGGATTTATACGCACTCAGGTGCTTGAAAAAGCCTATGAAGTGAACGGTATAGCGCATGATGACTGGGTTTATCGTCTGGAGTACAGCGCGTGAAAGCGGTAGGCCCGGAAAGCGTGGCGCCTCCGGGCAACTAAATTACTTCAGTGATCCTTTAAGGAACTGCTGTAAACGCGGGCTTTGTGGGTTCCCAAACACCTGCTCCGGATTGCCCTCTTCTTCGATTTTTCCCTGATGCAGGAAAATAACGTGTGAGGAAACGTGGCGGGCAAACCCCATTTCATGCGTCACGACCACCATGGTTTTCCCTTCCTCAGCCAGCTGTTGCATGATGCGCAGCACTTCGCCCACCAACTCCGGATCAAGCGCCGAGGTTGGCTCATCAAACAGTAAAACCTCCGGCTCCATCGCCAGCGCACGGGCAATTGACACACGCTGCTGCTGACCACCGGACAGGTGCACCGGATATTTACCCTGCGCACGCTCATCAATACCCACTTTAGCCAGATACTTCACCGCACGCTCGCGGGCTTCATGCTTGCTCAGCCCCAGCACCTGAATCGGCGCTTCCATGACGTTTTCCAGCACCGTCATGTGACTCCACAGGTTGAAGTGCTGAAAAACCATCGTCAGCCTCGTACGTAACAGACGCAGCTGATTTTTATCTGCAACCTTCAACTGACCGTCTTTGTCGCGCACCAGGCCAATATTCTGGCCGCTAACCACAATCGTTCCAGCGCTCGGCTTTTCCAGAAAGTTTATGCAGCGCAGGAAGGTACTTTTACCCGAACCTGACGAACCAATAATGCTGATAACATCACCCGCGTTGGCCTGCAGCGATACCCCTTTCAGCACTTCATGTTCGCCGTAGTGCTTATGTAAATCGATAACGTTTAATTTATTTTCAGACATCGTGTTACTCGAATCATTTAGAGGATACATGCTGCAACCAGCGTTTTTCCGCTTTACGGAACAGGCTAATCAGGACATACGAAATAATCAAATACAGAACAGCGGCAATACCGAAGGCGGTAAACGGCTGATACGTTGCCGAGTTGATATCGCGGGCGATCTTCAACAAATCAGGCACCGTGGCGGTAAATGCCAGCGCCGTGGAGTGCAGCATTAAAATCACTTCATTGCTGTATGCCGGCAGCGCAATACGCAGCGCGGAAGGTAAAATAATGCATCGATACAGTTTAAACGACGAGAAACCGTAAGCCCGCGCGGCTTCAATCTCACCATGGGGTACGGAACGAATAGCCCCGGCGAAAATCTCCGTGGTATAGGCGCAGGTATTCAGCGTCAATGCCAGCACGGTACAATTCAGCCCGCTGCGGAAAAACGCGTTGAGGAAATCGGTTCCTTTCACGATCTCCAGCGTATACATCCCGGAATAAAACACCAGCAGTTGAACGTACAGCGGCGTGCCACGAAAAATATAGGTAAACAGCCAGATGGGAAACTGGATAAATTTATTATTGGAAACGCGACCAATCGCCAAAAACAGCGCCAGTATCCCGCCCATCACCACCGACGAAATCAGCAACCACAATGTGATCGCCACGCCGGTGTAGCGATAGCCGTCGGTCCACAGCAGGGACTTCCAGTACTCCTGAATAATCTCAATCACAGGTCAGCCCTCTTCACACCCACGGAGTAGCGGCGCTCAAGGTACAGCAGCACACCATTAGACACAGTGGTAAACACCAGATAGATGACCCCGCACACCACGGCAAAATAGAACGGCTCCCAGGTACTCTTCCCGGCAAGCTGAGTGGCTTTCACTACGTCTTCAAGTCCGAGCAACGACACCAGCGCCGTGGCCTTCAGAATCACCTGCCAGTTATTGCCAATCCCCGGCAAGGCAAAACGCATCATTGCCGGAAACATAATGCGACGAAATATTTGTGAGCTGGTAAAGCCAAATGCCGTCGCGGCCTCAATATGACCTTTCGGTACCGCCATAAACGCACCACGGAACGTTTCGGTAAAATAGGCCCCGTAGATAAATCCAAGCGTAATAATCCCTGCGACCATCGGATCGATATCTATCTGGCCGATACCGATTGCATCGGTAATGGTATTCAGCGCGATTTGTAACCCGTAGAAGATGAGCAGCATTAAGACCAGATCGGGAACCCCGCGGATAAGCGTGGTGTACCCTTCGAAAATAAGCTCCATTGCCCGGTTTTGCGAAAGCTTCGCTGCCGCGCCGACAAGGCCTATCAGGACCGCCAGCACTACCGAGCTGAGAGCCAGCTCCAGCGTAACAATCGCGCCCTGTAAAATAACACCTGAAAAGCCATACAACATGCTGCCTGTCCTGTCGTGTGTGGTGGAGTAATAAGCCTCTTTTGATTTCAGACTAACCGTTAAATGCCGGATGGCGGCTTTGCCTTATCCGGCCTACAAAATCACCGTAGGCCTGATAAGCGCAGCGCCATCAAGCATAAATTCAACGCGTCAAAAATCTACGGGCTTTATCAGCACCTGCGGTGATTAACCGCCGTAAACATCAAAATCGAAATACTTTTTCGCCAGCTTCTCGTAAGTACCGTCAGCACGCATCTCTGCAAATGCTTTATTCAGTGCTTCACGCAGTTCGTTATCGTCCTTGCGCAGCCCCATACCGGTACCGACGCCAAACAGTTTCTCGTCTTTCACTGACGGGCCGCCGAATTTGTAATCTTTACCTACTGGCTGCTTCAGGAAGCCTTCGCTGGCCGCGACTTCATCCTGGAATGCGGCGTCAATACGCCCGGCAGTCAGGTCAGAATAGATATTGTCTTGCCCCTGATAAGAGACGATTTCAATGCCTTTTGGCGCCCAATGTTCGTTGCCGAACGTTTCCTGAGTCGTGCCCTGTAGCACACCGACACGTTTACCTTTCAGAGACTCAATGGTCGGCTGAATAGCGGAATCTTTAGCAACCACCAGACGAGAGTCGGCTGCATAAAGCTTGTCGGTAAAGGCAATCTCTTGCTGACGTTTTTCAGTAATGGAAAGCGACGACATGATGGCATCGATCTTCTTCGCTTTTAACGAAGGGATCAGCGCATCCAACGGGTTTTCCACGAAGGTACATTGTGTATTGATGCGTTTGCAGAGTTCTTTAGCCAGATCGATATCAAAACCGACCAATTCACCCTGCGCATTTTTCGATTCGAACGGCGCATAAGTAGGATCGGTACCGATACGAATTTTTTGCGGGATGGCTGCAAATGCTGCGGTAGCACTGGAGAAAGCCAGAACCAGAGAAAGAGACAACACCAGTTTTTTCATAACTATCCTCAACAGACTGTCTTTTATAGGGGATCTTTACAGGACCAGGTGCAGTTATCGTGCCATTAATCAGGCCGACAAGGCAAAGCATTCTACCCTGTCGGCGGTATTTATTTGCATGAAAAGCGCTTAAGTATGCAATCATACCTATTAAAGCCACGATAAAAGCACCAAAACAGTGCACTGAAATCATTATGCACCGTAATGGTTAACCCCTATGGTGCAGTCAATTCCCCGCTGCGACGTATTAATCGCCGTAGACATTGAAGTTAAAATACTTACTCGCCATTTTGTCGTAGGTGCCATCTTTACGCAGTTCGCCCAACGCTTTATCAAACGCCGCTTTCAGCTCGACATCGTCTTTGCGTAAGCCAATCCCGGTTCCGTCGCCAAAGTATTTTTTATCTTTTACCGAAGGGCCTGCAAAGTCGTAGTCCTTACCGGCAGGCTGCTTCAGGAAGCCTTCGCTGGCCGCGACTTCATCCTGCAATGCCGCATCCAGACGGCCCGCCGTCAGGTCAGAATAGATCAGATCCTGGTTCGCATAAGCCACCACATCCACGCCTTTGCTACGCCAGTTGTCATTGGCATAGGCTTCCTGCGTCGAACCTTGCAGTACGCCAACATGTTTACCCTTGAGTGAATCCAGGGTCGGTTGAATTGGGGAGCCTTTCGCCGCGATCAGACGTGAGTCTGCTGCGTAAAGTTTGTCTGAGAACGCAATCTCTTGCTGACGCTTCTCGGTGATAGAAAGCGAGGAGATAATGGCATCAATTTTTTTCGCTTTCAGCGACGGGATCAGCGCATCAAAGTCGCTGGCAACCCAGGTACATTTGATCTGCATGCGCTTACACATCTCATTTCCCAGATCGATATCAAAACCGACAAAATCGCCTTTGGCATCTTTAGAGGAAAAAGGTGCGTACGTGGTGTCCGTACCGATACGAACTGTCTGCGGAAGTGCTGCGTAGCTGGCCGCGGTGGCACAGAGTCCTACCAGCAAAGACAAAGCAAGAACCGTCTTCTTCATACATAACCCTCAAGTGGCGTAATTTTATTATGTTTTACGTTGTGTTGTGTGTTTGCAGACTTTTTCATGCAGGTCTTATGCCATTTTCGCATCGATGAGGATATTCGACGTTAAATATGTTAATAAAACGTTGCAATATTGTCCTGATTTTGAAGATAGCAGGTCTGACGGTTGAACCGCAGCGTTTCGTTGCGTTTTAACGAATTAAATGTTGAGGATATGATCGCGGTTACAAAATTGCCCTGAAACAGGGCAACGAATGTTTATTTGCACGTTGATGGAACGACTTATGCGCCCTGCCAGCGAGTGAACAGATCCTGCGGAAGGGTGATATCAAACTGGTCAAGTACGCGATTAACCGTTTGATTAATCACATCATCAAGCGTCTGTGGCCGATGATAGAAGGCGGGAACGGGTGGCATAATCACCGCGCCAATTTCTGCCGCCTGCGTCATCAGACGCAAGTGTCCGAGATGCAGCGGCGTTTCGCGCACGCACAGCACCAGCGGGCGGCGTTCTTTCAACACCACATCTGCCGCACGGGTAAGCAACCCATCGGTGTAGCTGTGAACAATACCTGAAAGCGTTTTAATTGAGCATGGCAGGATAACCATTCCCGCCGTCTGGAAAGAGCCAGATGAAATACTGGCGGCAATATCACGCGTATCGTGTGTCACATTCGCCAGCGCCTGCACATCGCGCACGGAGAGATCCGTTTCCAGCGCCAGCGTCTGCCGGGCCGCGGCACTCATCACCAGATGGGTTTCCACATCGGTAACGTCACGCAAAACCTGCAGCAGGCGCACGCCGTAAATTGCCCCGCTTGCGCCGCTAATCCCTACAATGAGTCGTTTCATTTTATCTTTCCATCACTTGATGGGCTAACTGTGCCGTATTTCTTTACCACAGACAACCTGGAATCACCCACCTCTTCAGTCCGCAAAGCAGGTTTGAGCACAAACCATGAAATCAGAATACAAACCATAAAGGCCAGTTCTACCAGCATAATCACGCCCCCTTTTTCACTGAACCAGGTTCCCACCATAATGGCAACGTTAGTGACGATAACAAACCTGGCTATCCAGGGAAAAAACGGTGAACGATAGCGCAGTAAATCAGGGGAATACTTCCCGTCATTCACAGCCTTGCGAAACCGATACTGACACCAGCCAATGGTTATCCATGCCAGACAGCCCACCTGCCCGGTACTGGCAATCAACAAAATATAGAATTTCTGTGCAGGAATATATCGGGTCAGCATCGATACCAGAGCCAGAATCACCGTTATCAGAATAGCGTAAACAGGCACGCCGCTGGCGTTAGTCCTGGCGAAAAAACGAGGGGCGAAACGGTCGCCAGACATTGACCATAGCATGCGTGAACTGGCATAGATTGCGGAATTCGCTGCTGACACAGCAGCAGAGAAGATGACTAGCGTCATCAGTAAATCTGCGCCAGGCATACCGACACGTGAGAATACCCACACGAAGGGGCTGGTTCCATCAGGTATCTTTCCCTGCGGATAAACCAGCGCCAGAACGGCAATCGCCAGACCGTAAAACAGGATAATACGCAGACCGATTCCCAGAATCACCCTGGGTAAGACGATGTGTGGCGACTCCGTTTCGCCTGCCGCATTGCCAACCAGCTCAACGCCCTGGAACGAATAGATGACGATTGTCATACAAACCAGAATTTGCTCCCATCCGTGAGGAAACCACAACCCTGCACTTTTTAACGTTGGATGCCAGCTCGTGTCTCCTGACAGCGAGAAGATCATTACCCCGCCCGCCGCGATAAAAAGCACTATCGCGAAAACCTTTATCGCAGATAACCAGTATTCACATTCGCCGAAACTTTTCGCCGAACAGAGATTGATAAGCATTAGCACGACAAGAATGATAAGGCAGAAGAAGTGGACGGGAATAACGGGGAAAAATTGATGGGCAATGAAGCCCGCGGCAGTCAGATCCGCCGCCAGGGAAAACACCCAACTCAGCCAATACAGCCAGCCAATGGTATAGCTCCAGATGGGGTTGGGCAGGAACATCAACGCATAATGTTGAAAAGAGCCCGAGTGGGGAAATGCGCAGGACAGTTCGCCAAGGCACATCATGGTAGCCAGCATAATCGCGCCAGCAAACAAATAAGCCAGCAATGTTCCCGCTGGCCCAACACTATTCAGCGGTTCGGCAATGCCGATAAACAAACCCGTGCCAATGGTCCCGCCGAGCGACATCATCAGCAAATGGCGCTTTTTAAGGTTTCGTCGTAGCCCATTTTCGGGTTCGGCGGGGGATTGCGCTTGCAGGGTACTCATGGTCACTCCCTGTCTCAGAAAGGGTCAGAGACGCCGCCACAGACGCATCACTGTGGCGGCAGTGGCTTAACGAATAAACCGCGTGGCAACGCCCTTCGTCTGACAGGCCATCAGAAGCCCTGTGTAGTCGAGTTCAAAGCGGATGACATCCCCGAGTTTCAGCGGCTGCTCGCATGCTTCAATATCCACCAGCGTATGATCGCTGGTCTGTCCCAGGATGGTGATATTGTCGTCGCAGGGCACGCAGTTATCGGAAGGGACGTCCTGTCGACCAAACGCCAACAACGCCCGCTTGCGAGTACCATGATCAACAAAGGTTTTTGTTTGCAGGAAGGCGTCTACACCAAGCTCTCCAACGGGTATTGTCGGCTTGCTGTTCAGCTCAATAATCTCTGCCTCAAGGACATACATATCGGAACAGGCTTTTTCCACCGGCTTTGCAGAGTGATGAAATTCGTTCAGATACTTCATCTCGACATATTCAATGCCGAACTCATGTAGCCCCCCGATCCGCAGGTGGTTTAACCCCTTAGGCCAAATGCCTTTATCCAGTAAATGGTAGCTGGTGCAATTACCGGCAGAGAGTCGGCGAACTGCCACACCGCTGTCCTGCTCGACTCGTGCGGCCAGTGCCAGAAAATCTTCACCATTTTTCACCGTCGGCAGGACGGTGCCATAGCAGTTGAAGTTGGTTCCCAGACCATACAGTTCCAGGCAAGGCAATTCCTGAATGAGTCGGATGGTGCTGAGAATGTGTGAATACTCGGTGAACCAGATACCTTCGCGTAAATCCCCCATATCAACCATCAGCAATACCTGATGCGTTTTCCCCTGGCGTTGGGCTTCCTGCGATAATGCCTGCAAAATGATGGGTTCGCTGTTCAGACTGATATCGGCATAGCGGATAACATCTTCAATCTCACTCAGACAAGGACTGCGGAGCAGACAGGTTGTACAGCCGATTTCACGGATTTTTTTCAGGTTATAGGTCCGCGATTCTGCAATCACCTTAATGCCGCCATCAAATACCGCCTGTGCGGTTTCAACACAACCATCAAAAACTTTATTAACAGCCATGACCTCAATCCCACTGCTGGCTAACAGCGCTTTTTCCGTTCGGGCATTTTCTTCCAGCTTGCGTAAATTGATTTCCAGGATTGGCATATACATTTTATTTCCCTCCTGCCACGCTCAGACGAGCATTACGTTTCTGGGCCCGGTGATAGATACATTCAGCAACGATAACGGCCAGCAACGCGCCACCGACGATCTTGCCGGCGTACTGGAAATAGCCTCCCATATCAATTTGTGAAGGCGGGATAAACAGCAGCGCGACAGCAAAAGCGATGGAGATAAATCCAAGTGCAGGCAGTACGGCAGGTAAGATTTTCCCTGGGATTTTGAAGCTTCTTGGCGTATCCGGTTGCGTCTGACGCAAACGCCAGAATGCCGGGAACATCACCAGATAAGGAATGAAATAGGTGATGGTCGTCAGGGCAGTCAACATCCAGTACGCCGCGGCGACACTCGGGGAAATAAAGGTTGAGAAACACAGTACCGTGACGATTATTGCCTGCACGATCAGCGCAAAGGCTGGCGTTTTCCAGACCGGATGCAACCGGGCAATTTTATCCCCTAACAGATTATCCTCACGTGAGGCTTCCTGAAGCATGTAGATAGGACCTACCAGCCAGGAATTGATCTGACCTAACGCGCCAAAAAACATACAGATTGCCATTACCGGGATCAGCCAGGGCATATGTAACGTATCCGCCGCGGCATGCATGGCCTGCATCACGCCCGCCACAATATCGGTTTTTCCCGCAGGCAACAGGGTGTTCAGCGCCCAGGTACCGACCATATAAATCCCAACAATAACGGCTGCAGAAACCGCCATCGCGCGCGGGAAATCACGTTGCGGATTGCGCGTACGTCCGGCAATCATCGGCGCGACTTCCAGCCCGGCGAAAGCAAACATCATGCTCGACAGAAAGACGATAGTATCCCAATGGCTCAGATCGGGAACCCAGTTCGCCGCCGTCGCATAATCGGTTTGCATCTCATGTCCGGTCGCCAACCACACAATAGCCAGGATAATCAAAATGGCGGATGGAATGAACACGCCGCACCAGGCGCTGACGCTGTTAATAATTTTGGTCCACTCCATGCCGCGAATATTCATTAGCGTCAGCAACCAAAAAATCACCGCCGAACCAATACCAATAAAGGCTTTATTCTCCGCGAGGCCCCCGCCTATCATGTAACCCAACGCCGTAAAACCGAACTGCAGCATCAAGGGGAAAAACAACACGCAGGAAAAGAGGAAGCACACCACCACTATCCACGCGATACGTTTCCCAAACGCCTCTTTAATCCAGACGAATATCCCACCATCTTTCGGCCATCCGGTCGACAGCTCGCCGCACACCATCGCCAGCGGAAAGAACAGACAGAATGCAGCTATCACCCACAGCAACATTGCTGAAGCGCCGTAGGGCGCGACATTGGGTATTTGCCGCAAACTCAGAATGGCAATGACATTCATAAAGACAATGTCTTTGATGCCAAGTAAGCCAGAACTATTGTTACTCATGGCCATCTCCTGTTATGCACTCAGGGGCATCACTGCCCTCTTCGAATCACCTGACTCACGGACTCCAGCCGATGCCGGAGTCCACAAATGAGATTTAATAAATGTCGTACTTGACCATGTCTTCGTAACTGTCTTCCCGACGGATTAAGCGGTCTTTACCCTCTTTGTCTATCATCACAACAGCTGAGCGTGGGCGGTTGTTATAGACGGTTTGGCTTTCGATGGTATAAGCGCCCGCATCCAGAAACGCGACGATATCGCCGATTTGCGTGTTCTGCGGCATCAGGAATTCTTCCCCCTTCACCCCCATATGGAAGTAATCGCCGCCATCACACAGTGGTCCGGCGAGTTTGATCCACGCATCGTGCGAATCAGTCATTCTGGAGGCGTTGTAGACGTAGAAGAACCAGTCAAAATGCTGGCTGTCTGACAGCACGCTGTATCCGGCATCAACAAATTTCCATTCAACATGGCATTCGACATTGCCGTTCAGGTCGTAGTTTGTTTTACGTTTTTCACAGGCAACTTCGGTTAACAGGACAGCAGCCGAGCCGGTCACTTTACGCCCAGGCTCAATGCAGATCTCCACATCCGTACGCCATTTATGAACTTCACGAATAACCGCATCAGCAAAGTCCTGCGCCGTTATCCCGGCATACATGTTGTCTTTCAGCGGATCGCCATTCTCTTCGTCATATTTGTAGGGTACTGGAATACCGCCGCCTACATTGATGAGATCAAATTTAATGCCCAGAACCTCTTCCAGACGCCGGGATTCATCCACCAGTACTTTGGTCGCTTTGGCAAAAGGTTCCGATTCCGGCACCTGGTCACCCACATGCATGTGCAATCCGCGCAGATGGACATAAGGCATTTCCAGGATCCGCCGACAGGTTTCTTCAGCTTGCTCCAGATCCAGTCCCGATTTAGCGTGAAAGGCCGTCACCAGCTCTGCGTGCGTCGCAGAAGGAACGTTTGGTTCCACGCGAACACAGACATTGGCGACTTTCTTCAATTTACGGGAGATCGCGTCGATATGATCCAGTTCATACAGGCTGTCAACGTTGATCAGGTACAGATCGTTGGCAATGGCATATTCCAGATCTGCAGGTTTTTTCACTACGCCGTTAAAAACGATCTGATCGCCACGAAAGCCAATTTCCAGACATTTACGCACTTCGTACTGTGAATTTGCCTCTGCACAAATTCCTGCGTCACGAATGGCCTGAAGAACGCCCATTACTGAACAGGTTTTAGAAGCAAAAAAGGTTTTGGTGTTTTGGTGGGCAGCGAACGCCTGCTGGATTTCGTTGATATTACGAATGATCTCTGACTCAGAGAACACATAAAACGGGGTTGGATACTTGCGTGCTAACGCATCCAGATCCACGCCATCAAAACACAAGTGCCCCTCTTTTTGTTGGAAACGGCGATCGTTCTCTATCACCTGCTCACGTACCCGGTTGTAGTTTTGAATAATCGAATCAGTCATAACATCCTCTGCTTATTTTCATTGTAAGAGTCCACATTCTTTTAATGGATATATAGCAACAGGCATGCCATGTTTTTATTGATTAAAAATCAACTAGTTATAAATAATCGCGAATTATATTTTTTGTCATTTAGCGAGTTATTCATCACAACGACGAAAATTCGTCATATTTATAATGATGCAGCGAAAAACAGGAAAAGAAGGAATCTGGCTATGGCTTCAACCAACGAAGAGCTGGCTGCGGCACTTAAAATGTTCTCCCGCTTCTTCGACCTCATCCATCAACCCCTGGCGGTGATCAATGAACGTGGCGAGTATGTCTACTACAACCAGGAAAGCGCGGATCTGGATGGATACAGCATTGAGCAGGCATTGGGAAAACATATGCTGGATGTCTATCCGAGCATGAAAGAGACGCAAAGCACCATGCTTTCATCATTGAAAAAGGGCGTGGAGTATATCGGTCACTACCAGATTTACTATAACGCACGCGGCCAGGCGGTGGATTATCAACATACCACCGCCCCACTCTGGTCAAGCGATGGCAGCATGATTGGCGTGATTGAGATTGGCAGAAATATGTCCGGCGTCAGGCGACTGCAGGAGCAGGTTGTTGAACTTAACCATCTACTCTATGCCGATCGCCATGAAAAACACCACGCTATCATCACTGAGAATGCGGAAATGCTGCACAACATTGCGAAGGCAAAACGCCTGGCAGCCAGCAATATTCCCGTGACCATCGTTGGAGAAACAGGAACCGGTAAAGAGCTTTTTTCTCGCCTCATTCATCAATGCAGTAAACGCGCTGATAAGCCTTTCATTGCCCTGAACTGTGGCGCACTCCCGCCGACACTCATTGAAAGTACACTTTTCGGTACTGTCCGCGGTGCGTACACCGGAGCAGAAAATAGTCAGGGGTATCTGGAACTGGCCAACGGAGGAACGCTCTTTCTGGATGAACTAAACGCGATGCCCATTGAGATGCAAAGTAAGCTCCTGCGTTTTCTCCAAGATAAAACGTTCTGGCGGCTGGGCGGTCAACAGCAGATCCATTCTGATGTACGTATCGTTGCAGCAATGAATGAAACGCCCGCACGGCTGATCCAAACAGGTAAACTACGCGCAGATCTGTTTTATCGTCTGAATGTGGGCATGCTCACCCTTCCGCCTTTACGCAAACGTCCGGAAGATATTGCGCTACTGGCTAATTATTTCATCGATAAATACCGTAATGATGTGCCGCAAGATATTCATGGATTGAGCGAAGCCGCACGCATTGCCTTGCTTCATCATACCTGGCCCGGCAATGTCAGGATGCTGGAAAATGCCATCGTGCGCAGCATGATTATGCAGGAAAACGACGGAATGCTAAAAAAGATTGTCTTCGAAGAGGAGGAATTAAGCTTAGGCGTTACGGATATCCCAACCGTTGTCAGCCGCCCAGTAAGCGCGGAGTCGGAGGGAGATGGATCCCTCGACGTGCAGGTAGCCAGGTTCGAAAAAAGCCTGATTGAAACGGCACTAAATACCTGTCAGGGAAATATTGCCGCTGCGGCACGCAGTCTCAATATTTCCCGAACGACGCTGCAATACAAGGTACAGAAATACGCCATTCGCTTCGGCGTGGTTAGTGACTGATGAAAGCCAGCGACATTTTGCCGCTGGCGATATCATTAACCTTCGTTGTGCATCTCAAGGTTTTCCGCTTCGTTCTGACGCAAAATCGCTTTGGCGTCGTCATTACGCAGGGAGTCGAGGAAATCGAGATACTGCTGGTCGACGTCTTTAGTGACGTATACGCCGTTAAACACTGAACATTCAAACTGCTGAATATCCGGGTTCTCAGCGCGGACGGCTTCAATCAGATCGTTCAGATCCTGGAAGATAAGACCATCTGCGCCAATTATCTGGCGAATCTCGTCCACTTCGCGACCATGAGCAATCAGTTCCGTCGCCGTAGGCATATCGATACCATAAACGTTCGGGAAGCGAATTTCCGGGGCAGCAGAGGCCAGATACACCTTCTTCGCTCCGGCTTCACGCGCCATCTCGATAATCTGTTCTGAGGTGGTACCGCGCACGATAGAATCATCCACCAGCAGCACGTTTTTATCACGAAATTCCGCACGGTTGGCGTTCAGCTTGCGGCGCACGGATTTACGGCGCAGCTGCTGGCCTGGCATGATAAAGGTACGGCCCACGTAGCGGTTTTTCACAAAACCCTGACGGTACGGCTTACCGAGAATACGGGCAATTTCCAGCGCGATATCACAGGAGGTTTCCGGAATCGGGATCACCACGTCGATGTCCAGATCTTCCCACTCACGAGCAATTTTTTCGCCAAGCTTGGTACCCATGTTTACACGGGCGCTATAGACGGAAATCTTGTCGATAAAGGAGTCAGGACGTGCGAAGTAAACGTATTCAAACAGGCACGGATTGCTGACCGGGTTATCGGCACACTGGCGGGTAAACAACTGACCTTTTTCGGTGATATAGACCGCTTCACCAGGGGCAACGTCGCGCAGGAATTCAAAGCCCAGCGTATCCAGCGCTACGCTCTCAGAGGCCACCATGTATTCGGTACGACCATCGCCAATATCACGTTTACCCAGCACCAGCGGGCGGATGCCGTTAGGGTCGCGGAAGGCAACCATACCGTGACCGATAATCATCGCCACGCAGGCATAGGCGCCGCGGATCTGGCGGTTGGTTGCGGCAATAGCGGCAAAAATATTGTCGGCTTCCAGCGGATAGTGGCGGAAATTATCCAGCTCGCTGGCGAAAATATTCAGCAGAATTTCAGAATCTGAAGTGGTATTGATGTGGCGGCGCTTTTCTTCGAACAGCTTTTTACGCAGCTCATGCGCGTTGGTCAGGTTGCCGTTGTGGGCAAGCGTGATGCCATACGGTGAGTTGACGTAGAAAGGTTGGGCCTCAGAGGCGCTGGAGCTGCCAGCCGTTGGGTAACGCACATGACCAATGCCCATGTTGCCCTGCAAACGCTGCATGTGGCGCGCTTCAAAAATGTCGCTCACCATTCCGTTCGCTTTACGCAAGCGGAAGCAGTTGTTGGCATCAATGGTGATGATGCCAGCGGCATCCTGGCCACGATGCTGGAGCACCGTTAACGCGTCATAAATCGACTGGTTTACCGGCATAACACCGGCGATACCGACAATACCGCACATACGTCTTTTCCTCGTTCAGCAACAACCCAAAGTTTATACTTTGGGCAAGAAACTTGACGAGCTTTGCAGATAGTCAAAGAACCATCTGATGATGAAACTGAACTGCGGGATCAGCTGCGACTTACTCCAGTCTTCACTTTTCGACAGACCGGTAAACGTATCGAGAAAGAACAGTATGGCGGCGACGATCAGCGCCCCTCTCAGGGCACCGAAGCAGATCCCCAACACCCTGTCAGTACCCGACAGGCCTGTTTTCTCCACCAGCTGGCCTATCACGAAGTTAACGATAGCGCCGACGATAAGTGTCGCGATAAACAGTATCGCGATAGCAATCCCATTCCGAACCAGTTCGTCTTCAAAGCCCGTAAACCAGACAGACAGGTAAGTGTAGTAATGGCTGGCGACAAAGAAAGCACAACCCCAAGTCACCAACGATAATGCTTCACGTACAAAGCCACGGATCAGGCTAACCAGACAGGAAAAACCAATCACCGCGATAATGGCGTAATCAATCCAGACCATAAGTGTCCCACGATTTTACGCCCTGTCGTCCTGTTCGGGGCGCATTCTAACAGAAAAAGAAAACGTTTGCGTAGGGATTTCCTTTCCACGCGTAAATAAAAATGGCGCTGAAAAAATCTTCAACGCCATACGGTTTTATGCCTCTTCGGACACTGCCGGACAGCGGTGTTATACCGTATCCGGCCTACATGAGCCCCCCTTTAATTAGGGGTATATCCCATCACAACCCCACTCAGACCGGAGATTTTTTGCAGTTCTCCCAGCGAGTTTTTCAGCTTATCTCTGGACGCATCAGGCCCAACGAGAATGCGGGTTATTTTACCCTGTACCGGCGTTGACGGGGAAGTATATACCCGGAAGCCCGCACCACGTAACTTACCGACGATCTCATTGACCTTATCCGCATTTTTCAACGCACCAAGCTGCACAACGTAGGCTTTCCCGGTTGGTGCCGGCGCGTCTTCGACGACCGGTTTCGGTGCTGGTGCAGGAACGGGCGTCGGCGCCGGAGCAGCGGCAACAGGTTGCGGCTTCGGTTTAGGTTTAGGTTTTGGCGGCTCCACAGGCGCAGGGATAGGATCGAACTCTGCGTTGTTTGCCGTCGTCAAACGTGAAGGATCCAACGATGGCGCGGCAGCATCACCGGCACGCACTTCTTCTGCGGCACCTTCCGGTGGTTGCGTCGGCAGTGCCTGCGTCGCCGCAGGCATCATGTCCGGTTCATCGCGATCGCCGGGTTTCGGCACCAGCGGGATCGCCGCAAACTCATCCTGATAATGCTTTTTCTGCCCGTCAAGCAGCCCGGGGAGCACAATCACCCCCAGCGCGACCAGCACAATTGTGCCGACTAATCGATTCTGAAACTTACTCGCCACCGCTTCTCCCCACGTCTATTACTTCCATGACATGTGCGACAGTGTGAAACGATCCACACACCAACACGGTATCTTCTGGCTTCGCCTCAGCCAGGGCCGCAGACCATGCCTGCGCCACGCTGTCGTAGGCTTCGCCATTACCCAAGTGCTCCAACAGTTGTTCTGCCGTTGCACCACGCGGGCCTTCCAGAGGCGCACAATACCAGTCGTCAACCACGCTTTTCAACCAGGCTAACGTACCGGCAATGTCTTTATCATGTAGCATACCGATAACGGCAAGTACGCGCCCTCTTTTCACTAACTTTTTCAGACGTTCAGTCAAATATTCCGCCGCATGCGGATTATGAGCAACATCAAAAATCACCCGCGGTGACTCGCTCACAATCTGAAAACGCCCCGGTAAAATCGCGTGTTCGATGCCGTCACGAATCGCCTGCTCACTGACGTTAAGCCCGCTGGCGCGCAGCGCGGCCAGTGCGGTAGCAGCGTTAGGTTGGGGAACCTGCGGCAACGGCAGTTGGGTCAGCGTACCGTGGCTATCGGTGAATGACCAGTCGTTCTCCGTAACCGAATAGCGCCAGTCCACACCACGGCGCTGCAGTATCGCCCCAGTCTCTTGCGCCACATCCGCGATGGTATAGGGCATTTCCGGCTCACCGACGACGGCCGGTTTCTCTGCACGAAAGATCCCCGCCTTCTCGCGGCCAATGCTTTCACGATCGGGCCCCAGCCAGTCAGTATGGTCAAGCGCAATGCTGGTGACCACCGCGACATCGGCATCGACGATATTGGTGGCGTCAAGACGCCCGCCCAGCCCCACTTCCAGAATCACCACATCAAGCTGCGCCTGTTTAAACAGCCATAATGCTGACAGCGTGCCGTATTCAAAGTAGGTCAGGGAAATATCACCACGCGCCGCTTCAATCTCAGCAAATGAGGCGGTATGCGCAGATTCCGGCAACTCCCCCCCCTGCACGCGGACACGTTCCGTGTAGCGCACCAGATGGGGAGAACTGTATACACCGACTTTATATCCTGCTGCGGTCAACACAGATTCCAGCGTACGGCAGGTCGTGCCTTTTCCGTTGGTTCCCGCGACGGTGAAAACAAACGGCGCAGGTTTTAATACGCCCAGTTTTTGCGCCACCAGACTCACGCGTTCAAGACCTAAATCAATGGTTTTACTGTGCAGGTTTTCCAGATAAGAAAGCCACGAGGCCAGGGGCGACGTGGCTTGGGGAATACGTTTATTGTCCATGTTGCCTGTAGATTCGTTATGTTGAGAAAAGCAAAAAGGCAGCGCCAACCGGCCTGCCCTTTTGTACTCGTCATCATTCAAGTTGCAGGTGTGTTGGCTGCGCTCGCTCACCCGAATCAATTAGCAGCGTAAACTCATCGGGATGAATTCTCTTGCCACTGGCCTGCAACCCGAAATCCATAGAGTAAACTATCAGACCTCTGATTCCTGATCAGCTGCCGGAGGCACCACCTCGCCTTCACGCGGCTCATCCGGATTCGGCGCAGGAAGATTCATCAGCTTCGCCAGAACGCTTGCCAGTTTCAGACGCATTTCCGGACGGCGGACGATCATATCGATAGCGCCTTTTTCAATCAGGAACTCGCTGCGCTGGAATCCCGGCGGCAGTTTCTCACGTACGGTCTGCTCGATCACACGCGGCCCCGCAAAGCCAATCAGTGCTTTCGGTTCGGCAATGTTGAGATCGCCCAGCATCGCGAAGCTTGCGGAAACACCGCCCATCGTTGGGTCAGTCAGTACAGAAATATACGGTAAACCGCGTTCCTGCATTTTCGCCAGCGCGGCAGAGGTTTTCGCCATCTGCATCAGAGACATCAACGCTTCCTGCATACGCGCTCCGCCAGAAGCGGAGAAGCAGATCAGCGGACAGTTATCTTCCAGCGCCTGTTCAACGGCACGGACAAAACGCGCGCCGACCACAGAGCCCATGGAGCCGCCCATAAACGCGAACTCGAATGCCGCAGCAACGACCGGCATACCATGCAGTGTGCCTTTCATTACCACCAGCGCATCTTTCTCGCCGGTTTCTTTCTGCGCAGAGGCCAGTCTGTCTTTGTATTTTTTGGAATCACGAAACTTCAGCACATCTTTCGGCTCAAGCTCGCTACCCAGTTCCACAAGAGAACCTTCATCTAACAGGCTATGCAGGCGATTACGCGCCGACATGCGCATGTGATGGTCACACTTCGGACAGACCTCAAGATTACGTTCCAGCTCAGCACGGTATAAAACCTGACCGCAGCTATCACACTTGGTCCACACCCCTTCAGGAATGCTTGCCTTGCGGGTGGGAGTAATGTTGCTTTTAATTCGTTCAATCCAGCTCATTGGTGACCTTTCTGCTTGAACCCTAGTCAGCTTTGTTATAAGGGGCGCATAATGCCATTTTTGCCCCTAACAGACCATGAATGTTGCACATTAAAACATAACAGCCCGAAACTTTGGATAAAAAAGTGGTCGAACCGCTGAGTTACTTTCTATTTTGCAGCCCGTGACGCAGCACGCTTATGGCGAATCACTTCAATCACTCCCGGCAATACGGAAAGAATGATAATCGCCACAATCAATAATTTCAGGTTTTCCTGAACGATCGGCAGATCGCCGAACAGGTAGCCTGCGTAGGTGAATAACAATACCCACAGCAGAGCACCGACGACGTTATACATCGCAAAATGACGGTAGGACATGTGTCCCATCCCGGCAACAAACGGCGCAAATGTACGCACGATAGGCACGAAACGCGCAAGAATAATGGTTTTACCGCCATGACGCTCATAGAACGCATGGGTTTTATCCAGATAGCTGCGGCGAAAAATTTTGGAATTGGGGTTGCTGAACAGCTTCTCGCCAAACAATCGCCCGATGGTGTAATTCACCGCATCGCCCACAATCGCCGCCACTATCATTAACGCCACCATCAGATGGACATTAAGATCGTTCGTTGGCAGCGCAGAAAGCGCACCAGCAACAAACAGCAGCGAATCTCCTGGCAGGAACGGCGTGACCACCAGTCCCGTTTCACAGAACAGAATCAAAAACAGAATAGCGTATACCCAGATACCGTATTCCGCGACCAGCTCCGCCAGGTGCACATCAATGTGCAGGATAAAATCGATGAGGAAGTAAATCAGATCCATAATTTTGCCTTTATACGACTCAAATTAGTCCGCCAGAAATAGCGGGCCCATTGGCGGTTTTGGCAGGTCGAACCGATCCGGGTAATCTACTGCAACCAGATACAGTCCTTCCGCTTTCGCCGTTGCCGCTGCCAGCGTTCTGTCCTTCGCCGCTAACAGTTCTGCTATCCAGCTCTCCGGCTGGTTGTGGGTGCCTACTTCCATCAGGCTGCCGACAATATTCCTGACCATATGATGTACAAAGGCATTCGCTTTAATATCCACCACCACATACGCACCGAAACGTTCGACGTTAATGTGCATCACGTTACGCCACGGTGTGCGCGACTGACACTGCACCGCCCGAAACGAGGTAAAATCATTTTCGCCAATCAGACACTGGGCCGCACGATGCATACGCTCAGCGTCCAGCGGCTCATAGTAATGGGTTACCCCTTTACCTAAAACCGCAGGGCGCAACCGATGATTGTAGATGATGTAGCGATAACGGCGAGCCGTGGCGCTGAATCGGGCGTGAAAATCATCGGGTACAGCTTTCACCCAACGTACGGCGATGTCACCAGGTAAATTCGCATTTACCCCCAATGTCCAGGCCGCATCTTTACGCTGGGCAGTCGTTTCAAAGTGCACAACCTGCCCTGTGCCATGAACGCCCGCATCCGTGCGTCCCGCACAAAAGACATTAATGCGTTCATTCGCCACCTGAGAGAGCGCTTTTTCCAGTTTTTCCTGAACACTACGCACTTCGTTCTGGCGCTGCCAGCCATAATATTTGCTGCCGTCGTACTCGATGCCCAGCGCAATTTTATGGGTTGACGGCTGTTGCAGGTCAGACATTAGTACAGGTACTCCTGCACCAGTTTTTCCGCAATTTTCACCGCCATCAATGCCCCGCCAAAGCGTACGTTGTCTGCCACTGACCAGAACTGAACCTGCTCCGGCATGCCGTAATCGTTATGCACGCAGCCAATGGAAAGGTGCGGAGAGCCTGACGCATCGCCAACCTGAGTCGGGAAATCGGTCTCTTCTGACAACACCACATCTTCACCGCGTGAAAACGCGTCACGTGCTTCTTCCGCCGCCAACGGACGCAGGGCTTCAAAATTCACCATCTGCGCATGACCGTAGAATACCGGTGACTGCACGATGCTGGCTGAAATTAACAGGCCATCATCCTGCATAATTTTACGGACTTCATCGACGATACGACGTTCTTCGCGCACACTGCCTTCGCGATCGGGCAACAGCGGTAGCATATTGAACGCCAGTTGGCGGCCAAAGAAGTCATCCTCGTCAATCGGGATGCCATTAAGCAATTTCGCACTCTGTCCGGCCAGTGCGTCTACGGCTTTTTTACCGTGAGCGGAAGCCGAGATAATGTTGGTTACCGTAATACGTGAGAGGCCACCGTCATCGATCAGCGGTTTCAGCGCGGAAAGCAGTTGACTGGTCAGGCTGTTTGGCACCGCGATAACGTTACGATTGCGGTAATCCGCCAGTACAAATGGGTTAACGTCCGGGACGACCAGCGGAACGTCAGGCTCGAGCGCAAACAGACCACTGCTGTCAATCACCAGACAACCGGCATTGGTTGCTTCTTCCGCCCATGCGGCAGTGGCTTCAACGCCCGCGACAAAAAATGCCAGTTGAGCCTGGGTCCAGTCAAAGTCAGCAACATCCTGGACAATGACCGATTTACCGTTAAAACGCAGGTGTTCACCGGCGCTTTCATTGCGTGCCAGCGCATAGATTTCACCGACCGGGAACTGGCGTTCAGCCAGCGTATCGAGCAGGGCTTCGCCTACGGCGCCCGTTGCGCCCAGAATGGCAATATTCCAGCCTTCAGACATGGTGATTTACTCCAGAAATACATAAGCGTCCCTGTCGTATTATTCGACAGGGAGCATTAAGAAGACATTAATGTGCCGGATGATGAACGGCGTTAAAACCCAGCTTACACAGCAGGGCTGCGGCAGCAGCATCGTCACACATTACGTATAAAGACGACCATTCGCGACGTTCAAGATAATTCTTGCGCAGTTTATCAAATTCACCCGGAATTCCAGCAACTTTGCGCAGCGGCGCATCATCGCGGCGCACATCATACACTAAATGAACCAGCCTTTTCAGTGTTGGCTGATCTAACGGGCCATGCAGGGTGATACGACCAAATTCCGGCGCGGGCAACAGGGTACTGAGCGCAACGTGCTGCTCGTGACCAATAAACTTACTATAGGCCTCAAAGACCTGCGTGGTGCCACGCGCTTTCCCTTCCAGGGTATACCCGGCAATGTGCGCCGTGCCGATATCGGCTTTCTCCAGCAACGCCACGTTGAGATCCGGCTCTCCTTCCCAGACATCCAGCACAACGCTCAGCGGCTGCCCGGCATTCAATCGGTTCAGCAATGCCGTATTATCCACGACCGGCCCGCGGCAGGCATTAATCAGAATGGTGCCCGGTTTCAGGCGGCTAATCAGCGCCTCATCGGCCAGGTGCAACGTTTTGTAGGATCCGTCTTTAAACAACGGCGTGTGGAAGGTCAACACGTCTGCTTGCTCAACCAGATCCTCCAGCGCGCGGAAATCGCCCTCGTCACCGCGATCGGCACGTGGCGGATCGCACAGCAAGGTGCGGATCCCTAATGCTTCCAGGCGCGCCTGTAAACGCCCCCCCACATTACCTACGCCAACAATACCGACCGTACGGTCACGTAAGGTAAAACCGTCGCGCTCAGCCAGCATCAGCAGCGCAGAGAAGACATATTCCACTACCGCAATCGCATTGCAGCCGGGAGCAGCAGAAAAACCAATGCCTGACTGCGCAAGCCAGGCATCATCCACATGATCAGTGCCTGCCGTTGCCGTACCAACAAACTTTACCGGTTTTCCACTGAGTAGCGATGCGTTTACTTTCGTCACCGAACGCACCATTAGAGCATCCGCATCATCCAGTTCTGTGACGGGAATCGGGCGACCGGGAACCGCTTTGACCTCCCCCAAACGACTGAACAGTTCGCGGGCATAGGGCATATTTTCATCAACGAGGATTTTCACGTCTTTCGCACCTGTTTGAGAACGAGAGTTAACCGGGCAAGTGTGCCATAATCTCGCCGCCAGGCATACTGCGAGACCTGGTTAGCACAGATTTAAGGAACAGAGATGATGCAGCCCATTTCAGGTACGCCCGCCCGCCCTCCCGGCGAAGGCCAAAATGCCCCTTCCGCTGCGGGTGAACAACCGTTATCCACGCAACAACGTACCGTACTGGAACGACTGATTACCCGTTTGATTTCGCTTACCCAACAGCAAAGCGCTGAGGTGTGGGCCGGAATGAAGCACGATCTGGGCGTCAAAAGTGATACGCCATTGCAGTCACGTCACTTTCCTGCCGCGGAGCAAAACCTGAACCAGCGACTGGAGGTTGCTCAGCAAAATCATGCCAATCGTCAGGTGCTGTCACAGCTCACGGAATTACTGAGTCAGGGAAATAACCGCCAGGCGGTGAGTGATTTTATCCGTCAGCAGTTTGGGCAAACGGCGCTCAGCCAGCTCACGCCAGAGCAGTTGAAGAACGTGCTCACGCTGTTGCAGCAGGGGCAGCTTTCGATACCGCAACCGCAGCAGCGGCCGGCCACCGACCGTCCGCTATTACCTGCAGAGCACAATACGCTGAACCAGTTGGTGACTAAACTGGCGGCGGCTACCGGAGAATCCGGCAAGATGATCTGGCAGTCGATGCTGGAGCTGTCTGGTGTAAAAAGCGGCGAGCTGATCCCCGCCAAACAGTTTACGCATCTGGTGACATGGCTGCAGGCGCGTCAGACCCTCAGTCAGCAAAATGCGCCGACGCTGCAAACGTTGCAGGCGGCGCTAAAACAGCCGCTGGAGCCAAATGAGCTAACGGTCATAAAAGAGTATGCGCAGCAAACGTACCAGATCCAGCCGCAAACGATCCTGACAGCGGTACAAGTGCAGGACTTGCTGAATCAAATCTTCCTGCGCCGCGTGGAACGTGACCGGGAGCAGGAATTAAACGATCCGCGTCATCTTCAACCCATTTTCAGCCCGTTCGCACCGGTGATTGAAACGGTAAAAACACTGTCGGCACGACCGGGGCTGATGTTTGTCGCCTTGCTGATCGCATTAGCCCTGTTCTGGTTGCTTGCTTAACCTTTCCGCAGAGTCAGCAGCGTCACGAAAATGCCCACCACCGCGGAAATCGCCCCGGCAAGGAATACCGAGGAGTAACCGTATGCAGTGGCCAGAACCCCGGCGACAGGGCCGCTTATACCGTAGGAGATATCCTGAAATGCGGCGTAACCGCCTAGCGCCGTACCACGAACCTGGGCAGGCACTCGCTTCACCACCTCCACGCCCAGCGCCGGGAAGATCAGCGAACACCCGGCCCCGGTTAATGCCGCTCCCAGCAACGCAATCCAGGCAGAGGGAGCCTGCCACAGCAAAATCAGACCCGCGGTTTCAACCAGCAACGAAACAACAGCAACCTTCACACCGCCAAACCTGTCCGGCATCCAGCCAAACAGAATGCGCATCAGCACAAATGCCCCGCCAAATGCGGTCAGAGTGAAACCCGCCATCGTCCAGCCATTGCTGACAAAATAGAGCGAAATAAAGGTACCGATTACCGCAAAGCCCACGCCCTGCAGCGCCAGGCCCAGACCCGGTTTCCAGATAAGCCCTACCACACTCCATAACGAAGGGCGTTCTCCTGCATGTGCAGGCACTTTGCGCACGGTGCCATTGAATGCCCATGCCAGCAGCGGTAATACCATCGTGGTTCCTGCCAGCGCCGCAAAGCCAAAGTGGCTGTGGATCAGAAGCCCCAGCGGCGCCCCCGCGGCCAGCGCGCCGTAAATCGCCATTCCGTTCCACGACATAACCTTACCGGAACGCGTTGGCCCAACCAGCCCCAGCCCCCAGGTCAGCGTTCCGGTGAGCAACTGGCTTTCGCCAAAACCAAGGATCAAACGCCCGACAATCAACAACGCAAACTTCACCGGAACGGAAACGGGCAATAGCGCGGCTAACAGCCACGCCGCGCCCGCCAGCGCACAGGCAAACATCCCCTGTAGCGCCGAACGTTTAGCACCATATTGATCGGCTAAGCGCCCGGCGTAGCCGCGCGTTAATACCGTTGCCAGAAACTGTACGCCTACGGCGATACCGACCATGGTGTTGCCATAGCCCAGCTCCTGATGCACAAACAGAGGAATGACGGGCAGAGGTAAACCGACCGTCATATAGGTCAGGAAAACCGCAAAAGCGATACGAAACAGCGAAAAATTCGCCGAAGATGTTTTTTCTTGTTGGGTTACAACTGTCATGCGTTACTCCAAAATGCAGAGTAAGGCGAGGAATGTCCACGCCCCCTCTACCTGACTATCAGGATTAAGGTGCGTTGGATAACGTTAAACGCTTACGCATTATCAAGAGGATAATGTTGAAGCTGGAGTCTGCCTGCGAGTGGCCCTGGCTGTCAACTGTGAAAGCATAGCAGTGCGTTTCAAAGCGATGACTTCTCTACGAACAAAAAGGGAAATATCGCATCAATGCCTTTCGCTCTGAATCGCCCGGTTACCTGTTCACGCTGCTGCGGCGTCAGGAGCAGGAACATCATATCCCAAATCTCTTTGGGTCCTGCTTCCTGCACGATGTTGCGATCTGATGCTTCTGTTTTCTCATTTTCATTCAGATACGAGCGTACATACAGTGGGAACACAGAAATATGAAATTCCTCGGCCTTAGATTTCGCACGCTTACGCTTAACGCCCTCTTTCCCTGCACTATAGGTATTTAAGCGCAGGCGTACAGCGGGTGCGCTTCCAGGAAACCCCGGTAATTCAAGACACTCCTTTACCGTGAACCACTCTTTTACCATCAGTTTCTTTCCTTTCTGCTGATGAAATAAAAATATTTTTTCTTTTTCGCGAAATTTCAAATTAATTCTGGCAATATTCCTACGACAAAAAAGAAAGTAACGTTCTTTTGTCTTTCTAATTTTCAACCTGAAAAATATCGGTGCCGATAACACATCTTCTTAGGATTACAGAATGGAACAAAAAAGCCAAGACTGGCATCGTGCAGATATTAAAAGTGCACTGGAAAAAAGAGGCATTACACTAAGAGAGTTGTCACGTGCGGCGGGTTTATCTCCTGACTCGCTGCGTAATGTATTTACCCGCAGTTGGCCCCGGGCAGAACAGCTCATCGCACAGGCGCTGGAAACCACGCCGGACGTAATTTGGCCGTCACGCTATCTCTCAAAATCAGCCAAAAAAGCCGTTACAAAGAATAATCACCAATTATAAATACATTATCCATAATTTACCCAGCAGATTAATTAATATCTCAATCAAATATATTTACGATATTAATAGCACTATCGGCTATTTCCATCAGATTAAATCCTGTTAAAGCAATACACGAACTTATTACATATTCCATTAACAGGAGTCATGATGAGCTGGAATAAAACAACAGCAGTTAATCACGCTAAATCACACGCGGGTTCACATTCTCAAGGACGCTGCGCGGAATTTACCCGCAAAGCCATTCAGGCTGGAGGTATCACTCTTGGGAATACCTATCATGCTAAAGATTATGGCCCCATGCTAAAAAATGCCGGTTTCAGCCCCATCGGCACATTTGAACAACCCCGGGAAGGAGATGTCGTCATTATTCAGCCTTATGAAGGAGGAAACCCAAGCGGGCATATGGCGATATTTGACGGTCAGGCGTGGTACTCCGATTTTAGACAACGTGATATGTGGGCGGGGCCTGGCTATCGGGCGGCAAAACCGTCATACACTATTTACAGGAAACCGTAATGAAAGCGTTCTCGTTGATTGCTGTGGTTTTGTTACTTTGTGGCTGTTCTTCATCCCACCGTGACAGCACTCAGGATGTTCAACAATTCTATCTCGCGTGGATGTCCGCATACACACAAGATCGGGATACGTCCGCGCTCATGCAACGCTATGTAGCGAAAGACGTTATCAATCGTCTGGCGCTGATTGCTAGTCTTTACGAGCAGGAAATACTGGATTCTGACTACTTTATGTACGTGCAGGATTACGACCCAGAATGGATCCCGCTGCTACGGGTTGGAGCGGCTCAACCCTTTCTCGGTGGCGAAAAGGTGGAAGTACAATTAGGTGGGCCGACAGGCGAAACCCCCATGCTGCTGGAAGTGTATACGCGTTGGGAAGACTGGCGCTGGAAAATTTATCGCGTTCGCAATATTAGCGATCATTATGAACAGCCCATCTACAGTGCCGGGGATATTACCCGTGCGAAAGCATGGTCTGCGGAGATCTCACCGGAGTACGAAAAGATGAATAAGTAAAAAAGGGAGCCTGACGGCTCCCTTTCGTGTGCTGCATGAGCCGAGACTTATGCTTTCAGCTTACGCATAACCAGCGTGGCGTTGGTGCCGCCAAAACCGAAGCTGTTAGACATAACAGTCGTCAACGCTTGCTCGGTCGGTTTAGTCACGATATTCAGACCTGCAGCCTGCTCGTCCAGCTCTTCAATGTTGATGCTTGGCGCGATAAAACCGTGTTCCAGCATCAGCAGAGAGTAGATAGCTTCCTGAACGCCAGCCGCACCCAGTGAGTGACCGGTCATGGCTTTGGTTGCAGAAATGGCCGGGCTGTTATCGCCAAAGACTTCGCGGATTGCGCCCAGTTCCTTCACGTCGCCTACCGGAGTAGAAGTACCGTGGGAGTTCAGGTAGTCAATCGGGGTATCAACACCGTGCATCGCCATCTGCATGCAGCGAACTGCACCTTCACCTGACGGAGCAACCATATCTGCGCCATCAGACGTTGCGCCGTAACCGACGATTTCCGCATAGATGTGCGCGCCACGAGCCAGAGCGTGTTCCAGTTCTTCGACAACAACCATACCGCCGCCGCCTGCGATAACAAAACCGTCACGGTGTGCATCATAAGTACGGGAAGCTTGAGACGGGTTGTCGTTATATTTGGTAGACAGCGCGCCCATTGCGTCGAACTCGCACGCCATTTCCCAGCACAACTCTTCGCCGCCGCCTGCAAAAACGATGTCCTGCTTGCCCAACTGAATTTGTTCAACAGCGTTGCCGATACAGTGTGCAGAAGTTGCACAGGCAGAGCTGATGGAGTAGTTGACGCCGTGGATTTTGAACGGTGTCGCGAGGCAGGCAGAAACGCCGGACGCCATCGCTTTGGTGACCACATACGGGCCAACCGCTTTCAGACCGCGCGGGCTGCGCATTGCGTCAGCGCCGAATACCTGAAAACGCGGGGAGCCGCCGCCGGAACCTGCAATCAGGCCAACGCGCGGATTGTTCTGGTAATCTTCTGCAGCCAGGCCGGCATCAGCCACTGCCTGCTCCATAGAAAGGAAAGCATAGATGGATGCGTCGCTCATAAAGCGCACTACTTTGCGGTCAATGAGGCCAGTGGTATCCAGTTTTACGTTGCCCCAAACGTGGCTACGCATGCCGGAGTCCTTCAGCTCCTGAGAGAAAGTGATCCCTGAACGTCCTTCACGCAGAGATGCCAGGACTTCCTGCTGGTTATTACCGATGCTGGAAACGATGCCCAAGCCAGTAATCACTGCACGTTTCATTCAATACCTCTGTAAGTCGCACTATTTTAAAGTTTCGAGTGGCACAATAGCGTACACTTGTACGCCGAACAAGTCCGATCAGCCATTTAATGTGGAAATTTGCGCAGCCAGGCACTCCTCGTTAAGATCGGGGCACAGCCTGCCAGACGAGTAACTTACGTGAAACAATACGCAATACAACCTGCCAACCTTGAATTCAACGCTGAGGGTACACCTGTTTCCCGAGATTTTGACGATGTCTATTTTTCCAATGATAACGGGCTGGAAGAGACACGTTACGTCTTCCTTGGCGGCAACCACCTCGCCGAACGTTTTCCTGTGCACCCACGCCCGGTGTTCGTGGTGGCAGAAAGTGGCTTTGGCACCGGACTTAACTTCCTCACGCTCTGGCAGGCATTCGCCGCCTTTCGCGCTACCCACCCTGAAGCTATCCTGGAAAGATTACATTTCATCAGTTTTGAAAAATTTCCGCTGACGCGTGAGGATCTGACATTAGCGCATCAGCGCTGGCCGGAACTGGCGTCGTGGGCAGAGCAACTCCAGGCACAGTGGCCACTGCCGCTGGCGGGTTGCCATCGTCTACTGCTTGATGAGGGGCGGGTTACTCTGGATCTGTGGTTCGGCGACATCAACGAACTCACCGATAAGCTGGACGAGTCCCTGAACCAACAGGTTGATGCCTGGTTCCTGGACGGCTTCGCCCCGGCAAAAAATCCGGATATGTGGACGCCAACACTCTTTAACGCCATGGCCAGACTGGCCCGACCAGGTGGTACGCTGGCAACTTTCACTTCGGCTGGTTTTGTACGCCGGGGATTGCAGGAAGCCGGATTTACAATGCAGAAGTGCAAAGGTTTTGGTCGTAAACGTGAAATGCTGTGTGGCGTGATGGAACAGACGATGACGCCCCCTTCATCAGCCCCGTGGTTTTTGCGTACAGGAACGGAGAAACGTGAAGCGGCCATTATTGGCGGTGGTATTGCCAGTGCATTACTGTCTCTGGCGCTACTGCGTAGAGGCTGGCAGGTCACGCTCTACTGCGCTGACGATAAACCTGCGCAGGGTGCTTCCGGCAATCGTCAGGGCGCACTCTATCCGTTGCTCAGTAAACATGATGTGGCGATTACGCTTTTCTTCCCTACCGCATTTACCTTTGCTCGTCGCCTGTACGACGCACTACCCGTTAATTTTGCCCATGACTGGTGTGGCGTAACACAGCTCGCCTGGGATGAGAAAAGCCAGCAGAAAATCAGCCAAATGCTATCACTTGAACTCCCCAGGGCGCTCGCCGTCGGGGTAGACGCAGATCAAATTTTGCAAACAACAGGCGTAGCAACCGAATGTGATGGCATCCAGTACCCGGCCGGCGGATGGCTGTGTCCGGCACAGCTTACCACTGCCGTTCTTGACTATGCGACAACGCTTGGGTTACGTACCCACTACCAACACACACTGACCTCACTTGCTCATCAAACCGCCAGTTGGCAGTTGCAGTTCACCAGTGGAAAAACGGCAACACATGAGGTCGTGGTTCTGGCAAATGGGCATTGTATTCACCGTTTTGAACAGACTCAGTCACTACCGGTGTATTCCGTTGGCGGTCAGGTAAGTCACATTCCCACGACGCCTTCGCTTTCCGCACTACGTCAGGTTCTGTGCTACGACGGCTACCTTACCCCGCAAAACCCGGAAAATCAGCAGCACTGTATTGGCGCCAGCTATCATCGGGGTTCTGAAGAGACGTCGTTCCGTCATGATGACCAGCGACAAAACCGTCAACGTTTGATCGACTGCTTGCCGGCTGCGGCATGGGCAAAAGAAGTGAATGTCAGTGATAATGCTGCCCGTTGCGGCGTCCGTTGTGCCACGCGCGATCATTTACCGATGGTCGGTAATGTGCCGGACTATAACATCACACTCGATCAGTATGCCCGGCTTGCAGAAGACAAAGAGCATGCTTTAAGCGCACCGGTATACCCGGATTTGTTCATGTTGGGCGCGCTAGGGTCACGTGGGCTATGTTCTGCCCCGCTATGTGCAGAAATTCTGGCCGCGCAAATGAGCGATGAACCTATTCCCATGGATGCCAGCACGCTGGCGGCGCTGAATCCGAATCGTCTGTGGGTACGGAAGTTATTGAAGGGTAAAACGGTGAAATAAAAGGATGGGGGGTCATCCGATCATTGCCTGATGGCGCTACGCTTATCAGGCCTACAAACACCCGCCCACGTGGGCCGGATAAGACACCTCCGTGTCGCCATCCGGCACAATCTCCTGCAATTATTATTTTGTCGCCTTCTGGAACAAAGTGTCCCACATCTCTTTCACTAACGCCTGGTCACGCGGCGAGAGTTCGCCCGCGCTGATGGCTTTCTCCAGACTGCTGGTCACATTGGCGTACAATGCCTCAGCGGAATGGTCCTCACCACCGTCCAGTTCAGCAACGGCCAGCGTCAGGTGCCCACGCAAATAACCACTGGCAAACAACTCATCATCGCTGGCGTGCTCTACCATATCGTCGATTAATGCCAGAATGCGTGATTCAAACTCCGCGATCATCTTCTTTCCTCATTGTAAACGTGGCATAGGCGTCAGTTGAGCGCTTCGGGCCACGGGAATTGTTCCGCCTTAAGTTCAGGCGTGTGATAATAATTCTGTAGTGCGTTAATGAAACGCGCCGGGCGTTCGGGGATCCCCTTATCCAGATACTCCATCACCTGGGCATGAACACGGCGCTGGAATACCACGCGATCCGGTTCAAAGTCCCCTTCCAGGTTGTCGCAACTGACGTTAAACGGGTAGCCCGCCGCCATGCAAAACAGCCAGTCAAACGCCTGCGGCTTCACTTCCACATCTTCAAACTGGCATTGCGTCTTCGCGTCGCGCCCATCGGGGCAGTACCAGTAACCGAAATCGACCAGCTCACGACGCGCCTTACCGGCGATGCACCAGTGTGAGATTTCGTGTAACGCGCTGGCGTAATAACCATGCGCAAAAACGATACGGTGATACGGTAATTCCGCATCAGCAGGAAGATAGATCGGTTCGTCGTCGCCTTTAATCAGACGGGTATTAAATTCATCGGCAAAACAGCCGTTAAAAATCTCAATTAACTGTTCGTAGTGATGGGTATTATTCATTAGTTCATCCCCAGCCAGTGGAGAATCTCCTGTCCATGATTATCATAAAGTAGCTTGGCACTCATCACGGCGGAGACGATGACAATCATTGGCCGAATGAGTTTTTGTCCTTTGCTGAGCACCAGCCGTGAGCCCATCCGTGCGCCAATAAACTGGCCAATGAGCATCACAAATCCGGTCGCCCAAATCACTTTGCCGCCGAGAGCAAACAACAGCAGCCCACCGATATTCGAAGTGGCATTTAATACTTTGGCGTGGGCCGTCGATTTCGCCAGGTTATAGCCACACAGCATGACAAAGGCCAGCGCGTAGAACGACCCCGCCGCCGGGCCAAAAAAGCCATCGTAAAAGCCGACGCAGCCCCCGGCCACCAGCGCGAAAGGCAAACCATGCAATCGACGCTGTCGGTCCTCTTCCCCCACTTTCGGCATTAACAGAAAGTAGAGGCCAATACAGATAACCAGTACTGGCAGGATCTGGCGCAAAATGTCTGACTGCACGTGCTGAACCAGCAGCGCGCCGCTCATTGACCCAATAAAGGTCATAAAGATATTGAGCTTTTGATCCGCCAGGTTAACCACACCCCGGCGAATAAAATAGAGGGAAGAAGAGATAGATCCCCCGCAGGCCTGCAATTTATTGGTGGCAAGCGCTTGCGCGGGTGGCATCCCGGCCGCCATCAACGCGGGGATGGTGAGCAAGCCACCGCCCCCCGCCAGAGAATCAATAAAACCTGCCAGCATTGCCACAAAAAAAAGAACGCCCAGCAACAGCGGAGACACCATAAACAGAGAGGCAAAATTATCCATTAAAGTACATGCTCATCCAGCAGCGCCTGGCAGGAAGGCGGCAACGGCGGCGGTGTCTTCTTCTCAGGCTTGGTGGTTCCAGGTTTTGGAGGTTCGAACCAGCTTTGCAGCTCCGCGCCACAGCCGTCACCCGGTGGCGGTAACGGTTGATCTTCGCACTCAAGACTGTCGGCAGGACAACGTAACCGGACGTGCATATGCGCACGGTGCTGGAACCACGGCCGCACTTTACGCAACCAGTCCCTGTCGGTCCCTGCATCCAGACAAAGTTGTTGCTTAATCGCCGGATTCACGAAAATACGCGTTACTTCATTATCTTTTGCCGCCAGCCTTACCAGGCTGAAAATCTCCGGCTTCCACAGAGACGGCACAACCCGCTTGCCATCCTGTGAGACCAGATCTAACGCCTGAGGCCGCAGGAGTTGTGACTGAGTCCAGCGCGTTTTCGGCAGTTGCAGGAAAATATCCACATCCAGTCCCGTCTGGTGGCTGGCGTGACCGCCATTGAATCGCCCACCGGCCGGCATGCCCATATCACCGATTAACACCGTGCCCAGCCCCAAATTATTGGCCTGATTACTCAGACGCTGGATAAACATCACCAGATCCGGATGACCAAAGTAACGACGCTGATCGGTGCGCATCACCTGATAGTGTTCTGACTGTACAGGCAGCGTATCTGCGCCAACAATACAGCCATTGGAAAACGCGCCGATAGACTGCGCGCTGCCTGCAACCGGGTGGGTAATTTTCTGCCAGGGCGTCGCCGCCAGACAGGCGGTACTGGCAAACAGAGCCAGCGCCGCAAGTGCCGTTTTTTTCATTTTTACCAGCGTGGAATATCGGTCTTCACATCCGCATTTTGCGCCCGCTGACGCAACAGGTGATCCATCAACACGATCGCCAGCATTGCTTCAGCGATCGGTACGGCGCGGATCCCAACACACGGATCGTGACGACCTTTAGTGATCATGTCGACTTCTTCACCAAAGCGGTTGATAGTACGCCCAGGCACAGTGATGCTGGACGTCGGTTTCAGCGCCATATGGGCAATGATTTGTTGCCCGCTGCTGATCCCGCCCAGAATGCCGCCCGCATGGTTGCTCTGGAAACCTTCTTTGGTGATCTCATCGCGGTTCTGACTGCCGCGCAGCGCTACAACGTCAAATCCGTCGCCAATCTCAACGCCCTTAACGGCGTTAATGCTCATCAGCGCATGGGCGATGTCGGCATCCAGACGATCGAATACAGGTTCGCCGAGACCCGCAGGTACTCCGCTTGCAACCACGGTCACTTTTGCCCCGATGGAGTCACCCTCCTTCTTCAGCCCGCGCATCAGTTCGTCCAGCGCGCCGATTTTATCCGGGTCTGGACAAAAGAACGGGTTAAGCTCCACCTGAGACCAGTCTTTGATCTCCAGCGGAATATCCCCCATCTGCGTCAGACAGCCGCGAATTTCAACGCCGAATTTTTCCGCCAGATATTTTTTGGCTATCGCGCCAGCCGCCACGCGCATTGCCGTTTCACGTGCGGATGAACGTCCGCCGCCCCGGTAGTCGCGCAGGCCATATTTCTGCTCATAGGTATAGTCAGCGTGTCCTGGACGGAAAACATCCTTAATCGCGCCGTAATCCTGTGAACGTTGATCGGTATTTTCGATCAGCAAGCCAATGCTGGTGCCGGTAGTAACACCCTCAAACACGCCGGAGAGGATTTTCACCTGATCCGGCTCACGGCGCTGCGTAGTGTAACGTGAAGTACCAGGACGACGTCTGTCGAGATCGTGCTGCAGGTCAGCTTCTGTCAGAGAAATGCCCGGCGGAACACCATCGACAATACAACCGAGCGCCAGCCCGTGTGATTCGCCGAAAGTGGTTACGCGAAAGAGTTGCCCAATTGTGTTTCCTGCCATCACGGCTCCGTTATGCGTGTTGTGTATGTGCGTGCGCGTGTAGTTAGTCTTTATAAATGCTGAAGTGCTCGCGAGCAGCAACTAACTGCTCTTTGGTCAGCATGAATACACCGTCTCCACCATTGTCGAATTCCAGCCAGGTAAACGGCACATCAGGGTATTGCTCTATCAGATGTACCATGCTGTTTCCGACTTCACAAATCAGAATACCGTTATCTGACAGGTAGTCCGGGGCGTTACCCAAAATGCGGCGAGTCAGCTTCAGTCCATCACTACCGGATGCCAGACCCAGTTCAGGCTCATGACGGTATTCATTCGGCAGGTCCGACATGTCTTCCGCATCAACATACGGCGGGTTAGTGACAATCAGGTCATACTGGATTTTCACCAGATCGCGGAACAGGTCGGAACGGATTGGCGTGACGTGATGAATCAGGCCGTGCTCTTCAATATTGTGTTCGGTCACCGCCAGCGCGTCAGTGGAGATATCCACCGCATCAACTTCAGCTTCCGGGAAGGCATACGCACAGGCGATAGCAATACAGCCGCTGCCGGTGCACATATCGAGGATATGCTGCGGCTGCTCATTAATCAGGCCCGCAAAGCGGTTATTGATAAGCTCGCCAATCGGTGAACGCGGAACCAGCACGCGCTCATCAACATAGAATTCATGCCCGCAGAACCAGGCTTTGTTGGTCAAGTAAGCCACCGGAATACGCTCGTTGACGCGGCGAATCACGCGTTCAACAATACGATGGCGCTCGCTGGAGGTCAGACGCGCAGTGCGCATATCTTCTGGGATATCCAGCGGCAAATAAAGCGACGGCAGCACCAGCTGTACGGCCTCGTCCCATGGGTTATCCGTGCCATGCCCATACCAGATATTCGCCGCGCTAAAACGGCTGACCGCCCAACGCAACATGTCCTGAATGGTATGCAGTTCACTCACGGCTTCATCGACGAAAATTTTATCCACGTATTTCTCCAGGGCATGCTCGCATTAAATTCGGCGGCTAGTTTGCCACGAAGACGGCGATAAATCAGCATTCACGCGGAGCCTGAGCGCGAAAATTGCGTTTTAAGCGATCGGATGCCCGTCGAGTCGGGTTAAACTAAGGGAAAATAAAAGATGAGACACTCGAATGAAAAAGAAAACATCGCTCAGCGAGGAGGATCAGACGCTGTTTCGCCAGCTGATGACCGGCACCCGGCAAATTAAGCAGGACACTATTGTTCATCGGCCGCCACGTAAAAAAATTGCCGAGGTTCCGGTTAAAAGACTGCTACAGGAGCAGGCTGATGCCAGCCACTATTTCTCGGATGAGTTTCAGCCGCTGCTGAATACGGACGGCCCGGTAAGATACCTGCGTGCCGACGTCAGCCATTTCGAACTGAAGAAAATGCGCCGTGGTGATTACTCCCCGGAGCTGTTTCTCGATCTGCATGGGCTGACCCAGCAGCAGGCCAAACAGGAGTTAGGCGCGCTGATTGCCGCCTGTCGTCGTGAGCATGTGTTTTGCGCCTGCGTAATGCATGGCCACGGGAAGCATATTCTTAAGCAGCAAACACCGCTCTGGCTGGCACAACATCCGCATGTGATGGCCTTCCATCAGGCACCGAAAGAGTACGGTGGTGATGCCGCGCTGCTGGTACTGATCGAAGTGGAAGAGTGGTTGCCGCCTGAACTCCCCTGATGCAGGAAACAGAAAGAGCCGCATTTGCGGCTCTTTGATTTTCCGGATGGCAGCTGTGCCTTATCCGATACCAACCTTTTCAAATCGCTTTTGCCATTTTCAGGTTACACGGGCTCATCTGCCAGTTAAAAGTACCCTTCCCGCTCTCATCAAGCGTTACGCTGGCAATCGCTGATGTGGTAAACATCGGCGGTGTTTCACCTGGGCAAAGCTCAGACACCAGATACCCCACTAAAGGCAAGTGAGAGATAACCAGTGCCGTGGCGATACCTTCATTGGCCAGAGCCTGTAAATAGGCACTGACCAGACCGACATCGCCGCAGGGAGTCAGCTCCGGCAAAACATCCACACTGGCTGGCAGGTTCATACACTCTCCCACCACGTCCAGCGTCTGTTCGGCTCGTAGGAACGGGCTCACCAGAACACGTTCGATATCCACTTTTTGACCTTTAAGCCAGTTCGCCATCAGGCGAGATTCGTCACAACCACAAGAGGTTAAAGGACGAACCGAATCACTGGCGGCATCGAGGGCCGCGTCGCCGTGACGCATGATAAAAACTTGCATATTGCACCGCTTTTGTTAACCAGAATCACCAACACCTTTATTCACAGCCCCTATTGACCGTGGTAACGATGTGGTGGCCGGCATTGTGCCTTATCCATTCACCGAATGAAACGCTGTTTTTTACCTCAACGGCGTAAGTATAGTCAATCTCTGTTTACATTTTGAGCGCGACCCATACATTCAGTGCGGATTCATCCTACCTTTGACCTCATGAATTCAGGTCAGTTTCCCCGATATCCCAGAATCTTTCACCACGTTCCGCCATCTGCAATAACTGTTCACACGGTGTAAACCGTGAACCATATTGCGTGGACAGTCGTTGCAGAACCGCAACCACCTCACCCGCACCGAGAGAATCCATATACCGGAACGGGCCGCCGAGGAATGGCGGAAAACCAATACCAAATACAGCGCCGATATCACCATCACGTGCGCTGCGGACGACCTGCTCACCAAAACAGCGTGCTGCTTCGTTAAGCATTAACATGACACACCGCTCTGCAATTTGCTGGGCTGCGAGTTGGCCCTGACCCTGGACGCCAATAAACGTATAAATTGCGGGGTCGACCTGTTTTTTGCTTTTACGCCCTTTCGCGCCATAAAGATAGAAACCCCGACCATTTTTTCTGCCTTTGCGATCGTCATTCAAAATTGAAGCAACAACATTTGCAGGCGCGCTAAAACGTTCTCCATAGGCGGCCTCAAGCACTGGTATAATTTTAGTGCCCGTATCAATTCCGACCTCATCCAAAAGTTGGATTGGCCCTACCGGAAAACCAAACTTAACCAGCGCGGCATCAATCGTGTCGACACGTTCGCCTTCAGTCAGCATGCGAATCGCTTCGTTGATGTAAGGCGCTAAAATACGGTTAACGTAAAAGCCAGCCTTATCCTGGACAACAATCGGCGTTTTGCCTTGTTTTTTCGCTAACTTAACGGTTGTGGCAATCGTCTGCTCAGAGGTTGTTGCATGCGGAATCACTTCCACAAGTGGCATTTTTTCTACCGGGCTAAAGAAGTGCAGACCAATTACCTGTTCAGGTCTGGCTGCGTTCGCCGCAATATCGCCAATTGGCAAAGACGAGGTGTTAGACGCAAAAATGGTATGAGTGGCACAGTTCTGCTCAATTTCTGCCACCATCTGTTGTTTTAATGACAGATCTTCGAATACCGCTTCAATAATCAGATCGCGATGAGCAAAACCGCGATAATCGGTGGTTCCCGAAATCAGCGCCAGCTGTTTATCACGCTCGCTCGCTTTAATATGACGGCGGCGAACCTTCGTTTCAAGCTGCTCCCAGCTGTACTTCAGCGCGTGGTTGATTCCCTTAGCGTTAATATCTTTGATGCGCACCGGCAAGCCACCTTTACAGGCCGTGACGTAAGCAATACCGCCGCCCATCAGGCCACCGCCCAAAATACCGACGCTATTCAGCGGGCCGGGCTTCGCTTCGCTACCGGGATCTTTTTTCACGTCGGTGTTGGCAAAAAAGATGTTCCGTAGCGCCTTAGACTGCGAAGTCATCGCCAGCTCGCCAAACGCGCGGGCTTCCGCCTCATAGCCGCTGCTGCTGCCCTGCGCGAGACCGGTTTCGATGACCTCAAGAATACGATCCGTCGCAGGGTAGTTGCCCAGCGTTTTTTGCGCCGTCTTTTTACTGACCATACGAAACAGCAGCGCACGTCCCAGCGGCCCCGCCAACACGCGTTCACGTACGGGCAGAACCCGGTGCGCCGAACTGTCTTTTTTGGCCAGTTCTACAGCCGCTTCCAGCAAAATGGCCTGTGGTACTACTTCATCCACCAACCCCACTTTTAGCGCCTGTTTTGCCCGGAGCTGTTTTCCTGTCAGGATCATATCCAGTGCAGTACTGACACCAATAAGGCGGGGCAATCGCTGGGTGCCACCGGAACCGGGAAGCAGGCCTAACTGCACTTCCGGTAAACCCAGCACGGTTTTAGCATCATCGGTACAAATACGGTTGTGGCACGCCAGTGCCATTTCCAGGCCACCGCCCAGACAGGCACCATGAATAGCGGCAACAACCGGGATCGGCAATGCATTAATTTCCGCCATGATCTGCTGCCCCTGACGGGCCAGCGTTTCAGCTTCCTGTGCGCTGCGACAACTACCAATCATGTTGATATCCGCCCCGGCGATAAAGTTATCGGGTTTCGCCGAAATAAACACCACGCCGCGCAATGCTTTGTTGTCGCGAATTTGTTTCAGAATGGCCCGAACCTGGGAAGCGAACTCCGCTTTCAGGGTATTCATTTTCTCGCCGGGCACATCAATGGAGACAACGGCGACGTTATCCAGACGCACGTTGAGCGTAAAAGCCGATGTCATTTCCATTATTCTGCCTCCAGAACCATTGCCGCACCCAGACCACCCGCCGCACAGGCTGTCACTAAACCAAACCCACCGCCACGACGGCGTAGTTCATGGAGGGTTTGAGTGATCATGCGTGCACCGGTGGCGGCGAATGGGTGCCCATAGGCAATTGAGCCACCCAGCACGTTAAATTTACTGTCATCGACTTCGCCAGTGGCGTGGGAGCGCCCAAGCACTTCGCGGGCAAAACGCTCGCTGCCCAGCAACTGGAGGTTCGCCAGCGTTTGTGCGGCAAAGGCTTCATGCATATCAATAAGCGTTAAATCCGCCATGGTTAACCCTGCGCGCTCCAGGGCAAGCGGTGTCGACCACGCCGGCCCCAGCAGCATGTCCTGCCAGACATCGATGCCGGTGAAGGCAAAACTACGCAGGTATCCCAGCGGCACCAGCCCCAGTTCTTTCGCGCGCGACTCCGTCATCATAATCACGGCGGCTGCGCCATCCGTCAGCGGGGTGCTGTTGGCCGCGGTAACGGTACCGTGTTTTCTGTCAAATGCCGGACGCAGTTTGGCGTAATCCGCCAGCGTAGAGTTACCACGAATATTGTTATCTTCTGAAAAAGGATCTTTAAAGGGGGGGATGTAGGTCGTCATCACCTCATCTGCCAGTTTTCCTTCAGCCCACGCCTGAGCTGCTCGCTGATGAGAACGGTGCGCCAGCGCATCCTGCTGCTCACGCGTGATGCCATAAGTTTTAGCCATTTGCTCGGCGGTATCTCCCATGCGTAAACCGGTGGAATATTCAGCCACTGCAGGTGGCACAGGCATCAGGTCGCGCAAGCGTAGCCGGGCAAAGAGCTTCAGACGTTGCCCGGTTGTGCGGGCTTTATTGACATCCACCAGTACTCGCGCCAGCTTTTTGCTGACGCCAATAGGCAGAACGGAAGAGGAGTCTGCGCCACCGGCAATCCCAGCACGAATAGTACCGGCCATCAGGCTTTCAGCGACATTCGCCACGGCCTGAAAGCTGGTTGCACAAGCCCGGCTTACGCTGTAAGCATCTGTATGCACATTCATCCCGGTTCCCAGAACGATTTCCCGGGCAATGTTGGGGGCTTCCGGCATTTGCACCACCTGGCCAAAAACCAGCTGTTCAATCACATCAGCAGGTATTTCGCTGCGGGCCAGCAATTCACCAACAACCATTTTTCCCAAATCAACGGCGGGAATGCCATGAAACGCGGTAGCCTGACGAGCAAATGGCGTACGCAATCCGCTCACGATGGCGATACGGTCGCCCTGGCGGGTAACCAGCGGTAAAGCCTGACTCATAACACTCCCCTGTAAAAAATAATAATAAGTGGTCTGACCTGATCACAGTCTTAACCAATTTTTTACATTTAGCCAAGCGGGGAGAAAAGAAAGTGAGAGCTATGACACAGTGAATAGTCACTGACTGTTACGAAAATGCCCTTGCCACCTGGTGGCAAGGGCATGAGCAGAAGGGATTAACGCAGGCCCAGCTGGAAAATCAGCGTTTCAGCTTCACAGGCAAAAACAAAATCGATATCCAGACGCACACCCTCTGACTCTTCAGTGAAAGTCGGGGTGATTTTGCAAGGTTCAGATTCCACGCTACGTGCCTTCTCAGTCAGAGCGGCCAGCGTTTCTTCTGCCTCTGCGCGATTCGCGAACACGCGGCTGTAGGAAGCGGTGCAATCGGAGTTGTCCATGATGGTGCCAACATCCATACAGCAGCAAACCGGGGTTTCATCAGCACTGCATTTACTCATTGTAGATTTCCTCTGTATTCGCACCCGAGGTGCCAGATAAACGATAGGGACATTTTACGCTCCCATTATTCGCCTCTCCAGTCGTTAATTGTGCGAAATGAGATAAGTGACAGAAATCACACTTAAAAATGATCTAAAACAAAAATCGCCCAAACAGGTGAGTGCGTACACCCGCAATTTTGCCAGCTGGATCGCGTTTCTTAGATCAGAATTGAAAATATTTATAAACATACTTGCAACATTCTGGCTGGTCAGACCTATACTCTCGCCACTGGTCTGATTTCTATGTGGTACCTCAGACCCTACACTTCGCGCTCCTGTTACGGCATGTAACATAGTTTGTATAAAAATAAATCTATGAGGTTATGGTCATGAGCCAGAAAACCCTGTTTACAAAGTCTGCTCTCGCAGTCGCAGTGGCAATTATCTCCACACAGGCCTGGTCTGCAGGCTTTCAGTTAAACGAATTTTCTTCCTCTGGCCTTGGCCGGGCATATTCGGGTGAAGGCGCTATTGCAGATGATGCTGGTAACGCCAGTCGTAACCCTGCGTTGATCATGATGTTTGATCGCCCTACTTTCTCTGCGGGTGCGATTTTCGTTGACCCGGATGTCGATATTTCCGGGCGTTCGCGCATTGGTAATGACGCCAGCCAGGATAATATCGCCCCAACCGCCTGGATACCGAACGTGCACTTTGTTGCCCCGATTAACGATCAGTTTGGTTGGGGGGCGTCAGTTACCTCTAATTATGGTCTGGCAACGGAGTTTAACAATAATTATGCAGCCGGCTCGATGGGCGGAAAAACCGATCTGGAAACGCTGAACTTAAACCTGAGCGGCGCCTACCGTCTGAATAATCATTTTAGCTTCGGCCTCGGTTTTAACGCCGTCTATGCCAAAGCGAAGCTTGAGCGTTATGCAGGCGATCTGCCGCAGCAGATCGTTGCAGGCTCTGGTGGCCGGGTTCCTCCCGCACTGGCCGCACAATACCCGGCAGATACGCAGATTGCGCGCCTGAAGGGTGACGAATGGGGCTTCGGCTGGAACGCCGGTATTCTTTATGAAGTGGATAAAGATAACCGTTACGGTTTCACCTACCGTTCGGAAGTAAAAGTTGACTTCGACGGTGATTACCGCAGCAGCCTGCCATCAATGGACCGTATTCCTGCGCAGTTGCGCCCGGTGTTCGCTAGCCTGCCTGCTGGCACTAACGGCAACACAATCGACGGATCACTTGATCTGAATCTGCCAGAAATGTGGGAGTTCTCAGGTTATAACCGCGTTGCACCACAGTGGGCGGTTCACTACAGCATGGCATATACCAGTTGGAGTCAGTTCCAGGAACTTAAAGCGAAAGGCAGCAACGGCCAGACGCTGTTCTATAAAGAAGAAGGTTTCAAAGACTCTTACCGCATCGCGCTGGGTACTACCTACTACTACGATGATACCTGGACATTCCGTACCGGTATCGCCTTCGATGATAGCCCGGTTCCAGCTAACCGCCGTTCCATCTCTATTCCGGATCAGGATCGCTTCTGGCTGAGTGCGGGTACAACCTACGCGTTTAATAAAGATGCTTCATTGGATGTCGGCATTTCTTATATGCACGGTCAGAAAGTGAAATTCGAAGAAGGCCCATACTCCTTCGAATCAGAAGGGAAAGCCTGGCTGTACGGTATGAACCTGAACTACGCATTCTGATTTTCATCAAACGTAAAAAAGGTGAGCTTTTTAGCTCACCTTTTTATTTGCTTCAATTCCTTACTCAGAATCGATCTCTTTTAACTCATCCTGAATATCTTTTGCGTTCGGGTTTTCTTCTGGTTTGAGTTTACCGCCATTCGCAATAAAGTCATGGCGCTGGAAGTAAGCTTCACGCACCATGATGTAAGGATCTGAGGATTGACGCAGCAGACCGTCAGAATCGAGCAGTTGCGCACGCGTTTCAATTCCTTCAACCGTCCATTTACCTATCGACAACGGCCAGGTTAACCAGGACAGAACCGGATACAGCGTATCCACCATATCGCCGCCATCATCACGCAGCGTGAAGCTGCCGTAGAACGGAAGCTGCATATATGGACCGTAACCGACATCATAATGGCCTAATGTGCTGCCGAAGCGGTGTGGTTCAACACGCTGCAACTTCGGATTCGCCATCCCCGCCACATCAATAAACCCGCCCATACCTAACAAGGTGTTGAGGAAGAAACGGGTAAAATGCACCATCCCCTGATAGGGATCGCCTTGCAGAAAATAGTTAACCATGACAGCCGGTTCTTCAAGGTTGCCAGTAAAGTTGCTCAAACCATTACGGGCCGGCTGCGGAACATAATCACGCCAGGCTACAGCCACCGGGCGAACAACGTATGGATCCAACACATTAAAGTTGAAGTTGTACATGGTGCGGTTGAACCCTTCAAATGGGTCCGAACGCCCCTGCTGTTCAGTACCGGAGCTCGCACACCCCACCAAAAGTGTGGTTCCCAGCGCAAGCGCCGACAGGCGAAGCTTCATAAGTGTCTCCCTGTGTATTATGGCTATCGCTGATTGCCATCCATGACGGAACGATGATGTATCCGCCTGATTAGATGTGAGCGATTGTAACAGCACGTCAATCGATGTCTATATGCCCTAACTTACTGATTTGATCATAGCCTGGTAATACAGGCACAGTGATGGTTCATTTTAACGAAGCCAATAAAAACATGCGTTACCATTTTTGCGATTTCAAGCTTTATCCACCAGCCTTCAAATAAAAACCGCTACGCTTTAGCAATACGTGCTTATTCAGGATCCAGGTATGAATGACATCGAAAAAGAGAAGATTGATCGCCACAGCGACGAGCTCCAGGTGGAAAGCGAAGAAAAGCGGAGCGGAAAAAAGATAGAGCTCAATGAGGACAGGCTCCCCTCACGTGCAATGGCGATCCACGAGCATATCCGCCAGGACGGAGAAAAAGAGATGGAACGTGACGCGATGGCGCTATTGTGGTCAGCCATCGCTGCCGGACTGTCAATGGGTGCATCGTTGCTGGCAAAGGGAATCTTTCACGTACAGCTGGAGGGTGTTCCCGGCGGATTTTTGCTGGAGAATCTTGGTTATACCTTCGGCTTTATTATTGTGATTATGGCCCGCCAACAGCTCTTTACGGAAAATACCGTCACCGCCGTCTTACCCGTTATGCAAAACCCTACCCTCGGCAATTTTGGTCTGTTGATGCGTCTGTGGAGCGTAGTACTACTGGGTAATATTCTCGGCACCGGGATTGCGGCATGGGCGTTTGAATACATGCCGATTTTTGATGAGGCGACCCGCGACGCTTTCGTCAAAATAGGCATGGATGTTATGAAAAATAGCCCGACGGAGATGTTTGCCAATGCCATTGTCTCCGGCTGGTTGATTGCCACAATGGTCTGGATGTTTCCCGCCGCCGGAGCCGCAAAGATTGTCGTCATTGTCCTGATGACCTGGCTGATTGCCTTAGGCGATACCACACATATCGTCGTGGGTTCAGTTGAAATTCTCTATCTGGTCTTTACTGGCACACTGCACTGGGGCGACTTTTTCTGGCCTTTTGCCTTGCCGACACTGGCCGGGAATATCTGTGGCGGGACGTTTATCTTTGCGCTGATGAGCCACGCGCAGATCCGCAACGATATGAGCAATAAACGCAAGGAAGAAGCCCGGTTGCAAGCAAAGCGGGAAGCACAACCGCAGAAAAACCAGAAAAAACAGACCTGAGTGGCGACTGTTTGAGCAGTCAGGCAGCCTGAGACTTACCGTTGGGAGTAAAAAACGCTATACTCGTGCCGCTTCGTCCCCTTAGTTAAATGGATATAACGAGCCCCTCCTAAGGGCTAGTTGCAGGTTCGATTCCTGCAGGGGACACCATCACATCTATAACGCAACGCTCTGTTTTATTTCACCATCACGGTACTTGCCATAGCCCCACACCGTTTCTCCCCCGGCGTTTAGCGCCTGAGCATTTCGCGGTACCAGACAGGAGCAAGATCGGTTTGGCAAACCCCGTATTCTGGCATCCCGTTGGACGTTAAGGTTATAATCCTGACAACGATTTTATTGGATCAGATGCAAAAATGACAAAACTCACCCTACAAGAACAGATGCTGAAAGCTGGCTTAGTCTCCAGCAAAAAAATGGCGAAAGTGCAGAGAACAGCGAAAAAATCACGCGTTCAGGCCCGTGAAGCCAGAGAAGCGGTTGAAGAGAATAAAAAAGCACAAATTGAACGGGATAAGCAGTTAAGCGATCAACAGAAACAAGCGACGCTGTCGAAAGAATACAAAGCGCAGATTAAGCAGCTTATTGAAATGAACAAAATCACCATTTCCAAAGGTGATATTGGGTATAACTTCACCGATAATAATCTGATTAAAAAAATCTACGTGGATAAGGTGACACAGGCGCAATTGATTAAAGGACGTCTGGCTATTGCCCGGCTGACTGCAGAAAGCGACCGTGACAGCGAATATGCTATTATCCCAGCCGTCGTTGCCGATAAAATTGCACAGCGCGACGACAGCTACATCGTCTTAAATTGCGAGCTGAGTCAGGAAGCGAAAGACGAAGACGATCCTTATGCTGACTTCGTCGTACCTGACGATTTAATGTGGTAAGCGAAAAATGCCGGATAATAAGTCCGGCATTTTTTCTAATAATGAGGTGACGACTCAGATGTTCATTCAATTACCCTTATCATAACCGCACCTCATCTCTCTAGAACTTATAATGCTCTTTACTTAGCCCGTATTTTCTCATCCGCAAATACAGTTTTTTACGCGGAATTTGCAGATATTCTGCCACTTCATTAATACGCCCTTGATGAATATTTAGCGCTTCGGTAATGATTTGCCGCTCATACTCTTCAACCCGGCGATCCAACGGTGTCGGTTCCGGCATGTGCAACTGCGGATTAGCGGTCTCCGCCAATGGCAGCAACCCAACGGCAAAAAGCTCTGCGGCGTTTGCCAGCTCTCGCACATTACTTAACCACACACGACGTCGCATGCCTTTTAGCAATTCCCCGTCGACCTCCGGAATGGGGTGGTTCAGACGCAGACAGGCTTTTTGCAGGTAATGGCGAAATAGCGGTTCAATATCGTCCGGGCGCATGGATAGAGGCTGGCAGGCGATTTGTGTCATGGCGAAACAGTAATAGAGTTCGGCCACGATCTGGTTTGTTGCCGCCAGCTCCACCAGCGATGTCGTGCCAACACCAATTAACCGAAAAGGACGCCGCTCCTGACTTTGCAGGTGAACCAACTTGTGCTGCTGCTCGCGCGTCAAACACGCTATATGGTTTAATACCAGCGTCCCACCTTGCGCTTGAGCAATCAGCTCATCGAGCTGAGCGGTGTTCCCGGCGGTAAGTTCGGCGCGGATAAACGGCCCCTGGGCGCTACGTCCCAACTGATGCAAATAACGGGCTCCCGTCATACGTCCCGTCCCGGGTTCCCCATAAAACCAGACGGCAAGATCCGTTTCTGCCAGTTGCTGCAGGCGTTGACGGTACTGATTTATCCAGTCGCTGTAGCCAACCAGCTCAACCTGCAGCTTTTGCTGGCAGTAATAACGACGGGCAATCACAGATTTTCGCTGCTGCAACGCCTGTGCAACCAGCAACAGCAGCTTGCCGGGATCGACCGGTTTTTGCAGAAAATCCCATGCCCCTTTCTTCACCGCATCCACCGCCATCGGCACATCACCATGTCCGGTAATCAGCAGGATCGGTAGCTGGTTATCATCCTGATGAAAAAGAGCCATCAGTTCGATACCGTTACAGCCAGGCATACACACATCACTCAGTACGATACCGGGCCAGTCAGCCTGTAGCCAATTTCGGGCATCGTAGGGGTTATTGCACGCGCATACCCGATAGCCTGCCTGCTCAAGCAACAAGGTGTAAGCATCAAGGACATCGGTATCATCATCAATCAGCAGAACAGAATATTCATCACTCAACATCTTCTACATCCGTCAGGTTGAATTGCAGTACCACGCAGGCATTGCGCCCCAGCGTCGACGCCAGGCGTAGCTCGCCGTTCATCTGCGTCATTAATGAGACACAAATTGATAGCCCAATACCGAGACCAACATCCTTACTGGTGGTAAACGGTTTTAATAGCGACGGTAGCAGTGCATCAGGCCAGCCGGGGCCATTATCGCTGATAAATACACACACCGTGCTGCCCTCAACCTGCCAGTGAACGTCAATCTTCGCGGCAACCGGGCAGGCATCCAGCGCATTTGCCAGTATGTTTACCAGAACTTGCTGAATTCTCACCTCATCGCCCGTAACCCACACGCGCTCAATTGGCAGCGAAAGCGTACCCTGCTGCGGTTTATGCCGCATAGCCAATAGTTCCCAGGCCGCGCTGAAGGTCTGCCGTAAATCGACCGGATGCAGCGGTGCCCCCGGCTCGGCCCGGCGTGCAAACTGTCGCAATGAGCGGATAATGGCATCGATACGGGTAATGAGTCCTTCGGCTTTGGTTAACGTGCTTCTGGCCTGCGCCAACTGCTCTTGTTCAATTGCTCTGCCCGCAGTAAACAGATACATCGACAACGCATTCAGTGGTTGATTGATTTCGTGGGCCAGCGTGGTCATGGTCTGTCCGACCACCGCCAATTTCGCCGTCTGAATCAATTCGCCCTGGGTCGCTCGCAGATCGGCCTCAATCTCCTTACGCTCTGCCACTTCCTGTTCAAGCTGACTTTTTTGCGTATTGAGCTGACCCAGCGTATGGCGCAGTAACCCTGCAATGCGCCCTAGCTCATCACGACCATAAACCGGGATCGAGGCATCGGTTCTGCCAAGACCAATTTGCACCACGGCCTGGTTGAGCGCGGTAAAACGCTTCACCAACCGTGAACGGATAAAGTAGTGGTTGAGTCCCCAGGCAAGAAGCAGCGCCAACAGCGTCGCCAGCAGAATAAGCCCACCGCTGACGCGAACAATCTGCTCCAGTCGCTGGTTAAACATCTGCATTTGTTGATGGCTACTTCCCAACTGAGCCTCAAGCAACGTTCGGAAACGTCCAAGTGTAGCTTCTCTGGCATGGCTGGCATCAACCAGCGCTTTTTGCGCCGCGACATAATCACGCATCGTATCGGGCATTTTGTTTTTCATCATCCCGATTTCCAGCAATTCGTCGATGGTTTGTCGCAACGTGATAGTACTGGGCCAGTCGTCCAGGGTGCGGATATTTTCATCCGCCGTTTTCTTCAGATTTTCCAGATAGCGAATATGATTCTCGACCAGCATGCCGTCGTCGCTACCTGACTTCAGTTCATTCAACCTGTCGCGTAAATCATCGACAATCTGGTTTTCAATTCTTGCCAGCGTGTACACCTGTTGCTGCTCATTCTGCACCTCCCTGGCGCGTTTCAGGTACAACGCCGCGTCGCCATTTTTCGCTTCAATTTGATCCAACAACGTTCCCTGCTGCCAGGTGAAATCCTGCACCAGAGAGTTCAGTTCGGTCGTGAAATCATCATGTAACCAGTCGATTCGCGCGGAAAGTTCGCTGACTTTTTCGCGTACCAGGAACATGTTGTAGAGCACCCGGTCCAGCTCGGTCATCAATGCCCGACTATCCTGCAAAATCACCGCCAGCTGTTGTTGTTCCGCGGGTTGCAATCCCCGGCTCAGCAGTTCAATTTTGTCCAGATGTTCTATGATCTGATTGCGCAATTGCAGCCGTACGGTCGTATTGGGGGCAAGCAGGAATTCATTAAGCTGATCGACAACCAGATTAAGATTCCCTTCAATCAAAAAAGCGGAATGCACGCGCGGGAAATAGTCATCGAGCGAATAGCGGATTTGCGAGCTTTGCTCATGCCAGGAATACAAACTGACACAGCTCACGCTCAGCGTCAGTAAAGCCCCCGTCAGAAAAGCCCCCCGCAAACTGCTGCTGATGCTGAGCTGACGAAGACGTTGCCATAGCGAACCGCCTTTCATTGTAGTTCTTCCAGTTTTGATATCGCCAGCCGCTGGTTTTTAAGAAACCAGAGTTGCCACTCCATCATTTGCTGTTCAGCAAAACTTTTGTTATCGAATTGAGCAAGCCAGGCTTCATCTTCGCTGCTCCTGGCGTCGATTGGGACCTGGGTTAACAGCGCTCTGATTTCGGGTAACGGGTGTTTCAGACGAGCTTCCGCACTGTACAGCGCTCGCCAGGCATCCTTAAGCTGCGCGAGGCGGAAACTGATGGCCGTATCAAACATTCGCTGGACCAGCTGTTGACGCTTCAGGATCAGACGGTAATTAAGCGGTGGCTGTTTCATCAAAATGGCCTGTTGGGCTGCACGCGGGTTATCTGCTGCCAGCGACGTTACCGGATATTTACCGGTATTCGCATCTGCAAGGATCCGCTGCCCTTCCGGGCTCAATAAATAGCGGATAAAACGTTGTGCTTCATTGGCACGCGGGCTGTTTTTCAGCACGGCTACGTAGGTCGGCGAGACCGCAGAGTGTGGAAAGTAATTAAAGGTCAGATTGGGGTCATTGAGCAGCAGATTGGCATAGTTATCAATAACCGGTCCCGCAACGCCCAATCCGCTCTTAATTTTGTCCGCAACACCAAAGCTGCGTGATGAGATGGTCACCAGGTTCCCGGCACTGGCCAGCAATGTCGCCCAACCTTCTTGCCACCCTTTTTGTTGCAGCAATGATTCAACCATCAGGTGATTGGTATCGGAGCGCGATGGGCTACTCATCAGCAGGGCATTTTGATATTTAGGATGCGTTAAATCCCCCCAGTCCGTCGGTGGAGGCAGATGTCGCGCCGTCAGTGCTGAACGATTAATCAGTAGACCAAATCCCGAGATCGCCACGGCTACAGACGTCGACCGTATTGACTCAGGCACCAGACGCTGGCTTTCCGGCAATGCATTATCAAAAGGAGCAAGTTTCTGATGCTCCTGAAGATGCTGCAGTAGCATCGGCGAAGAGGTCAAAATCAGGTCAACGTTTTCCGCATTCGCGGTATCGAGCAGTTGTTCGAGAGAAGAACTGGTGCGGTTTAGCGTGCGGATCATCACTGACCCCGGCTCCGTTTGCCAGCGCTGAATAATCCAGGCCGTTGCCCCCGGGGAAAACGTCGTCGCCATCACCAGTTCCTTCCCCTGTGCCAGACAGGTCGCCGACAGCGACATAAAACACAGTGAGAGCGCCAACAAACTACCCCGACAGAAAAGTCTGTTTGTGATCCTGCTCATAAATACCAACATCTTCAAAAAATAATATTGAGACAAAATTTACCCGTTTATCGCGACACATGGAAAAGATAAAACTGCTATCAAAATAACCAGACGGAATACGATAACAGAGATAAAGAATACCTGAAAATGTCGTTTGAATTTGTTAATACCCGCACATGCTGATGATAAAAACGCATTAAGAATAATAGCTCTGGCCTCACCATAATTCAAAAGAGTCAAAATCAGCCCCATTTTCAGCAAATTGAGTCAATAGTGACACATTTCTTCAATTTGAATTTCTTAGCCATCTATTTCACTCTTCTCTGCGAAAAATCCTGATATTCACATCAATATAAATTTAGGTGATGATATGTTATCAATATTTAAGACAGGGCCATCGGCAAATAAAGTCCCGGAAGAGAAAATTCAGGAGACTTATGGTCGATACCGCATCCAGGCGTTACTTAGCGTATTTCTTGGCTATCTTGCGTATTATATTGTACGTAATAACTTCACCCTCTCTACCCCGTACCTGAAAGAACATCTGGATCTCAGCGCAACACAGATTGGTTTACTCAGCAGTTGTATGCTAATTGCCTATGGGATCAGTAAAGGCATCATGAGCAGCCTGGCAGACAAAGCCAGCCCGAAAGTCTTTATGGCTTGCGGCCTGATCCTGTGCGCTATCGTCAACGTTGGCTTAGGGTTCAGCACCGGATTCTGGATTTTTGCCGCACTGGTGGTCTTCAACGGACTATTCCAGGGGATGGGCGTCGGTCCCTCGTTTATTACCATCGCCAACTGGTTCCCACGCAAAGAGCGCGGACGCGTTGGCGCATTCTGGAATATCTCACACAACGTCGGCGGCGGTATTGTCGCCCCTATTGTTGGCGCCGCTTTTGCAATTCTCGGCAGCGAACACTGGCAAAGCGCCAGCTATATCGTCCCAGCCTGTGTTGCGGTGCTGTTTGCTTTTATTGTTCTGATGTTGGGGAAAGGCTCACCGCGCGAAGAAGGCTTGCCTGCTCTGGAACAGATGATGCCGGAAGAAAAAGTCGTGTTGAATGCCCGGCACGTAACCCAGGCGCCGGAAAACATGAGCGCCTTTCAAATTTTTTGCACCTACGTGCTGCGTAACAAAAATGCCTGGTATGTTTCATTGGTAGATGTTTTTGTCTATATGGTGCGTTTTGGCATGATCAGTTGGTTACCGATTTATCTGTTAACTGAAAAACATTTCTCGAAAGAACAAATGAGTGTGGCGTTCCTGTTTTTCGAATGGGCCGCAATTCCTTCCACACTGCTGGCGGGCTGGTTGACCGATAAACTGTTTAAAGGTCGTCGCATGCCGTTGGCCATGATTAGTATGGCGCTGATCTTCGTCTGCCTGATCGGTTACTGGAAAAGTGAATCCCTGCTGATGGTCACTATTTTTGCCGCCATCGTCGGGTGCCTGATCTATGTGCCCCAGTTCCTGGCGTCTGTTCAGACCATGGAAATCGTCCCCAGCTTTGCCGTCGGTTCGGCGGTCGGATTACGCGGTTTTATGAGCTACATTTTTGGTGCATCGCTGGGAACCAGTCTGTTTGGTGTCATGGTCGATAAAATGGGATGGCATGGCGGTTTCTATCTGCTGATGGGCGGGATTGTCTGCTGCATACTGTTCTGCTATCTGTCCCACCGCGGAGCGCTGGAACTCGAACAACAACGAAAAAATGCCCAACAACAGGACACGGAGCTGCAGCTTGCTGATGCCAGGTAATCGGCTTTAGAGAGAAAAAAGTGCCAGCGATGCTGGCACTTTAGTTTGTCCAGATGGAAGCCAGAAAATCAGTCAATGTGGTACACAATTGCGTTTTCCGTTATGAACCTGTGATTTAATTCTTATTGTCCCCTACCATAAAGCGAATGATCAATCCGCATGCCGGGGCAAGAAAAAGAAACAGTCCCGTTACCATTTCGTTTCCGTCAGTCAACCGTATGGTAAAGAAATAAATTAATGCCGTAAGGATAGCCATGCCGAAAAAAGAACTAATTGACGCGGCAGCGCCCATTACCTGCCAAATATAGCAACTAACGCACAGAATGCTCAATGCGAGGAAAGTCCAAAAATAGAACATAGCGTTACCTCCTGTCTGCCGTAAAAATCGACGTAAGTCCTTACACTTCCTTGATTTTATAGTCTAAGACAATTCCTATCCGTTCGCAATTCAAGCAACATTTTCGCTACAATAACTGTTCATCTTCTGAACTGCACATTCTCCGTTGACCTTTATTTAATCGTCATAAAAACAACAAATTATCTATAAGTCTATTCTTGCTTTTTATCGACCAAAAAACATTTACGAAACTTGAGGAATTATTTCTGGATGACATTAATCTTCGGGTGTACATTGAGCGTCCGATCATTCATACCCCTCGTGGTTTGTCCTGACTCAGTTTTACACTCTTTACAGGAACCATTGTCGCTAATAGTGACCTAACTGTTCAGTGTCAGAGAGTAACGCTGTAGGCAAAGAATCTTCGCGATACATTATTTTCGTACCAACAACAGGTGCTTATGTTCCCCCAATGTAAATTTTCACGCGCGTTTTTGCATCCGCGCTACTGGCTCACATGGTTCGGTGTCGGTGTGCTCTGGTTACTGGTGCAGCTCCCTTATCCTGTTTTATGTTTTCTGGGCACCCGTACAGGTACGCTGGCGCGCCCATTTTTAAAGCGCCGGGAATCCATTGCCCATAAAAATCTCGAACTCTGTTTCCCGAATCTGTCACAAGAAGAAAGGAACAAACTGGTCGACGAGAACTTCCGCTCACTCGGCATGGCACTGCTTGAAACCGGTATGGCCTGGTTCTGGCCAGATCGCCGGGTGCGCAAATGGTTTGATGTTGAAGGTCTGGACAACCTGCAACGCGCTCAGGCACATAACCGTGGCGTAATGGTAGTCGGCGTGCATTTTATGTCGCTGGAACTGGGGGGCCGCGTGATGGGTCTTTGCCAGCCAATGATGGCAACCTACCGCCCGCACAACAACAAATTAATGGAGTGGATACAAACCCGCGGCCGTATGCGCTCGAACAAAGCCATGATCGGCAGAAATAATCTGCGCGGCATTGTCGGCGCACTGAAAAAAGGGGAAGCCGTATGGTTTGCCCCCGATCAGGACTACGGTCGTAAAGGAAGCTCGTTTGCCCCCTTCTTTGCCGTCAAAGATGTGGCAACCACCAACGGTACCTACGTACTGTCGCGTTTGTCGGGTGCAGCGATGCTGACCGTAACCATGGTGAGAAAAGCAGATAACTCTGGTTATCGCCTGTTCATCACGCCTGAAATGGAAGGTTACCCGGCTGATGAAAACCAGGCCGCGGCCTATATGAACAAAATTATTGAGAAAGAGATCATGCGGGCACCCGAGCAGTATCTCTGGATCCATCGTCGTTTCAAAACCCGCCCGATGGGTGAAGCCTCGCTATATGTCTAAAAAGAAAGGCCGAATGGCCTTTCTTTATTTCTGCGCTTGAATTACTTAACCCCCCACTTGTTCTGTAGTTCAGTCATTCGTTCGCTATATTCTCTGCCAAGGCAGGCGGGTTTATCCTGCTCTTTCCAGCATTCATTACGTCCTTTGATCCAACCTCGTTGCTCTGCTTTTAGCGTCGGGTCATTTTTCGATTTAGCCAGCGCCTGTTTGTAGACCTCGTTCAATCGTAAATCCATTGCGGAGAGCGATGGGCTCAGACAGATAATCTCTTCCATGCTTCCCTTTTCCACTGCAGAACAGGAGAATGATGGGCCAGCATGAGTCGATTTTTTCGCCACAGAGAAATCAACATTATCTTCAGGCTGACAAATCCCATGCTTGCGGTTTGGGCCAGCCCAGGACACTTCCGGGTTTCCGTCATCTTTTCTGGAAATTGAGACGGTATTTTTACCGCTCTTTGCCTCCCAGTAATTTTCATTGAAGGTCTTAATGGTCGCTTTTGTGCCATTAATCCATACATTGCCTTTACCATCACTATTCACACCACCAATACTTGCGCAACTGAAATTGAACGCTTGTGGTGCAGCCGCCATCGACGTCAATGGCGCAAGAACAAGTGCTAACATCATTAATCTGGTCATTTTTAACCTTTTCATTATCAAATTCCGCGAGGAAATTAACCGCATTAACCTCAAGGTAATATGAGAATTCTCTGAGTAACAGCCACGTCGCTCAATAGCAATTTATTACCGTCGGAAATTAAACTGTCGCCGAATCACGACACTTGTAAGTTACTAAAATTAAATAAAAAAACGCCTCTTGTTTCACCTCATTTTTAGGCGTACATTAGCGCCGTCTGGAGCATTAAAGCTCAGAATTCTGGGGTGATGCAGCCAAGCAAACGCGGGGTATTCTCCCTTTCGTTTATGCTCGCATCAGCTCTCTGTCAGGTAAGCAGATGTTCATTTAGGCGTACTCATCGTATGCGGAGAGATGAAAAGTGAAATATTTCTTTATGGGCATTTCTTTTATGGTCATCGTGTGGGCCGGTACTTTTGCCCTGATGATCTAAATTGAAAGATGCAGCAAAAAAACAGGAGCCATTTGGCTCCTGTTTGCATGTGTGAGGTGAAGGTTTTGTTAGTCGGTACTTTCAGTGGCTGATTTCGGACTGGCCGGCAGTAAACCATCTGCGCGGAACATGGCTTTGATTCCGCGGATTGCCTGGCGGGTACGGTCGCGGTTCTCAATCAACGCAAAACGCACGTGTGTATCACCATAGTCCCCAAAGCCAATCCCCGGCGAAACACAGACCTTCGCCTCATTCAGCAATTTTTTGGCAAATTCAAGCGACCCCATTGCGGAGTACTGCTCCGGAATTTTTGCCCACACGTACATCGACGCTTTTGGCATTTCAACCATCCAGCCCGCTTCATGCAGCCCCTTGACCAGCACATCGCGACGGCGTTTATATTGCTCCGCAATATCTCGCACGCACTGCTGATCGCCTTCCAGCGCTGCAATAGCGGCTACCTGCAGCGGTGTAAACGTTCCGTAATCGTGATAGCTCTTAATGCGCGCCAGTGCGTTTACCAGCGTTTTATTGCCAACCATAAAGCCAATGCGCCACCCCGCCATGTTATAGCTTTTCGACAAGGTGAAAAATTCAACGGCAACATCACGGGCACCCGGAACCTGCATAATCGATGGCGCTTTCCAGCCATCGTAGACAATATCGGCATAGGCCAGGTCATGAACCACCAGCACGTCGTAGCGTTTAGCCAGTGCGACGACCTTTTCGAAAAACGCCAGCTCGACACACTGTGCCGTCGGGTTGGACGGGAAGCCTAAGATCATCATCTTCGGTTTCGGGTAGCTTTCGCGAATCGCACGCTCCAGTTCATTAAAGAAGTCGACCCCTTCCACCAGCGGCACGGAACGCACCTGTGCACCGGCGATAACGGCACCATAAATATGGATGGGGTAACTGGGATTCGGCACCAGGACCGTGTCGCCGTGATCCAATGTCGCCAACATCAGGTGAGCCAGCCCCTCTTTGGAGCCAATCGTTACAATCGCTTCGGATTCAGGATCGATCTCGACGTCATAGCGTTCCTGATACCAGCGAGAAATCGCCCGACGTAAACGAGGAATACCGCGCGACGTTGAATAACCGTGGGTATCCGGGCGCTGCGCCACGGTACACAGTTTTTCGACAATGTGAGGAGGCGTGGCACCATCCGGATTCCCCATGCTGAAATCGATAATATCTTCGCCGCGCCGACGCGCAGCCATCTTCAGTTCAGCGGTAATGTTAAAAACGTAAGGGGGAAGACGATCAATACGCGTAAAACGACGTTCAGGGCGGGAATCAGCCATAATATCCTCAGATGTACGTTAGCGCCCGGACCGTCCGAGCGACGCTGCCACGATGGTGGCACGTTTAGAAAATAGCCTGATTAATTTCCTTCTGTCGAGAGGTACAGCAAAATATTTTTTATCGGCATAAAAGAGGAACAACGTTTCTAAAACGGGAAATTCATGAATATCCACTCCTTATTAAATCACCAATTTTTAACATTTTGTTGTTAAATACATTACGTTAAAGTTCGCCTTCTCTGGAGATGTATTGTAAATACAACAATCATGCAACAATCCCCTTTTAATATTGTGGTTTTTCCTCATTATCCCATGCTGACAGGGATGCTGGTCATCCTGCCTCGGGTTACCTATCATAGAGGTTTAACCCCTTCGCAAGAGTCACCTGTGCACGAAATATTCAATATGCTGCTGGCGGTCTTTGATCGGGCAGCGCTGATGCTTTTTTGTCTGTTTTTCCTGATTCGTATCCGCCTGTTCCGCGAACTGTTGCACAAGTCAGCTCACTCGGTGAAAGAGCTGCTCGCCGTTACTGCCATTTTCTCCATGTTTGCCCTGTTCAGCACCTGGTCTGGTGTACCGGTAGAAGGCTCACTGGTGAACGTGCGAATTATCGCCGTGATGTCAGGAGGAATTCTGTTCGGCCCATGGGTCGGTATCATTACCGGACTCATCGCGGGCACACACCGTTATCTGATTGATATTGGGGGTGTTACCGCCCTTCCCTGTTTTATTACCAGTATCCTTGCTGGCTGTATTGCGGGTTGGATCAACCGAAAAATCCCTAAGGCGCAACACTGGCGCGCCGGTATTTTAGGCGGGATGCTGTGCGAGTCATTGACCATGATTCTGGTGGTCGCCTGGGCCCCCACTACCGAACTGGGGCTGGATATTGTCTCGAAAATCGGTATCCCAATGATCCTTGGCAGCGTCTGTATCGGCTTTATCGTCATGCTGGTACAAAGCGTGGAAGGAGAGAAAGAAGCCAGTGCGGCAAAACAGGCTAAACTGGCGCTGGATATCGCTAACAAAACCCTGCCGCTTTTTCGTCAGGTCAATAGCGAGTCGCTACGCCAGGTGTGCGAAATTATTCGCCATGATATTCATGCCGATGCCGTCGCGATCACCAATACCCAGCACGTTCTGGCCTATGTCGGCGTTGGCGAACTGAACTACCGCGATAACGATGATTTCGTTAGCCCTACCACCCAGCAGGCGATAAATTACGGAAAAATCATCATAAAGAACAATGATGAAGCACATCGCACGCCGGAAATACACTCCATGCTGGTAATACCGTTGTGGGAAAAAGGTGTGGTCACCGGTACGCTGAAAATCTACTACTGCCATGCCCACCAGATCACCTCTTCATTACAAGAAATGGCTATCGGTCTGTCACAAATTATCTCGACTCAGCTTGAGGTTTCCCGCGCCGAGCAGCTACGTGAAATGGCAAATAAGGCAGAGTTGCGGGCACTACAAAGTAAAATAAATCCCCATTTCCTGTTTAATGCGTTAAACGCGATCTCATCGTCAGTGCGGCTTAACCCGGACACTGCACGCCAGCTCATTTTTAATTTATCTCGCTATCTTCGCTATAATATTGAATTAAAAGATGATGAGCAGATCGATATCAAGAAAGAGCTGTATCAAATTAAGGATTACATTGCCATTGAGCAGGCCCGTTTTGGCGATAAATTGACGGTTATTTATGATATTGATGAAGAGGTCAGTTGTTTTATTCCCAGCCTGCTGATTCAGCCATTGGTTGAAAATGCCATCGTCCATGGGATCCAACCCTGCAAAGGGAAAGGTGTGGTCACTATCAGCGTGGCGGAATGTGGTAATCGGGTACGCATTGCCGTCAGAGATACCGGTCATGGTATCGATCCGAAAGTCATTGAACGCGTTGAGTCCAATGAAATGCCGGGCAATAAAATTGGCCTGTTGAATGTGCATCACCGCGTTAAACTCCTGTACGGCGAAGGGCTACATATCCGCCGTCTTGAGCCTGGCACAGAGATTGCCTTTTACGTGCCAAACCAGCACTCACCTGCAGCAGCCCCGGCCACATTATTGCTTTAACCAGGAGTTAAGTTGTGAAAGTCATCATTGTTGAAGATGAATTCCTGGCCCAACAGGAACTTAGCTGGCTGATAAAAGAGCACAGCCAGATGGAGATTGTCGGCACATTTGACGACGGTCTGGATGTACTTAAATACCTGCAGCACAACCGCGTTGACGCTATTTTTCTGGATATTAATATTCCGTCACTGGATGGTGTGCTGCTGGCGCAAAACATCAGTCAGTTCGCGCATAAACCCTTTATTGTGTTTATTACTGCCTGGAAAGAACACGCTGTTGAAGCCTTTGAACTGGAAGCGTTTGACTACATTCTGAAACCGTACCAGGAATCACGGATTGTCGGCATGTTGCAAAAACTGGAGGCGGCCTGGCAGCAGCAGCAAACAGGAACCCCCCTTACCAGCCTGGTGACGCGTGAAAACGATACGATCAACCTGATCAAAGACGAGCGGATCATCGTTACGCCAATCAACGATATTTACTACGCTGAAGCCCATGAAAAGATGACCTTCGTCTACACGCGACGCGAATCGTATGTCATGCCGATGAACATCACCGAATTTTGCAGCAAACTGCCTGCCTCACATTTTTTCCGCTGCCACCGCTCATTCTGCGTAAACCTGAACAAAATCCGCGAGATCGAACCATGGTTTAACAACACCTATATTTTACGATTAAAAGATCTGGAATTTGAAATCCCGGTTAGCCGGAGTAAAGTGAAAGAGTTCAGACAGTTAATGCATTTATAGCGCAGAGAAAGAGCGATGAAAGAGCCAGGCCTACCCGCAGACCAACAGTTTTTCGCCGATCTGTTCAGCGGCCTGGTATTAAACCCGCAGCGCCTGGGGCGCGTATGGTTCGCGACCCAGCCCACCACGCTACCAGGCGGTAGTTTATGTATTGATCTTCCACGCCTCGATATCGTTTTGCGTGGCGAATACAGCAACCGGCTGGAAACCAAGCAGCATAGTCTGCCAGAAGGCGACATGCTGTTTATCCCGGCGAAAGCGGCAAATCTACCCGGCAGCGACAAGCCCGTGATGCTGCTGAGCCTGATGTTTTCTCCGGCCTGGCTGGGGCTCTCATTTTACGATAACCGAACCGCATCGCTGTTGCGCCCGCTGCGCCGCATTGAGTTACCGCATCCGCAGCGCGGCGAAGGTGAGGCGATGCTGACCGCATTAACCCATTTAAGCCGCTCTCCTCAGGCCCAGGATATCATTCAACCGCTGGTGCTTAGCCTGCTGCATCTGTGTCGTAGCGTGGTGAATACGCGCCCTGAGACAGAGCGCCCGCGCACTGAATTTCTCTATCACAGTATGTGTAATTGGGTACAGGATAACTATGCCCAACCGCTGACCCGGGAAAGCGTAGCGCAGTTTTTTAATATCACCCCCAATCACCTGTCAAAAGTGTTTGCCCGGCACGGCACCATGGGGTTTGTCGAGTATCTGCGGTGGGTCAGAATGGCCAAGGCACGCATCATATTACAGAAATACCATCTGTCGATTAGCGAAGTCGCGCAGCGGTGTGGGTATCAGGACAGTGATTATTTCTGCCGCCTGTTCCGGCGTCAGTTTGGTCTGACGCCGGGAGAGTACGGCGCACGTTTTCAGTCTGCACGTTGATTGAGACAGCATCAACGGGTTTAATACCCCACAGGCTTACTCAATAAAGTGAATATACGATGAAAAACAGACGTGCACTCTCCCTGATGTGTTTTCAGATGCTGGAATCAGGTGCGGATCGTCGGACCGTGAAAAAGGCTCTCACCACCCACCGTGTAAAAGGTCGCGAAGCGGTGGTGCTGCTCTGCAGACAAGAGATGACGTTGTTGAGGGCCGGAAAACTACCGTTCTCTGATTGATAATTTCCCTTTCTGACCCTCTTATCCACTCTTGCTGGCAATCTTAAAACGTCAGTTCCGCCTCCAGCAGCGCCAGAATACTATCAGCATTTTCAGCGGCAAACAGCGACTGGCGGAACTGCTTGTTCACCAGCTTGCGCGCCAGCTGTGAGAAGACCTTCACGTGGTTAATGCCTTCATCGGCACCCAGCGTCAGCATGATCACCAGTTCCACGTCCCCCATCTCAGACTGCCAGTCAACAGGCTGCAGAAGCCGGGCAATGCTGATGCTGGAGTGGCTGATCCACTGGGATTTGGTGTGCGGGATAGCCACGCCAAAGCCGACGGCGGTGGTGACGATCTCTTCGCGCTGCCAGACATCTTCTTCCAGCTCAAACGGATGTTCAGTCCGCCCATTAACGCCAAGATTGCCGCACAGAAACTGAATCACCTGCTCTTTGTTGGTCAGTGGCTCGCCAACGAAAATATTCTCCAGCGCCAGCAGCGGACGCACATCTTTCTGCGGCGCAAACAGGTTGAGCAGATCTTCTATCTCCTGAGCGCTACGACACTCGCAGGCGCGCATGGCAAGTTCACGGCATGCGTGACTGTCCAGTTGACGAAGCTGACTTTTCACCGCCGGAATACGCGGACTGCTCATGCTCAGCTCGTCGAGTCCTAAACCCAGCAGCAGCGGTAAATAGCGACCTTCCCCGCCCAGTTCCCCACAAATGCCCACCCATTTACCGCGTTCGTGCGCCACGCGGACAATCTGCTGCAACATACGCAGAAACGACGGCGTAATCGGGTTGTACAGCGGCGAAACGCGCGGATTATTACGATCGACGGCGTACAGATACTGGGTCATATCGTTTGAGCCAATACTGAAGAAATCCACCTCATCGCAGAAATGGTCGATGATGTAACACACCGACGGCACTTCAACCATAATCCCCAGCGGGATAGTTGAGGCATTGCGTAAACCGTCGGTGTTTAGCTCAACCATCGCCTTCTGCAGTTCGCTTTTTACCCACAAAATCTGGTCGAGACTGTGTACCATCGGGATCATCAGTTGCGCATTACCGAAGGTCGCCGCACGTAAAATGGCGCGTAACTGCGTGCGAAACAGTCCGGCAAACTCCGGATAAATCCGCACCGCACGATAGCCCAGGAACGGGTTTTCTTCCTGCGGAATATTGAGATAGCGAATGTTCTTATCGCCGCCGATATCCATGGTGCGAAAGATAACCGGCTTGTCCCCCGCGGCTAATAAGACCTGCTGATAGGCTTCAAACTGTTCCTGCTCATCAGGCGCGCTGTCGCGGTCCATAAACAGCATTTCAGTACGAAACAGGCCAATCCCTTCCGCGCCATTGGCAAACGCTCCCGGCGCTTCCAGCGCGGTACCGATATTCGCCGCAACGTCAATACGCTGATTATCTTTGGTCAGCGCGGGCTGGGCGGCATCAAGCGCCTGCTGCCGCTGGCATTCATCGGCCAGCCTCTGCGCAATCGCGTAATAGCCGCGAACCGCATCATCCGGATTGATGGCCAGAACCCCACAGCGGGCATCCAGCACCGCCTGCTGTCCAGCATACCGGCTGATAGCTTCCAGCGGCAAGCCGCTAAGCACCGGAATAGCCGACGCGCGAGCGAGGATCAGGGTATGCGAGGTGCGCCCTGTTTTCTCGAGGATCATGCCAGACAGATGTTGCAAATCGAGGCTTAAAAACTGGCTGGGCGTCAAGTCCTCAGCAACCAGAATCGTCGATTTATTCAGCACCAGCGCATTACGCGGTCGTCTTTCAGGCCAGGTGATGTGCAGCAGCTGTTCGCTGATATCACGAATATCGCTGACGCGCTCGCGCAGATAATCGCTACCGGAGGCCGACAGCTTGTCGCACACCTGTTCCATATTGGCGATAATCGCCGTGCCTAGCCCCAGATGGTGCTCCAGCATTAAGCGGCGAATATTCCCGGCAAACTCGTCGTCCTGAATCAGAGACAGATGCGCGCTAAGGATGGCTTTACTCTGTCCATCGCGCTCGCGCAGCTGCTGATTGAGCTGTTCGGCAAGCGTCGCCAGACTGTGCTCCAGCCGGGTATTATCTTCCGCACTCGCCTCAATCGCGCGATAGCTTTCCAGATTATCGCTCTGCCACAGCGTGAGCTGACCTGCCCCCACGCCGCCTGCCAGCACGGTGCCATAAAGAAGGTCTGGGTTGAGGCGAATCAACGAACGCGGCAACGGATGCGCCGCCAGTTCCGCCTGCGTCGGCTGAACGCTGTCGCTGTCAATAAACCGGTGCTGGAGATACTCCTCCAGCGCTCGCCGGGCCTGTTCTTCATCACGACCGCTAATAGTCAGGCTACAGCTGTCGTTAAACAGCGTCCCGGTACCGATCAGCGCCAGCGAGCTTTTCGCATCCGCCCTCGCATTCTGGCGATGGTTAATCAATATCACCTCACTTTGCCACTGGCTGCACTGCTCTTTCAGCTCCCACGCAGGGCGCGCATGCAGGCCATTGGGTAACGGGCAAAGAAATTGAATCGTTAGCATAACAACTCCTGATTAGCGCGAAATCAGCACCTGAAATCCGTCAGATGAGCCACGGTTTCGCACGTAAGATGTGAAATAAGAGCCGACAATAACTGCTGCGTCTGAATGATGTCACGACAGTCGGCAATCGACGCCGCGCAGTGCCCATGACGCGTAGCGGGTCCCATAACAACCGTTGGGATCCCTGTGCCGCTGACGTGCACCGCCCCACCGTCGGTGCCGCCATTACTGAACATATCGAGCTGCAGGGAAATGCCCGCGTCAGCGGCCACGCTTTCAACCCAAGCCGTCAGCTTTGGCGGTGCAATCAGCGATTTATCACTTAACACCAGCATCGGACCTTTACCGAGCTGCCGATGGTTGGCCGTACCATAATCAAAGTTTTTGGCCCAGCAGGCTGTATCCAGCACGATCGCCACATCCGGCGCGACCGCGCGTGCTGCCGTTTGTCCTCCGCGCAGCCCCACTTCTTCGCTGGAGCTGGCTACCAGCCAAACCTCACAAGGGAGAGTGGCGTCATGCCATTCGCGCAGCAGCGCCACCAGCAAATAACATCCAAGCCGGTCATCAAAGGCTTTGCCCATCACTCGTTGGTGCGGCAAAACCTGAAAGGTGGTATCAAAGGTGACGCGATCGCCCGGGCGCACACCGGCCTGAAGCACCTCTTCATAAGAGCGCGCGCCAATGTCCACCCGCAGCGCGCCGACCTCGTTGCCGTTACGCTCTCCGTCAAGCAGACCGGGGATTTTGCTCTCTTCGCGGGTGGTGATCCGCACCGGCTGCAGTTGTCTGGCCGCCATGCGCACATTTCCCACCGGTAAGACATCAATCGCCCCTTCGCTGGAAATACTGCGCACGATAAATCCCACTTCATCCATGTGCGCGCAAATCATTACCTTCGGACCGGTTGATTCATTCAGACGGATCAGCACCGATCCCAGACCATCAAAGCGCACTTCTTTGTGCAGACGATCCGCTTCCTCAAGCAAGATCTGCCGCACATCCTGTTCTGCAGAGGCGATCGCATCCGCCTCGCTCAGCGCCTTCAGTAGCGATAAGTCCATTACGCCTCTCCCGTGTGTAACAATGTTTTCGCCATGGTGTAGAGCACCTCGCCGCCGTCTGGCGTCACCAGCACCACATCCTCAATCCGCACGCCGCCCTGCCCCGGCAGATAAATACCCGGCTCAACGGTGAGCAGCATGCCAGCCGCCAGAGGAGTCGCGTCAGAGGGAGAAAAACGGGGATCTTCATGCACCTCAATGCCGATAGCGTGTCCGGTATTGTGGCCGAAATTATCGCCGTAGCCTGCCTGCGCAATCACCCGGCGAGCAGCCTCGTCCACTTCATGACAGCGCCGCCCGGGTCGAATTGCCGCCACCGCCGCACGCTGCGCCGCCAACACAATCTGATACACGGCAGACAGAGGGCTCTCTTCCGCGGGGTGGCTGGCGTCCGGGATGCGAAAGGTTCGCGTCATATCCGAACAATAGCCCTGATACTGTGCGCCAAAATCCAGCGTGATGAACTCACCCGCCTCGACACGCTTGTCGCTGGCTTTGCCGTGTGGCAGCGCACCGCGCCAGCCGCTGGCGACAATGGTGTCAAAAGAGGCTTTATCTGCGCCGAGCGTACGCATATACCACTCCAGTTCGGCGGCGATTTCGCGCTCACTGAGACCGGGTTGAATAAAGCGGCGAATATGTTCAGCGCTAAGGTCGGCAATTCGGCAGGCCTCGCGAATGCAGGCTATCTCCTGCACCGTTTTCACCTGCCGGAGCACATCCGGTACGGCGCTCACCAACCGGGCACACAGTTTGCCTGACCAGGCTTGCGCCGTTGCCCAGCTAACCTGCTCGCCTTCGAACCCTATCGTTTGCAGCTTTTCGTCGGCAATGATGTGATTTACCTGCGAATACAGCGTCTGCGTTCCATCGAGCCGATGGATCTGATAGCCACGCGTGCGCGTTGAAACATCCGTGTAGTAACGGGAATCAACCAGGATGTGCGCGCTGTTATGGCTGATAAACACATACCCGGAACTGCTGGAGATCCCCATATACGACTGTTTATTCTGCCGCGATGACAGCAGCATCGCGTCGAGGTGTTGTACCGTTAGCCAGTCACGCAGTGAGGCAAGTAAGCTCATGGTCACAATCCTTTTAATCAGAGGCTTTCAATCAGCAATTTGCCTTTGCGATACATCATGTTACGTAGGAACACCACCATCAGAGCCGTAATCACCGCGCCTAACAGGATCCCCGCCATATAGACGCCGAGGTTAGTCACCAGCGGCCATGCCCAGATAGCCGATTCCGGGAACCACTGCACTGCCCCCAGCCAGACGGCAGCCGTCGATCCGACAATGGCGCCAACCATATACGAAGGAATTGCCGTGATGGGGCTTTCCAGCGCAAACGGGATCGCCCCTTCGCTGATGCCCATGAACGCGAGGAACATTGCTGTTTTTCCCTGCGGGTAGAGCTGTGCGCTGAACAGGCGTTTGCCGGTTAAGCGACGGTCAATAAGCGTGGCCAGCCCGAGGCCAATCGGGGGGATCACTATCGCAATCGAGCGTGCGGTGACCGGCAGAACATGATCGGTGGTAAAGCTAAAGGCGACGAATCCTGCTGCCTTATTGATAGGACCGCCGAGGTCAATCGCCGTTGCTGCGGAAATACCCATTGCATACATCAGCGTGCCTTTCTCCCCGGCCGCCGTTAGCAGAGTACGAATTCCGCCGTTAATCCAGCCGCCAAACGGCGTTATCACGTAATACATCGCCAGCATGACGAAGATGGCGGAAAGAATGGGCAGTAAAAAGGTGGTTTTGAACGCCAACAGGAAATCAGGTAGCTGGATTTTTTGGTTCATCCACTTCACCAGATACCCGGCGACAATCGAGATAATCAGCGCGCCAATAAAGGTTGACGGAACGGGAGCACTGGTTGCCCATTGCAGCGTCGCTGGGTCAAAATTCAGTATCTGCGTGGGCTGGGTGGACATCAGACCACCGATGAACCCCGCCGGAAATGCCAGCTTGCCGCCGATAGAGTTGGCGACGAACGCGGCAAACATCGGGATAGCAAAGCCAAACAGCACGCCGCCAAAAGATTGCGACAGCCAGGCAAATTTCAGTAATGAGAGATTAAAACCGGTGAATTTTCCGCTGTTCAGCGCATCCATGATGCCGGTGTCAGCAGGTATATCGAGCCAGCTATAAGCGATCAGTTGCGAGAAGGCGAGAATGACCCCGCCCATAATTAACGTCGGCACCATGCGTGAAATACCCGACATCACATGTTGCGGAAGTTCGCCCCAGAAGCTATTGCGGGAGGCCGGTGGATTTTTTATTGCCGCTGCCGCACCAGATGCGCCAGGCACAACGGTTGCACTGCGTTTTTTAATGGCCATACGTGATTCCCTGTCGATGATTATTGTTGTTCAGCGGCAACCATCTCTTCGATCTCTTTAATGATGCCAGCCGCATTTTTTATCGCGTCCTGTAACGTAATTTCGTAGACGTCACGCGACTCGAAACGCTCGTTATCTTCCGGGGTGACGGCGACAGAATGGATGATTAACGTCGCCTCCGCGATATCCTGCGCCGTCAGACGATTTTGAATTCCGTCTGCGCCCTGGGTTTCAATTTTCACTTCATAACCCGCTTCAACCGCCGCTTCTTCCAGCGCCTGAGCCGCCATAAAGGTGTGGGCCAGGCCCATCGGACATGCACAAACAGCAATCAGTTTTTTGCTCATATTAATTTCCTCGTAATAGTTAACGAGTGAAATTATGGTCTGAGGAAAGGAACAACCGTTATCAGAGAAATGATGCTTTTACTGGACAAATAATCCCGCAATCAGGAAGTGTGACGAAAGTCGGAAAGGCGGGCAGCAGGCATAAAAAAACCGCGTGATATACGCGGTTTTGCAGATTTTTTGCGATGCAATTACAAAATATGCCCCAGTGTCTGGCGCATATGTGCGCCGGAACCCAGCAGACCTGGATTATCATGCACAATCAGATATACCGGGATATCCTGCACATAGGCTTTAAAACGCCCTTTATCCTCAAAACCACCGCGAAAACCCGACGCTTTAAAGAATTCCAGGAAGCGCGGCACTATGCCTCCGGCAATGTACACCCCGCCAAACGTCCCCAGCGTTAATGCCAGATCGCCGCCAAACCGCCCCATGATGACGCAGAACAGCGACAGTGCACGACGACAGTCAATACAGGAATCGGCCAGGGCGCGTTCCGTAATGTCTTTCGGTTGCAGATTTTCCGGCAAACGTCTGTCGGATTTCACAATCGCGCGATACAGATTTACCAGCCCAGGACCGGAAAGCACGCGCTCCGCCGAAACGTGACCAATCTCAGCCCGCAGCACTTCCAGGATAATCGCTTCTTCCTCGCTGTTCGGCGCAAAATCTACATGCCCCCCCTCGCCTGGCAGGCTCACCCAGCGTTTATCCACATGTACCAGATGCGCCACGCCGAGACCGGTGCCTGCGCCATAGACCGCAATGGGTTTGCCCTCGACAGGCTCAGCGCCGCCAAACTGGATCAAATGCTCTTTTTTCAGCATTGGGATTGCCATTGATACGGCTGTGAAATCATTGATAATTTCCAGATGGCTAAAGCCCAGATTCTTTTTCATCTCGGCAATAGAGAATGCCCAGGTATGGTTGGTCATGGCCACCCAGTCGCCGGTTATTGGACAGGCAATGGCGATACAGCCATCTTTGACGCTAACGCTATGCTCATCCAGGTATACGCGCACAACGGCCTCAAGGCTTGGGTAATCCAGTCCTGAATAGGTTTTCGCCTGCGAAATCTCGCCACTGGCAATATCGCACAGAGCAAGACGCGCATTGGTGCCGCCAACATCACCTACTAAAGCATATTTTGTCATTCTTTCACGGCTCCGCTAAAGTCAGAATAAATCTTTGCCACACTGTAAATTCATGGGGGCATAACAACAACGCCCTGAAGGCTGATGCCCGTGGAATATCGATCCAGGTCACAGAATTACTTTATCGTTTCAGCACCTTTTGCAGCGATGCTGTTAGGCAGGCTGTGCAAACTACGTCTATGACACTGTATTAAGGAATAGAAAATGCTCCATCCGCGAGCCAGAACAATGCTCTTGCTATCAATGCCTGCGCTGCTGATTGGTGTAGCGTCCAGTCTGGTGCTGATTGCTGTGATGAAAGTTGCTTCCGTTTTACAGCAATTTTTGTGGGAACGTCTGCCCATAAGCATCGGTATTGCCCAGGATTCTCCATTCTGGATTATTGCTATGCTCACGCTTACCGGGGGCATGGTCGGGCTCATCATCCGCTACAGTCATGGTCATGCTGGCCCTGACCCAGCCTGCGAACCCTTAATCGGTATGCCCGTCTCGACGTCTGCGTTGCCAGGACTGCTGGCCGCCCTGATTGTTGGCCTCGCGGGTGGCGTCAGTTTGGGTCCAGAGCACCCCATCATGACCGTTAACATTGCGCTGGCAGTGGCGATTGGTAGCCGCATGTTTCCGCGAATTGCAAAGCTGGACTGGACCATCCTCGCCTCTGCTGGCACCATCGGGGCGCTATTTGGTACCCCGGTTGCCGCTGCGCTGGTCTTTTCGCAAACGCTGAACAGCTCCAACGATGCCCCCCTATGGGATCGTCTGTTCGCACCGTTAATGGCCGCCGCGGCAGGTTCACTCACCACCAGCCTGTTCTTTCATCCCCACTTTTCATTGCCTATCGCGCACTATACGCAGATGCATCTGGTCGATATCTTCAGCGGCGCGGTCGTTGCTGCCATTGCTATCGCGGCGGGGATGGTGGCCGTATGGTGCCTGCCTCGTTTGCACCATCTGATGCATCGCCTGAAACACCCGGTGCTGATCCTCGGTGTTGGAGGCTTTATCCTCGGTATTCTGGGTGTTATCGGGGGACCACTAACCCTGTTTAAGGGCCTGGATGAGATGCAACAAATGGCATTTAGCCAGACGCTGGGAGCCTCGGACTATTTCATGCTGGCGGTGATAAAGCTGGCAGCGCTGGTCGTGGCTGCAGCGAGTGGTTTTCGCGGTGGGCGGATTTTCCCCGCGGTATTCGTTGGCGTCGCGCTGGGGCTGATGCTGCACGCCCATGTCGAAGCCGTTCCTGCCGCGATTACGGTCTCCTGCGCCATTCTGGGATTGGTACTGGTCGTCACTCGTGATGCATGGCTGAGCCTGTTTATGGCGGCAGTGGTGGTGCCGGACACCACCCTACTACCGCTGTTGTGCATCGTTATGCTTCCGGCCTGGCTGCTATTAGCCGGAAAACCAATGATGATTGCTGACCGTCCCGATAAGTAGCTATCCCCCATTGCGGGATTCCAGCGCACGGGTCACCGTGCGCAAGAGTTCTGGAAGGTCAGCCTTCGGCAACACCACTTCTATCAACGAGAGGCGTTGCGGTTTTGCCAGACGAGCTAGAACCTCTTCCAGTTGGACAGCCTGCTTCACGCGCCAGCATTCCGCCTGACATTCACGACTTAACGCCTGTGGCACCAGCGTCCAGCTCCATCCGGCTATATCATTGTATCGTTGGTTCGCACCATGAATGGCACGTTCCACGGTATAACCGTCATTATTGAGCAGTAAAATAACTGGAGTTTGCCCGTCTCTCAGCATGGTTCCCAATTCCTGAATGGTGAGCTGTGCCGCACCATCGCCAATAATCAGGATCACCCTACGGTGCGGGAAGGCTGTTTGCGCCCCGAATGCAGCAGGCAAAGCGTAACCGATTGACCCCCACAGCGGCTGGACCAGTACCTCCGCCCCGGCAGGAAGTGACAGCGCAGCTGCGCCAAATGCTGCGGTGCCCTGATCGACAAGAATAATGTCGTTGGGGGCCAGATACTGTTGCATCGTATGCCAGAAATTTTCCTGCGTCAGAGGGCCTTTCTCAACCTGCAGACGCCCGGCATAAGGACGTTCAGGCGGCAGTGAAAACGACATTTCCAGGCACAGTTCCCGTAGCGTAGTAACCGCTTGTTCCATAGGGATGTTAAACCAGCTTCCCCCAACCCGCGACGCATGGGGTTGAACCTCAATAGTTCGCTCGAGAGGCAAGTTTTGCGTAAACCCGGCGGTCAGCGTGTCAACAAACCGGGTGCCGACGCAAATAATCGTACCGGCATCCTCTATCGCCTGGCGCACATAATCACTGCTCGCCCCCGCACTGTATGTGCCCACAAACGCAGGATGTCGTTCGTCAAACAATCCTTTGCCCATCAACAGCGTGGCATGAGCCATCGGCGTTTCCGTCATCCAGCGTTGTAAAACGGGCTGCAAGCCAAAGCGTAGCGCGAGAAAATCGGCTAATAGCGACACGCGCGAACTGTCCAGCAACTGCTCACGCGCATGATAGCGAAACGCAGCAGCTACACTACTTTCCGGCTCGCTCAAGGGAACAATGAGTATGTCACTCGGTGGTGTAGCAGGTTGCTTCGCAACATCAGCAGGTAGCATCAGGTAACCCGGTCGTCTTTCGGTTAACATCGCCTGCAACACGCGGTCAATTTCATAGCAGGCATTTTGTTCATCCAGCACTGCACTGGCGACCGTCACTGACTGTTGCATACGGTAGAAATGCTGAAAGTCACCGTCGCCGAGGGTGTGATGCATTAACTCGCCACGACGCTGAGCGCTGCGACATGGGGCCCCGACAATATGCAGGACAGGAACGTATTCCGCGTAACTTCCTGCAATACCATTAATTGCGCTTAACTCGCCCACACCAAAAGTGGTAAGCAGCGCTCCCGCTCCGGCTACCCGGGCATAGCCATCCGCGGCATACGCTGCATTCAATTCATTCGCACACCCGACCCAACGCACGCTTGAGTGGTCAATGACGTGGTCAAGAAACTGCAAATTGTAATCGCCCGGCACACCAAACAGATGGTCAATGCCACAGCCTGCCAGCCTGTCCAGCAGATAATCAGCAACGGAATACGGGGTTTGCATGACAGCTATCCTTCTGACGGTAACCTCATGTTGAGTATCGAAGAACTGCGATGACTGTCCAGGAATGTCGCTGCGAAGGAGGTGGAAAGCAGGATGTACAGTTTTGGCGATTTAAATTTCCTTGAAGAATCGATTGTGTAACCGTATACACTGAAAGGCACATATGTTCTGGAAGGAGGCGACATGGTTTATCAGGCTAACGAAAATCGCTATCACACAATGGAATACCGCCGCTGCGGTCAGAGTGGGCTCAAACTACCGATTGTCTCTCTGGGCCTGTGGCACAATTTTGGTGATACCACTCAGGTCGAAAACAGCCGGGCCTTATTACAGCACGCCTTCGATCTGGGGATCAGCCATTTTGATCTGGCGAATAATTACGGCCCGCCGCCGGGTTCGGCTGAACGCAACTTCGGTCGCATCCTGCAGGAAGATTTTTTATCGTACCGGGATGAACTGATAATCTCGACCAAAGCGGGCTATACCATGTGGGAAGGTCCCTACGGTGATTGGGGATCGCGCAAGTACCTGATTGCCAGCCTCGATCAAAGCCTGAAACGTATAGGGCTGGAGTATGTTGATATCTTCTATCATCACCGCCCCGATCCCCAAACACCGCTCAGAGAGACCATGAACGCGCTGGATCATATTGTGCGTCAGGGGAAAGCGTTGTACGTAGGACTCTCTAACTATCCGACTGATCTCGCCAGGCAGGCGATCGAAATACTCGATGATTTAGGGACGCCATGTCTCATCCACCAGCCGAAATATTCTATGTTTGAGCGCGAGGTTGAGAGGGGCCTGCTATCACTCTTGCAGGAAAAAGGGGTTGGCAGTATCGCCTTTTCCCCACTGGCTGGCGGGCAATTAACTGACCGTTATCTGAACGGTATTCCGGCGGATTCGCGGGCAGCGAGCGCCAGTCGTTTTCTCAACCCAGACCAGATCACCCCACAAAAACTGGAAAAAGTCCGTGCCCTTAATGCGCTGGCCGGGTGCCGGGGACAAAAACTGTCCCAGATGGCGTTAGCCTGGGTTCTCCGCGATGATAAGGTGACGTCAGTACTGATTGGCGCCAGCAAACCTGCGCAAATTGAAGATGCCGTTGGCATGCTGGCAAACCGTCATTTCTCTCCTGAAGAGTGTGCGGAGATCGACGCCATCCTGGGTTGATGGAAATAAAGACACATTTATTAACAAAAAGTGCGCTCTCTGACGATTTAAGAGTTAAGGCGATGAAACGGGGCTTTACTGCCCCGTAATATTGCGTTAACAGGCCGGCTACGGCTCGATCGTGAAGGAGAGAAAGAATGTTCAGGTCACTGATTCTGGCGGCTGTGTTATTGGCTTTTGCACCGCTGGCCGCAAACGCTGGCGAAATCACCCTGCTGCCGTCAATTAAATTACAAATTGGCGATCGCGATAACTACGGCAACTACTGGGACGGTGGGCGCTGGCGTGACCGGGATTACTGGCACCATAATTATGAATGGCGTAAAAATCGTTGGTGGCGTCATGACAACGGCTATCATCGCGGCTGGGATAAGCGCAAAGCTTATGAGCGTGGCTATCGTGAAGGCTGGAACGATCGCGATGACCATCGCGGGCGTGGACGTGGCCACGGGCACCGCCATTAATGTAACAAATCCCCATCATGCGGGGAGTACTGTTCACACAAATCATCGAGTTACTCAGGGCCTGTGTCTATACCCAGGCCCTTTTTGCATTACGCTTCGCCAATCGCCAGATGACGAGCAGTCACATCCGCTCCCCCCTGTTTTCCCGTAAATTTCCTGTTCATTTCACAAATTCGCAAAATCGGAAAAAAAAATTCCGATTTATCGTGTTTTTTTTGAACTTTGCGCGATAAATATTAACATTAATTTAATACTATAAAACCTGGGGTGAGCGCTAATGAAAAAACAAGAAAGACAAAAGGCCATTCGGGTTAAGTTAGTAACCGATAAAAAGGTTTATGTTAGCGAATTAGCAAAGGAATTGTCTGTCACAACTCGCACGATCCGTAATGACTTAAATGAATTAAGTCAGAATAGTCTTTTCTCGTTATTCCATGGTGGTGCACAATTAAAAAGCGCACCTGATGAATCATTATTTGAGCAGTCTTTCACCAACACAATATTGAATGGGTTCAAAAGCCACAAAGAAATCACATCGATTTCTGCTCATGCCAGGCAAAACAGCTATATTGATGATAGCATTTACATACTTGGTTCATTTAATATAGATATTGTTTCTGAAACGACGACATTTCCTCAGATTGGCCAGACTATCCGGGCGTCTGCAACCCGTTTTTATGCCGGAGGAAAAGGCACAAACCAGGCCGTTGCCGCGGCTAAAATCAATAATAATGTTCATCTTACCGTTAAGTTAGGAGCCGATGAGTTTTCAAAAAAAGCCAAAAGATATTTAACCAATACTGAAATTTCTTCTTTTTCTTTTTTTGAAAATGAAATGTCATCCACGGGCATTGCGATGGTATGGGTTTCAGGTGCCACGGGTGACAATATGATCAGTATCGATCTTGGAGCCAATGAAACATTTACCCAGGAAGATATTCTATTGGATATTGATACCATCCGTAATTGCAAAGTTTTTTTAACTCAGCTGGAGAATAATTTTCCGATCACACGCTTCGCTATCATGCAGGCAAAACTGGGAAAATCGCTGGTTGTCCTGAACCCGGCGCCTTATGTTTCAGAGATCAAAGAAATATTGCATTTAATTGACATTATTACGCCGAACAAAATTGAAGCTGAGGCGTTATCTGGTATCAACATTGTTGATATCTATTCGGCCAAAAATGCCGCCAGGAGCATTTATGTGCAAGGCGCAAAATGCGTCATTATCACGTTAGGTAGCGACGGTTGTCTGATCTTTGATGGCACAGTTTTCACTCATATTCCTGCCTATAAATCAGCCGTTGTCGATACCAGTGGAGCAGGCGATGCCTTTACCGGGGCACTGGCTGCATGCATTGCAAACGGTAAAGGACTCATCAATGCGGCGCAGTACGCTTCTGCGTTTGCCTCGTTGAAAGTTGAACGTAAAGGTGCATCAAACATGCCCAACAATTCACTCGTTTATCATCGTATGCAGTAGCTGTTTAGAGCATCATTCAGCCCCCTACACCTATAGGATAATTTCATGAAAAATAAAATGTTTTATCGTGTTATCGGTGCCACAGTCGGTTTAGCGCTTTCCGCCACTTTCACCGCCCCCGCTTTTGCCGCCGATACTCAGACGCATAAACCTAAAGTCGCGCTGGTGATGAAGTCACTGGCAAATGAGTTTTTCCTGACCATGGAAAACGGTGCAAAAGAGTATCAGAAAAAAAATGCCGACAAGTTTGATTTGATTTCTAACGGCATCAAAAACGAGACAGATACGGCAAATCAAATCCAGATCGTTGAACAAATGATTGTCTCGAAAGCCGATGCGATTATCATTGCGCCATCAGACTCGAAAGCCCTTGTACCGGTCATTAAGAAGGCAATTGATGCAGGTATTATTGTCATCAATATTGATAACAAATTTGATGACGGTGTACTTAAAGATAAAAATCTGAATATTCCTTTTGTTGGCCCGGATAACCAAAAAGGTGCAAAAGAAATTGGCGATTATTTAGCGAAACATCTTAAGGCCGGCGATCAGGTTGGCATTATTGAAGGCATCCCTACCTCCAGCAACTCTCAGCAACGTACTCTGGGCTTCCAAAATGCAATGGCGCAGGGCGGCATGAAAGTCGTTTCTGTTCAATCTGGCCAGTGGGAAATTAACAACGCCAATGCGGTCGCGGCGGCAATGTTAAGTGAGTATCCTGATATCAAAGCACTGTTAGCCGATAACGATAATATGGCATTAGGTGCCGTTTCCGCCATCCGCTCTGCCGGGAAAAAAGGACAGGTTCTGGTTGTCGGGTATGACAATATCGAAGCGATTAAGCCTATGTTAAATGACGGCCGTGTTTTAGCAACTGCGGACCAATTTGCCTCTCAACAAGCTGTATTTGGTATTGATGCCGCCCTTGATGCCTTAAAAAATGGCAAAAAACAGAGTGAGCTCTCCAGCAACGTAGAAACGCCAATAAAACTGATCGTCAAACAATAAGCGGAAAACAGTGCGCCGCTGTGGTACTGCCATCAGTTGAGTATCAGAGCGGCTTACCGGATAAGGCCAGAATATGAAAAGTGGGCAAGAAATCCTCTCAATACAGGGGGTAGGTAAAACCTACAGTGAACCTGTTCTGGTGGATGTGACGCTAGCATTATATCCAGGAAAAGTCCTGGCCCTGACGGGAGAAAACGGTGCCGGGAAAAGTACGTTATCAAAAATTATTGGCGGGTTAACCAACGCAACGACCGGGAAAATGGTTTATCAGGGGCAGCCTTACGCACCTGCGAGCCGAAAAGAGGCGGAAAAGCTGGGTGTTCGCATGGTTATGCAAGAACTCAATTTACTGCCTACGTTGTCGGTTGCAGAAAACTTATTTCTCGAACAACTTCCGCATCGATTCGGCTGGATCGATCGAAAAAAGCTAGCAGAAATGGCCCGTCCGGTGATGGCAATGGTTGGGCTGCAATCAGTCGATCCAAATACGCTGGTGGGCGAATTGGGTATTGGTCACCAACAGATGATCGAAATCGCCAGAAACCTGATTGGTGAAAGCCGGGTACTGATTCTGGATGAACCGACGGCCATGCTCAGTAGCCGTGAGGTCGAACTGCTGTTTAAACAAATAGCGCTCTTCAAAGCCCGAGGCGTTTCAATAATTTATATTTCTCACCGACTGGATGAGCTTGCGATGATTGCTGATGACATCGCGGTGCTACGTGATGGTCATTTGGTTTGCGTGGACGATATTAAACGCTATACCCGCGATCAACTTGTTTCGTTGATGGTCGGCCGCGATTTAGAAAGTTCATTTGATTTAAGTGGACGCCAGGCAGGTCAACCCATTCTGAAAGTGGAAAATTTTAAGCGTGGGAAAATCATTCGGGACACGTCGTTTACCTTGCACAGTGGCGAAGTGCTCGGCATTAGTGGCCTTGTTGGCTCTGGCAGAACAGAGCTGCTACGCGCTATTTTTGGCGCAGACAAAATAGACAGTGGCACATTACTGATTGGTACTCCACTTAAACCGGTGGTGATCCGTTCGCCTGCACAGGCTATCCGACACGGTATTGCATTAGTCACGGAGGATCGTAAAGGTGAAGGGCTTCTGTTACCACAGTCGGTTGCCGCAAATATCTCGTTGGGTAACAGTGACAAAATTAGCCATTTGTCGGTCGTTAACACATTGAGTGAAACCACATTAGCGAATAAACACATTAAAAGTTTAGGCGTTCGTACAACGAACACTTCACAGGCCGTGGAAAGCCTGTCAGGTGGTAATCAGCAGAAAGTTCTCATTAGCCGGTGGCTGGAACGAGACTGTGAAGTCGTCTTATTTGATGAGCCGACTCGCGGTATTGATGTGGGTGCCAAGCAAGATATTTATCAATTGCTGAATACGTTAACGGCTAAGGGAAAAGGCGTTGTTGTCGTTTCCAGTGACCTACGCGAACTGATGCTGGTTTGCGATCGTATTGCGGTCATTTCCGATGGCAAGTTAGTGAACACATTTACACGTGATAACTGGAGCCAGGATCGCATTTTAGCGGCTGCATTTTCAGCCTATCAGCATTCAGAAGAGACTGTCAGCGAGTAGCCGGGGATAAAAAATGAAAAACAATTTTGCGACAAAACAAACGGCAGCAGAGAAAAGAAATACACCGACGTCATGGAAAGGGCTAAGTAGCTATATCGGGTTGCTCGGGGCGTTAGCCGCAATGATCGTCCTATTTTCATGCCTCAGTTCTCATTTCTGGAGCATGAACACTTTCAGCACTATTGCGAATCAGATCCCCGATTTAATCGTCATGTCGGTGGGGATGACATTTATCTTAATCATTGCTGGCATCGATCTTTCCGTTGGATCGTTGCTGGCGCTTGCTGCTGCAGTCGTCAGCGTCACCTATTTAAATTTTCATTGGACGCCCTGGCTGGCCGCGCTTTCAGGCGTAGCACTCGCCACATTTGTTGGGGCGCTAACGGGCCTGATTACCGTTGCCTGGCGTATTCCGGCGTTTATCGTCTCACTGGGCGTACTGGAAATGGCCCGCGGAGCAGCGTATCAGTTAACTGACTCGCGCACCGCGTATCTCGGTTCTATTTATGATTATTTAGCCGACCCCATTCTCTTTGGCGTCTCCCCATCTTTTATTATCGCGATCGTTGTCATTGTTGCCGGGCATCTGGTGCTGACGCGAACCGTATTTGGCCGCCATTTGATCGGTATTGGCACCAATGAAGAAGCCGTTCGATTATCAGGTATAAATCCAGGTCCTTATAAGATCGCAGTCTTTGCCTTGATGGGGGGATTATCCGGTCTGGCGTCGCTGTTTCAGGTTGCCCGCCTTGAAGCCGCAGACCCCAATAGCGGCGTTGGCATGGAACTACAGGTGATTGCCGCAGTTGTGATTGGTGGCACGAGCCTGATGGGAGGACGTGGCTCTATTATCTGTACGTTTCTTGGCGCGTTGATTATTTCCGTTCTGGCTGCGGGACTGGCGCAAGTTGGCGCGAGCGAACCGACAAAACGTTTTATAACTGGAGCCGTGATAATCGTTGCAGTGGTACTTGATACATACCGTAGCCACTTAAATAAAAAATAATCATGAGGGTTACCCGGTTTGACCGGGTAACCACAACAGATGAAAGCCTTGCTACAATCCGAGCGCGGTCCCGACCAGCAGCCAGATATTCAGTGCCACGACCAGCACCACAATCACCCAACCAACCTGTTTCACCCAACGGCTATTAACTAAATCCCCCATCAGTTGGCTGTTGCTGGTAAAAATCAGTAGCGGTACCAGCGCCAGGGCGATACCAAAGCTGAGTAATACCTGACTCATCACCAGTATCCGGGTGGGATCAAGCCCCATTAAAATCACAATAAATGACGGCATCATGGTGACGCTACGGCGCACCCAGAGCGGGATATGAAAGCGGATAAACCCTTGCATAACCACCTGCCCCGCCAGCGTACCAACCACGGTAGAGGAAAGCCCGGCCGCCACCAGGCTTAAACCAAACACGGTTGCAGCAGCATGACTCAGCAGCGGTTCAAGCGTCAGATAGGCCTGGTCCAGGTCTGCGATACCGGTATGCCCGCTAAAGTGAAACGCGGCTGCTGCGGTCGCCATCATTGCCAGATTCACAAATCCGGCAATCGTCATAGCGATAGCCACATCCCATTTCGTCGCTGCGTAACGCTGTTGGCGCGTACCACCGTGCAAATGCTGGGTTAAGGAGGAGTGCAGATAAATGACGTGCGGCATGATGGTGGCACCAAGCACACCGGCCGCCAGGAACACCGCTTCAGAATTGGGCAGGCTCGGTATAACCATCCCTTTGCTAAGCTGCGCAAGGTTCGGTTGGGAAAAAATCAGCTCGACAATATATGCCGCTGCCACGAACAACAACAAACCGCCGATCACTTTTTCCAGGGGTTTCTGTCCGCGACGCTGCAGCATCAGAATTAAAAATGTCGCAATACCAGTGAGCACAGCCCCCTGCAGCAGCGAAACGCCAAGGATGAGTTTAAAGCCAATCGCAGCGCCAATAAATTCTGCAAGATCGGTCGCCATCGCAATAATTTCGGCCTGTACCCAGTAAAACCAAACTACTGGACGAGGATAGTGATCACGGATCTGTTCCGCCAGGTTTTTGCCGGTGGCAATACCAAGCTTGGCCGACAGCACCTGAATCAGCATCGCCATCAGGTTTGCCCAGACCACTACCCACAACAGTTTGTAGCCAAAGCTAGCCCCTGCCTGAATATTCGTAGCAAAGTTACCGGGATCGATATATCCGATTGCCGCGATGAACGCAGGTCCCATTAATGCGAGCTTCAACTTGCGCGCTGCCCGTCCACTGCTACTCTCAACGCGATCGCTAGTCATTTTAGTGCCTCAGAAACATAGCCTTTGCTATGTTTCAAGCTACGCTTATTGAGAATGATTATCAAATTCATTTTAATGGGTGAAGTTGATTTCTCTGATAGCGTTTGTCTATGGAACGGTAAGAAATTTAGAAATGCCGCTAAGATGTTTGATTATTGTTATGAGATTAGCACAGTGACATAACTTTTCACTTCCATACTAAACATAACGGAAGTGTATCACCGATCACTAATTTTGAATCTCGTCACAGGTCCTTATTATAGTGTGTGTTTGATCTCGTTTTCTTTACTGTTGTTACATAGAATGTGCACGAAAACTAAATCTGCCTCAAATTTGGAGCAAATATGGATCGTGTCCTTCACTTTGTCCTGGCCCTTGCCGTGGTTGCGGTACTCGCACTGCTGGTAAGCAGTGACCGTAAAAAAATCCGCATTCGTTATGTTATTCAATTGCTTGTTATCGAAGTGTTACTGGCATGGTTCTTCCTGAACTCTGATGTCGGCCTGGGCTTTGTAAGAGGCTTCTCCGAGATGTTTGAGAAACTGCTCGGATTCGCTAATGAAGGGACTAACTTTGTCTTCGGCAGCATGAACGATAAAGGCCTGGCATTCTTCTTCCTGAAAGTGCTGTGCCCTATCGTCTTTATCTCCGCCCTGATCGGTATTCTTCAGCATATCCGTGTGCTGCCGGTTATCATCCGCGCAATTGGCTTCCTGCTTTCCAAAGTGAACGGTATGGGCAAGCTGGAATCCTTCAACGCCGTCAGCTCTCTGATCCTGGGTCAGTCCGAGAACTTTATCGCCTATAAAGATATCCTCGGTAAAATGTCTCGCAACCGCATGTACACCATGGCAGCAACGGCGATGTCTACCGTTTCCATGTCTATCGTCGGCGCGTACATGACCATGCTGGAGCCGAAGTACGTTGTTGCGGCGCTGGTTCTGAACATGTTCAGCACCTTTATCGTTCTGTCACTGATCAACCCTTATACCGTTGATGCCAGCGAAGAAAATATTCAGATGTCCAATCTGCACGAAGGTCAGAGCTTCTTCGAAATGTTGGGTGAATACATTCTGGCAGGTTTCAAAGTTGCGATTATCGTTGCTGCAATGCTGATTGGTTTCATCGCGCTGATCGCTGCCCTGAACGCCCTGTTCGCTACCGTTACCGGTTGGTTTGGCTACAGCATTTCCTTCCAGGGCATCCTGGGTTACATCTTCTACCCGATTGCGTGGGTGATGGGTGTGCCGTCCAGCGAAGCGCTGCAGGTGGGCAGTATCATGGCAACCAAACTGGTTTCCAACGAATTCGTCGCAATGATGGACCTGCAGAAAATCGCCGCTACGCTCTCTCCGCGTGCTGAAGGCATTATCTCTGTGTTCCTGGTTTCCTTCGCGAACTTCTCTTCCATCGGTATCATTGCAGGTGCAATTAAAGGCCTGAACGAAGAGCAAGGTAACGTGGTTTCCCGCTTTGGTCTGAAACTGGTATACGGTTCTACGCTGGTCAGCGTACTGTCTGCTTCCATTGCAGCACTGGTGCTGTAAGACGACATCAATACAGCCGTTACCAAACCGGGGAGATTCTCCCCGGTTTTTTTATGTCTGTTATCCAGCAATCTAAGCAAATAAACGAGAAACGCAGGCAGGAACCAAATGCAAAAAACCCCCGCTTTTCAGCGAGGGTTTCAATTTTGGTGGAGCTAAGCGGGATCGAACCGCTGACCTCTTGCATGCCATGCAAGCGCTCTCCCAGCTGAGCTATAGCCCCACGATGCGTTTACGTACCAAATTCATTGGGATTAAATTTGGTGGAGCTAAGCGGGATCGAACCGCTGACCTCTTGCATGCCATGCAAGCGCTCTCCCAGCTGAGCTATAGCCCCGTCACGTAAAGCTTGTCGAGTTGACGGGCGGCATCATATGAATTCCCTTCGCGTGTGTCAACGGCAAAATTAACTCATAGAATTCAATCGCTGAAAAAGCAGGCAAATGAAGAACATTGCGCAACAACTCGCATTCAGTAGTTAAACGCGTCACGGTTTCTACTAAAATGGTGCTATAAAATGAGCCACTAATTAACCCCACGACCATTCAGGGAATCGTTATGTTCAAGGAACGGATGACGCCAGAAGAACTTGCTAATCTGACCGGATACAGCCGACAGACCATCAATAAATGGGTGCGCAAGGAAGGTTGGGCTACCTCACCCAAACCCGGTGTTCAGGGCGGTAAAGCCCGTCTGGTTCACGTTACCGAACAAGTTCGTGAATACATTCGCAGCGCTGAGCGTTCAGCGGAAGGCTTATCAGATAATTTATCTTTATCCGGTGACACCTCCATCGAAGCTCTACTGATAAGGCTCGCCAAAGAAATGACGCCATCAGAACAGAAAATGTTTACGTCGCTGATCCTACGTGAAGGCATTACGGGTTTGTTACAACGCTTAGGGATTCGCGACAACAAATAATATGAAAAAATTACGCAGTAAAATGACCACCGAAGAGCTGGCTGAATGCCTCGGGGTCGCCAAACAAACCGTCAATCGTTGGATCAGAGAGCAAAACTGGACAACCGAAAAGTTTCCCGGTGTTAAAGGTGGTCGCGCAAGGCTTATTCATATTGATGCCGGCGTCCGAGAGTTTCTTCTCAATATTCCAGCTTTTCGCAAGGTGCCGGAATTTTATCAGGCAGAAGAACCGCTTGCCGAGTATACACACGTGGTTCGCAGTCACGCCTGCCGTCAGATAATCAGCGCACTGGATAACATGTCGCCAACAGAACAGGAAAAGCTGGCGATGTATATATCGCGCGAAGGTATTCGCACTTTCCTGACCCGTCTGGGCATTGATGAGTCTGAATAAATGCCAAAAAAAACGGCAGGGTATGCGCCTGCCGTTTTATCATATCTTAACCCGTCTTACTGCTGACTTTCACGCTCAGCAATGAACGCGAGCGCCTTGTTAATACGTTCAATGCTGCGAGATTTACCAATCGCATGCACAGTAACGTCTAACGCCGGAGACTGACCCGCACCGGTTACGGCTACGCGCAGCGGCATCCCGACTTTACCCATCCCCACTTCCAGCTCATCTGCGGTTGCCTGAATCGCGTGGTGCACGTTTTCTGCCGTCCACTCGCTAATCGCAGCCAGTTTGTCGCGAACCACTTCCAGCGGCTGACGCGCAACCGGACGCAGGTGTTTTTTCGCGGCGTCAGCATCGAACTCAGCAAAGTCTTCGTAGAAGTAGCGGCAGCTCTGCGCCATCTCTTTCAGCGTTTTGCAGCGCTCACCCAGCAGCTTGACCAGCTCTGACAGCTGCGGCCCAACGCGGGTATCAATATTTTCCTGCTCAATGTGCCATTGCAGATGCGTCGCCACATATTCTGGCGCCAGCGCATTAATGTAGTGATGGTTCAGCCACTGCAGTTTTTCAGTGTTGAACGCACTCGCAGACTTGCTCACCGCCCCCAGAGAGAACAGTTTGATCATCTCTTCACGGGTGAAGATCTCCTGATCGCCGCTGGACCAACCCAGACGTACCAGATAGTTCAGCAGCGCTTCCGGCAGGTAGCCGTCGTCGCGATACTGCATAACGCTGACCGCACCGTGACGTTTGGAGAGTTTTTTGCCGTCGTCGCCGTTGATCATCGATACGTGAGCATAAACCGGGACCGGTGCGTTCAACGCTTTCAGGATGTTGATCTGACGCGGGGTGTTGTTGATATGGTCTTCACCACGAATAACGTGGGTGATTTCCATATCCCAGTCATCAACAACGACACAGAAGTTGTAGGTCGGGGAACCGTCGGTACGGCGGATGATCAGGTCGTCCAGCTCCTGGTTGCTGAATTCGATCGGCCCACGGATCTGGTCATCAAAAATAACGGAACCGTCCTGTGGGTTGGCAAAACGCACCACGCAAGGTTCATCAGCAGCGTGATGTTCGTGGCCGTGACGGCAGCGCCCGTCGTAACGCGGTTTCTCGCCATTGGCCATCTGCTCTTCGCGCAGCGCGTCCAGACGCTCTTTGGAGCAGTAGCATTTATACGCGGTACCCGCTTCCAGCATCTCATCAATCACCGCATTGTAGCGATCAAAACGTTTGGTCTGAAAGTATGGGCCTTCATCCCATTCCAGATTCAGCCAGTTCATGCCATCCATAATGGCTTCAATAGCTTCCGGAGTGGAGCGTTCGAGATCGGTGTCTTCAATACGCAGCACAAACTCACCGCCATGGTTGCGTGCAAAAAGCCAGGAATAAAGAGCAGTACGCGCACCGCCGACGTGCAGGTAGCCTGTCGGGCTTGGCGCGAAGCGAGTTTTGATTTTCATGAAATGGCCTTACGTTTATAAAGATGCCGACAACCGGCAAATCCTGGGAAGATTATCAGGCTGGTATTCTATCACCGTGGTCTGATTCCTCAATGTTGTTCAGGCTGGAACATCACGCTTTGCCATTTTCGTATACAAATCATGCGGCATGGATTGTTTTGCGATCGTTTTGCTTAAATTTACGACGAACGAACAATTTCTTTAGAAAATGCGTTGACTCATTTTCAACTCTCCCTATAATGCGACTCCACACAGCGGGGGTGATTAGCTCAGCTGGGAGAGCACCTCCCTTACAAGGAGGGGGTCGGCGGTTCGATCCCGTCATCACCCACCACTTCGGGTCGTTAGCTCAGTTGGTAGAGCAGTTGACTTTTAATCAATTGGTCGCAGGTTCGAATCCTGCACGACCCACCAATGTAAAAAAGCGCCCTAAAGGCGCTTTTTTGCTATCTGCAATTTGTAAGATTCGAACCTGCCGCAGGTTCGGTGTTGAGCGCAGCGAAACAACGGAGCCGTTTACGGCGACGGCCCGAGGGGCGAGCAAAGCGAGTCATCCTGCACGACCCACCAATGCAAAAAAGGGCGCTGGCGGCGCTTTTTTGCTATCTGCGATTTATACAAATCATGTTGTTAATGCTGTAACCAGTCTATTCAACGCCGGTGTAGCCTGCTGCTGCTCATAGACAATATACAAATCTGCCGGAATACGTTCCTCTAATGGCCGGAATACCACGCCAGGCCAGTTCATTTGCGCATAACCATCAGCCATCAGCGTAATGCCAATCCCCATACTGATCATCGCCAGCACCGTCTGCGGTTCGACCACTTCACGTGCTATCATCGGTGAAAATCCAGCCTGCTGACAAATTCGCTGTAAAAAAGCCCAATCTGAATGCACGGAAGGTAATGTGACAAAATATTCATTGCGCAGCGCCGCCAGTGGCACAGCCTGACATGCAGCCAGGTGATGCTCTTGTGGCACTGCGACTAAAAATGACGATTCGTGCAAACGCAGGCTGGCAAACCCCTCGGAGGGTTCAATCGCCATTCGCCAAATCCCGGCATCAAGTTCCCGACGCTCTAACAGCGCCATCTGCATACCTGGAGATTTCTCGCGAAACAGTACCTCAACATTGGGGTTTGCTTTCAAAAAATGGTGCATTGCAGGGCGCATTCTGCCCCACAGCGCCGTACCGACTACGCCGAGTTCAATGCGCCCAGCTTCACCGCGACCAATCTGCTCCACCCGCGCCAGCGCTTGATTTGCACTGGCCAGCAAACGGCGCGACTCCTCCATCAAAACTTTCCCCGCATGGGTTAACGCCACGCTGCGAGAATGGCGAATAAAAAGCAATGTACCCAGTTGGTTTTCCAGTTCCTTAATGTGAACACTAAGCGGTGGCTGAGACATATTCAGACGCGCTGCAGCGCGCCCAAAATGGAGTTCTTCCGCTACGGCAAGAAAATAACGTAACAACTTAAGGTCTGTTCGATATACACGTTCTATGGTTAAGCACTCCGCAGCGGTGATAAGGGTCCATCACGTTATCATGGCATAAAGTACTTCACCACCAGATAACCTATATACATAAATACAATTGATAATATTCCCGGTAATACATTTGGAGCAGGAATAGGTAATCGTAATAATGTAAAAATGGCCCCAATGCCAAAACCAACACCCGAAGAGAAAAATATTTCTTTCACGCACTATCCTTTATAATTTAAAGCAGCCCTGACAACCAGAGCTGCTAATCCTTTTTAATGTGCAACCGCACGATTCGCTATTTTATCCGGGTCATGTTTGTATCTAAACCCGAAGAAAAATAGCACAGCGAGAAATAATGCATACCCCGCAAATACCAGCCAGATAGTTTGCCAATCCTTGACGCCATCGACAGAAAAATAGTCCACCGCCATCCCGCTCAGGATTGACCCCACCCACGCACCAACGCCGTTTACCATGGTCATAAACAGCCCCTGAGCGCTGGCGCGAATGCTGGAGTCCACTTCCTGCTCAACAAACACTGACCCCGAGATATTGAAAAAGTCAAATGCACAACCGTAGACAATCATCGACATAAGCAGCAGGATGAAACCGATTGGTGACGGGTCGCCAAAAGCAAAGAAACCAAAGCGCAGCGTCCATGCCAGCATGCTCATCAGCATCACCGTTTTAATACCAAACCGCTTCAGGAAGAACGGGATGGTAAGAATAAATCCGACCTCAGCCATTTGCGAAACGGACAGTAAAATAGACGGATATTTCACCACAAAGCTGTTGGCAAACTCAGGGTTACGGGCAAAATCATGTAAGAACGGATTGCCAAAGACGTTGGTGATTTGCAATACCGCGCCCAGCATCATGGCAAAGAGAAAGAAAATGGCCATACGCGGATTTTTAAATAATACAAACGCATCCAGCCCGAGTTTACTGGCAAGCGTTGCAGTGGCTTTTTTCTCTGCTACCGGAATTTTTGGTAACGTCAACGCATAACCCGCCAGCACTAACGAGGCCCCGGAGGCAATATAAAGTTGCAGGTTACTCAGCTCAAGATGCAGCAGACTGACCGACCACATAGCAATGATAAAGCCTATCGTGCCAAACACGCGGATGGGGGGAAAACGAGTCACCGGGTCAAGACCCGCCTGCGCGAGGCAGGAGTAAGAGACGCTATTGGATAAGGCAATGGTTGGCATAAAGGCCATCGCATTGATAAGCATCACCCAAAACATCATATCGGCGTCGGTGACCGAGGCGGAGTAGAAAAGTACGCCAGCACAAACCAAATGGCAGAGCATATAAGCGCGCTCCGCTCTGAGCCATTTATCAGCAATAATCCCCATAATACCGGGCATAATAATCGCCGCGATACCTTTGGAGCTATACACCATACCAACGTCTGCACCGGTAAAACTCAGGGTATTAATCATGTAAGATCCGAGGGTCGTCAGCCAACTTCCCCAGATAAAATATTGCAAAAAGGACATTACCTTTAAGCGAGAAGTGATGCTCATCATCGTTTCCTTATCGCATCAATAGACCTCATCTCCGAGGTCTTTTATGTTGTTTTTATCAGGCAATTTTGCGCAGAAAGCCGCAAATAAGATTGATAAAGTTCTGTCGCGAAAGTTCCGCCGCAGCCAGCGTTTGCGCATGGGAGAGTTTTACATCGCCCAGTCCTTCCGCCAGGTTGGTAATCGCGGATACGGCAACGACTTTAAGACCGCAATGACGAGCAGTTATCACTTCCGGCACAACGGACATCCCTACCACGTCGCCACCAATAATCTGCATCATGCGAATTTCTGCCGCCGTTTCAAAATTTGGCCCCGGATAAGAGACAAATACGCCTTCGCTCAGCGGGAAACCTTCTTCTGCGGCAACGGTTTGCAGGATTGCACGATAGTCAGCATCATAGGCATTCGCCAGCGAAAAGAATCGCTCGCCAAAACGATCATCATTCGCACCTACCATCGGCGTACCTGGCATGGTGTTGATATGATCGTGTAACGCCACCAGACTCCCCGGACCGACTTCTGGACGCAAAGACCCCGCCGCATTGGTGCAGAACAGCACTTCACAACCCAGCAATTTTAAAGTACGAATCGCGTCGGTCATGATGGTCATACCCCGGCCTTCATAGAAATGACCACGACCTTTCATGCAGGCAACAGGCACACCGGCCAGATGACCGAGCACCAGCTCTCCTGCGTGTCCGTGGACGGTGCTGACAGGAAAGCCAGGTAGTTTTTCATAGGAAATGGCGACCGCATTCTCAATTTGCTCCGCCAGCGCACCAAGCCCGGAACCTAAAATAAACGCCACCCGAGGGGTAAAACCCGGTTTGTACGCGCGAATAATATCAACACAATACTCAGGATTATGAGAAAAGAGAGCGTGAGGCATAAATATCCTTTTTCTATCAGGTTAAATTTGACTCCTTTTTATAACGACGTTCACACCATGCTGACCAATACACTTTTCGTACCTTATCAATAGTCATTCGATATCGGTGGATTTAGATCCATCCTGTATTAATACCCGGACAAAACAGTATTGGTGGTTGTTTGTTTTCCGCATTAACAATATGCCGATTTTATTCTTATAAATTACTCACTTGTTCGTTAAACCATTAATAAAAATCGGCATAGGAAAATATGCGATGAAAAAACAGCTTCTCACTCTGGCACTCTCTTCTTTACTCATTATTCCCGCACTATCCCATGCGGAATTTAAAGGCGGATTCGCCGATATTGGCCTGCATTACCTCGACTGGACCTCAGAGACTACAGAAAAAACCAGTAAAAAATCACACAAAGATGATTTTGGTTATCTGGAACTTGAAGGCGGTGCAAACTTTAGCTGGGGGGAAATGTACGGATTCTTCGACTGGGAGAATTTCTACAATGCTCGTCACGCAAAACCCGGTAGCGAACAACGCTACACCTTCAAAAATACCAACCGTATCTATCTGGGGGATACGGGGCTAAACCTCTATCTCCATGCCTACGGAACTTACGGCTCACCGAATCGCGCTAACTTTCATGATGATATGTTTCTCTATGGTTTGGGCTATAACTTCACAGGTAACGGCTACTGGTTTAAACCCTTCTTTGCCAAGCGCTATACCGACCAGACCTATTACACAGGGGATAACGGTTATGTGATGGGTTGGGTGGCTGGATATAGCTTCTTGCTGGGCAGTGAGAAATTCAGTGTGACGAACTGGAATGAGTACGAATTTGATCGCGATGCAACCTACGCCGCAGGTAATGGTGGTAAAGACGGCATTAATGGCGCGGTCGCATTCTGGTGGAACGCCACCCCGCATCTGACCGCCGGCATTCAATACCGCTACGCCGATAATAAACTGGGGGAATCCTTCTTGCAGGACGGTATTATTTACTCCATCAAATACCTGTTTTAACGCATTACATCAGCCAGATAGTTAGATTTGATACAACGGATCGCGGGCACGACCAGCGGTTAATTCACTGGCCTGCATGCGCACCACGTCCCACAGCGCCTGAGCAGCGGTTGATAAAGAGCGGTTCTTACGTCGAGCCAGCATCAGTTGTCGTTCCACAACCGGCGTCAGGCGCTTAACCTGCAAGTGGCTACCCTGCGGTAAGGGGAGCGCCAGTGCGGGTAACACGCTGATGCCAATCCCCGCTTCAACCATCGGGAACAGCGTGGCGGGATGACCAATCTCCTGAACAATATTGGCATCAATGGAAAAATGGGCCAACGCTGCATCGATCAGCGGTCGGCTACCGGAGGCATAATCCTGCAAAACCAGGCGCTCATGCTGCAGATCCTGCCAGTTAATCCATTCCCGATGAGCGAGCGGGTGATCCTGACGACACAACAACAAAAACGGCTCCGATAGCACCGCTTCACACTGCAGATCGGTCACGGCTCCCGGGTCAATCACAATGCCAAAATCCACCTCTCCCTGACGAATACTCTCCAGTACCCATTGTTGTGGCCTGTCGTGCAGGACAAAATCGATTGCCGGATAAAGCTGGTTGCTCTGCGCAATACACTGCGGAATGAGATGCGCGGAAATCGTCTGGCTGGCAGCCACACGCACCGTACCGGTTAACTGCGTACCAACCTGACCGGCTTCACGCAGCGTACCGTGCAGTTCATCCAGAATGCGTTCCAGCCGTGCCGCCAGTTGCTGTCCGGCTTCCGTCAGTACCACCTCGCGCGTTGTACGATCCAGTAACCGGACCCCGTCTGCCCTTCCAGCTCTTTTACACTATGACTAACCGCCGACTGGCTTAAGCCGATGATATCCCCCGCCCGGCTAAAACTTTTGGCCTGAGCGACGGTGACAAAGATGCGTAATTGGCGCAAAGAATAATTCATCGATTCGATTCATATATAGATGCAATAAATCAATTTTATTTCTCAAATGGAAAAACGCAAAATGTGAGTACCGAATTTCAGGAGCTTTTATGAAACTTTTTCGTATCCTTGATCCGTTCACGATTACGCTGATTACCGTCGTTTTGCTGGCGTCATTTTTCCCGGCCGAGGGCGGCTTTGTTCCTTTCTTTGAAGGACTAACCACCGCCGCTATTGCGCTGCTCTTTTTTATGCACGGCGCAAAGCTCTCGCGTGAGGCAATTATTGCCGGCGGTAGCCACTGGCGTTTACATCTGTGGGTCATGTGCAGCACCTTTGTGGTCTTCCCCGTGCTGGGCGTCCTGTTTGCCTGGTGGGCACCGGTCAACGTTGATCCGATGCTCTACACGGGTTTCTTGTACCTGTGCATTTTGCCTGCCACGGTGCAATCGGCAATTGCCTTTACGTCACTGGCGGGCGGTAACGTTGCCGCCGCCGTGTGCTCCGCTTCGGCCTCCAGCCTGTTGGGTATTTTCCTCTCGCCGCTGTTGGTCGGACTGGTGATGAATATGCATGGTGCAGAGGGCAGCCTGGAGCAGGTAGGGAAAATCATGCTGCAACTGCTGCTGCCGTTCGTACTCGGGCATCTTTCACGTCCATGGATTGGCGACTGGGTATCGCGCCATAAAAAATGGATCGCCAAAACGGACCAGTCATCCATTCTGCTGGTGGTTTACTCCGCTTTCAGTGAGGCGGTCGTGAACGGGATCTGGCACAAAGTTGGGGTCGGTTCACTGCTGTTTATTGTGATTGTGAGCCTTGTATTACTGGCCATCGTAATTGGTATCAACGTCTTTGTTGCGCGCAAATGCGGCTTCAACACAGCCGATGAAATTACCATTGTCTTCTGTGGGTCGAAAAAGAGCCTGGCGAACGGGATCCCCATGGCCAATATTCTGTTCCCGACTTCGGTGATTGGTATGATGGTGCTGCCGTTGATGATCTTCCATCAAATTCAGCTGATGGTCTGTGCGGTTCTGGCGCGTCGTTATAAGCGCCAGACGGACGCATTACAGGCGGCGCAGCAGAATACCCGCGCCGCGAAGGCTTAAAGCGGGCGTTTCAGGGGCTGTACCAACTGTGTCAGCCCCTCGGTTTTAATCAGCAGCGTGATTTGCATTAGCTCACCCAGTTTGCCCGGTGGAAATTCATCTTTACGGGCAAACCACAGCAGATACTCTTCCGGCACGTCAATCAGCCGACGCCCCTTATATTTTCCAAAAGGCATCACGGTATTGGCGATTTCAACCAGCTGCTCTTTTTCCATCTCAAGCACCCAGCAAGCGGATCATTTCAGCTTCGTCGATCACGGCAATGCCCAACTCCTGCGCTTTTGCCAGTTTAGAGCCCGCCGCTTCCCCCGCAATCACCAGATCGGTTTTCTTCGACACGCTCCCCGCCACTTTCGCACCCAGCTCGATCAGACGCGCTTTGGCATCATCGCGCGACATCAGACTCAGGCTACCGGTCAGCACAATCGTTTTACCGGCAAACGGGCTGTCGATTTCTTCAGCGTTGATAACCACCGGCGCTGGCCAGTGAATACCCTGCGCCAGTAACTGAACGATCACCTCGCGGTTGCTCTCTTCGGCAAAGAAGTTAAACACGTGAGTGGCCACTACAATGCCCACATCCGGTACTTTTTGCAGCTCTTCAATGGAAGCCGCTTCCAGCGCATCCAGCGTACCGAAGTATGCAGCCAGACCTGCAGCCGTCGCTTCGCCGACTTCACGAATACCCAGCGCGTAGAGGAAACGGGCAAACGTGGTCTCTTTCGCTTTTTCTAGCGCATTCACTACGTTTTGCGCCGACTTCGGCCCCATTCGCTCAAGGCCGGTCAGCTTACCTGCAGTCAACGTGAACAGATCCGCTGGTGTGTGCACGTACTCTTTCTCGACCAGTTGATCGATAATTTTGTCGCCCATGCCGTCAACGTCCAGCGCACGACGGGAAACGAAGTGTTTGAGCGACTCTTTACGCTGCGCACCACAGATTAAACCGCCAGTGCAGCGAGTAACGGCTTCGCCTTCCACGCGTTCAACGTCAGAACCACATACCGGACAATGGGCCGGGAAGACGATTTCACGCGTCTCTTCCGGGCGTTCAGAAAGCACGACGTTCACCACCTGCGGGATGACATCACCCGCACGGCGAATAACGACTTTGTCGCCAATCCGCAAACCCAGCCGCTCGATTTCGTCAGCGTTATGCAGCGTTGCGTTACTAACAAGCACGCCAGCCACCTGCACCGGCTCGAGGCGGGCGACGGGCGTAATCGCGCCGGTACGACCGACCTGAAACTCAACGTCACGAACAAAAGTCATCTGTTCCTGCGCCGGGAACTTAAAGGCTACCGCCCAGCGCGGTGCGCGGGCAACAAAGCCCAGTTGCTCCTGCAGCGCCATGGAGTTGACTTTGACAACCACGCCGTCAATATCGAATCCCAGCGTCGGTCGGTCTTCTTCAACCTTATGATAGTAAGCAAGTACTTCCTCCGGAGAGTCGCAAAGCGCCACTCTGTCGCTCACCGGCAGCCCCCACGCTTTAAATTGCAGCAGGCGACCCAGATGGGTATCAGGCAACTCGCCGCCTTCCAGTACGCCGACGCCATAGCAGAAGAAAGTAAGCGGTCGCTTCGCTGTAATACGTGGATCGAGCTGACGCAGTGACCCGGCCGCCGCGTTACGCGGGTTAGCAAACACTTTGTTGCCAGTGCGGCGTGCTTCTTCGTTGATTTTTTCAAACCCGGCCTGTGGCATAAACACTTCGCCGCGCACTTCCAGGCGAGCCGGAATATTATCTCCGCGCAGCTTCAGCGGAATGGCACGAATAGTGCGGACGTTCGAAGTGATGTCTTCGCCGGTGGTGCCGTCACCGCGCGTCGCGGCGCTGACGAACATACCGTTTTCATACAGGATACTGACCGCCAGGCCGTCCAGCTTAAGCTCGCAGCACCAGGTCAGTTTATCCGTGCTCTTCAGTCTGTCCTGAACGCGCTTGTTAAAAGCAAGGAAGCTCTCTTCGTCAAAAACGTTGTCCAACGACAGCATCGGCACTTCATGGCGAATCTGGCTGAACGCCGCCAGCGGCTCGGCACCTACGCGCTGGGTGGGTGAATCGGGCGTGACAAGTTCAGGATGCTGCACTTCCAGTTCACGCAGTTCACGCATCAGGCGGTCATACTCCGCGTCCGGCAGTTCCGGGGCATCTAAAACATGATACAGATATTCATGATGGCGAAGCGTCGCTCGCAGTTCATTCAGTTGTTGTTCTATAGATTGCATATCACACCATCAATGATAAAAAACCCCCGACAGGCGGGGGTTCAGAAAGGAGAGGTCACGCCAGAGGAAAATCAGGCGTGAGATTCTTTAACTTCGCGGATGCGGTCCTGATACTCGCGCAGTTTCTGCGGCGTCATCATACGACGTTGATCGTCGAGCACCACACCGCCCACTTCATCGGCAATGTGCTGTGCGGACTGCAGCATCAGCTTGAAGTTTTGCAACTCGTCGCCATAGGACGGAACCTGCATAAAGATAGTGACGCCCGGCGTGCTGAAATCGCCGGTCATCTCAGGGTCAAACGTCCCTGGGTTAACCATATTGGCAAGACTGAACAGCGACGGGCCACTACCATCCGGGCTGAGATGACGATGGAAAATGTTCATATCGCCAAATTTAAAACCAGCCTGCTGAATGCTGTTGAGCAACACTTCACCGTTGAGCTCGCTGCCATGATGCGCCGCAACGTTCATAATGATGACCGCTTCTTTACGCTGCGGTTTTTCAGCAACGGGCGCTTCTTCAACAACCGGTTCAGGCTGCGGTTGATGTTCAACGGCAGGCTCTGCGGGCTGGAAGGTCTGTGGCGCAGATTGCGGTGCTTGCTGCACGGGCTGCTGAACCTGCGGGGCGACGGGCTGATGTTGCATCGGCTGCTGCGCAGGTTGCTGCTGAACAGGCTGATGTTGCACTGGCTGCTGCGGTTGTACGGGCTGCTGCGGCTGCTGAACATGCGGCGGTACCGGCGCTTGTGCAGGCTGCTGCGCGTGTTGACGCGGCTGAGCAGACGCATAAGGCGGCTGGTACTGGTGTTGCGGCGACTGAGGAGGAACACCATGTTCCTGCACGTTACCGGGAGCATGATTCACACGATGCACGCGGACTTCGCCCACGCCTTCGTCTTCCTCGACGTTGTCGTCGTAGGAGTCCTCGTCATCACGTTTAGACTTCATGCGTTTCAGTGGGCGATCGCGGAATATAGAAGACCGCTCTTTACGGCTAGTCCAAAAACCATGTACCAGTAAAGCGATTATGGCGATCGCGCCAACAATGATTAATATCAGACGCAAATCCTGCATCATTATATTCTCTGTTGTTCTAACACCTTGCCACCACGGCAAACATTTACTCACTAAGAGTATTTGTCGATTACGCCAAGTGCAAGTGTACTCTTGGCTTTCACAGCATAAAGATGAACAAAATTGTGCTTTTTGCTGTTTTTTCGAACATTTCCGAACAGCTTAACGCTCAACAACCCGGTAAGATACGCAAAGTTTACCAGAGCTTATATAACAAGGAGTATGTCCTGACCATGGTTTCATCATCTGCAGTTGTACCTCGCAGCGGTTTTTACTACTTTTCTCAGGGATGGAAACTCATCACTCAACCGGGAATTCGTCGCTTTGTTATCCTGCCTTTACTGGTGAATATTCTGCTGATGGGCGGCGCATTCTGGTGGCTGTTTACGCAACTTGACAGTTGGATCCCCGCGCTGATGAGCCACGTCCCGAACTGGCTACAGTGGCTTAGCTATTTGCTCTGGCCGATTGTCACGATCTCCGTGCTACTGGTGTTTGGCTACCTGTTCTCTACCATCGCCAACTGGATTGCCGCACCGTTTAACGGCTTATTGGCAGAACAACTCGAAGCCCGCCTGACAGGCGCGACGCCGCCTGACACTGGCGTTCTTGGCATCATGAAAGACGTGCCGCGTATTATGAAGCGCGAATGGCAAAAGCTGGCGTGGTATCTCCCGCGCGCCTTTGTGTTACTGCTCCTCTATTTTATCCCCGGCGTGGGGCAGACCGTCGCACCTGTACTGTGGTTCCTGTTCAGCGCGTGGATGCTGGCTATTCAATATTGTGATTATCCGTTCGACAACCACAAAGTGCCCTTTAAAGAGATGCGTATCGCCCTGCGCACACGCAAAGTCACCAACATGCAGTTCGGTGCGCTAACCAGTCTGTTTACGATGATCCCGGTGCTCAATCTGTTCATCATGCCAGTCGCGGTTTGTGGTGCCACGGCGATGTGGGTAGACTGCTACCGTGCTAAACACGCGTTATGGAAGTAATGCAAAAATGTGTAAAACAGGGGGGGCTTATGCCGTCCCTTATTCCATACTGACGTCGAATATTTCCTTTCTGAATATAGATATGCTAAATCCTTACTTCCCCATACTTTCTCAACAGGTATGCTGAAGCGGTATCCCAATTTCATACAGTTAAGGACAGGCCATGAGTAAGATTTTTGAAGACAACTCGCTGACTATCGGTCATACGCCGCTGGTTCGACTGAACCGTATCGGTAACGGACGCATTCTGGCGAAGGTGGAGTCACGTAACCCGAGCTTCAGCGTCAAATGCCGTATCGGTGCCAATATGATTTGGGATGCCGAAAAACGTGGTGTACTGAAGCCGGGCGTTGAGTTGGTCGAACCGACCAGCGGTAACACCGGGATCGCGCTGGCCTACGTTGCTGCCGCCCGTGGTTACAAACTCACCCTGACGATGCCTGAAACCATGAGCATTGAGCGCCGCAAGTTGCTGAAGGCATTGGGTGCAAACCTGGTGCTGACCGAAGGCGCGAAAGGCATGAAGGGCGCGATTCAAAAGGCAGAAGAGATTGTTGCCAGCGACCCAGAAAAATTCCTGCTGCTGCAGCAGTTCAGCAACCCGGCTAACCCGGAAATCCACGAGAAAACCACCGGCCCGGAAATCTGGGAAGATACCGATGGTCAGGTTGATGTGTTTATCTCAGGCGTAGGTACCGGCGGTACGCTGACCGGGGTGACTCGCTACATTAAAGGAACCAAGGGCAAAACGGACCTCATCACCGTTGCCGTTGAGCCGACAGATTCTCCGGTTATAGCCCAGGCGCTGGCGGGCGAAGAGCTGAAACCGGGTCCGCACAAAATTCAGGGCATTGGCGCAGGCTTCATTCCTGGTAACCTTGACCTGAAGCTTATCGATAAAGTGGTTGCCATCACCAATGATGAAGCGATTTCCACGGCGCGCCGCCTGATGGAAGAAGAAGGTATTCTGGCAGGTATCTCTTCAGGTGCTGCGGTTGCTGCCGCGCTTAAGCTCCAGGAAGATGAATCCTTTACCAATAAGAATATAGTGGTTATTCTACCGTCATCGGGTGAGCGTTATCTGAGCACAGCACTGTTTGCCGATCTCTTCACTGAGAAAGAACTGCAACAGTAATGCCAGCATGTTAAAAACGCGTAAAAAAGCACCCTTTTGGGTGCTTTTTTGTGGCCTGCTTCAAAGTTTCAATCCACCTGGCATTGATTCAACCCGCCGGAACTGGTATTTAACCAAACTAATTATTTTGATGCGCGAAATTAATCGTTACAGGAAAAGCGCTAGCTGAATCGATTTTATGATTTGGTTCAACTCTTCCTTTCGCGGCATAATGTTTAATGACGAACGAAACGTCAGCGGCAAGAAGTTGCCAGCAACGGATTGCACCGAACTCCTTTTGTGTCGCGTCCTGTTTACGTCGGCGCTAACAATACAGGCTAAAGTTGAACCGCCAGGCTAGACTTTAGTTCCACAACACTAAACCTATAAGTTGGGGAAATATAATGTTCCAGCAAGAAGTTACCATTACCGCTCCGAACGGTCTGCATACTCGCCCTGCTGCTCAATTTGTTAAAGAAGCAAAAGGCTTTACATCTGAAATCACTGTGACTTCCAACGGCAAAAGCGCTAGCGCAAAAAGCCTGTTTAAGCTGCAGACTCTGGGCCTGACTCAGGGCACCGTTGTTACCCTTTCCGCAGAAGGCGAAGACGAGCAGAAAGCAGTTGAGCATCTGGTTAAACTGATGGCTGAACTCGAGTAAGTTCAACGAGTTCTTTTAAATATCAGTCACAAGTAAGGTAGGGTTATGATTTCAGGCATTTTAGCATCCCCGGGTATCGCTTTCGGCAAGGCACTGCTGCTGAAAGAAGACGAAATCGTCATTGACCGGAAAAAAATTTCTGCCGACAAGGTTGATCAGGAAGTTGAACGTTTTCTGAGCGGTCGTGCCAAGGCATCTGCGCAACTGGAAGCGATCAAAACCAAAGCTGGTGAAACATTCGGTGAAGAAAAAGAAGCCATCTTTGAAGGGCATATCATGCTGCTCGAAGATGAGGAGCTGGAGCAGGAAATCATAGCCCTGATTAAAGATAAGCACATGACGGCTGACGCAGCTGCACATGAGATTATCGAAGGTCAGGCCACAGCCCTGGAAGAGCTGGATGATGAATACCTGAAAGAACGTGCGGCTGACGTACGTGACATCGGTAAACGCCTGCTGCGTAACATCCTGGGTCTGGCAATTATCGACCTGAGCGCTATCCAGGAAGAAGTTATCCTGGTTGCCGCTGACTTGACCCCGTCAGAAACCGCACAGCTGAACCTCGAAAAGGTGCTGGGTTTCATTACTGACGCAGGTGGACGTACCTCTCATACCTCAATTATGGCGCGTTCTTTGGAACTGCCTGCCATCGTCGGTACCGGTAGCGTCACCTCTCAGGTGAAAAACGACGACTATCTGATTCTGGATGCCGTAAACAATCAGGTTTACGTCAACCCAACTAACGACGTTATCGAACAACTGCGTACCGTTCAGGAGCAGGTTGCTACCGAGAAAGCGGAACTCGCTAAGCTGAAAGATCTGCCGGCTATCACGCTGGACGGTCACCAGGTTGAAGTGTGTGCCAACATCGGTACCGTTCGTGACGTTGAAGGCGCTGAGCGTAATGGCGCTGAAGGCGTAGGTCTGTATCGCACCGAATTCCTGTTCATGGACCGTGAATCGCTGCCGACTGAAGAAGAACAGTTTGCTGCGTATAAAGCCGTGGCTGAAGCCTGTGGCTCTCAGGCGGTCATCGTCCGTACCATGGACATCGGCGGCGATAAAGAGCTGCCGTACATGAACTTCCCGAAAGAAGAGAACCCGTTCCTGGGCTGGCGTGCCGTACGTATCGCCATGGATCGTAAAGAGATCCTGCGTGACCAGGTTCGCGCTATCCTGCGTGCCTCTGCTTTCGGCAAACTGCGCATCATGTTCCCAATGATCATCTCTGTTGAAGAAGTGCGCGCACTGCGCAAAGAGATCGAAATCTACAAACAGGAACTGCGCGACGAAGGTAAAGCATTTGACGAAAGCATTGAGATTGGCGTGATGGTGGAAACACCGGCTGCGGCAACAATTGCGCGTCACTTAGCCAAAGAAGTTGATTTCTTTAGTATCGGCACCAATGATTTAACGCAGTACACCCTGGCAGTTGACCGTGGTAATGATATGATTTCACACCTTTACCAACCAATGTCGCCATCTGTGCTGACGCTGATCAAGCAAGTTATTGATGCTTCTCATGCTGAAGGCAAATGGACTGGCATGTGTGGTGAGCTTGCAGGCGACGAACGTGCTACACTTCTGTTGCTGGGGATGGGTCTGGACGAATTCTCTATGAGCGCCATTTCTATCCCGCGCATTAAGAAGATTATCCGTAACACGAACTTCGAAGATGCGAAGGTGTTAGCAGAGCAGGCTCTTGCTCAACCGACAACGGACGAGTTAATGACGCTGGTTAACAAGTTCATTGAAGAAAAAACAATCTGCTAATCCACGAGATGCGGCCCAATTTACTGCTTAGGAGAAGATCATGGGTTTGTTCGATAAACTGAAATCTCTGGTTTCTGATGATAAGAAAGACACCGGAACTATTGAGATTGTTGCTCCGCTCTCTGGCGAGATCGTCAACATCGAAGACGTGCCGGATGTAGTTTTTGCTGAAAAGATCGTTGGTGATGGCATTGCTATCAAACCAACCGGTAACAAAATGGTTGCCCCTGTAGATGGCACCATCGGCAAAATCTTTGAAACCAACCACGCTTTCTCTATCGAATCCGACAGCGGCATTGAGCTGTTTGTTCACTTCGGTATTGATACCGTTGAACTAAAAGGCGAAGGCTTTAAGCGTATCGCTGAAGAAGGTCAGCGCGTGAAAGTGGGCGACCCGGTAATTGAATTCGATCTGCCGCTGCTGGAAGAAAAAGCCAAGTCTACCCTGACTCCGGTTGTTATCTCCAACATGGACGAAATCAAAGAACTGATCAAACTGTCCGGTAGCGTGACCGTGGGTGAAACCCCGGTTATCCGCATCAAGAAGTAATTCTTGCGTAGGCCGGATAAGGCGTTTACGCCGCCATCCGGCAATCAGGCAATACCTTGCCGGATGGCGCTACGCTTATCCGGCCTACAAAGAATCTCGTATCGTAGGCCGGATAAGCGTAGCGCCATCCGCCATTAAATGTGCGCGGTCATCGGTCGATAATACGCCTCACGCATCAGGATTTTCATGCCCTCCGGCCCGCTCTCCAGCATCCGCCGTTCCGAATCCGCCACCAACAACTCACAGTCGTAACCACCTGCAATACCAAACATGGCTCGCGCCACGCAGATATCTTCCAGCGCCGTTGTCCCGCTGGTGTCAAAATGTCCAACCATACGCCCATTCTGGCGAACCACCAGCCGGTAACTCTTCATCGCGCCTCCCCTGCCGGTGGCAGAATTAACTCATCACAACCGCACTGGTTGGTCCACGTCATCACTTCCAGCACGCGCTGTGCAGCATCGTGCGTGGCAGCAGTAAGTGATTTTCCCAACACGATACCGCTCACCAGTTCAGCGCAGAACAGATCGCCGGTCCCCTTCAGGTCTGTTTTCACCCGCGGATGGGCTAGCACCTCAACCGTTTCAGCTGTCACGACGGCAACCTGAATGACCTCCTCGGTTTCTCCCGGTGCGCTGGTGATTACCACCCATTTCAGCGTATCGGTGAGCAGCGATTTGGCTGCCGATATCGCTTCATCCAGCGTGCGACAAGGTTTACCGCTCAATATCTGCAGCTCAAACACGTTTGGCGTCAGTCCCTGTGCCAGCGGTAGCAGATGCTTGCGATACGCCTGCGGTATTTCGGCCTTTACGTACATGCCGCTGTCCGTATCGCCAATCACCGGATCGACCAGAATACACAGTTCCGGGTGGGTAGCCCGAACGGTCTCCAGCCACTGTGCCAGCAGAGCGATTTGTTCCGCACTTCCCATATACCCCGTGGTCACCGCTTTTAACTCACGTAACGCATCGCGTTCATTTAAGGCGCGAAGATAGCCGCTAAACCAGTCGGCCGGGATAACACCACCATAAAAGGTCTCATAATGCGGTGTATTGCTGAACAGTACCGTTGGGATCGCAGTGACGCGTAATCCCTGCGCTTTGATGGCTGGGACGGCGATACTGTTGCCTACGCTGCCATACACCACCTGTGACTGGACGGCGACGATATCGGTTTGTAACGCCCGATGCTTGTCGTCGAAGAGCACTGACTGTATTTCACTCTCCTGCTGCATAAACTTCTCCTCTCGCTGGACAGCGGGCTATCGCCTCACTATTATCGTCATATGCTAAAATTCATTTTGTCATAGGTCAATAATGATCGACGGAAAAACCGCTAACGAAATTTTTGACAGTATTCGTCAACATGTCGCTACAGGCACGTTGGCAGCAGGAGAAACGTTGCCGCCGGTGCGTGAACTAGCAACAGCATTGAACGTTAACCGTAATACTGTCGCGGCGGCTTATAAACGCCTTGTCACCTCCGGACTGGCGCAGAGCCTCGGACGCAATGGCACAGTGATCAAAGAAATATCTGCCCCCGTTGCGCTGGAAGGTGGCAATCCGGATACCGCGCTCGTCGATCTTTCCGGCGGTAATCCAGCGCCTTCGCGTCTTCCAGACCTCAGCCGTTATTTCGTGCAAATAAATAAGAATCCGCGTTTATACGGCGATGCCGCCGTATCACCCGGTCTTAAAGCGTGGGCCGCGCAATGGATGCAGGACGCAATGCCAGGCAAGGGAGAAATCGATATCACCAGCGGCGCTATTGACGCCATTGAACGTCTACTATGCGCCCATTTGCTACCGGGCGATAGCGTCGCCGTTGAAGATCCCTGTTTTTTAAGCAGCATTAATATGCTGCGGTATGCCGGATTCTCAGCAAATCCTGTCAACGTTGACCACGAAGGCATGCAGCCAGAGATGCTGGAAATTGCGCTACAAAAAGGTGCGCGGGCGGTGATTATGACGCCGCGCGCCCATAACCCGACGGGATGCAGCCTGAGCGCATCCCGCGCGGCGCAATTGCAGGAAATCCTGGCCCGTTATCCGCAAACGCTGGTTATTGTCGACGACCACTTTGCGCTGCTGTCCGCTTGCCGCTGGTATCCGGTGATAGCAAAAGAAACCACCCACTGGGCCGTCATCCGTTCGATGTCTAAAACATTAGGCCCGGACTTACGCCTTGCCATCGTTGCCAGCGATCCGGTTACTTCAGCAAAACTGCGGTTGCGACTCAACTCCGGCAGTCAGTGGGTCAGCCATCTGCTTCAGGATTTAGCCTGCGCCTGCCTGAGCGACGAAGAATATCAACATAAGCTGGTGCAGACTCAGCAGTTTTACGCAACACAGCAGCAAAAACTGACCACCGCTCTCAGAGGATATGGCATTGATCTGCCCGTCGCTGATGGTCTGAATCTGTGGCTGCCTCTGTCGCACCACAGTCAATCACTTGCTTTTGCCCTGGCAAAATCCGGTTGGCTGGTACGCGAAGGTGAGGTGTTTGGTGTGAATACACCATCGCACGGTCTGCGCATTACGCTGTCGACCTTAAACGACAGCGATATTTATAAGCTGGCGGCTGATATTCATCAGGCGCAAAAGCGCTAACAGGAGAGAAAAAGTGCGAGTTCATTTTGTTATTCATGAGTCTTTTGAATCTGCTGGCGCGTATCTGCCGTGGGCAGAACAACGTGGCTATACCATCAGTTGGTCACAGGTTTACGCCGGAGAATCGGTTCCCGCCAATGCCGATGGCTTCGATATGCTGGTCGTCTTTGGCGGTCCGCAGTCTCCACGCACCACGCTGGCAGAGTGCCCGTATTTTGACTCTCAGGCTGAACAGCACCTGATCAATCAGGCGATTTCAGCACGCAAAATTGTGGTGGGGATCTGTTTGGGGTCGCAGTTAATCGGTGAAGCGCTGGGTGCGAAAGTATGCCAGAGCCCGGAAAAAGAGATTGGCCACTACCCGATCGCTCTGACCGAAGCAGGCCAACAGCATCCGTTGTTCAGCCATTTTGGTTCACCGCTTACCGTCGGTCACTGGCACAACGATATGCCGGGATTAACCGATCAGGCGACAATTCTTGCCGCCAGCGAGGGCTGCCCGCGACAAATCGTACAATACGGTAATTTCGTTTATGGTTTTCAGTGTCATATGGAATTCACCGCCGAAGCAATCGAGGGGCTGATTCAGCATTCAGAACAAGAGTTAGCAGAGGCCAAAGGAAAACGTTTTATCCGCTCTGTCGCTGAAATGCGCGAATGGGATTACCAGCAGATGAATGAAAAACTGTGGCAGTTCCTGGATAAACTGGTAGAGAACCGTAACGATTCATCATTGAAGGCCGGATAAAACACGTAACGTCTTATCCGGTGATCGTGTCGTATGTTTGCCTGATGGCGCTACGCTTATCAGGCAAACAAATTAGATCCCTGCGCCCTGGTTAAAGTGCTCCTCGCCAAAAACGCCGGTCGAAAGGTAGCGATCGCCGCGATCGCAGATGATCGCCACCACCACGGCTCCAGGTGTAGCACGTGCCACGCGTAACGCCCCCGCCACCGCGCCGCCAGAGCTGACACCGCAGAAAATGCCTTCACGAACGGCCAGCTCACGCATCGTATTTTCCGCATCGTTCTGATGAATATCCAGCACTTCATCCACCAGCGAGGCGTTAAAAATGCCTGGCATATACTCCGCTGGCCAGCGGCGAATTCCCGGAATACTGCTGCCCTCTTCCGGCTGCAGACCCACGATTGTGACCGATTTTTCCTGTTCACGCAGAAAACGCGACACGCCGGTAATGGTGCCTGTTGTTCCCATACTGGAAACGAAATGGGTAACGCGGCCTGACGTCTGCTGCCAGATTTCCGGGCCGGTTGTGGTGTAATGCGCGTACGGGTTATCCGGGTTGTTGAACTGGTCCAGAAGTTTTCCTTCGCCGCGTTGCGCCATTTCCAGAGCTAAATCACGCGCTCCTTCCATCCCCTGCTCTTTGGTCACCAGAACCAGTTCAGCCCCGTAGGCACGCATCGCCGCACGGCGTTCCTGACTCATGTTGTCCGGCATTAACAGCTTCATGCGATAGCCTTTCAGCGCGGCGATCATCGCCAGCGCAATCCCGGTGTTGCCGCTGGTTGCCTCGATCAGCACATCACCCGGCTGAATTTCTCCACGCTTTTCCGCTTCGACGATCATCGACAGCGCGGCGCGGTCTTTCACCGAACCCGCAGGATTATTGCCTTCCAGCTTGACCCAAATTTCACTACCGTTATCCGGCGTCAGACGTTGTAATTTCACCAGAGGCGTATTGCCAATCGTTTGTTCTAATGTGTTCATGAGTGCTGTCCAATAAAAAGCCGGGTGGCGCTGCGCTTACCCGGCCTACAAAATCACGGCATATGCGGTAGGCCCGGTAAGCATAGCGCCACCGGGCGATAAACCAGCAAATTAACCTATCAGGCAGATTCCGCCAGAGCAAGCTCCGCTTCGCGCGTTTCAATGCGCTGTTCGCCGTTATACAGACGTGCATTTTGCAGCCCAACAAACAGGCGCTCACCGCGACTCGGGGGATTATCGCCCTGCATTACCACCGTCAGCGGCTCGTTATACCACCCCAGCGGCTGCACAACTAATTGGGTGTAGTGACCTTTCGGACTGGCTTCCAGTACCTGAACAGGCAGCGGTGAATCCAGGCTGGTACGGCGGCTGACGTCCACTTCCCACGGACGCAGGAACAGATCCACCGGTCCCTGATAGCCTGGCGTATAGCCCAGCGGCCAGCGGTGTGCGCCGACGTGGAATTGTCCACCGCGAATCGTCCCTTGCAGTCGGTTAACCTCACCCATAAACTCCAGCACAAAGCGGGTAGCCGGTTCGCGCCATACCTGATCGGGCGCATCGGCCTGTTCGATATGGCCCTGGCTCATCACCACCACGCGGTCTGCGACTTCTGTCGCTTCTTCCTGATCGTGGGTAACAAATACGCTGGTGAACTTCAGCTCTTCATGCAGTTGACGCAGCCAGCGACGCAGCTCTTTACGCACCTGAGCATCGAGCGCGCCAAACGGCTCATCGAGCAGCAGGATCTGCGGTTCCACCGCTAACGCTCGTGCCAGCGCCACGCGCTGTTTTTGCCCACCGGAAAGTTGCGCCGGAAAGCGATCCGCCAGATGGGCAAGCTGCACCATCTCCAGCAATTTGGTGACTTTCGCTTTGATGGTCACCGCATTTGGACGCTCGCGACGCGGTAACACCGTCAGGCCAAAGGCGATGTTGTCGAAAACGGTCATATGGCGAAACAGCGCGTAGTGCTGAAATACGAAGCCAACTTTACGATCACGCGCATGTAAGCGACTGACGTCAGTACCATGAAAGCGAATATGCCCGCTGGACTGATGTTCCAGCCCGGCAATAATGCGCAGCAGCGTGGTTTTGCCCGAGCCAGATGGCCCCAGCAACGCGACCATCTGACCTGAAGGAATATCCAGCGAGATATCGTTCAGCACCTGGGTGCGACCAAAAGACTTCTTAATATTGGCAATCTCAATGCTCATGATTTTCCTCCTGCTGCGCGCGTTTCTCCTGGTTCTCCAGACGCCATTGCAACATGCTCTTCAAAAACAGGGTAATAATCGCCATCAGCGTTAACAGCGCCGCGGCGGTAAAGGAGCCGACCGTGTTGTAGTCTTGCTCCAGTAATTCAATTTGTAGCGGCAGAGACAAGGTTTCGCCGCGAATCGAGCCGGAAACCACCGACACCGCGCCAAATTCGCCAATCGCACGGGCATTAGTCAGCACCACGCCGTACAGCAACGCCCAACGAATATTCGGCAGCGTCACACGGCGGAACATCTGCCAGCCGGATGCGCCAAGCAGAACCGCCGCTTCGTCTTCGTTACTGCCCTGACTCAACATCACCGGCACCAGTTCGCGCACCACAAACGGGCAGGTCACGAACACCGTGACCAGCACCATTCCCGGCCAGGCAAACATAATTTGCAGATTGTGTTCATCCAGCCATCCACCCAGCGGACCGTTAGAGCCGTAAAACAGCAGATACACCAGGCCGGCGACCACCGGTGAGACGGCAAACGGAATATCCAGTAAGGTCAGCAACAGCTGGCGTCCAGGGAAGTTAAAACGGGTCACCAGCCAGGCCAGCATCACGCCAAACACCAGATTCACCGGCACCGCAATCAGCGCAATCAGCACCGTTAACCAGATAGCGTGCAGCATGTCCGGGTCGGCCAGGTTCTGTAATACCGGCATTAATCCCTTGCTGAACGCCTGCACGAAGATGTAAATCATCGGCACCAGCAAAATAAACGCGGACACCAGCATGCCTGTGCCGATCAGAAACCATTTCCCCCAGTTAATACGGGGCGCGCCATAGCGTTTCAATTGGGTAATCTCTGCCATCAGTGACCTACCACGCGTCGACCAAAGCGACTTTGCAGGGTGTTAATTGAAAACAGCAGCAACAGCGACGCCCCGAGGATCACAGAGGCAATCGCACTGGCAGCCGGATAGTCAAACTCCTGCAAGCGAACAAAAATCATCAACGAGGTCACTTCCGTTTTCCATGCGATATTTCCGGCGATAAAGATAACGGCACCAAACTCACCGAGGCTGCGGGTAAACGAAAGCGCAACCCCCGCCACCAGCGCGGGAGACAGCTCCGGTAACACCACTTTACGAAAGCTCTGCCAGCGCGTGGCACCGAGCGTTTCCGCCGCTTCTTCATATTCCGGGCCTAACTCTTCCAGCACCGGCTGCACAGTTCGCACCACAAACGGAATACTGGTAAACGCCATCGCCACCGCGATACCGAGCCAGGTGTAAGTCACCTTAATATCCAGCTTCGCCAGCCACTCGCCGTAGAAACCGTTGACCGAAAACAGCGACGCCAGCGTCAGACCCGCCACCGCCGTAGGCAGCGCGAATGGCAGATCCATCAGCGCATCCAGCAGCGTCCGACCCGGAAAACGATAGCGGGTTAAGATCCACGCCATCAGCAGGCCAAACACGCCGTTAAAAATCGATGCCACAAACGCCGACAGCAGCGTCACTTTATACGCCGCCACCACCTGCGGGTTGGTAATCACATCCCAGTATTGCGCCCAGCTCATTTGCGCCAGTTGCATCACCAGCGCGCTAAGCGGCAGCAGCAATATCAGGCAGACAAACAGTAGGCTGGTGCCCAGGCTTAAGGTGAAGCCGGGCAACACGCGTCGGGAAGAAACAGCAAACATTTACTTGCGCCCCGCCGCCAACAGCTTGTCCAGCTCACCACCGCTGACAAAGTGTGTCTTCATCACTTCAGGCCAGGAGCCGAACTTGTCTTCTACGCGGAACAATTCAGTCTGCGGGAATTTATCTTGCTGTTTGTCCATCACCTGCGGGTTATTCACGCGGTAGTAGAAATCGGTAATGATGGTTTGCGCCTGCGGGCTGTACAGCCAGTTCAGATACGCTTTAGCCGCTTTTTCAGTCCCGTTGGCCTGCACGTTTTTATCTACCCAGGCTACCGGGAATTCGGCGAGGATATTGGTTTTCGGGATAACCACTTCAAAACCCTGCGCTTCATACTGTTTGCGAATGTTGTTCACTTCTGATTCGAAGCTGATCAGCACATCGCCCAGGCCGCGCTCTGCAAAGGTGGTGGTAGCACCGCGGCCGCCGGTATCAAACACTTCGACGTTTTTCAGAAACTGGGTCATGAACTGTTCAGTTTTGGCTTTATCGCCACCGTCAGCTTTATCCGCAGCACCCCACGCCGCCAGATAGGTATAGCGCGCGTTACCGGAGGTTTTTGGGTTCGGGAAAATCAGTTTCACATCAGAACGCACAAGGTCATTCCAGTCATGAATATTCTTCGGGTTCCCCTTACGCACCAGGAAGCCCATGGTGGAATAGAACGGCGAGCTGTTATTCGGCAGACGACTTTGCCAGTCGGCCGGGATCAGCTTGCCTTTGTCATGCAGGATCTGCACATCGGTGACCTGGTTATAGGTCACCACATCGGCTTTCAGCCCTTGCAGAATCGCCAGTGCCTGTTTTGATGACCCGGCATGAGATTGTTTAATCGTCAGTTTGTCACCGCCGTTATCCTTCGCCCATTGCTGTTCAAACGGCGGATTAAGGGCGGCAAACAGCTCACGTGAAACATCATATGAACTGTTCAGCAGTTCCGTTGCCTGCGCCTGACCCACCAGCAACAACATTGCAGCAAGCGTCAGGGTTCTTTTTTTCAGTAAGTTAACGGCCATTGCGCACCCTTATAAATTTAATGACTTTCTTATGGCCATCATATTTATAACCGGCACTAAAGGAGTAACGGTTTTATATACCGTTTGATGATTTGAAAGTTGAAAAGAGAATAAGGGGAAACCCCTCCCCAGGTTCACCGGGGAGGAGACAGGCATCAATCAGATGCCGACGCTGATGCTTTCAGGCAGGGTGCTGCCGCCATCAATCACGTTTTGCGTGCCAGTTAAATAGCTGGACTCATCCGACGCCAGGAACGCCGCCAGTTCACCCACTTCAAGCGGACAGGCCAGACGACGCATCGGGATCGCTTTCGCCATGTCGACTAATACGGATTCAGGATCGTCCGGGTTAGACTGACGCGCGATATTCTCTGCCATCGGCGTACGAACGTAGCCCGGGCAAATGGCATTTACGCGAATGCCGGACTGCGCGTATTCAACCGCCAGGGACTTGGTTAAGCCGATAATAGCGGCTTTCGACAGCGCATACGCCGTTTCGCCCGGGTCGGCTACCATATCGCCTGTTACCGATGACATCATCACGATGCGCCCGTCTTTGCGCGCAATCATCTCCGGCAGAACGGCCTTCGTCACGTTCCAGACGCCTTTAATGTTGACATCAATGTGGAAGTCGCGATCTTCATCGCTCATTTCAAGGAAGTTGCCAAGGCGACATACACCTGCATTGTTGACCAGAATGTCGATTTTGCCTTCAATTTTCTTCGCGCGTTTTACCGCTTCCGTGACCGACGCAAAATCTCTGACGTCTGCGTGAACCGCTGTGCAGCGATGCCCGCGCCCAGCCAGTTCATCCGCCAGCTTTTCAATCTCATCGGAGATATCCAGCAGGATTAAGTTCGCGCCATGGCGGGCAAACGTTCTGGCGATCCCCTCGCCAATACCCTGAGATGCGCCCGTAATCAATGCTGTTTTGCCCGTGAGTTTTCCCATTTCAATATTCTCCTTTTGAATATGAAGCCTTCACTTCATTCACGCAGAAGATACAGCATTAACAAATTCATGCTGAGGAATAGCTCACTAAATCAGGTTAATTTCAGGTAAAAAAAATCCCCGTCGGGGCGGGGATTTTCAATTTCATGACAGATAAGAACGCGGTAGGCCTGGTAAGCGTGAGCGCAACCAGGCAACACTGGGGTTACAGCGCCATCAGTCGATCCAGCGACGGTGCAAAGTAATAGCCACCGGTGACCGGTTTGGTGAAGCGCAGCATTGCATCACGTTTGCCGTCGGTATCGCCAAACATGCTCAGCAACTGTTGTTCAATGTTGTGCAGACGGGCGCAGTAGGCGCAGAAATAGAGACCATGCGTGCCGCTGGCAGTGCCGTATGGCAGGCTCTGGCGTACAATTTTCAGCCCTTTACCGTCTTCTTTGAGGTCAACACGGCTCAGGTGGGATGTTACCGGACGATCGTCACCATCGATCTCTTCGTTGGCTTCCTTGGTGCGGCCAATCATCATTTCCTGGTCATGGATGCTCATGCGATTAAGCTGCTTCAGGTTATGTTCCCAACGCTGCACAAACACATAGCTGCCACCGGCATCCACACCATCTTTGATAACGGCGACTTCACGGCGCGTTTCTTCGCCTGCCGGGTTTTCCGTACCGTCAACAAAGCCGCTGAGGTCACGCTCTTCGACCCAACGGAAACCGTGGATTTCTTCTTTGACTTCAATACAGTCGCCAAATGCTTCCATTGCCGCCTGCGCAACGGAGAAATTCACGTCATGACGCAAAGAGAGAATATGGATCAACACGTCATATTGGGTTGCTGGTGCCAGACCTTTACCATAAGGGATAAAGTCTTTTAACTCTTCAGCACCGACGCCGCCGCTCAATGCACGCCAGGTGTTGTTGCCAAAAGCGACAACCGCGCCCAGATGCGCATCCGGGAACTTAGCTTCAAAGGTCGCCAGCTTATCGGCGAAGGTTTTGCTGGCCGCACGCAGGGCCTCAACGTCGCCTTTAACATTGGCTTCAATCCAAATCGCCGCACGGCAATGTTCTGGCAAAATGCCACTCTGAACCTGAGACATTGTTCCTCCTGAAAAATAGATGCCACGACACCGTGGCATTGATGGGCGATATTCTACCTGTTTTTTTAACAAGCCGATTTGTTCAGACGCAAATTAACGCCGCCAGATAATTTTGCTTACTTTCCACGCTTTCAGCGTGTCGTCAGACGGCATTATATCCTCAGGCCCGCTCCATTCACCGGAAAAAATATAGCTAATATGTTGACTTCCTTCAGCTTTACACTCAACGCCCGCGCTGTCATCGCCGGTTGCCTTTTGGCAATTACCGAAAGCTTTAGTGTAAAGGTCGCTAAACGGTGTACCGATTTCGACACCCGCGACTGACGAAATATCGTGGTCTAACACATCAATACGACTAATGGTTCCCTGGCTACCATTGATGACTATCGCCAGCTTGTCGTCTTTCATCGCTTCATAGAAGCGCACCACATTTCCGTTATCAGTCTTCATCCCGCTACGCAGGCGGTAATCACCGTCCAGCGCATCAGCAATGGCTTTTTCATCCAGCGGTGTCGCGCCCGTTAACGCTCCGACGCCCTGCTCTGTGACCTGCGTTGAAGAACCAAACCAGTTCCACGGATTGGCGGCAGACCAGTTCACCGAGGACAACGTTGAACACCCGGCCAGTAGCAGCGGCATCGCGCATAAAGTCAAACGCAGTGATTTCATTTCACTTCCTTCCTTATTTATCAACGTTGCTTGGAGTCCGGTTTCCCCAAAAAGTGCCGTTATTCTTTCTCAAGGGAAAAACAGGCACGCAAACGTTGATTGGTTAACAGCCAGACCAGTGCGACGATATCCGCCACCAGCAGCGCCAGCCCGACACCGTTGAGCGGATCGCCTGCCAGCCACATCACCGGCTGCCAGCACAGCAGCACCAGTTGAGCGAGAATCAATAATCCGCGCAGCCTGTGCCACAAAACGGGGAACGCAAAACGCCGCCCGCTGAGTAAAAACGCCAGTACGGCCGGAACGCCGGGGAGCAAACCCAGCCAGAATGCGTCATGATCGGGATAAAACAGGTTCAGCAACGTGTTGCCCTGCTCGCGCGAAGATCCCGCAATCACAAACAGCACCCAGGTGCGCGCCTGCAGCAGCAGTACGCACCAGAACAGAAATGGCAGACGCAGGCACCCGTGAACGTCATAGTCGGCCGGATGGAACTCAGTACTCTTCATCTTCAATCAAACGCTTGCCCAGATTGAGTACATCCGCATGTTCATAGCCCAGACGTTCATACATACCCAGCACCACGTCGTTATCTTCCCGCACCATAATTTGAATCTTCGGACAACCGCGGGCAATGAGCTTTTTCTCCAGTCGGTTAAGCAGCGCATTAGCGATGCCGCGACCGCGAAACTCAGGGTGCACGCCGAGATAATAGGCCGAACCGCGATGTCCGTCGTAGCCGCCCATCACTGTGCCGACAACTTCACCGTTCACTTCTGCGACCAGAAACAAGCTGACGTCATGATTGACTTTGCGTTCAATGTCCATTTCCGGGTCATTCCATGGACGCAGCAAATCACAGCGCTCCCAGAGGGTGATCACCTCTTCGAAATCTTCCTGGCGAAAAACGCGTATTTCCATGGTATTGGTTACCTTTTCAGGACGTTAAAAAGCGATTATGGCGCGAACCACTGATTTAGCCAATATCTGACGCGAAGCGGCGGAAAAAATGGCATAATACGGAATTGTCACGTATTGAAATGAAAAGTAAAACAATTCTTATCCCGATCCGTCGCAACGGACAACGCGATACGATATAACGTTTAGAACCTTTTTTTACAACTCAGGCCGTATGAGCACTTTTAAACCACTAAAAACACTCACATCGCGCCGCCAGGTGTTGAAAGCCGGGCTGGCCGCCCTGACGCTGTCAGGCATGTCGCAAGCCATCGCTAAAGAAGAAGCGCTTAAGACCAGCAATGGGCACAGCAAACCGAAAGCGAAAAAAGCCGGCGCTAAGCGCGTAGTTGTCCTCGATCCGGGTCACGGCGGGATTGATACCGGCGCAATTGGTCGCAACGGTTCGAAGGAGAAGCACGTGGTGCTGGCGATTGCCAAAAACGTGCGCTCGATTCTACGCAACCAGGGCATTGATGCGCGCCTGACCCGCTCCGGCGATACGTTTATTCCGCTGTACGATCGCGTCGAGATAGCCCACAAGCATGGCGCCGATCTGTTTATGTCAATTCACGCCGACGGCTTCACCAATCCGAGTGCGGCAGGGGCATCGGTCTTTGCGCTGTCTAATCGCGGCGCCAGTAGCGCCATGGCGAAATATCTGTCCGATCGTGAAAACCGGGCCGATGAAGTGGCCGGAAAGAAGACCACTGATAAAGACCATTTGCTGCAGCAGGTACTGTTCGATCTGGTGCAAACCGACACCATTAAAAACAGCCTGACCTTAGGGTCGCATATTCTCAAAAAGATTAAGCCGGTACACCGTCTGCACAGTCGTAGCACTGAACAGGCCGCCTTCGTGGTGCTAAAATCACCTTCGATTCCGTCGGTACTGGTCGAAACCTCGTTCATTACCAATCCGGAAGAAGAGCGACTGCTCGGCACGACGGCATTTCGTCAAAAAATCGCTACCGCTATCGCCAATGGCATCATTAGCTATTTCCACTGGTTTGATAACCAGAAAGCACACTCGAAGAAACGTTAATCATGAAGCCCGATGTACAGCGCGTAAAACAGTTCCTGCTCAGCCTGCAGGATGATATTTGTCAGCAGTTATCCGCCGTAGATGGCGCCGGGTTCGTTGAAGATAACTGGCAGCGCGAAGCGGGCGGCGGCGGGCGCAGCCGGGTGCTGCGTAACGGTGGTATTTTCGAGCAAGCGGGCGTCAACTTCTCCCACGTCTACGGCGATGCAATGCCGGCCTCGGCTACCGCCCATCGCCCGGAGCTTGCCGGGCGCAGTTTTGAGGCCATGGGCGTCTCGCTGGTGGTGCATCCTCAGAATCCTTACATTCCGACCAGCCATGCCAACGTGCGTTTTTTTATCGCGGAAAAACCGGACGCCGAGCCGGTGTGGTGGTTTGGCGGCGGCTTTGACTTAACACCCTACTACGGCTTTGATGAGGATGCGGTGCACTGGCACCGCACGGCGCGTGATCTGTGCCAGCCGTTCGGTGATGACGTGTACCCGCGTTACAAAAAATGGTGCGATGACTACTTCTTTCTCAAGCACCGTAACGAGCAGCGCGGCATCGGCGGGCTGTTTTTCGATGACTTAAATACGCCGGATTTCGATCACTGCTTCGCCTTTATGCAGGCGGTTGGCGCAGGCTACACCGACGCATATCTGCCGATCGTCGAACGCCGCAAAGCGATGATATGGGGTGAGCGCGAGCGTAACTTCCAGCTTTATCGCCGTGGGCGCTACGTGGAGTTCAACCTGGTGTGGGATCGCGGCACGCTGTTTGGCTTACAAACCGGCGGGCGCACGGAATCGATTTTGATGTCGATGCCGCCGCTGGTGCGTTGGGAATATGATTACCACCCGGATGACGGCAGTCCGGAAGCCGCCCTTAGCGAGTTTATTCAGGTGCGCGACTGGGTGTAATGGCCTGATGGCGGAACAATTCGTAGGCCGGATAAGACGCAAGGCGTCGCCATCCGGCAGCGCAGCAACCACAATTGCCTGATGGCGGCGAACGCCTTATCAGGCCTACTCAAGCTATACCATCACGCCCACTGGCGCATGCGCTGATGCAGCGTCAGCGACGGTTTCTCCGCAAACAACTGCTGGTAGTCGGTCGCAAACTGCCCTAAATGCCAGAATCCCCACTGCATGGCAGCGTCTTTCACCGTGGTACTTTGCGACCACGGGCTTATCAGCTCGCGACGCACGGCGTTCAGGCGAATGCGTTTTAACCAGGCATTCGGTCCAATGCCGAGGATTGCGTGAAAAGCGTTTTGCAACGTCCGGCGGCTGACGTGCAGCTGGTTACACAGGTCGAGCACGGTCAGCGGTTCTGACATATTTTCCAGCACGTATTCGCGCGCCCGCGACAGCAGGCGGCGATAGCTCTGATGGCTGATGCTCTCAGCCGTGATTATCGGCTGCGCTTCCTCCAGCATGGTGCCCATCGCCAGCAGCAGGTTATCGCCCAACACTTTGCGCACCGCAGGCTGATGAAGATTCGCCGGATTTTCGCTGAACGTTGCCAGCGCCTGCTGCACAAAGCCCCAAAGGGCAGCTTTATGTTGTTCTTTCACCTCCAGCGCCGACTGGTTGCGCAGCATATGCAGCACCCTTTCCGGGTTATGCAGGAAGTTAGCCTGACGAGCAATCGCCTCTTCCGAAATAACGACACCCAGAATGGTGTAATCGTCCGGCGTACTCAGTTCAAACTCTGTCCCACCTGGACGGGTAGCGATTTCAGCGCTACCCAGACACTGGGTACCAATAAATCCCTGTTCGCCGCGGGTGGCCGGAATACCAAACCAGAACGAGTTCGGCCAGACCAGACACGACTGACGCAGCGCCAGACCGGTGTATTCACGGAACACCTGAATATCGTCGAGCAGGATTTCCGTGAACTCGCCATGAAATTTTCCCGGATGCAATTGGTCGTAGATCTGCTGCCAGGCGGTAATCGTCAGCGCATGCTCATACACATCCGTTGTTCGCCGCTGGTGAACGTTGTCCACCTCCACTTTCGGCGTAAGTTTAACGTCTTCGGGTAATGCTTCATGATAAAGATGGTGCAGGTTTGCAGTACGGGTCTTTTTCATGATCTTTTAAGCCGGAAGCTTCAACGAAGCCCCCGGCCCTCCGACAGGTTAATTTTTTAAGCGATAGCGACTACTGCGTTTACGCAACGCTCCGTCAGAAAAGAGCTGTTCCAGCGCCTTTCTGGCTTCATCAAGTGACCAGCCAAAGTGGGCAGCCACTTCCCCTGCCGTCACTCCCTGACGGACCGATGTTAACAGCGCCAGCAATTCATCAGAGGATTCAGATGACACAGATGCTTCCTGCGTCTTCTCTGGGGCCTCATCTGACTTCACTTCAGGCTTCTGCTCTGGTTTCTTCGGTTCTGGTTTCTTCGGCTGGCGCGTAAAACCGCCGATCAGCCACTGGGTGTCATCATCCGGCCGCCCTATCTCCTTGCGGCTGACAACACGTCCTGTACGCGCTGCGGCTGCGCTTCCGGCATCCAGCGCTGCACGACACGCGGCCAGATCGCCTTCCACCACCAGAGTCAGCCTGCCAGGATCCAACACCTGGTGACTGAGCAGACGCACGTTCGCGGCTTTCAGCATGGCATCCGCCGCGTCTACGGCAGCCACCATGCCATCCACTTCCAGTAATCCCAGTGCATTGATCATTGCAACCTCTCTTACGCGCGCTGGACAGGATTACGGGCAATATCCAGAACAGCATCAGCGAAAGCATTACAGGCAGCTTTACAGGCAGCCTGGCTACCGGTTAAAAACGCCGCTGAGTAGTTGGTTTCTGACGGCGGCGGCACATAGGTGACAATCTGTACATCGGCAGATTTAAGCGCAGCATCAATACCAAATGTTGCCTCCAGCGGCGGTGCCACCAGATACGCCATCGGATCGCCAAGTCGGCATCCTGCGGTCGCCGAGAGATACGAACCAGTACGCGAAACCACGTGCGCAAGGAAGGCGGTATCTTCTGCGTCATTGGCCCACTGGAACGTCGCGCCGCTTTCGATATTGGCGACCATGGCGTCCAGGCCGGCGCGAACTTCGGCCGGGTTCGGCCCGCCGAGCATGATCAGCACTTCGCCCGAGGTTGGAGAGGGACTGTGCGCCGCGCCGGCATACAGCGAGCGGCCATAAACCACTTCCACCATCGCCTGTTTTGTCGCTTCGTCTGCGGCAATATACGCCACGTCATCAGAATCTGCTGTGATGAGTCCGAGACTACGTATATGTGGCGGTAATTTAAGTTCACGGGCAAAACCGTCATTTACCGAGGCAATCACGCGCATTGCGGTGACTGAAGGTCTAATCAAATCTAATGCTGGCATGATGCCTCCTTAACGGGTCATATTGATGCCGGACGCTTTTTGCTCCAGCATGCGCTTGGCCAAATCCACGATCACCGCCGCCGCTTCAACCGGTGGCGTACCGCCCTGGTGAATATTGGAGATACAGGTACGATCAGCTTCAACGGTCGTCGCCACGCGTGGCGAATAGACGGCATAGCAGGACAGACTTTCCGACTGGCCGAGGCCCGGACGTTCCCCAACCAGCAGGATCACTGCTTTCGCGCCGAGCAGTTCACCGATCTGATCTTCGATTTTCACGCGGCCATAGCGAACAAAGAACGGTGTCCCGACTTTTAATCCGGCCTGTTTTAAGCCTGACAACAGCGGCGGCAGGATCTCTTCGTAGTTAGCGGTGATGGCGTCGGTAGACAGACCATCAGAGATAATCACCTGCACATCCGGGTTCATTACACACTGTGATTTCAGCGCTTCAATGGCTTCTGCGCTCAGACGACGCCCCATGTCCGGGCGCGTCAGATACAGATTTTTGTCGCTGATTTCTGAGCGTACTTCCAGCAAGCCTTGCGCTTTCACCCACTCTTCCGGTACTTCTTTCAACACTGTATCTTTTGAACGCGAGTGGTCAGCCAGGAAGCGCAGCAGCGCCTGAGTGCGCGGACGCGGACCGGCACGACCGGTACATACACGCGCGGCGGTGCTGCGGCGCAGCTCGGTCAGCACTTCTGCGCGATGCGGGTTCTCAACGCCAATCCACGCTTTCGCTTCGGCTGAACCTAAGTCCATCGCACAGCTTTCACCCGTTGGTGCGGCGCACTGCGTAGTGCTGCATTTCGTTTCTGGTGACGGCGCTTGAGCCTGCGGCTGTGACTCCCCCATTGACGCCATTACACTGCGTACAATTTCTTCAATCTGTTTTTGATCCATCGTATGTCATCCCCGCGTCATCAGAAGAACAGTGACGGATCGCCCGCCCGTTTGGTCAGGCGACCGTTTGCCATAATGCCCATGGTTTCCAGCCAGCGTTCAAACTCCGGTGACGGACGCAGGTTCAGCAACTGGCGCACGGTCGCGGTGTCGTGGAAGGCGGTGGTCTGGTAGTTGAGCATGATGTCGTCACCGAGCGGCATGCCCATGATGTAGTTGCAGCCAGCGGTGGCGAGCAGAATCATCAGGTTTTCGTTGAGGTTCTGGTCAGCATCAGCATGGTTGGTGTAACAGCAGTCGCAGCCCATTGAGATGCCGCTCAGCTTGCCCATGAAGTGATCTTCTAAGCCCGCGCGAATAATCTGACGGTCGTTGTAGAGATATTCCGGCCCGATAAAGCCCACCACGGTGTTCACCAGGAACGGATCGTAGTGACGCGCCAGCCCGTAGTTACGCGCTTCCATCGTCACCTGATCGGCGCCGAAGTTAGCGCCAGCGGAGAGCGCAGACCCTTGCCCGGTTTCAAAGTACAGGCAGTTTTCCCCGGCGATACGATTGAACTCCGCGCCCACTGCACGCGCCTCATCCAGCATCGCCAGCTCAACGCCAAACTCTTTTAAGCCTTTCTCACTGCCGCAGATACTCTGGAAAATCAGCCCGCCCGGCGCACCGCGACGAATTGCTTCGATCTGGGTGGTGACGTGCGCCAGTACGCAGCCCTGGGTCGGAATATTGAACTTGTCGATAACGCCATACACGGTATCGAGCACGCGGCTTAAGTTTTCCACGTCATCCGTTACCGGGTTAACGCCGATCACCGCATCACCTGCACCGAAGGACAACCCTTCGTAGATTTGCGCGGCAATACTCTGCACGTCGTCACGGGTATCGTTCGGCTGCAAACGGCAGCTGAAGGTGCCCGGCAAGCCAATGGTGGTGTTGGCTTTTTTCATCACCGGCATTTTTTTGCCACCGTAGATCAGATCCGCGTTGGAGCAAATTTTAGCCACGCCTGCGACCACTTCTGACGTTAACCCTTTGCGCATAAACGCAATGTCATCGACAGAGGTTTCATCACTCAACACGTACTCGCGCAGCTCACTGATGCTCCAGTTTTTGATGCGGTTATAGGCCGTTTCGTTGACGTCATCCTGAATCAGACGCGTGACGCAGTCCTCTTCATAGGAAATCACCGGGTTATTGCGAATATCCGCCACCGTCATTTCCGACAACACCTGTTTGGCCGCCACGCGCTCCTGCGAACTGGTTGCAGCTACCCCTGCCAGCACATCCCCCGAACGCAGTTCGTTGGCTTTTGCCAGCACCTCTTTTACATCCTTAAACTGATAAACATTGCCGAACAATGTGGTCTTTAGTTTCATAAGTCGTTCCCTCAGGAAGGAAATGCGAGTGATTTCACCGTCACCGGCACAACCGATCCGCCAAAAAGAGGCGTACCAATGTCGATATAGTCCCCCGCCCGGACAACCACCTCATCGATGACCGCCAGCGGGTGTTGCTGTAACTGTGGGCGTAACAGCATGCCCAGGGCTTTACCAAAATCCTGCTCGGCTACCACCAGCAGGGGATGCGGATTCGGATAGCGCGCGACAAAGGCCAGCAGCGCATCAATCACCGTTAACAGCGCGGCGTAGCGCACCGGTAACGAACCTGGCAGCGCCAGCACGTAGGCGTCGGTTTTCGGGTCAAGGTCGAGCTGCAGCAGCGCCTGCTGCCAGGCCGCCACCAGATCAGCCTCATCAACCGGAATCGCCACCGGCAGATTGCGCAGCGGAAGCGCCACACCCTCCAGCCAGATAGTGCTGCCCGAAAGCGACAGCGTATGCGCCCCGGCGCCAATCACCGTGGCGCGCACGGTTTGCGCCGGAAACTGCACGTTCATCTCACGCAGGCGCGGATGTTCATGCAGCGCCGTTGCTAACAGCGGCCCAATGTCGGAAAAACAGAACGGATCGGCAGGTTGGTTGCGGTAGCACTCACCCACCCCGCCGGACAACGTAATCACTTCAGGCTTCACGCCAACGGGCAGCAGACCGGTTTGCATCAGCGCCTGCGCCAGCGGTGAAAGCGTGCCGTCAATCACCTCCACAATCAGCGCCGCCATCCGTCGCGCCACCTGAACAAGCTGCGCCGCATTGAGAGTTCGGGCATCAGTGCCTGGACCAAATACGTCATCAACAATCATTTGTCCTGGCTGATGCGCGTGAACCACGCGCCCCTGGCCGTCCGTTTCCAGTAGCCGTCCGCCGACGTTCAGACAGGCCGAGCCGCTGACTTTTCCCGCGTCGAACAGCACGTAGTTCGACGTCCCCCCGCCGATGTCGATATTCAGTACACGGCACAACTTCTGCTCTGACAGAGTCTGGGCACCCGCACCATGACCAGCAATCACCGATTCCAGATGTGGGCCAGCGCTTGCCACCACGAAGTCGCCCAGCGACTGGGAGAGCGTCATCACCGCCGGACGAGCATTGCGGGTTTTGGCGCTTTCTCCGGTAATGATGATCGCGCCGGAATCGACGCTCTCTGGCGCAATCCCTGCCGCCTGATACTGGGCGAGGATCAGTGCTTTCAGTTCGGCCTCTTTCAACCCGCCCTGCTTATCAACGGGGGTAAAGAACACCGGGCTTTGCCAGCTAATTTCGCGTTTGATGAATTCGTAGCGCGGCACCTGCGACACTGCCGCACGGTTAACCAGCTCAAGGCGCGAGAAGATCACCTGAGTAGTTGTGGTGCCGATATCGATACCGACGCTCAGTAGCTGGCGAGTGTTCACGATTGCGCCTCCGGATTGGTTTCTGCTGGTGCCGGAACATCTTCGTCTTTCGGTACTAACAGCATAGCCACGCCAATCGCCGTCACGCCGCCGATCAGCTTGCCGACAATCATCGGGAAGATCATGGCGTTCATGTTGGCAGCGGCGAAGCCTAAGTGGTCACCCAGAGCGAAGGCCGCTGAGACCGCGAACGCGCAGTTGATCACTTTGCCGCGGGTATCCATGTTTTTCATCATGCCGAACATTGGGATGTTGTTGGCAAGCGTTGCCACCATACCCGCAGCCGCAATGTTATTAACTTTCAACAGGTTGCCGACACTCATCAGCGGTTTTTCAAACCAGCGGGTCAGCAGCAGCACCATCGGGTAGGCACCCAGCAGCACACAGGAGATAGAACCGATAACTTCGATGGCGCGCATCACTTCACCCGGCTTATCGCCTGGCGCCATGAAAATAGGATCAAGACCCGGGATCAGCTCCCAGCCGAGCAGGAATTTAATCACCGCAGCCGCCAGACCGAGGGTGATCAGCGCTACCAGGAACTTGGCGAAGATCTGGAAGCCGTTGATCATTTTTTCCGGGATGAATTTCAGTCCCAGCGCCACCAACACGGCCACGATCAGCACCGGGATCATGTTCATCAGGATCAACGCAAAGGTGAACTCCACCGGCTGACCGTTGATTTCCACGCCGGAGTACATCGCGACCAGACCACCCGCAATACAGCCAATCGGAATGGTGACGATACCGGCCAGCACGCCCAGCGCCAGATAACGACGGTCAGACGGTTCAATAATTCCCAGCGCAACCGGAATGGAGAACACCAGCGTCGGTCCCATCATCGCGCCGAGGATCAGGCCAGAGTACAGCCATGCCGCAACGTCGCCGCCCGCCAGTTCTTTCGCCAGGAAGAAGCCGCCCATATCGCACGCCAGCAGCGTTCCGGCAAACATCGACGGGTTCGCGCCCAACATTTCGTACAGCGGAATAATCACCGGCCCGAGCACATGCGCAAGTACCGGCGCCAGCGCGGTCATACCGACCATCGCCAGGCCCAGCGCGCCCATTGCCATAAAGCCTTCTTCAAACTGACCGCCCGATCCCTCAATGCTCTTACCGAACTTACCGAGGAAGCGCGCCGAACCGCCGAACTGCGACAGGATCCTGTCCACGGCGGCAATCAGCATAAAGAACATCATGATGTACATGATGATTTCGTTAATTCCCATAGCCCCTACTCCCTGTCATTTGTGATTTGTAGGCCGGATAAGACGTTTACGTCGCCTCCGGCATTAACGCCGTGTTATTGCCGGATGGCGGTGCGAGCACCTTATCCGGCCTACAGGCATTACCCGGCAGCCGCGTACAGGTCGATAATCTGTGCCTGCGTGGCGGTGCGTGGGTTACTGCGAATACAAATATCCTCCAGCGCGGCGTGTGCCCATGCGCTGTAATGCTCGGGTTTTGCCCCAACGTCAGAGAGGCGTTTGGTCTGGCCCACTTCGCTAATCAGCTCGCTGACGGCGTTGATGGCATCACGATCGTCCGACTTCTTGTTGGTTAACGCCCTGCCGATATGGCTGAAACGCTCACGACACACCATGCGGTTGAATCCCATTACCGTGGGCAGCAGCATGGCGTTAGCCTGTCCGTGCGGGATATGCAGCGTCGCCCCCGGTTGGTGCGCCATCGCGTGACACAGGCCCAGCCCCGCGCTGGAAAACGCCATTCCCGCCATGCAGGACGCCAGTAACATGCTTTCACGCGCCGCCAGATCGTGGCCGTATCCGACGGCCTTCGGCAGCGATTTACCAATCATCGCAATCGCGCCAATCGCCAGGCTGTCGGTAAACGGCGTCGCGTTCAGCGCGCTGTACGCTTCAACGGCATGGGTCAGCGCGTCAATACCAGTCATTGCCGTCACGTGCGCGGGAACGCCCTCCGTTACCGCAGCATCCAGAATGGCGACGTCCGGCATCAGGGTTGCATGCGCCAGCACTTTTTTAAGTCCGGTGGCGGCGTCGATAATCACCGTAACGTTGGTGGTTTCTGACCCGGTCCCGGCGGTGGTTGGCACGGCAATCAGCGGCAGACGCGGGCGCAGCACGCTGTGCTCCGTCATGTCAGCCAGCGTTTGCGTCGGGTTGGTCACCAGCAGCGCCACTGCTTTAGCGGCATCCAGTACAGAGCCGCCGCCAAAGGCCACCACGCCGTCACATTTTGATTCGCGCAGTTGCGCGACCGCCGCGCAGACGTCCGTAATACACGGCTCGCCGACCGGACATGGCCACAGCGTCATTGCCACGCCTTTCATCGCCAGGCTACGTTCCAGAGCGGCGGTCATCCCCGCCTGATGCAGGAAGCTGTCAACCATGACGAACATATGCGTCAGTCCGCGCGTTTGCGCTTCCTGTCCGCAGGTGCTGAGCGCTCCCAGTCCGCATAATGTGACCGGTGGAACGCTGAACGTTTTTACGCGTTGCAGATTCAGGGCATCGAATGCCTGAAAGAGCGCGGTCTGCAATTCAGCTTGCATAGATTCCTTCCGCTTTTACTTTTCCGCTATTGGCAATCGCCAGCGGGGTCATAAACAGACTGTGCTGCGGTAAATGCACCTGCAGCTCCGGGAAACGCTTACGAAAAAGCTCATCAACACCCGGCTGCATACAGGACCCACCGGCCAGCCATAAATCCGTAATCCCTTGTCCGGCAATATGATGGGCGACGATTTCCGCCATCTTTTCGTAAACCGGCTTAACCACCGGCCAGATTTCTTTGCCATTGCTGCGTTTGAACTGCTCGGCTTCTTCCAGTTGAATACGACGGTTCCCGGCGAGCGTCAGGGAAATGTGGTGCCCACCGGTCGCTTCGTCAGCGGAGTAAGTCACTTTGCCCTTTTTCACAATGGCGATACCGGTCGTACCACCGCCGATATCGACGACTCCGGCGTTATCAAGCGCCAGCAGATCCGCCACGGCGGTTGGCTCATCCAGCACATGGCTCACCTCAAGCCCGGCGGACTCCAGCACGTTGATGGAGATACGCGGATCAGTGCCCGGCGGGAATGAGGTAGCCGCATGAGTAAAGCGGCAACCCAGTTGTTGCTCGAGCGTATCGAGATGGCGACGAACAATGGTCACAGCACCGAAGAAATCCCAGACGATGCCATCACGCACGACGTCAGCCCAGTCCAGACAAACCGCAACCGGCTGCCCATCGCTGTCGACAACCATCGACACTACATCACAGGTTCCCAAATCAACGCCCAGCCACAGCGGTGAATCGCTTACGGCAAGCGTCTGGTTACACAGCGATGCCGCTTTTTGCAGTCTGGGTGTGAGCCACAGTTGTTCGTCATGCGCCATCTCTTTCACTCCTTATACGATGCGAAACGCATCCACCAGCACACAGCGACGCAGGCGTACAAACGTGCGCGCACTGGTCACCCCTTCCCCGGTTGGCGTGGTAATGGTCATGGTCGTCCAGCCTTCGCCGCCAAGCCCAAGACCGGCAATGCACGGTCCGTTCTTGACGAAAATGCTGGTGTCGATGGCGTTAGCCATACGGTTCATGTTGTCGATGTTGCGTGAGTGCATCGCCGCCGTATGGTGACAACCACCTTCGAGCGTAACGGCCAGCGCAATGGCTTCGTCAACGTTAGCCACCCGCACCACCGGCAGCACCGGCATCATCAGTTCAGTCACAGCAAACGGATGCGTGGCGGAGGTTTCGACGAACAACAAGCGGGTTTGCTCCGGAACGTTCAGGCCGATCGCCGCGGCGATTTTTGCCGCATCGCGCCCGACCCAGTCACGGCTGACTGTGCCTTTACCACGCTCATCGACATTTTTCAGCAGTACCGGTTGTAGCTGTTCAGCCTGGGCGGTCGTCAGTTTGACCGCGTGCTGGCCCTCCATCAGACGCATCAGTTCATCAGCAACGCTATCCACGACGATCAGCACTTTTTCATCGGCACAGATAATGTTGTTATCAAACGACGCGCCTTTGACGATGGACTGCGCGGCGCGAGTCAGATCGGCCGTTTCATCCACCACCACCGGCGGGTTACCGGCACCTGCGGCAATCAGACGCTTGTTGGTATGCTTACGCGCAGACTCCACCACCGCTTCACCACCGGTGACGACCAGCAGTCCGATGCCCGGGTACTTGAACAAACGCTGGGCGGTTTCGATATCCGGGTTAGCAACGGTAACCAGCAGGTTCGCCGGACCACCTGCGGCGACTACCGCCTGGTTAAGCAGGCCGATCGCGCGCTGAGAAACGCCTTTTGCTGCCGGATGCGGCGCAAAGACGACGCTGTTACCCGCAGCAATCAGGCTGATGGCGTTGTTAATGACGGTCGCCGCCGGGTTGGTGGACGGCGTTACCGAAGCCACCACGCCCCACGGTGCGTTTTCAATCAGCGTCAGGCCGTTATCGCCGGTCAATACCTGTGGAGACAGGCATTCCACACCCGGTGTGCCGCGAGCCTGCGCCACGTTTTTGGCAAATTTATCTTCAACGCGTCCCATGCCTGTTTCACTGACGGCAAATTCCGCTAATTCTCTGGCGTGTTTTTCACCCGCTTCACGAATGGCGTGAATGGCCAGTTGGCGCATAGCAACGCTTTTCAGCCCCTGCTGGGCCACTTTTGCTGCCGCCACTGCGTCATCCAGGGAGGCAAAGACGCCCATTTCTTGAACGGCACTGACGGGTTGACTGCTGTCTTTCATTTTCAGCAGCACCGCTTTCACGACCTGTTCAATATCCTGTTGATTCATGATTTTCTGCCTTATTTGTGAAATACCACTTTCCCACCTGCCACCACTTCATCGACGATGCCAATCACGCACAGATCGACAGGCGATGAGTCGTTATGGTGCGCCTGGCGGGCTGAGCTTCCACTGACCAGCAGCACCCACTCTCCGGTTCCCGCCCCGATGCTGTCTATCGCAACAGCGCACTGCCCGTCGGGATTTCCCTGGGCATCAATCATTTCCACCATCAGTAACTTGTCGTGCGCGAGCCCCTGATGGCGAACGGTACAAACAATTTGTCCTGTGACGATTGCCAGTTTCATACCCGCCTCCGTGGCATATTTCAGGTAAAACCTCCCCCTACCCTCCGCAGAAGGTAATGTGAAAAGGAGAGAGGGTGACGCCAGCTTTCTCTTAACGATCCAGTGGCGTCACATGGACGACTTACATATCGTTGCTGTCGCCTTTGAAGCTGATCGGGAACACTTCTTCCAGATCGCCATGCGGACGCGGGATAACGTGTACAGAAACCAGTTCACCGATACGCTGCGCGGCAGCAGCGCCGGCATCCGTAGCCGCTTTGCAGGCTGCAACGTCACCACGAACCATGGCAGTACACAGGCCGCCACCGATTTGCTTCACGCCAACCAGTTTCACGCGCGCCGCTTTAACCATCGCGTCAGAAGCCTCAATCAGTGCAACCAGGCCCCGGGTTTCAATCATTCCTAATGCTTCCATTGTGCTTTCCTCTTAATCAAAGGGGTCCAGAACGGGACCGTTCATTCAACCAGTGTTTGCGAGACGCTTTCACGGCTCACGTCAGTCTGGCGCGGCACAGCTGCCACCAACGCCAGTTCGATAATTTCCTGTACGCTACAGCCGCGAGAGAGGTCGTGAAGCGGTGCGGCAAGTCCCTGAATCAAGGGACCAACGGCACGATAACCTCCCAAACGCTGGGCGATTTTATAACCAATATTGCCTGCCTCCAGCGATGGGAAAACCATCACATTGGCATTGCCCTTTAACGGACTGGCGGGCGCTTTTTGCGCAGCGACATCCGGCACAAAGGCAGCATCAAACTGCAGTTCCCCATCCACGGTGAGCTGTGGGGCACGCTCACGAACGATCTCCGTAGCCTGCTGCACGTTAGCGACATTGGGATGACGAGCACTGCCGTTGCTGGAAAACGACAGCATGGCCACGCGCGGCTCTTCACCTGTGATCGCCTTCCAGGTTTCAGCGCTGGCGATGGCGATGTCCGCCAGCTGTGCCGCGGTGGGCTGCGGCACAACGCTACAGTCTGCAAATCCTAATGACGGCCCGAGATACTGCGGCAGCATCAGGAAAATTGACGACAGCGTTTTGCAGCCAGGCTGTAATCCAATAATGCGCAATCCTGCACGCAGTACGTTTGCCGTTGACGACAGGTTGCCCGCAATACATACATCGGCTTTACCCGCACTGACCATCGCGGCGGCAAACATCAGCGGATCGTTGAGCTTCTCGCGCGCATCCGGCGGCGTTTTTTCGCCCGCGCGGGCCAGCCAGCGTAGGGCAAACTCTTCACGCATCTGTACATTGCTTTGTGGATCAATAACCTGAATACCGTCCATGGCTACGCGATGGCTGAGCGCAAACTGGCGTAGCGCAAACGGGCTGGCGACGAGAATCGGGCGCGCCAGACCGTGCTGGTGCAGGTAATTAGCGGCTTTCAGCACCCGTACATCCAGCGCATCCGGGAACACCACCCGAGCCGGCTTTTGTTTAGCGAGTTGGCGAGCACGTTCAATGATCATGACTTCTCCCCCAGTCGCTGTTGGATTTGGCTGACGCTTAGCGGATGCTTCGCCACGCTCAGAATCATCATTACGTAAACCGTGCTTGAAAGACGGTTGAGCGCCTGCAGAATGTCCGGTCGCAAGACTTCAAAACTGCGGGTGATAAACACCTGAGCGGCCACCGTTTCCGTTTCGCGGACTTTAGTGCGCAGCAGATTGAGCAACGCGCAATCACGTCCGTGGCTGGCTTCCGGCACCAGATGATCGTGGTCCAGGTAACGCAGCGGCTGATGAGAGAGCCGGTGTAAATCTTCGTCGCTCAAGCCAACAATAGCTTGTGCGGCCAGCGGTTCGTCCACAGCATCAGCACGCATAATGTTGCCCAGGCGCGAGCGAATATCCGCCAGCCACGGCTGCCAGGGTTCCGCCAGTTCAATTTGTAACCACACGGCCAGACCAATGGTGCTGTCCAGCGCGGCGCGAAATCCAAGTCTGGGGTCACTTTTGGCGACCATTTTGTCCGCCGTCAGATGCGTCAGCGTGTCAGGTTTCTTCGCCACCGGTTGATGACACAGTTCACAGGTCGCCTGCGGATGTGTATCGCTGCTGGTTAAACCATGCACCGGCTGCGGCTGCTGTTCCTCGTCGTCAACAAACAAGCTTCCCTGCTCGTCGATATACTTAATGCGCAGACGACGGCTTTCCAGCAACTCCCGGGCAGACGGCGTCAGGCGGGCATCAGCGGGGAGATGAATTTCAGCCCCTTCGCTGAGCGTATGATTCGCTCTGAGCCATGCTTCGGTAATGAAATCCTTCATACATCCGCCTTAGCAGGACTGCCAGTTCGCAGGCCAGGCCACATACAGGAACTTCACTGTTGATGGCGTACCAAATTCGATGCTGGAGCCTTTCGGGATAAACATCACGTCCCCGGCTTTGGCAATCATGGTTTCGCCTTCATGGCGAACGTGTAGCTCGCCTTCCAGAATCATGTCGATTTCGTCGTAGTTCAGCGTCCATGGGAAAAAGGCGTTATCCCACTGCATAAACCCGGCGGCCATGCTGCTACCGTCCTGGTCGGTCACCAGATCGGTTAAGCCGACGCAGTGCGGTTGCGCGCCATCAAAACGGCCAAACTTCACGCTGCTGCCGTCGATGACTTTCACACCGCCTTTGCCGGTCACCGAGTTAAAACTCGGCTGCATTCCGCCCTGCTCCAGCGACTGCTTTTCCTTCATCACTTTGTCCATCAGCTGCGCGACCAGGCTTTCGGTAAACTGTCCTTCCGGCAGTTGTGCAATGATGGTTTCGCGAATACGCTGGCTTTCCGTCTTGCCGTCATCCATCGCAGCAGGCGCTGCGGTTGTGGCCGACATAGTGGCCGGAGCGGATTCATCGCATTCAGTGATAGTGACGCCGAGCAGCGCCGCAACTTCGCGCGCCTCCGGGGTGATGATGCTGGCGCGCAGAACAACCGATATGTCCTGTTCGCCGCGTGCGTGGGCCGCACGAATATCGTTAGCTGTGATGAGTTTTTTCACCTGCCCTTTCCTCCTTTTGGCTGAGCTCAGTCAGATAATCCACCAGGTGCTGCACACTGCTTGGGTCGTGGCTATTGAGCTCAAAAATCGGCTCCTGAAACCCTATCCCGCGAAGTAATTGTCGCGTTGCGGCGACATCGGCATCCGGCACATCCGTTTTGCTGATAACGGCGATTTGTCGTTTACTGGCGCCGATATCCAACAGCCCGGCAGGTAAGCGACTTTCTAGATCATTTGCCGCATGTATATAAATCAACGTATCGACATCCTGCAGCGTGGTAATTAAGGCGTGATACCAGCGCGGATGGCTAAAATATTCTCCTGGCGTATCGATATCGCCGTTTTCATTAAACTCCACGGCCTGTGTTTTTCTGGCGAGGGAGTAATTCCCCTGTAGCGCATTAAAGAGCGTTGTTTTCCCCGCCCCTACCGTGCCGACAAACGCAATACGTTTCATCGCCGCCTCTGATTAACTTTTTGTCAGGTTGCACAACGTGAAATTTAATAACCGGCCCAGACCGCTCACCGTCTGGAGCAACGCTTCTTCAACCGCGCCTACCGAGCCGTAGATCACCAGCGCGCCGCTGAATCTATCGAGAAAGCCGATGTGTACATCCGCCGCTTTCATCGCTAAGTCACCGGCAATCATCGCGGTTTCACCTGGCGTCAGCGTCATAATGCCGATGGCGCCCGCTTCGGGAACGCCGATCTTTTTCGCCAGTTCCTCACCGGGGTGCGCAATGAGATGCGCCAGCGTGACCTGTTTCCCCGGCACAAATTCCTGAATAATGCGTTCTTTTTCCATTGCTCACCGCCTCCGCTAAAACTGCCCTCATCGTGGCAATTTTTTGTCAGAGTAAATAACAAAATTCGGCAACCAGGTTTAAAAGGTGAAGTGGATCACTAAGAAAAGAGAAATAAAAAGGCGCGGGAGAAACCCGCGCCGGAATTAATTAAAGTGAAATTACAGCGGCTGAGTCTGTGCTTCTACAACCGCCAGCGCCACCATATTCACGATACGACGAACAGAGGCGATCGGCGTTAATACGTGAACCGGTTTCGCTACGCCCATCAGCACCGGGCCGACCGTTACGCCTTCGGAACTTGAAACGCGGAGTAAGTTGTAACTAATACGCGCGGCTTCCATATTCGGCATCACCAGAATATTGGCGGAGCCTTTCAGCGGGCTGTCCGGCATCCGATCATTACGAATACTTTCCACCAGCGCGGCGTCACCGTGCATTTCACCGTCAATCATCAGTTCTGGCGCACGCGCCTTAATCAGCGCCAGCGCTTCACGCATTTTGCTGGCCGACGGGCAGTTAGATGAGCCAAAATTGGAGTGCGACAGCAGCGCCACCTTCGGTTCGATACCAAAGCGACGCACGGTCTCTGCCGCCATAATGGCGATTTCAGCCAGTTGATCCGGCGTCGGGTCGTCGTTGACGTAGGTATCGGCGATAAAGGTATTACCGCTTGGCAGCAGCAGCGCGTTCATTGCCCCTGCCGTATGGACGCCTTCACGGTGACCAAATACCGCGTTCACCACGCTGAAATGCTCATGGTAGTCGCCGATCGTACCGCAGATCATCGCATCCGCTTCACCGCGCTGCACCATGATCGCGCCGATCACCGTGGTATTAGCAATCACCGCCCGCTGCGCCTGCTCCTGGGTGATCCCACGGCGCTTCATGATCTGGTAATACTCACTCCAGTACTCTTTAAAGCGCGGATCGGATTCATTGTTGACTATTTCAAAATCAACGCCCGCTTTGATCTGCAGACCCAGTTTCTGGATGCGCATCTCGATCACGCTCGGACGACCAATCAGGATCGGCTTCGCCAGACCTAAAGTGATCAATTCCTGGGTAGCGTGCAGCACGCGCGCCTCTTCCCCTTCCGTCAACACCACGCGCTTCGGCGCTTTGCGTGCCAGCGAGAAAATCGGCTTCATGAACAGGTTAGTTTTGTAGACGAACTCACTCAGCTTATCGATGTAAGCATCAAAGTCGGCAATCGGGCGCGTCGCCACGCCAGAGTCCATCGCCGCCTTCGCCACCGCAGGCGCAATTTTGACAATCAGGCGCGGGTCGAACGGCTTAGGAATAATGTATTCCGGGCCAAAGCTCAGGTCCTGATCGCCATAGGCAGAGGCCACAACTTCGCTCTGCTCGGCATGCGCCAGCTCCGCAATGGCATGTACCGCAGCCAGCTTCATCTCTTCGTTGATGGCGGTTGCACCGACGTCCAGCGCGCCGCGGAAGATGAACGGGAAGCACAGTACGTTATTAACCTGGTTAGGATAGTCGGAGCGGCCGGTACAGATGATGGCGTCGGGACGCACCTCTTTTGCCAGCGGCGGCAGGATTTCCGGTTCCGGGTTCGCCAGCGCCAGGATCATCGGCGCACGCGCCATTTTCTTGACCATTTCCTGGGTCAGCACTTTCGGGCCGGAGCAACCGAGGAAAATGTCTGCGCCATCAATCACGTCGTCCAGCGTGCGCTTACCGTCATCCACCACCGCGTAGGCCGCTTTGGTTTCGGCCATATTCGGTTCACGATCTTTATAAATCACGCCTTTGGAGTCGCAGACCACAATGTTGTGTTTCTGCATCCCCAACGCCACCAGCAGGTTCATACAGGCAATCGCCGCTGCGCCTGCGCCGGACACCACCATGCGCACATCAGAGATATTTTTCTCCACCACCCGCAGACCGTTAAGAATTGCGGCGGTACTGATGATTGCCGTGCCGTGCTGATCGTCGTGGAAAACCGGAATATTCATGCGCTCACGCAGCTTTTGCTCAATGTAGAAGCATTCCGGCGCTTTGATATCTTCGAGGTTGATGCCGCCAAACGTCGGCTCAAGAGCCGCGACTACGTTGATAAATTTATCCGGATCGAGTTCATCAACTTCGATGTCAAACACGTCAATCCCGGCGAATTTCTTAAACAGAACGCCTTTCCCTTCCATCACCGGCTTGCCAGCCAGCGCGCCAATGTTGCCCAGCCCCAGCACCGCCGTACCGTTGGAAATAACCGCAACCAGATTACCGCGCGCGGTGTATTTGTAGGCGGCCAGCGGGTCTTTTTCAATTTCCAGACACGGAGCTGCAACACCGGGTGAATAGGCCAGCGCAAGGTCACGTTGAGTGGCAAGCGGTTTGGTCGGAGAAACCTGAATTTTACCTGGTACTGGAAATTCGTGGAAATCGAGGGCGCTTTGTTTTAACTGGTCATCCATCTTGTTGTTCCTTTCACGTATCGATCAAAAAAGTGTCGCAGGTAACCCTTCTATTGAGCCGCACATTATCACCTCTGTCAGCGGCGCAAACTTTGAAGGCCCCCAAACTCTCACTACTCAAAGAAAGAATTTGTTATCAATTTATAACAACCATGTTACCTGCTTAAGCCAGCAATACCATGCCTGTCTGCTATGCTTTTTGCTGACAACGCCTGCAAATTCTCCAAAAGTGTGAATTAACACACGCTCTAACGCTTTACTTTTCAAGGAGTATTTCCTATGACCCGTAAAGAGCTTGCCAATGCCATTCGTGCGCTGAGTATGGATGCCGTCCAAAAAGCCAACTCAGGCCATCCCGGCGCACCGATGGGGATGGCTGATATCGCCGAAGTGCTGTGGAACGATTTTCTCCGCCATAATCCGAGCGATCCTCACTGGTACGATCGCGATCGGTTTGTTTTGTCCAACGGCCATGCCTCAATGCTGCTTTACAGCCTGCTGCATCTTTCCGGCTATGACCTGCCGCTGGAAGAATTAAAGAACTTCCGCCAGCTGCATTCAAAAACGCCCGGCCACCCGGAGCTTGGCTACACGCCGGGCGTGGAAACCACCACCGGGCCGCTGGGCCAGGGTTTAGCCAACGCTGTCGGAATGGCGATTGCCGAACGCACACTGGCGGCGCAGTTTAACCAGCCGGACCATGAGATTGTCGACCACTTCACCTGGGTTTTTATGGGCGACGGTTGTCTGATGGAGGGGATTTCCCACGAAGTCTGTTCGCTGGCGGGCACGCTGGGGCTTGGCAAACTCATCGGCTTCTACGATCACAACGGCATCTCAATTGATGGCGAAACCGACGGCTGGTTTACCGACGATACTGCGAAACGCTTCGAGGCCTATCACTGGCATGTGATACACGACATTGACGGTCATGATCCTGAAGCGGTGAAAAAAGCGATTCAGGAAGCGCAAAGCGTTACCGACAAGCCGTCGCTGATTATCTGCCGCACGGTGATAGGTTTTGGATCGCCGAATAAAGCCGGGAAAGAGGAAGCGCACGGTGCGCCGTTAGGTGAAGAAGAAGTGGCGCTGGCCCGACAGAAACTGGGCTGGCATCATCCAGCTTTTGAGATCCCCAAAGAGATTTATCGGGCGTGGGACGCGCGTGAGAAAGGCGAAAAAGCGCAACAGGGCTGGAATGAGAAATTCGCGGCGTATCGACAAGCGCATCCGGAACTGGCGGCAGAGTTTACCCGCCGGATGAGCGGAGAACTGCCGGAAGCATGGGAAGGAACGACCCAGAAATATATTACCAACCTGCAGGCCAACCCGGCCAAAATCGCCACCCGTAAGGCCTCGCAAAATACCCTGAACGCCTACGGGCCGATACTGCCCGAACTGCTTGGCGGTTCTGCGGATCTGGCGCCCAGCAACCTGACCATCTGGAAAGGATCAACGTCCCTGAAAGACGACCCGGCAGGCAACTATATTCACTACGGCGTGCGTGAATTTGGCATGACCGCCATTGCCAACGGTATCGCCCACCACGGTGGCTTCGTGCCGTATACCGCCACGTTCCTGATGTTTGTCGAATACGCCCGTAACGCCGCGCGCATGGCGGCGCTGATGAAGGCCCGCCAGATCATGGTCTATACCCACGACTCGATTGGTCTGGGAGAAGATGGTCCCACGCACCAGGCCGTCGAACAGCTCGCCAGCCTGCGACTGACGCCGAATTTCAGCACCTGGCGTCCGTGCGATCAGGTTGAGGCGGCGGTGGGTTGGAAGCTGGCAGTCGAGCGGCATAACGGCCCTACGGCGCTGATCCTCTCCAGGCAGAATCTGGCGCAGGTTGAACGCACACCAGAGCAGGTAAAAGAGATTTCTCGCGGCGGCTACGTGCTGAAAGATGGCGGCGGTAAGCCGGATGTGATCCTGATTGCCACCGGGTCAGAAATAGAAATCACGCTGCTGGCGGCGGAAAAACTGACCGGTGAAGGCCGTAACGTACGGGTAGTCTCTCTGCCCTCAACCGATATCTTCGACGCCCAGGATGAGGCGTACCGGGAGTCGGTCCTGCCGGCAAACGTCAGCGCACGCGTGGCGGTAGAAGCCGGTATTGCCGACTACTGGTACAAATACGTCGGGCTGAAAGGCGCAATTGTCGGTATGACCGGCTACGGGGAATCCGCCCCTGCAGACAAGCTGTTCCCGTTCTTCGGCTTTACGGTGGAGAACATCGTCAATAAAGCGCATAAGGTGCTGAACGCCTGATGGCGACGCTCACGCGTCTTATCAGGCCTACGACATCTATCACCATCAGGCCGTATAAGGCGCAGTCGCATCCGGCATTAAATTAACGCGTGATCCACAGCGTGGGCCAGGCATCTGGCCCATGCCAGTTATCGCAGCTTGGCTCCTGGGCATAACGCACCAGACGAAAACGCTGGCCGTCAAACCGCCAGCGTGTCTGGATCCCGCAGTCCGATAAACCTCGCCCTTTGGCGAGAGTGACCAACTCCCGCGACTTCTCGTCAAACGTAGCGTTGGTCAGCTCCATGTCGGTACTGTCAGCATCGGTTTTAAATGGCAGGCTCAGACGTACAACGCGAGAGGTAAACGGTGTGGCGCGAGAAACAATCCATGCCAGATCGATAGTGTTATACGCCCCGGCCTCACAACCGATCATCAGCAGCGCTTTATCATCCGTTAAGGCCGTGACGCGTATCTCGCGACGCAGCGGATCGATCGAGCAGCGAATACCGTTGATCCGCCAGTTTCCGTAGTCCAGCAGTTCACTGCGCTCTTGCTGCGTGAGAGGCGTTGGCGTTGGGTTAATGACAGCCACGCCTTTTAAAGCGGGAGCCGGCGGTACGCTGAGCGGTGGCTCGTCGCCTTTTTCGATCCATGCGGTTTCGTTACCGACCCGTTTTTGCTGGGCGTCGATAAACAATAGCGCAGCTTTTAGCCCAACCAGTGACAGGGTTTGCGTCCCTTTTTGCAGGGTTATCGCCTTCGCATCCTGTACAGTCTGTAAAAATGCACTGATGGTGGCCGGATCATCGGTCATCAGTTGCCAGAGGGTAATACGCCAGTGTTCACCGGCCAGTGGGAGTGGCGCGCCGTCCAGCAGCAAGCGCGGCGCAATATCAGCCTCTTTGACATCAGGAGAATCCATACCGCCAAGTTCAATACGCAACACAGCATCGGTATGCGCCCCGGCACTGCGGCTCAGGGTCATCACCAGACCGTGATGATCTCCGGTATTGCGCGCTACGCAAAAATTTTGATTGTTGCAGGTCACCTGCCAATCAGAAAATGCCTGCTGCGCAGGCGCCGCCCACAGCAAGCGGGCCGGTAGCAGGCCGAGCAGGAACACGAAAATAATGCGATAGCGCATGGACGGTACAACCCCAAAATCAAAACACACAGCCCAGGCGGTATCTTCCTTGCGCGACTGATGAGGCTCAATAAGAATCGTCGGATTGGCCTGTATCTTTGTAAAGAAATATAAACCCTGACCGCTAATCCATAAGATGCGACGATTGCAGGTAGTTAAGTAATAGCACCGTTTTCCCGTCGCGAATCTCGCCCGTTTTGATCATCGATAGTGCCTGTTCAAAAGGCAATTCCAGTACTTCAATATCCTCATCTTCAATACCGCCACCCGCATTTGCCCGTTGGCTGTCACTGTATTGTGCGATAAAAAAATGGATAAGCTCCGTTACGCCCCCCGGCGACATGTATAACTCAAACAGTTTACGCACCTCGCCCACTTCAAAGCCGGTTTCTTCAATGGCCTCTTTGCGAATGCAAACTTCCGGCTCATCGTTGTCCAGCAACCCGGCGCAGGCTTCAATCAGTTGTCCACTTTCATTGCCGTTAACCCAGGTCGCAATACGAAACTGACGAGTCAGCACGACGGTTTTCTTCTCCGGATTATACAACAGGATAGTGGCACCGTTGCCGCGATCGTAAACCTCGCGTTTGTGACGAATCACCTCACCGTTGCTACGGGTCAGATCATAGGTGATGTTGCGCAGGATGAAGTAGTTATCGGAGAGGACTTTATCTTTGATGAGGGTGATTTTTTGTGACATACCGGCTCCACAGCAAGAAGTGAGAAATAATACTACGCCGTGAAACCGGGTTTGTCCTGGAGCAATGTAGGCCTGATAAGCAAAGCGCCATCAGGCATTCATGCGGCACATTGCCGGATGGCAACGCTAACGCGTTTTATCCGGCCTACTCGATTGAGCTCAGGCTAGTGAGATTTGGCTGATTTTACGCCCAGCCAGTCAACGATCCCCTGTGCGGCATGTCGCCCTTCCGCCATCGCCGTGACCACCAGGTCCGCACCACGAACCGCATCGCCACCGGCAAAGATTTTCGGGTTGCTGGTTTGATAACGGTATGCGCTTTCAACATCGGCGGCAATACGCCCCCAGTTATCGACCTTAACACCATGCTTCTCAAGCCACGGCATGCCGTGCGGATGAAAACCAAACGCCATGATCACCGCATCTGCTGGCATGACAAACTCACTCCCGGCGATGGGAACCGGGCGACGACGCCCCTGCGCATCAGGCTCACCGAGTTGGGTACGTAAGAAACGCACACCGCTGACGCGACCGTCGGCATTCAGCACCAGCTCCACCGGCTGGACGTTAAATTCAAAGTTTGCCCCCTCTTCCCGGGCATTCTTCACCTCTTTTTTCGAACCCGGCATGTTGGCCTCATCACGACGATAGGCGCAGGTCACCTGGCTTGCGCCGTGACGCAGCGCAGTACGTACGCAGTCCATGGCCGTGTCGCCCCCGCCCAGGACGACCACGTTCAGCCCGGCGGTGTCGATAAACGGCTCGTCAGGCAGCTCTTCCAGCCCCATCACCTGTTTGGTGTTGGCAATCAGGAATGGCAGCGCGTCATACACGCCAGGCGCGTCTTCATTCGGCAGATCCGCCTTCATGGAGCGGTAGGTTCCCACGCCCACGAACACTGCATCGTAATCCTCCAGCAGCTTTTCAAGCGCGACATCCCTACCCACTTCACAGTTAAGTTCGAAATGAATACCCATGGCGCTGAAGATTTCACGGCGACGCGTCAACAGCGATTTGTCCAGCTTGAAGGCCGGAATGCCGAACGTCAGCAAACCGCCGATTTCAGGGTGGCGATCGTACACGGTTGCGCTGATACCGCTGCGCGCCAGCACATCCGCGCAGGCCAGACCCGCCGGACCTGCGCCGATGATGGCAACACGTTTGTCCACTTTCTGCACATGGCTTAAGTCCGGTCGCCATCCTTTGCTTAGCGCCCGATCGGAGATGTAACGCTCAATATTGCCGATAGTCACCGCGCCATGCTCGTTACGAACGGTACAGGCCCCTTCACAGAGTCGGTCCTGCGGGCACACGCGCCCGGTCACTTCCGGCAAGCAGTTGGTCTGGTGAGAAAGCTCAACCGCCGCGTCAATATTCCCGGCTTTGACCAGTTCAATCCACTGCGGAATATGGTTATGCAGTGGACAGGTCCATTCGCAAATACTGTGGTCGCCGCATTTCAGGCAGCGGGACGCTTCCCGTTTCGCCTGCACTGTGCGAAACGGCAGATAGATCTCTTCAAAACTGGTTTTACGCGCCTCAATCGGCAGTTTATCCGGCTCGCCACGCGCAGGCGTCGCCTGCATTTGTTCACGTTTGGTGGTGACATGTGGCACGAAATCGGTAGCGCTGGCATGCCAGGGCTGGCTTTCCAGACTGGCGGTACGCAACCTGCGCGCTTTTGACAGGCCGGTAAGCGAATTTTCCGTCACCAGTTGTAGCGCCTGCGCCGGACAGTTCTCTACGCAGGCCGGTCCCTGTTCACGTCCCTGACACAAATCACATTTGTGCGCGGTCGCTTTGACCTTTCCTTTAGCGACGGGCGTGAGTACGATCTGCATGGTGCCGAAAGGACAGGCCACAACGCACGATTTACAGCCAATGCACTTTTGCGGGTTAACCTGGACGCTGTCATTTTCATGGCTGATTGCCCCGTTCGGGCAACTTCGGGCGCAGGGCGCATCTTCACAGTGATGGCAGGTCACCGCGCTGCGCTGCTGCTGATGCTTGATGACGGTAATTCGGGGCTGAAAATGCCGTTGGCTCAGGACATGCTGTTCGCCATTGTGAGCCATGACGCAGGCGACCTCACAGGCGTGGCATCCCAGGCACTGCTGGCTATTGACCATAACAAAACGATTCATGGCTTCCTTCTTTTTTGGTTGCAAAAACCTTATTCTTTATATGAGTGTTGTTATTAACCGACACGGAAGGAAGCGGCAATGTTCATTTGCCCAGGAAGCACAACTATTTATCCAGAACCTGTGGCAGATCAATTTATTTCATCGCATATGAAATTGTGTTTCAGTTACCATTCAGTTTCATGGCGTTTTATTAACATTTATCAAATACACCGTATCGTTCACGCTGTTTTAAGGCGCGACGTGTATTGTGTGAGGATGCACAAGTGACGGTAAAGCGTCCGGTCTCGGCCAGTCTGGCTAAAGCTTTTTTCTACATAGTGTTGCTGTCGATTCTCTCAACGGGTATTGCGCTGCTCACGCTGACCAGCAGCTTGCGGGATGCTGAAGCCATCAACGTTGCGGGCTCATTGCGCATGCAAAGCTACCGTTTGGGGTACGATCTGCAAAGCCAAAGCCCACAGCTCAACGCTCACCGCCAGCTTTTCCAGCAGGCGTTAAACTCACCCGCATTGCAAAATCTGAACGCGTGGTATGTTCCGCAAGCGGTAAAAAGCCGCTATGGACATCTGCATGCCAACTGGCTGGAAATGAACGCCCGTCTGATCGATGGCGATTTAAAATGGTACCAGGCCAATATCAATAGTTATGTCGATCAAATCGATCTCTTCGTACTGGCGCTGCAGCATTATGCCGAACGCAAAGTGATGTTAGTTTTCGGTATTTCGCTGGCAGGCGGGATCGGCATATTCACTCTCGTCTTCTTTACCTTGCGGCGTATTCGCCAGCAGGTGGTACGCCCACTGAATAAGCTGGTGATGGCCAGCCAGCACATTGAACACGGTCAGTTTGATATCCCGTCGCTGGATACCGGTTTACCCAATGAACTAGGGTTGCTGGGCAAGACCTTTAGCCAGATGTCGAGTGAGTTGCATAAGCTTTATCGCTCGCTGGAAGCCTCCGTTGCGGAGAAAACGCACGATCTCCACGAAGCTAATCGTCGCCTGGAGGTGCTGTATCAGTGTTCTCAGGCGCTGAATACCAGCCAAATTGACGTGTACTGCTTCCGCCACATTTTACAGATTGTCCGCGAACATGACGCCGCATATTTCCTGGAACTGACCGTCGGCGATAACTGGCGTATCAGCGAAGGGACGAAAAGCCCCGATCTGCCGATGCAGATCCTGCCGGTCACGATGCAGGAGACCGTTTACGGTGAACTGCACTGGCAAAGCCCGAATGTGAATGCTTCCACACCACTGCTCAACAGCGTTTCCTCAATGCTGGGACGCGGGTTGTACTTCAATCAGGCGCAAAAACATTTTCAGCAGTTGTTGTTAATGGAGGAGCGGGCGACGATTGCGCGCGAGCTGCACGACTCGCTGGCGCAGGTGCTCTCTTATTTACGCATTCAGCTTACGTTGCTGAAGCGCTCGATCCCGGAAGATAACGCCCCGGCACAAAGTATTATGGCCGATTTTTCTCAGGCGCTGAACGATGCCTACCGTCAGTTGCGCGAACTGCTCACCACCTTCCGCCTGACCTTACAGCAGGCCGATCTGCCCTCAGCTTTGCATGAAATGCTGGAAACGCTGCAAAATCAGACGTCGGCTAAACTGACGCTCGACTGCCGGTTACCTACGCTGGCGCTGGACGCGCAAATGCAGGTGCATCTGTTACAGATCGTCCGTGAAGCGGTGCTGAATGCCATTAAGCATGCCAATGCCAGCGAAATTGCCGTCAGCTGCGTCACCGCGCCGGATGGTAATCATACCGTTTATATCCGTGATAACGGTGTCGGTATCGGTGAGCCTCATGAGCCTACGGGGCACTACGGTCTGAATATCATGCGTGAGCGTGCAGAGAGACTCAGCGGCACGTTGACCTTCTCGCAACCCTCCGGAGGAGGCACGCTGGTGAGCATCAGTTTTCGTTCGGCAGAGACCGACAGCGGGCTAACGTAAAGAACCGCAAAGCGCCGTTGGGTCTGACTCCAGGCCTGACGGCGTTGGCACAAAAGGTACGCTGTAAACGGGCATGATAATTTACATTATCTTCTTTTTTTCTCCACGTTTGCCCCGTACCTTGCCGCTACAGTGAAGCAAGTCATACGCATAAATATACGCAGAAACACGAGGTCCCCTTTTAATGGCGAATTTTTTCATCGATCGCCCCATTTTTGCCTGGGTGTTAGCTATCCTGTTGTGCCTGACAGGAGCCCTGGCTATTTTTTCGCTGCCCGTTGAGCAATATCCCGACCTGGCGCCACCCAACGTGCGGGTAACCGCAAACTATCCTGGCGCATCTGCACAAACGCTGGAAAATACCGTTACCCAGGTTATCGAGCAGAACATGACCGGTCTCGATAATCTGATGTATATGTCATCCCAAAGCAGCGGGACGGGCCAGGCGACGGTGACGCTGAGCTTTGTCGCCGGAACCGATCCTGACGAAGCCGTCCAGCAGGTGCAAAACCAGCTGCAATCGGCAATGCGTAAACTGCCGCAGGCGGTACAGGATCAGGGGGTCACGGTGCGAAAAACCGGGGATACCAATATTCTGACCATCGCCTTCGTCTCCACCGATGGCTCAATGGATAAGCAGGACATCGCCGACTATGTGGCGAGTAATATTCAGGACCCGCTTAGCCGTATTAACGGTGTAGGGGATATTGATGCTTACGGTTCACAGTACTCGATGCGTATCTGGCTCGATCCGGCCAAACTCAACAGCTTCCAGATGACCGCCAAAGACGTGACCGATGCTATCGAGTCACAAAATGCGCAGATAGCCGTCGGACAGCTTGGCGGTACGCCTTCGGTGGACAAACAGGCGCTAAATGCGACGATCAACGCCCAGTCCCTGCTGCAGACCCCGGATGAATTCCGTGCGATTACACTTCGCGTCAACCAGGACGGTTCAGAAGTTAAACTGGGCGACGTCGCCACGGTTGAAATGGGTGCAGAAAAGTATGACTACCTCAGCCGTTTTAACGGTAACCCGGCTTCCGGCCTGGGAGTGAAACTGGCCTCCGGCGCCAATGAAATGGCAACGGCAGAGCTGGTGCTTAACCGTCTTGACGAACTGTCACAGTATTTCCCGCACGGGCTGGAATACAAGGTCGCGTATGAAACCACCTCCTTTGTTAAAGCCTCAATTATCGACGTGGTGAAAACGCTGCTGGAAGCCATCGCGCTGGTATTCCTCGTGATGTACCTGTTCCTGCAAAACTTCCGCGCCACGCTTATCCCGACCATCGCCGTCCCGGTGGTGTTAATGGGCACCTTCTCCGTGCTTTACGCCTTTGGCTACAGCGTTAACACCTTAACAATGTTTGCCATGGTGCTGGCAATCGGTCTGCTGGTCGATGACGCCATTGTGGTGGTGGAAAACGTCGAGCGCATTATGAGTGAGGAAGGGCTCACGCCGCGTCAGGCAACGCGGAAATCGATGGGGCAAATTCAGGGCGCGCTGGTCGGTATCGCTATGGTACTGTCGGCGGTGTTTATTCCGATGGCCTTCTTCGGCGGCACGACAGGGGCTATTTACCGCCAGTTCTCAATTACCATCGTCTCCGCGATGGTGTTGTCCGTTCTGGTGGCGATGATCCTCACCCCCGCCCTGTGCGCCACCTTGCTCAAACCCCTGCATAAGGGTGAACATCACGGACAAACGGGTTTCTTCGGCTGGTTTAACCGGATGTTTAATCGCAACGCCGAGCGCTACGAAAAAGGCGTCGCCAAAATTTTGCACCGTAGTCTGCGCTGGATCCTGATCTACGGCCTGCTGCTCGGCGGTATGGTGTTCCTGTTCCTGCGCCTGCCCACCTCCTTCCTGCCGCTGGAAGATCGCGGCATGTTTACCACCTCGGTACAGTTGCCCAGCGGCTCCACGCAGCAGCAAACGTTGAAGGTGGTGCAGGAAGTGGAGAAGTATTACTTCACCCATGAGAAAGACAACATTATGTCGGTCTTTTCCACGGTCGGTTCCGGCCCGGGCGGGAACGGTCAAAACGTAGCGCGTATGTTTGTCCGCTTAAAAGACTGGGATGAGCGCGACACTACCACCGGAACCTCTTTCGCTATCATCGAACGTGCGACTAAAGCCTTTAATAAGATTAAAGAGGCCCGCGTCTTCGCCAGCAGTCCTCCGGCGATTAGCGGCCTCGGAAGCTCTGCCGGTTTCGATATGGAACTGCAGGATCACGCTGGTGCCGGTCATGACGCGTTAATGGCCGCGCGCGACAAGCTGATTGAGCTGGCCGGGAAGGACGCATCCCTGACCCGCGTTCGTCATAACGGTCTGGACGACAGTCCGCAGCTGCAAATTGATATCGATCAGCGCAAAGCCCAGGCACTGGGCGTTTCCATTGACGATATCAACGACACATTGCAAACGGCCTGGGGCTCCAGTTACGTTAATGACTTTATGGACCGGGGTCGCGTGAAGAAGGTCTACGTGCAGGCGGCGGCAAAATATCGCATGCTCCCTGACGATATCAACCTGTGGTATGTGCGCAACAATAACGGCGGCATGGTGCCTTTCTCGGCCTTTGCCACATCGCGTTGGGAAACCGGTTCACCGCGTCTGGAACGCTATAACGGCTACTCCGCCGTCGAGATTGTTGGTGAAGCCGCGTCCGGCGTCAGTACCGGTACGGCGATGGACATCATGGAATCGTTGGTTCGCCAGTTACCAACCGGGTTTGGCCTTGAATGGACGGCGATGTCTTATCAGGAACGGCTGTCGGGATCTCAGGCTCCTGCCCTGTACGCTATTTCACTGCTGGTGGTGTTCCTTTGTCTGGCTGCGCTGTACGAGAGCTGGTCGGTTCCCTTCTCCGTTATGCTGGTCGTACCGCTGGGGGTCATTGGCGCGCTGCTCGCCACCTGGATGCGTGGTCTGGAAAACGATGTGTATTTCCAGGTCGGGTTACTCACCGTTATCGGGCTGTCGGCAAAGAACGCGATATTGATTGTTGAATTCGCCAATGAGATGAACGAGAAAGGACACGATCTGCTCGACGCCACGCTGCATGCCTGTCGCCAGCGCTTGCGTCCAATTCTGATGACGTCGCTGGCGTTTATCTTCGGGGTCCTGCCGATGACCATCAGCAGTGGCGCGGGCTCCGGCGGTCAACATGCGGTGGGGACTGGCGTAATGGGCGGGATGATTTCAGCCACTATCCTGGCGATTTACTTCGTGCCCCTGTTCTTTGTGCTGGTACGCAGACGCTTCCCGTTGAAACCACGCCCGGAATAATCGGGCACAAAAAAGGCGACTTACGTTGAGTCGCCTTTTTTTATCCTTTGCAGGATATGAATTTCTTCCAGAAAATTATTTACGAAGCATCACTTCGATAAAGTCTTTCCAGTTCCCCAGTTCACGTTCAATCATAACAACCTCTCTTATTATTATGAGCATTCTACAAAATCATCATCATCAAAAAAAGAACATTTAACCGATGGTTGTGATTACACCCTCCCGTGTTCGGGGTTTATGTAATCATGCGCCATACCCATAAATTTTATGTGACTTACTGCAATATTTTGAAATATTCATACACTATCTACTACTTTGCTAATTCTGATTGAAAAACAGGCTGATGCAAACAGGTCAATTCTGAAATACCGATCGACGTGAAATTTTGGAACTTTCAGGAATCATTATTCACCGTTGTTCAACAATGTTATATTTTTCTATAACGAATGAATGACAATATGTATTATCAGAAACACGAGAATACAAGAATAAGTATTCAAAATACGTCAATAAGGATTCACATGATCACCCTCTACGGCATTAAGAATTGCGATACAATTAAAAAGGCCCGACGCTGGCTGGAAGAAAATGGGGTCGACTACCGCTTTCATGATTATCGCGTCGATGGTCTGGACAACACGCTATTACACAATTTTATCAGCGAGTTAGGTTGGGAGGCGCTGCTCAATACGCGTGGCACGACCTGGCGTAAACTGGATGAATCCACTCGCAGTCAAATCACCGATGCGACTTCCGCCGCCGCGTTGATGATTGAAATGCCTGCAATTATCAAACGCCCATTGCTCTGCGCGCCGGGTAAGCCTATGCTGCTTGGTTTCAGTGAATCCAGTTATACTCTGTTTTTTAATGAGGTGTAATCTATGTCGTGCCCGGTTATTGAGCTGACACAGCAGCTTATTCGCCGTCCTTCTCTGAGCCCGGATGATGCCGGGTGCCAGACGTTGATGATCGAACGTCTGCGCGCGGTAGGTTTTACCGTTGAGCGTATGGATTTTGGTGACACACAGAATTTTTGGGCATGGCGCGGTACAGGTGAGACCCTGGCATTTGCCGGTCACACTGACGTAGTGCCCGCAGGCGATGTTGATCGCTGGATCAATCCGCCGTTTGAACCGACCATTCGCGATGGCATGTTGTTCGGGCGTGGCGCTGCCGATATGAAAGGCTCGCTGGCAGCGATGGTCGTGGCCGCAGAGCGTTTTGTCGCCCAGCATCCAAACCATCAGGGCCGTCTGGCGTTTTTGATAACCTCTGACGAAGAAGCCAGCGCCAAAAACGGCACCGTGAAGGTGGTTGAAGCGCTGATGGCGCGTAACGAACGACTGGATTATTGCCTGGTCGGCGAACCGTCCAGCACCGAAATCGTTGGCGACGTGGTCAAGAATGGACGTCGTGGTTCACTGACCTGCAACCTGACCATTCACGGTGTGCAGGGCCACGTAGCCTACCCACATCTGGCCGATAATCCGGTACACCGGGCAGCGCCAATGCTCAACGAACTGGTGGCGATTGAGTGGGACCAGGGGAACGAATTCTTCCCGGCGACCAGCATGCAGATTGCCAATATTCAGGCTGGCACTGGCAGCAACAACGTTATCCCCGGCGAACTGTTTATCCAGTTCAACTTCCGTTTCAGCACAGAGCTGACCGATGAGATGATTAAAGCACGGGTTCACGCGCTGCTGGAAAAACATCAGTTGCGTTATACCGTCGACTGGTGGCTTTCCGGTCAGCCGTTCCTGACCGAACGCGGTAAACTGGTGGATGCAGTAGTGAACGCCATTGAGCACTATAATGAGATTAAACCGCAGTTACTGACTACAGGCGGGACGTCCGACGGGCGCTTTATTGCCCGCATGGGGGCACAGGTCGTCGAGCTTGGGCCGGTCAACGCCACCATTCATAAAATAAATGAATGTGTTAATGCCGCCGACCTGCAGCTGCTTGCCCGTATGTATCAACGTATCATGGAGCAACTCGTCGCCTGATGAGTACTCCTGCAAGAGGAAAAATGCATGGACTGGCTAGCAAAATATTGGTGGATTTTAGTGTTGGTGTTTTTGGTAGGCGTGTTGCTTAACGTTATCAAAGATCTCAAGCGCGTCGATCCAAAGAAATATCTGGCCAACAAGCCGGAGCTTCCCCCGCATCGCGACTTTAACGATAAATGGGACGATGATGACGATTGGCCGAACAAGGATCAACCGAAGAAATAATTTCCAGGCCAATAAGTCCCGTAGGCCCGGTAAGCGTTAGCGCCACCGGGCATTAAGTGCCGGATGGCAACGCTTCGCGTTTTATCCGGCCTACGGTTATCAATCAGATCATCTGAATCACATCATCATCATGAGGCTTACCGCCGCTCAGCGCTTCATCAAAATAATGCTTCGGTACGGTAAAACGCAGATGATCGAGCGCAAACTGCATGCTGCGTTCATCAATGGCGTGCCCCAGGTTTTCGACGATATCCAGCGTCACATCCCCACCCGCAGCAATTAATGCTTCCTGCGCGGCAACGGCATGGGAGAGTTCTATCACCCGGTCTTCACCACCGTGAATCAAATGCACCGTCGTTGCGGTAGTTGCAACCTGCGGTAAGGTGGCATAGCGACCATTGAAGGCAATGACCCGCGATGCCAGCCCCGGCTCGGCTTTGATGCTCTCAAGCGACATAATCGAACCCTGAGAAAAGCCAATCAGCGCGGTAGCCTGCGGTGAAACGCCGCTTTGTTTTTGCCAGTAACGAACGGTTTCGATAAACACCGGCATAATCGCGTCAATACGCGCCTGGCGGTTCTCTTCCGTTACGCCCTGTACCGAAAACCACTGACGTCCGGAAGTCGTACCGTAAGGCTCTGCCCCGCCAATGCTGACGATTAGCGCATCCGGAAACAGCGGCGCAAACCAGGAGCCAATTTCGCCCATGGCAACCGGGTTATCGCCGACGCCATGAAACAGCAACAATAGCTGTTGAGCGGGTTTATCGGGACTTTGAACAACAAAATGGTCATGTTTCATGGCGATCTCCTTAACTGATGAGAATCATTCTACGCCACTTAACCGCAATGACCATGCCAGGAAATTGAAGAAGTTAGTGAAAAAATTGCCATTGCATAATGCGATTATGTAGCCGCTGTTCACGCTCAGCATCCAACTGATTTAAGGCCTGTGCCGCTTCAGCGCGCTGAACGACCAGCAGTGCTTTACGACCTGAGACCTTCAGCTGTTGGCACAATTCGGCATCGCTGCGTTTAGCCTGTATACGTCCGCGCAATGCCGGAAGGGGTAACTCGCTGTACTCAAGCAGACGGCTCAGACAGCCCAGTGATGTTAATAGTGGTCGATGCGCGAAGGCAAACCCAGCCAGCTCATCCCAGTCATCCTCATTAAGCGTAGTCTCTTTCAGCGGGGTAAGCGGGATGCGCTCATCGATCCACTGCGCCAGGATTTCCGCATCCCGGCGCAAACGCTGATGCTCTCGCCCGGCGAGGCGCTTTCCCGCTTCGCTGATGGGTAGCAACGCCATGGCGGTATAACAACCGCTGCTGGCTTCGCGATGGTTGCCCATCCGCACCAGCACAAAACCACAGCGTTGCCAGAAACGCCAAAGTTCAGCCGTATAACCAAAACTGACGGACAGATAGTCACACTGCGTGCAATAGCGCCGGGCCTGCATAATCAGCTGTTGCCCAATACCTTCCCGTTGTCGCGCGGGGTGAACCGCAATTCGACTGACCCGTCGCCCGACGAGCGTCGCCGCCAGGGGGTCACCGCCGTGCGCCGCCAGCGACTGCGCAACAAGATTACCTCTGGGTCGGCGATATCCGGCCCAGACGGCCTGGCTTAATTCTGCGGATAATCCCCCTTCATCGACCAGCCAGACGGCTCCCGCGACCGAATCAACAGCCGAAGCCTGCAGAAAATGCTGCCCCGGCGCGTCCATCATGCGTCGCAGATCCAGCGGTGAGGTACGGTAATGCGCCCCGGAAAGCAGCTGATATACCGCTAACGGCAGCGCCGGGTTTGTATGCCAGGCGTGTTGCTCAAACGCCGGGAAGTGCAACCCCCCCGATGGGGCATGCGTAAACGTTTCGTCATCAAACACCAGTGCATCGCTGACAATTTGCTCCAGCGGACATCCCTGCGCCCAGCGCACGGGCTGTTGCAACTCATAGCGTCGCAAATTGGGAAAGCGGGCGCAGAATTTCAGCAAAAACCCTCTGCCGGTTCCTTCATAGCCCTGAACGGTTGTCGTTAACAGCGTGCGGGGAAAACGCGCCACCAGTTGTAGCAGCAGCGGCGCGGGTATCGCGGCGGCTTCATCAACAACGAGCCAGTCAGCCGTTTCAGCACTGGCTAACAGCGCGTCCGGCGCCATAAAGCAGTAGCGTTCCCCAGCAAATTGCGCCAGTACATCGGTTGCCACTTTCGCCGGAGCGGTAACGATAGCCGTCCCCGTCATACGAGAAATCAACTGCCCGGCCAGCGCGGATTTGCCCCGACCCCGTGCGGCCGTCACCGCAACCACACCGGGAGGCATAGCCAGCAAATAATTTAATATCATCGCCTGTTCTGGTTGGGGTTCGCCGGTTGCCGCGAGCCAGGCTGCGCGAGCAGGAAAGTGCGGACAGGAAACCGGCTGATGCTGCTGCCAGTGTAGAGCCTGTCTATCGAGGGAAATCACCCGTTTGAGGTGTTCAACAAAGTGCGGTGTAGGAATGGGTTCTGCACAGTCGCTCCAGCGCAGTGAGTCTGCATCAGGATGCGTGTGCCAGGTATGCCACGACGGAGTCAGCAACACCAGCCAGCTCCCGGCGATCAGCGTACCGCTTAAGGCGGCAAACGCCGCAGCGTCAAATCCCTGCCCGGCGTCGAAAACCGCATGATGAAACTCGCGCCCCAGTAACGTTTGCAGCGCCTGTGGCGTACAGTTCGGTTCAGCAGGGGCATGCGCCCCTACCCACAACCAGTCGCCGGGTAATATGTCGCGTAGTGCTAACGCCTGCCCCTGACACCAGTTCTCCTCGCCGCTAATAATCAGCAGACGACGGATCCCCTCGCGAGCCATCTGTTCGGTTAACGCGCTCAGTGCTGTGTTATCAGACATCCCTGCCCCAGTATCTTAAATGCCTTTACCAAACGTATTACATTGTCCCGGATCGCCGCTGTCAAAGCCGCGCTTGAACCAGGTAAAACGCTGTTCAGAAGTACCGTGGGTAAAGCTGTCTGGTACAACGCGCCCTTGCCCTTGCTGCTGCAGGCGATCATCGCCAATGGCCTGAGCGGCGTTCAGCGCTTCTTCCAGGTCACCAGACTCCAGCACGCCCTGCTGCTGCATGCTGTGGCCCCAGACGCCGGCAAAGCAGTCCGCCTGCAGTTCCATACGCACGGAAAGACGATTTACCTCAGCCTGTGAGGCATTCTGCTGCATCTGGCGAACTTTCGGTTCAATACCCAGCAGTTTCTGCACATGGTGACCCACTTCATGGGCGATAACATAACCCTGAGCAAAATCACCATCGGCACCCAGTTTGTTTTTCATGTCATCATAGAATGAGAGGTCGATATATACCGTGCCATCTGCCGGGCAATAAAACGGTCCCATCACGGACTGGCCCGCGCCGCAGCCGGTTCGCGTTGCTCCGCGATACATCACCAGCTTCGGTTGTTGGTAGGTGCGCCCCATTTTTTCAAACTGCTGCCCCCAGGTATCTTCCGTGGTGGCCAGAATCACCGAGGTAAATTTTGCCGCTTCATCATCGTTTGGGCTGATGGAGCGTGATGATTGTTGTTGGGAGACCGGCTGGCCGGTCATTAATCCGGTAAGATCCACGCCATAATAACCTGCGACAAGCACCACGATTAGCAGGATGATGCCGCCTTTACCACTGGGCAAACGAAAACCAGGGCCGCCCATAGAGGGGCCACCGCCGGAGCTGTTTCATCTGTCTTCCACATTGTCACTTTCACGACGCCCTTGCCAGCGCATAATCACCTCAACTTTTTATTCATTATGATGATGATCGTAGGCGGTTCGGAACAGGATTACCATAAGAAACAGTAATCAAAATCAGCGGGATTGATGAGCCGGAGAGCGATCGCCGGCTCAGAGGGAGGATTAGTCTAACTTCACACCCAGACGATGCGCGACGGCTTCATAGGCTTCGATCAACCCGCCCAAGCTCTGGCGGAAGCGATCTTTGTCCATTTTATCCAGCGTTTCTTTGTCCCACAGACGGCTGCCGTCCGGTGAGAATTCATCACCCAGCACCACTTCACCTTTATACAAACCAAACTCAAGTTTGAAGTCGACCAGAATCAGACCTGCGTCATCAAACATTTTTTTCAGCACGTCGTTAGCTTTGTAGGTCAGCTCTTTCATACGCGCCAGATTCTCTTTGCTCACCCAACCAAAGGTTTCGCAATAGGAATCGTTAATCATTGGATCGTGCATAGCATCGTTTTTCAGGAACAGATCAAACAGCGGCGGATTCAGTTCAATACCTTCCTCAACGCCTAAACGCTTAACCAGTGAGCCTGCCGCGCGGTTACGTACCACACATTCAACCGGTACCATCTCCAGTTTTTTCACCAGACATTCGGTATCAGAAAGCAGTCGCTCCATCTGGGTAGGAATGCCCGCTTCTTGCAGTTTAGTCATAATGAAATGGTTGAACTTGTTGTTCACCATGCCTTTACGGTCAAACTGTTCAATGCGCGCGCCATCCCCTGCTGACGTATCATTGCGGAATTCGAGCACCAACAGGTCCGGGTTTTCCGTGCTGTATACGGTCTTCGCTTTACCACGATACAACTCAGCTTGCTTTTGCATCTTTATTACTCCTGGGTGTGAATTAACGATAAATATTGCGTTTTTCTGCCGACGCACACGTTTGCGTATCATATCAGAAAAAAAGGGCTGGAGTTATCCAGCCCTTTTTTTTTACTTACTGAACGCTGCCTGGAAGACGGCGACCAGCGCGTCGTTCTGGCTTTGCGTCAGGGTATGCCCCTTCGGATCGATAAACTGCAAACTACTGCGGTTGTCTAAATCACCGACCTGCAGTTTGTAGTCGCCGGATACCAGGCCCGGATCGCTTGCGCCCAGCTCCTGCCAGTTACTGTCTGACAGTGGTTTGTAAGTCACAGCGATGCTGCCCTGAGAACGGGTGCTGTCGGTCACTTTCATGCCCACTTTTTCCAGCGCTGCCGGCAGACGCTGCCATACCACGTTGAACGGTCCACGTACCACCAGCATCGGTAAACCGGTGTCATCGGCGGCGCTCTGAACGTCCATAGTCGCGGCAGAACGGTTCTGCGCGGCATTCGCGGCGTCAGTGGCGTTCTTATCCAGACCCGCAGAGATAACGTTCATCATCTCAGCGCTGTAACGCTGCATTGATGCCGCATCGGCTACCGGTTTACCCGCCTGCTCGAGGTTAATCAGCTTCACCGTCACCGCCTGCTGATAGCCCTGCGGTTTAACCGAGATTTGATAACGTCCACGGTACTGTTCGTCTTCATCCAGACGGTTCCAGTCAACCCAATCGGTGGTCAGCGTTTGGCTGGCATCATCACGTTTCGCGATGGTGTAGTTTTTAGACTGAACAACGCTCACGACCTGCGGCCACAGCGTGTTGCCACGACCATTTTCGACCAACAATGTCGCTGTATCGCCCGCGATCTGAGTACGGGCGCCAGTAACTAATGCTAACGGCTGAGCCGGTGGGCGAATATCCAACGTTTTACCCACGGCACCGCTGCCGTTGGTTACCGGGATGTTATAATCACCCGACATAACCGGTAGAATCATCCCAGCTGGCGCGTGAAGCTCAGCAAGCGGTGCGGCCTCCAGATAGGATTCATCACCGCTCACCTGGCGCTTATAGCGCGAGTCAGAACTACAGGCCGCGAGCAACATAACAAGCGAAACACCCGCAACCTTGGCCAGGCGCGACTTTTGTACTGAGTAAGCCATCAAATCTCCCTAAACTTTACAGCAAACCGGCATGCTTAAGCGCCGCTTTGACGATATCACGAGCATTGTCCGTGATTGGCGTCATCGGCAAACGTAGCGTATCGGTCGCCACAAGTCCCAACTCCTTACATGCCCATTTCACTGGGATAGGATTGGGTTCGACAAATAGTTTGTTGTGTAACGGCATCAGACGTTGGTTGATCACCCGCGCCTCGGCAAAATGCCCTTCTGCCGCCAGTTTGCACATTTCGGCCATATCACGTGCCGCAACGTTAGCCGTTACGGAAATCACGCCATGACCACCAAGCTGCATGAAGTCCAGTCCGGTCGCATCATCACCGCTAAGCAGAATAAAATCGTCTGAAACCAGCTCTTTGATCTGGTGAACACGACTTAAGTTCCCTGTGGCCTCTTTGATAGCGACAATATTTTTTACCTTCGCCAGGCGACCCACGGTTTCCGGCAGCATATCGCAGCCAGTACGGGACGGCACATTATACAGAATTTGCGGCAGGTCAGTATGTTCCGCGATGGCTTTGAAATGCTGGAACAAACCTTCCTGAGTTGGGCGGTTGTAATAAGGCGTCACCGTCAGGCAGCCGACAACACCGCTGTCGTTAAAACGCTGCGTCAGACTAATGCCTTCTGCGGTCGCATTGGCGCCCGTTCCGGCAATAACCGGAATACGCCCATCGGCCAGCTCCAGCGTCATCATTACCACATCGCCATGTTCATCATGACTCAGGGTAGCGGACTCACCGGTGGTGCCAACCGAAACGATCGCCGAGGTGCCACTGGCGACATGATAATCAATCAGTTTTTTCAGGCTCGACCGGCAGACTTTACCTTTCTCATCCATCGGCGTAATAAGCGCGACAATACTTCCCGTGAACATGGGCCATCCTCTGTGCAAACAAGTGTCTCAATGGTACGTTTGGTACGACAATAAAAGCAAGCGACCATAGCCCTTCTGATTGTTGTATGCATGTTTTTTTTATGCTTTCCTTATGATTACCTCACCGCTCAAAGGAAGAACAGGTTTGACATCGCCATCGCAACACTATCTGGTCATTACTGCGCTGGGTGCTGACCGCCCGGGAATTGTGAACACTATCACCCGTCATGTCAGCAGTTGTGGCTGTAATATCGAAGACAGCCGACTGGCCATGCTGGGTGACGAGTTTACGTTTATCATGCTGTTATCCGGAACCTGGAATGCCATCACCCTGATTGAATCAACCTTGCCTTTGAAAGGCGCAGAGCTGGATTTATTGATTGTGATGAAGCGTACGACCGCGCGTCCCCGCCCGGCGATGCCCGCCACGGTATGGGTACAGGTCGATGTCCCCGACTCGCCTCATTTGATTGAGCGCTTTACCGCCCTGTTTGACAGCCACCAAATGAATATTGCGGAACTGGTTTCGCGCACACAGCCGGCTGAAAACGGCAAGGCTGCACAGTTGTTTATTCAAATTACCGCACATAGTCCTGCGTCACATGATTCGGCAAATATTGAGGATGCGTTTAAAGCACTCTGTACAGAACTCAATGCGCAAGGCAGTATTAACGTCGTCAATTACTCACAGCATGATGAACAGGATGGAGTTAAGTAATGAACCCACTGAAAGCCGGTGATATCGCACCGAAATTTAGCTTGCCGGATCAAGACGGAGAACAAGTAAATTTAACCGACTTCCAGGGACAGCGTGTTCTGGTTTATTTCTACCCGAAAGCCATGACGCCCGGCTGTACTGTACAGGCCTGTGGCTTGCGCGATAACATGGATCAGTTAAAAAAAGCCGGTGTTGAAGTGCTGGGTATAAGCACCGATAAACCAGAAAAGCTTTCCCGATTTGCGGAGAAAGAAGTGCTTAACTTCACGCTCCTGTCTGATGAAGATCATCAGGTTTGCGAGCAGTTTGGCGTCTGGGGTGAAAAGTCATTTATGGGTAAGACCTACGATGGCATCCACCGCATCAGCTTCCTGATTAATGCCGAAGGCAAAATTGAACATGTGTTTGATGATTTCAAAACCAGTAATCACCACGACGTGGTACTGAACTGGCTGAAAGAGAACGCCTGATTTACGTTTTGCTGGAAAAAGCCTGATGGCGCTTCGCTTATCAGGCCTGGGCAGTTTATTAATATTGCGAAACTTGTAGGCCGGGTAAGGCGTAGCCGCCACCCGGCATAAACATGAATCTGTACTTTTTCAGGCTGACATCCGCATAAGCGTTTATTCAAACGTCCCTTTTACGCAGGCTTTCTTCTCTCTGACCACAGCTTTTCCCTTCGCCCACAGGTGATTAACCTCCAGCGCATCGTTAAGCACCAGAATGTCCGCATCGCATCCCGCCGCCAGACGCCCCTTATGTTCGAGCCCCAAAAATTCTGCGACCGTACGCGTCAGCGGACACAGCGCCTGTTCCAGCGGCACAGCATGCACCTTCACTAACTGGCGCACCGTTTCAGCCAGAGATTCAAACCCTGCGACACCAATGCCGGTGAGATTACCAAACGTATCAAATTCCGGCTGACTTCCGTTGCCGTCCGAACTCAGGGTAATGCGTGACAATGGCACATTCTGGCGCAGCGCCGTGGCAATGGCCATGGCCGGATCGACTGGCTCATCAATGCTGCTGGTAATATCGATATAACCGCCCTGGCGGGCATACTCCAGCGCCGCCTGGAACAACGGTTGTGCACGGTTAACGTGTGTCGGCAACAGTTTGGTAATCGGGACATCACAGCACTCGAGGATGTTGTACAACGGCTCCAGCATGCGCGGGCTGTCACCCATGTGGAAAACGCTGATCCCCGGCTTGCGCCCTAACAATCCACCAACCCGCGACTGCGCCGCCATGTTCGCCAGCGCCGAGGTGTCCGGGGCAGGGGAACGATGGTCCGAAACCGCACATTTCACGCCAATAACTTTATCGATCAGCGCCACGTCGCGATCGATACTGCCGGTGATGGTCGGAGATGGCAGAGAATAGGCCCCGGTCAGCATCCATGCGCTGATGCCTTCAAACTCCAGCGCACGTGTTTTCGCCAGCAACGACTCAGGATGACGGGTAATCCCGTCCGTTCCCAATAATCCCACGACGGAAGTGATACCGGCTTCAACCAGTCGCGACAAGCGCACTTCAGGCGTACGGGTATGTGGCCCTGCCTCTCCGCCGCCGCCAATCAGATGGACGTGCTGATCGATAAACCCCGGGCACACAATCGCACCGTCAAGATGGATGCACTCGCAGCCGGGGAAGTCTTCAGGCGAAATCGACGGCGCGATGGCAACAATTGTACTGCCAGACACCAGAATATCCTGGCGGCCTAAATCTTCCGGCGCGTACACGTGTCCCTGCTGGAACAACGTCAAATTAAGAATGGAACAGTTCATAACCTTCCTTGTCAGGCAATTACCTGCATAACCCAAATAGAGAGCAGCGCATTAATGACGCATACCGCAATAATCAGCGGGTAATAACGAGGATGAACCCCCGCAGTCCCCAGACAGCGTCCCACATTTTGCACCGGATTACCCATCAGGTAGATAGCCGGCAGCAATACAGTCGCATCATGTCCCGAAAGCGTACCAGCAACAACCAGACTGGCACAAACGCCGACGCCGCCTCCCATACTCATCACCGCCGCCAGCAGCACGGTGGCAGATTCCCCCGGTAGCCCCCACAGCGCCATCACCGGTTCGCACACCCGCCCGACAATCTCGAGCAAGCCCGTCACCTTCAGCGCCTGAATAATCACAAACGCCATCACCACGTTTGGTAACAGGCTGGTAGTTGCAATAGTAAACCCGCGCCGTGCGCCATCGATAAACATATCCATGACGTTTTTACGTACCTGCGTTGTCATCTCAGACCTCCTGCTGCAGACGGCGGTTTTCAAGCTGCGCTATCCACAGACGCAGCAGATTCGCCCCCACAAATTTGAAGACAAGGATCACCGCCAGCGGCGTAATCACCGGCACGGTAACCATCGTAAACAGCGCAGCACCCGAGGAAAAATAGTTGGTAATACACGCGCTGCCGCTGGTTTGCCAGCAGGCAAATATGGCGCGTTCCTGTTCAGTAATAATGCCCTCTTCCGCCATCTCTTTGGTCATCCCTGCTGCAGCATCGGTATTTTGCAAATTCGCAATCAGCGCCAGCGAACAAACACCCGGAATACCGAGTAACGGGCGCAGGACCGGCGTCATCAACTGTTGCGCCGCGCGCAAACCGCCCAGCCCTTCAGTGACGGAGATTATCCCGAGAGAAAGAATGACGGAAGGTGCCAGCTCAAGCGCGAATAAGAAGCCGTCTTTGGCCCCCATCCCTCCAGAGCCGCGAAAAGAGACCGCCGTATCGCCTGCGGCATTAATCGACCCAAACGCGCCGTTGAGGACGGTGAAGTCAAAAACTCGCCACCATTCGGTACTTTTCGCAAACATGCCGGAAAAAAGAATAATCGTAATAAAAAAAGCGAGATAACCGCCCCATCCCGCCTTTTGCTGCGTGTGTGTGTTGTGACCCATGTTGTTCTCCTGTTGGCCTTATTCCTTGCGTGACGAAAAAACATCACGAGGGCCAAATTAAAGACAAACACGGAGAAAAACGATACCGGAGGAAATTATTCAGAAAGTGAGGATAGAGGTCAGACAAGTTCAGTTCCGACGGCATGGCGCCATCGGAACTGATGGATTAGCGATCGTCAACCGTCTGACCATCCGGCCAGGCATGCACCACGGCTTTGATTAGCGTCGCCAGCGGAATGGCAAAGAATACCCCCCAGAATCCCCACAGACCGCCGAAAATAACAACCGACAGAATAATCACCAGTGGGTGCAGGTTTACGGCTTCGGAGAAGAGTACGGGAACCAGCAGATTGCCGTCCAACGCCTGGATTATCAGGTACACGGCGAAACAGCTCCAGAACTCCGTTCCGAGTCCAAACTGAAACAACGCCACACCAACAACCGGAATCGTTACCACAAACGCGCCGATGTACGGGATTAGCACAGAGAACCCCACCAGCACCGCCAGCAGCAGAGAGTAGTTAAGGCCAAACATCAGGAAGCCCAGCCAGGTTGCAACACCGACCACCACCATCTCCAGCACTTTACCGCGGATATAGTTGGTGATTTGCTGGTTCATTTCTTTCCAGACTTGTCCTGCCAGTCCACGATTTCGCGGCAGCACCCGGCGCACAGCATTCAACATCTGGCTCTTATCCTTCACCAAAAAGAATACCATCAGTGGGACAAGCACCAGATACACCGCCAGCGTCAGTAAACCGACCAGTGAAGCCAGCGAATATTTCACCACCGAATCGCCCATGGTGAGCATTCGCGAGCGCATATTCTCCGCCATCGCATCAATGATGCCCGCATCCATCAGCGCCGGATAACGTCGCGGTAAGGTAGCGGCAAAGTCAGACAACTTGTTGAGCATGCCAGGCATATCGCGGATCAGATAGATGCCTTGCTGCCATGCGACCGGCATTACCACAAACGCCATCAGCAGTAAAATGCCGACAAACACCACCAGCACAATTGACGTCGCCCAACGCCGCGAGCAACCGATATTTTCCAGCCGGGCGGTAGGCCATTCCAGCAGATAAGCCAGCACAATCGCGACCAGCAGCGGCGCTAACAGACCACTAAAGAAGAACAGGATGCCAAAACCGGCAACCAGAATAATCAGCAAGGCAATAGCCTCAGGGTCGCTAAAGCGGCGGCGATACCATTGCGTCAACATTTCGAGCATAAAACCTTCCCTGAACCTCAATAGCGGGATTGCGATCCCGAATTGTATCGAAATGTCACAAAAAAGACTTCGCTTTTTATGGCTGATTACGCAAAGTGAAAAGACATTTTTCCTGGGTGTTCATCGTCAGGTTTCGCAGTTACACTCGCTAAGCTTGCGGAGTGTGAACGATACTTCACGGCATTGGTCAAATGGCTATCTCAAAAAAGAATACAGGACAGAGGTTATGTTCAGGCAGTTGAAAAAAAACCTGGTTGCTACCCTCATTGCTGCACTGACCGTCGGTCAGGTTGCGCCCGCATTTGCTGATACTGCGGACACCCTGCCTGATATGGGAACGTCGGCAGGCAGTACGCTTTCAATTGGACAAGAAATGCAGATGGGCGATTATTACGTTCGCCAGCTGCGCGGTAGTGCGCCGTTAATTAACGATCCGTTGCTGACCCAATACATTAATGCTCTGGGGATGCGCCTGGTTTCGCATGCAGATTCGGTAAAAACGCCCTTCACTTTCTTTTTAATTAACAACGATGAAATAAACGCCTTCGCTTTTTTTGGCGGCAACGTTGTATTGCACTCCGCACTGTTCCGCTATTCCGATAACGAAAGCCAACTGGCGTCGGTAATGGCGCACGAAATTTCTCACGTCACGCAGCGCCACCTGGCGCGCGCGATGGAAGATCAGAAACGTAGCGCACCGCTGACATGGGTTGGCGCATTAGGCTCGATTTTATTAGCGATGGCCAGCCCGCAGGCAGGGATGGCGGCGCTAACCGGTACGCTGGCGGGTACGCGCCAGGGAATGATTAGCTTTACACAGCAGAACGAACAGGAAGCAGATCGCATCGGTATTCAGGTGCTGCAACGTTCGGGATTCGATCCCCAGGCCATGCCGACGTTCCTCGAAAAACTGCTCGATCAGGCCCGTTACTCTTCGCGTCCGCCGGAAATTTTGCTGACTCACCCCCTGCCTGAAAGCCGCCTGTCGGATGCCCGTAACCGCGCCAACCAGATGCGCCCGGTCGTAGTACAATCTTCAGAAGATTTCTATTTGGCCAAAGCGCGCACCCTGGGCATGTACAATTCAGGCCGCAACCAGTTAACCAGCGATCTACTGGATAACTGGTCGAAAGGTAACGTGCGCGAACAGCGTGCTGCGCAGTATGGCCGGGCGCTGCAAGCGATGGAAGCCAGCAAATACGACGAAGCACGTAAAGCGCTACAGCCGCTGCTCGCGGCAGATCCGAATAATGCCTGGTATCTCGACCTGGCAACAGATATCGATCTCGGCCAGAAGAAAACCAGCGATGCCATTAATCGCCTGAAAAACGCCCGTGACCTGCGTACCAATCCGGTACTGCAGCTCAACCTGGCGAATGCCTATTTACAGGGCGGACAAGCCAAAGAGGCGGCAACCATCCTGAATCGCTATACGTTTAATCATAAAGATGACACCAACGGCTGGGATCTGTTAGCCCAAACGGAAGCCAATCTGAATAACCGCGATCAGGAACTGGCGGCGCGCGCGGAAGGGTATGCCCTCGCCGGACGTCTTGATCAGGCGATCTCGATGCTCAGCAACGCCAGTGCTCAGGTGAAACTAGGCAGCCAGCAGCAGGCCAGATACGATGCCCGTATCGACCAACTGCGCCAACTGCAAGAGCGCTTTAAACCGTACACCAAGATGTAATTATCGAACCCTTGCCGGATGGCGACGCTGTAGCGTCTTATCCGGCCTACATCAGACGCGATTGTAGGCCGGATAAGGCCTTTAGGCCGCCATCCGGCAGTATTGTTATGCAAGGAGAAGTCATGTCAGACGCGATTAAAATCTACCATAACCCACGCTGCTCCAAGAGCCGTGAAACGCTGGAATTACTGAAGTCCAACGGCGTGGACCCGGAAGTGGTGTTGTATCTGGAAACGCCGGCTGATGCAGCAACCCTGCGTGAACTTCTGCAGATGCTGGGTATGTCCAGCGCGCGTGAGCTAATGCGCCAGAAAGAAGATCTCTATAAGTCGCTTAACCTGGCGGACAAAAATCTGAGCGAAGATGCGCTGATTCAGGCAATGGTAGAAAACCCAAAACTGATGGAGCGCCCGATTGTGGTAGCGAAAAGTCAGGCACGGATTGGTCGCCCACCTGAGCAAGTGCTGGAAATTATTGGTTAACCTTAAGACTGCCGCAGTTTTTCGGCTGCGGCACTTACAGCTTCAGTATCTCTTTTACGAACGGAATGGTCAGCTTACGCTGGGCGGTGATCGATGCGTGATCAAGCTGATCCAGCGTCATAAACAGCGTACGCATTTCCCGATCCAGACGCTTAAGCAGGAAGCGGCCCACATCTTCCGGCAGTTCAAACCCACGTAGCCTGGCGCGTAATTGCAACGCCTGCAGTTTATCTTCATCAGAAAGCGGCTGTAGCTTGTAGATTTGTCCCCAGTCCAGACGCGAAGCGAGATCTGGCAATCCCAGATTCAGCTGTCTTGGTGGACGATCGCCGGTGATCAGCAGGCGTGTTTTCCCCGACTCCAGGATACGGTTGTAGAGATCAAAGATCGCCATTTCCCACAGCGAATCACCGGCCACACATTCGATGTTATCGATGCATACCAGCGATAAATGCTCCATCCCGTCGAGCACCTCGGGGACGAACCAGGTGCGTTTGTCGAGCGGCACGTAGCCTACCGCATCGCCGCGCGCGGACAGTTCCGCACAGGCTGCATGCAGCAAATGACTACGGCCAGCGCCTTCACGCGACCAGAGATAAATATACCCGCTATGTTCCTGACGCAGCACGTTTTGCAGTGCAGCCAGTAAAGAGGAGTTATCCCCCGGCCAGAAACTTGCGAAAGTTTCGTCGTCAGGAAGATAAAGTGGCAAAGAGAGCTGTGCCGGTGTGTTCAGAGATACCTCAACCCAGGATTTCATAGAATCGCGTTGAGTTTAACACAGAAATGCGTCGCGATAGAACCGGGCAGCATCGCCGCCCGGTCAAAGGTTTACTGTTGCTCAGTGTCGGCATCTTTGGCGTCGAGCACCACTTCTTCTGGACGCAGCAGGCTGATAACTTTGAAAATCAGGCTCAGACAGACACCCACAATGGTCGCCAGCGCCATGCCTTTCAGCTCAGCAGCACCGATGTGAACTTTCGCGCCGCTGACGCCGATGATCAAAATGACCGAGGTCAGGATCAGGTTCTGTGCTTTGTTATAGTCAACTTTTGACTCGATCAACACGCGAATACCGGAAGCGCCAATCACGCCGTACAACAGCAGAGATACACCGCCCATGACCGGCAGTGGAATGATTTGGATCGCCGCCGCCAGTTTACCGACGCAGGAGAGCAGAATGGCGAAAATCGCCGCGCCGCCAATAACCCAGGTACTGTAAACGCGGGTAATCGCCATCACACCGATGTTCTCGCCGTACGTGGTGTTCGGCGTAGAACCGAAGAAGCCGGAGATCACCGTCGACAGACCGTTAGCAAACATAGATCGATGCAGGCCAGGATCGCGAATCAAATCTTTTTTCACGATATTCGCCGTTACCACCAGGTGCCCGACGTGTTCAGCAATAACCACCAGCGCCGCAGGCAGAATGGTCAGAATAGCGACCCATTCAAAGCGCGGCGTGTAAAACGTTGGCAGAGCAAACCAGTGAGCCTGCGCTATCGGCGTGGTGTCCACAACGCCCATCACGAAGGAGAGCGCGTACCCAGCCAGCACCCCAATCAAAATCGGGATAATCGCCATAAAGCCACGGAACAGTACGGAACCAAATACCGTCACCGCCAGCGTCACCATTGAGATGATGATGGTTGTTGAGTCTGGCGCTTGTCCTTCAGCAGGCAGTAATCCCGCCATACCCGCAGCGACACCCGCCAGCTCCAGACCGATGACGGCAACGATTGCGCCCATCGCCGCAGGCGGGAACATGACATCCAGCCAACCAGTACCGGCCTTCTTAACGATGAACGAAACCAGGCAGAACAGGATGCCACACATAATGAAACCGCCCAGCGCCACTTCATATCCTAGCGGCAGCAGCAGCAGAACCGGGGAGATAAACGCAAAGCTTGAACCGAGGTAAGCCGGAATTTTACCTTTACAAATAAAGAGATACAGTAACGTACCAATGCCGTTAAACAGCAGAACGGTAGCTGGGTTGATATGAAACAGGACTGGCACCAGTACCGTTGCGCCAAACATGGCGAACAGGTGCTGCAAACTAAGCGGGATTGTCTGTAAAAGCGGCGGTCTTTCACTCACCCCGATAGCACGGCGCGTCATAGTGTTTTCCTCTGAGTGTTGTTTGTTATTAGCGATTGGGTTGTTTTATTCAAAAAAAAGCCGACTCTTAAAGTCGGCTTCTTTTTATTTATTCATTTACTTGGTACCAAAAATCTTATCGCCGGCATCGCCGAGCCCCGGAATAATGTATCCGTGCTCGTTCAGTCCCTGATCGATGGAGGCAGTGTACAGCTCAACATCCGGGTGCGCTTTTTCCAGCGCCGCGATACCTTCCGGCGCTGCAACCAGCACCAGGACTTTAATGCTGCTGCAGCCTGCTTTTTTCAGCAAGTCGATGGTAGCGATAACGGAACCGCCGGTTGCCAGCATCGGGTCAACGATCAGCGCCATACGCTCATCAATGTTAGAGACCAGCTTCTGGAAGTACGGAACCGGCTCCAGCGTCTCTTCATTGCGGTACATACCCACCACACTGATACGCGCGCTCGGAACGTTTTCCAGTACGCCTTCCATCATGCCCAGGCCCGCACGCAGGATTGGCACAACGGTGATTTTTTTGCCTTTGATTTGGTCAACTTCAACCGGACCGTTCCAGCCTTCGATGGTCACCTTTTCGGTTTCCAGACCAGCGGTTGCTTCATAAGTCAGCAGGCTGCCAACTTCCGAGGCGAGTTCACGAAAGCGTTTAGTGCTGATGTCGTTTTCACGCATCAGTCCCAGCTTGTGTTTGACGAGTGGGTGTTTGACTTCCACGATCTTCATACTCTTCTCCTTTCCTCAGACGAGTGGCAACCACAAAAAAAATCGCCGGATTATACCGCTTTTCGTCTCTGGCGCAACACTGGATACGCTTGATATGGATCAACCAAAATCGTTTGCGTCCGGATGATGAGTATAAAACAAGCCCCGCTATAAGTGCGGGGCTTGTTATCAATGCTATGAATTTTATAGGTTTTCAGCATTAGTTTGGATGACGTTTCGATACCAGGAAAAAGATTTCTTCGGCGAGCGTGCTAATGTCCCACTCCCGTCATTATTTTTATCAACATAGATAAAGCCGTAGCGTTTTTTCATCTCCCCCGTCCCGGCCGAGACTAAATCAATACAACCCCACGGGGTATAGCCCATCAGATCCACGCCATCTTCCACCACCGCTTTTTTCATTTCGCGGATATGCGCGGCCATATAGTCAATACGATAGGAATCATCCACCGAGCCGTCGGCCTGCTGCACGTCAATCGCACCAAAGCCGTTTTCTACAATAAACAGCGGCAACTGATAATGGTCCCAGAACCAGTTCAGCGAATAGCGCAGACCGACGGGATCAATCTGCCAGCCCCAGTCCGATTTCTGCACGTACGGGTTAGAAACCAGACTTTTCGACTCGTCGTAATCCAGCTGTGGGTTGTCCGCCGTTGCCTGGGTCGCGAAAGACATATAATAGCTAAAGCCGATGTAATCAACGCAGCCCTCGGTCAGCGCCTGACGGTCTTCCTCGGTGATATCCAGTTCAAAGCCACGACGGGCAAAGTAATTGAGAAGATGCTGCGGGTATTTGCCGCGCACGTGTACGTCAGTGAACCAGTAGCGGCGATGCATGGCGTTCATCGCCATCATCATGTCGTTCGGCGCACAGGTCAGCGGATAAATTGGGCACATCGCAATCATGCAGCCAATTTGCAGCGTCGGGTTAATCTCGCGTGCGGCCTTTACTGCCAGCGCGCTGGCTACCAGCTCATAGTGCGCCGCCTGGTACATGACCGGTTCGCGATCTTCACCGGGCAGGTATTTCAGACCAGAGTTAGTAAAGGGCGCGAAGTCTTCGTGATAATTTGCCTGATTGTTAATCTCATTAAACGTCATCCAGTACTTCACTTTGTGCTGATAACGAGTGAAAACCACCCGGGCAAAACGGACAAAAAAGTCGATCAGCTTACGGTTGCGCCAGCCGCCATATTCCGTCACCAGATGGTAGGGCATCTCGAAGTGCGACAACGTAATCACCGGCTCAATGCCATATTTCAGGCATTCGTCGAACAGATCATCATAGAACTGCAGGCCAGCTTCATTAGGTTGCGCGTCGTCGCCTAAAGGGAAAATCCGCGTCCAGGCAATGGAAGTGCGAAAACATTTAAACCCCATTTCAGCAAACAGCTTGATGTCGTCTTTATAGCGATGATAAAAATCGATGGCATCGTGGTTAGGATAGTTTTTACCGGCAATCACACCGTCAGTAATTTCACGCGCTACGCCATGTGCCCCCGCCGTCATGACATCGGCAACGCTAATGCCTTTACCGCCCTCCTGCCAGCCACCTTCCAGTTGATGAGCGGCGACAGCACCACCCCACATGAAATCTGCTTTAAATCCTGACATCCCCTTCCCCTATCGTGATGAGTCTGCGCAAAACACTCTCAGTGAGGTTCGTAACAGAAAACAGAAACCGGTTTCAGTACGATACTGTGCATTCGGCTGGCAGGTTTCAAGCACAAGACTGTACCCGGTTTCATTTTCGTGGCGCAGTTCAAACAAATAGATAAATGATTGTAAAATGCTGAAAAAATCAGCAGATAAAACTTGATGCAGAGCAGGCTCGCAAACGTTTGCTTTCCCTGTTAGAATTGCGCCGAATTTAACTTTTACTGCAAGTAAACATGTGGGGAAGCAGGCAGTGACCGATAAAACCTCTCTTAGCTACAAAGATGCCGGTGTTGATATTGATGCAGGTAATGCTCTGGTTGATCGAATCAAAGGCGTAGTAAAGAAAACGCGTCGTCCGGAAGTTATGGGTGGTCTGGGTGGCTTCGGTGCGCTGTGCGCATTGCCGCAAAAATATCGTGAACCGGTACTGGTTTCCGGCACTGATGGCGTTGGCACAAAACTGCGTCTGGCGATGGATCTGAAACGCCACGACACTATCGGCATTGACCTCGTCGCAATGTGCGTCAACGACCTCGTGGTTCAGGGCGCTGAGCCGCTGTTCTTCCTCGACTACTATGCAACCGGCAAACTGGATGTGGACACCGCAGCCAGCGTCATTAACGGGATTGCCGAAGGCTGCCTGCAGTCTGGCTGTGCGCTGGTCGGTGGGGAAACAGCTGAAATGCCGGGGATGTACCACGGCGAAGATTACGACGTGGCAGGCTTCTGCGTTGGCGTCGTCGAAAAATCAGAGATTATCGACGGTTCTAAAGTGGCTGACGGCGACGTACTGATTGCGCTCGGCTCCAGTGGTCCGCACTCCAACGGTTACTCTCTGGTGCGTAAAATCGTTGAAGTCAGCGGTTGTGACCCGGAAACCACCGAGCTTGAAGGCAAGTCGCTGGCCGATCACTTGCTGGCTCCGACCCGCATTTACGTAAAATCCATTCTGGAACTGATCGAGAAGGTTGATGTGCATGCCATCGCGCACCTGACTGGCGGCGGCTTCTGGGAAAATATTCCTCGCGTTCTGCCAGACAACACGCAGGCCGTGATCGACGAATCTTCATGGCAGTGGCCAGCCGTCTTCAACTGGCTACAAACGGCGGGTAACGTCAGCCAGCATGAGATGTATCGCACCTTTAACTGCGGCGTAGGCATGGTTATCGCCCTGCCAGCTCCGGAAGTGGACAAAGCCCTGGCTTTGCTCAATGAGAAAGGTGAAAACGCATGGAAAATCGGTATCATCAAAGCTTCTGATTCCGAACAGCGTGTGGTCATTGAATGAAAAACATTGTGGTGCTCATTTCCGGCAACGGAAGCAATTTGCAGGCGATGATCGACGCCTGCAAACAGAAAAAAATCAATGGCACCCTACGTGCAGTATTCAGTAACAAGGCCGATGCGTTCGGCCTTGAGCGTGCACGCGAAGCGAATATTCCGGCGCACTCGCTGGAAGCCGCCCAGTTTGCCAGTCGCGAAGCCTTCGACCGCCAGCTGATTCAGGAAATTGACGCTTATTCACCTGATGTCGTGGTGCTGGCCGGTTATATGCGCATCCTCAGCCCGGCGTTTGTCGCGCACTATTCTGAGCGATTGCTGAATATCCACCCGTCTTTATTGCCGAAGTATCCAGGCCTGCATACGCACCGCCAGGTGCTGGAAAATGGCGATGAAGAACATGGAACCTCCGTCCACTTCGTCACCGATGAACTGGACGGTGGGCCGGTTATTCTCCAGGCTAAGGTTCCGGTATTTGAAGGCGACAGCGAAGATGATGTCACGGCACGGGTTCAGGCCCAGGAACATACCATTTACCCGCTGGTGGTAAGCTGGTTTACCGATGGTCGCCTGAAGATGCGTGATAACGCAGCATGGCTGGACGGCGTTCGTCTGCCGCCACAAGGCTACGCCGCCGACGAATAATAAAATCCGACCTGTAAACCGGATCTCACCCTCCGGTCTACAGGCATAAATACCTTTTCCGGTTAACATCTCCGGTATTCATCTACGCTCCCCCTTTCTCTTTGCTATCAGACGGTTTATTGTCATATTTTTCTGGCACAGTTGGACATCTGAGAGCAATGCTCGCCATAATAAATCGGTAGTGTCCCGTGAATGAAACGGAGTAAAAGTGGTAATGGGTCAGGAAAAGCTATACATCGAGAAAGAACTCAGTTGGTTAGCGTTCAACGAACGCGTACTCCAGGAAGCTGCTGATAAATCAAACCCGTTGATCGAACGGATGCGTTTCTTAGGCATCTATTCCAACAACCTCGACGAATTTTACAAGGTTCGCTTTGCCGAACTGAAGCGCCGAATCATTATTAGCGAAGAACAGGGTTCAAACTCTCACTCCCGCCACCTTTTAGGCAAAATCCAGGCTCGCGTATTAAAAGCCGATCAGGAATTTGACGGCCTGTACAACGAGTTGCTGCTGGAGATGGCGCGCAACCAGATTTTCCTCATCAACGAACGTCAGCTATCGGCCAATCAACAGAGCTGGTTACGCCATTACTTCAAGCAATATCTTCGCCAGCACATTACGCCGATCCTGATTAACCGCGAGACGGATTTAGTTCAGTTCCTGAAAGACGACTACACCTATCTGGCGGTGGAAATTATCCGCGGCGATACAATCCGCTACGCGCTGCTGGAAATCCCTTCTGATAAGGTTCCCCGTTTTGTGAATCTGCCCCCGGAGACCCCGCGTCGTCGCAAACCGATGATCCTGTTGGACAACATTTTACGTTATTGCCTTGACGATATTTTCAAAGGGTTCTTTGATTACGACGCACTTAACGCCTATTCGATGAAAATGACCCGTGACGCCGAATACGATTTGGTGCACGAGATGGAATCGAGCCTGATGGAGCTGATGTCATCCAGCCTGAAACAGCGTCTGACCGCAGAGCCTGTACGCTTCGTCTATCAGCGCGACATGCCCAATGCGCTGGTTGAGGTACTGCGTGAAAAACTGACAATTTCTCGCTACGATTCGATTGTGCCCGGCGGGCGTTATCATAACTTCAAAGACTTTATTAACTTTCCCAACGTTGGCAAAGCTAACCTGGTGAACAAACCCCTGCCGCGTCTGCGCCATATCTGGTTCGATAAAGAGAAGTTCCGTAACGGCTTTGATGCAATCCGCGAGCGCGATGTACTGCTGTATTACCCGTATCACACCTTTGAGCACGTTCTTGAACTGTTGCGTCAGGCTTCTTTCGACCCGAGCGTGCTGGCGATAAAGATCAACATCTACCGTGTGGCAAAAGACTCGCGCATCATCGACGCAATGATCCATGCCGCGCATAACGGTAAAAAAGTCACCGTAGTGGTGGAATTGCAGGCGCGCTTTGATGAAGAAGCCAACATTCACTGGGCCAAGCGTTTGACTGAAGCGGGCGTTCACGTCATCTTCTCCGCGCCGGGCCTGAAAATTCACGCCAAACTGTTCCTTATCTCGCGTAAAGAAGGTGATGAAGTCGTGCGCTATGCGCATATCGGGACGGGCAACTTCAACGAAAAAACAGCGCGCCTGTACACCGACTACTCGTTGCTGACCGCTGATTCGCGTATCACCAACGAGGTTCGTCGGGTGTTTAACTTCATCGAAAACCCGTATCGTCCGGTGACGTTCGATTATCTGCTGGTTTCTCCGCAGAACTCACGCCGTCTGCTGTACGCGATGATCGACAAAGAGATCGCCAATGCGCAGCAAGGGCAGCCTTCCGGTATCACGCTAAAACTGAACAACCTGGTCGATAAGGGCCTGGTTGATCGTCTCTATGCGGCCTCAAGCTCAGGCGTACCGGTTAATTTGTTGATTCGCGGTATGTGTTCTCTGATCCCAAATCTGGAAGGTATCAGCGACAACATTCGCGTGATAAGCATTGTCGACCGCTACCTTGAACACGACCGGGTTTATATTTTCGAAAACGGTGGCGATAAGCAGGTATACCTCTCCTCCGCAGACTGGATGACCCGCAATATCGACTATCGCATCGAAGTCGCCACCCCGCTGCTTGACCCTCGCCTCAAACAGCGCGTGCTGGATATTATCGATATCCTGTTCAGCGACACGGTGAAGGCTCGCTTCATCGATAAAGAACTCAGTAATCGCTACGTACCGCGCGGAAACCGCCGCAAAGTTCAGTCACAATTGGCGATTTACGACTACATCAAATCACTCGAGCAACCTGACTAACGCTATGCCAATACACGACAAGACTCCACGACCGCAGGAATTTGCTGCGGTCGACCTTGGTTCAAACAGTTTCCATATGGTCATTGCCCGCGTGGTTGATGGCGCAATGCAGATTATCGGACGACTGAAACAACGCGTTCATCTGGCGGATGGCCTCGGCGAAGATAACAAGCTGAGCGAAGAGGCAATGGAGCGCGGATTAAGCTGCCTGTCGCTGTTCGCCGAACGTCTGCAGGGCTTTCCCCCGTCAAGCGTATGCATCGTGGGAACCCATACTTTGCGTCAGGCGCTGAATGCGACCGATTTTCTCAAGCGAGCGGAAAAAGTCATTCCCTACCCGATTGAGATTATCTCCGGTAACGAAGAAGCCCGACTGATTTTTATGGGCGTGGAACACACTCAGCCGGAAAAAGGCCGCAAGCTGGTTATCGATATCGGCGGCGGTTCAACAGAACTGGTGATCGGCGAAGATTTCGAACCCAAGCTGGTCGAAAGCCGCCGTATGGGCTGCGTCAGTTTTGCCCAGATGTATTTCCCGGGCGGTGTCATCAGCCGGGAAAACTTTCAGCGTGCCCGCATGGCGGCAGCGCAAAAGCTCGAAACCTTAACGTGGCAGTTTCGCATTCAGGGCTGGAATGTCGCAATGGGCGCGTCAGGCACGATTAAAGCGGCACACGAAGTGCTGCTGGAGATGGGTGAAAAAGACGGTTTTATCACCCCTGAACGCCTGGACAAACTGACATCTGAAGTGCTGAAGCATGCCTCATTTGATGCGCTCAGCCTGCCGGGGCTGTCAGAAGAGCGAAAAGCGGTATTTGTTCCCGGGCTCGCGATTCTGTGCGGCGTGTTTGACGCGCTGGCGATCCGCGAACTTCGCCTTTCTGATGGCGCACTACGCGAAGGCGTACTGTACGAGATGGAAGGACGTTTTCGCCACCAGGACGTTCGCAGCCGTACCGCCAGCAGTCTGGCGAACCAGTACAACATTGACAGTGAACAGGCCCGGCGCGTGCTGGAAACAACGATGCAAATGTACGACCAGTGGCATACGCAGCAGCCCAAACTGGCCAATCCTCAACTGGAAGCATTACTGCGCTGGGCAGCAATGCTGCATGAGGTTGGGCTGAATATCAACCACAGCGGCTTACATCGACACTCCGCTTATATTTTACAAAACAGTGACTTACCGGGATTCAATCAGGAACAACAGCTGATGATGGCAACATTAGTTCGTTATCATCGCAAAGCGGTGAAACTGGATGATTTGCCCCGCTTTACGTTGTTCAAGAAAAAACAGTTTCTGCCGTTAATTCAGCTATTGCGCCTGGGCGTACTGCTGAATAATCAGCGCCAGGCGACCACCACGCCACCAACCCTGACTCTGATAACTGATGACAACCACTGGACCTTACGCTTCCCGCATGACTGGTTTAGCCAAAATGCGCTGGTGCTGCTCGATCTGGAAAAAGAGCAGCAATACTGGGAGGGCGTAACCGGCTGGCGTCTCAAAATTGAAGAAGAAAGCTCACCCGATATCGCCGCATAAACTCTCAGCAGGTGCCAGTTCAGCTGGCACCTGTTCTTCCAGCGTTTCATGCAATGGCAGGGGTTTACCAATCAAATATCCTTGCAGGTAATCAATTCCCAGCGAAATCACCGCACTGCGTATTTCTTCAGTTTCGACATACTCCGCAACCACCTGCATTCTTTTCATCCTCGCCAGGTGGCAAATAGAGGCCACAATTTGATAGTCGAGGCTGTTCGAAACGATATTGCGAATAAAGCTGCCGTCAATTTTCAGGATATCGGCACTCACATTCTTCAGTCGCGCATAGCTGGCGTATCCGGTGCCAAAATCATCAATCGCAATCTGACAGCCCATAGATTGCAGTTGCAGTAACGTTGCCTGTGCCTGTTCCGCATTGGTTAAGGCGTTGCTTTCCGTAACTTCAAAAATCAACTGCCACGCTTCAACCTTGTACTTAACCAGTAACTGATTGATATCATGTGGAAGTCGGGCGCGACATATCGACGTAGGTGATAAGTTAATGGCAAACCGACGGGCAGGCATTTTTTCCCGATTCTGCGCCATAAACTTCAGCGTATTTTCAATCACCCACAGATCGATGCTGGACGACAAGCCAAACTCATGCGCGATCGGCAAGAAGCAATCAGGAGGGATGGTTTCACCGTCATCTCCTGCAAGGCGCAGCAGGATTTCATGATAAACGTCGCCGCGTACGCCAGAAATCGGCTGCGCCATCAGGAAAAAGCGATTGTGCTCCAGCGCCTGCTGTAGACGATTCATCATCGCCACTTTATCTTTCAGATCCCGCTGCAAGTGCATTACGCCTCGGCGCTGCAAGTTCTCTGGCGCATTAGTCGCCAGAGAAAGCTCGGCAATGGTGCTTAACTCCCCCAGTAACAGATAGATATGGTTAACAGGAGAACGGACATAGCAAAAACTGATCCCCACCTGCGGCTGTAAAGGCATGCCATCCCAAATAAAACGGAACTGTTTGATATGCCTGTCCAGGGCTTCAATGCGCTCCTGATGCGACTCGGTGTTAAAACGCAAAACTAAGTCATTACCCGATAACTGATAGACATGCTCATCCTGTTCCAACAGTGGCGTTATCCACTGTGAGAGTTTTTGCTTGTACTGGATACGCAGCATAATGCCGTAATTTTTTACCAGTAGTCCCATGCCCGGAACACGCAAAAAGCAGAGCACTGACCATGGCGTTTTTTTCAAATCCCGGTTCAATGCGCGCAAATTCGGCAGATGCACCATCGGATCAAAGTATGCCAGGCGATGGTTGCGCCGGGTAACAAAGCGTTGGCGCGTTGCCAGTACGGCAATGAAGTTCACGATGAAGGAAAAAACCAGGTAACTCGACGAGGTAATGGCAAGCTGTGTGTCATAACTCGAATACCAGGGCATATAGCGCTGATAATAATGGATTGCGATAATCAGTACGACAGACCATATCAGCGAAATAAATCTAAAACCGTATCGCATTGCTCCCCATAACATGGCAGGGAGCAATAACGACAAGGTATAATTTGTGCTAAATATTGAGCTGTGCTCATCTAGTGGTAGACACAACAATGTCATTATTGTGGTCAAAACAATCAGCCAGACCGCAAACTCTATTTTGGTAACTTTGGCGTCAAACTGTTGCTTTAATTGAGAAAAATAGCCTCTGATATGCAACGGATTACGAATCGTTCGAATAATGAAGTAACACAGTGGAACCCCAACCAGATTCCCGGTCAGCATGGCCTGATAGTTGATCAACGTGCCAGTATTAAAGGGCATAACCCCCACCATAACGGATTTGCTCTCATAGACGCCGACAAACGCGGCAAACTGGAAGAGTATCAGAAACAGGGTTGCCGGACAGAAGACCTGCCAAAACATGCGCTGAAACATCAGGCGAGAGTCACCGTGAGATACGTTGTTCCGCCGGGGAGCAAATACTTTATACCCTCCCCAACTCAGCACTATCGTAACAATAAAGTGCGTAATAATTGACAGCGTTTCAAATAACCCAACCTGTGGATATTTGTAGCAGATAATGGAAATGATAATTCCCGGCAATGCCGCCCAGCTAAAAAATAGCATCAGGCTAATCATCAACGCCAAAGGCATGTAGAAAAGAATTACGGTCCCAGTACTAATATGGGCATAGGTATTGGCAGCGCTCAATATAGGCAACAGCAAAGATGGTAAGATGAGAGGTAACGCCCACCATCTATCTCTCATACCAATATAATTTTTATTGAGTTTCATAGATGCTCAGTAGAATCCCGCACATCCTGCAGGGGGTATTCAGACAGGCATCCCACCTGACTCTAAAACGGTAAAGTTAAATACATCACTATGCCTCATCGATTTTAGTTGTCAGCAAAAGGTGACGTTTGACATATATCAAAAAAAAAGCCCCTCATTAATCAATTATTACTCTTTTCATTGTTTTTTATCGTTATTTCATTATTAATGCAAATAATAATATTAATATTCATAACATATGAGGATGAAACAACTGAAGCAATTTTACATAATGAAAAATTGACCATTTCCTCACAGTATGCCTTAATGTGAGTATCGCCCTCAGTTGGGTACACTACAAGGAACCTTTTGTGAGCCAGGTTACCAGCCTACGCAAACGACACCGATTTAATAGTCGCATGATCCGGATCGTACTGCTTATCAGTTTTCTCTTCTTCTTCGGACGCTTTGTCTACTCCGCCATTGGTGCGTGGCACCACCACCAGAACAAAAAAGAATCTCAGCAGATCACCCAGCCGCAACAGGCATCTCCTGCTCAAACCGACGTGCGCTGATCGCTCGCGCCTGTGATATCTCAGCATTAAGATTCCTTACCGGATGGCTAAGTGCCAGACATTTAACCATCCGGTAAGGGATTTGAGTGATGAAACATTACGCAGTCTTACCCACCACACGCACTGAATTATCGGATAACAGACTGCGTTTTTCGCACAAATGCACAATCTTTTAATCCCACTTCACCGCACTATTCGCGCTGATTTTCACATTTCGATTTATTGGGTATAAAAAAGACACACTGTGTTCAAATAGACGCCAATTAATATCGCCAGAAAATATCACAGACGAAAGTATTAACATTACGTATGGAATTAAATACTTATTTGAATTGTTACCATTTTAAATTCTACAGGGTAATACCATGAGTGGTTTTTCATTATTTCCGAAAATACGAAGCGGTGTTGAATGGATCTCCGGGCATAGCGACGCGGTTATTCAGTTTGGCTGGAATATTGTTGCCGCCGTGATTTTACTGTTTGTCGGTAAATTTATCGCTCGCCTGCTCTCCCGTGGACTGGAAAAGTTACTGTTAAAACGTAAAGTCGACAGAACCATCATTCAATTTTTCACTGCGCTGGTACGTTACATTACCCTCGCCTTTGCCGTGGTAGCCGCATTAGGGCGCGTGGGTATTGAAACATCATCTATTATTGCCGTCATTGGCGCTGCTGGGTTGGCCATTGGCCTTGCGCTACAAGGGTCACTCTCCAACTTTGCCGCTGGCGTACTATTGGTCTCCCTGCGTCCATTCCGCGCCGGAGAAGTGGTACAAATTGGGGCAGTCACCGGAACGGTGGAAAAGGTGCATATTTTCTCCACCACCCTGCTCACCGCCGACAGCAAAGAAGTGGTCATTCCAAACGGTAAGATCATCGCTGACAATATCATTAACTATTCCCGCCACCCTTTCCGCCGTATCGATCTGGTGATTGGCGTGGGCTATCAGAGCCGGATAGCTGACGTTAAGCGCGTGATTAACCATATTATCGGGCAAGATACCCGCATCGATAAGCAACGTGGGGTGACCGTTCGTCTGGGTGAACTGGGCGCTTCAGCATTGAATTTTTACGTCCGCGTATGGGTACCCAACATCGAATACTGGAATACCTATTACGATCTGTTGGAAAACATTAAAGAAGCCCTGGACGCCAACCATATTGCCCTGCCGTATCCGCAGATGGATATCCGCGTGGAGAACGTGTCATCCCAATCTCACCCCCAGCTACAGTTAGTTGATTAATAGGCTGTACTTCGGTGTGAGCGCAATAAAAAACCCTCTGTTAAAGAGGGTTTGACATATTACCGTTTCAAAAACCACTAACGGAGAGAGATATTATTCCCACTCAATGGTAGCTGGCGGCTTACCGCTGATGTCATACACCACGCGGGAAATACCGTTCACTTCGTTGATGATGCGGTTAGAGACGCGGCCCAGGAAGTCATACGGCAGATGCGCCCAGTGGGCGGTCATAAAGTCGATGGTCTCAACAGCACGCAGGGAAACAACCCAGTCGTATTTACGGCCATCGCCCATGACGCCAACGGAACGTACCGGCAGGAACACGGTGAACGCCTGACTGACTTTGTTGTACAGGTCAGCTTTGTGCAGTTCTTCGATGAAGATAGCATCTGCACGACGCAACAAATCGCAGTACTCTTTCTTCACTTCGCCCAGTACGCGCACGCCCAGACCCGGCCCCGGGAACGGGTGACGGTACAGCATGTCGTACGGCAGACCCAGCTCCAGACCAATCTTACGCACTTCGTCTTTGAACAGCTCACGCAGCGGTTCAACCAGACCCATCTTCATCTCTTTCGGCAGGCCACCCACGTTGTGGTGAGATTTGATAACGTGTGCTTTACCGGTGGCGGAAGCCGCGGATTCAATCACGTCCGGATAGATAGTGCCCTGCGCCAGCCATTTAACGTCTTCCAGTTTCAGTGCTTCTTCATCGAACACTTCAACGAACACACGACCGATGATTTTACGTTTGGCTTCCGGATCGCTCTCGCCTTTCAGCGCATCCAGGAAACGCTGCTCGCCTTCAACATGAACAATATTCAGACCGAAGTGGTCACCAAACATATCCATCACCTGCTGAGCTTCATTCAGGCGCAGCAGACCGTTGTCAACGAACACACAGGTCAGATTTTTGCCGATCGCACGGTGCAACAGCATCGCGGTGACGGAGGAGTCAACGCCACCGGACAGACCGAGGATCACTTTATCGTCGCCAACCTGCTCACGGATACGTGCAACAGCGTCGTCGATGATTTTTTCCGGCGTCCACAGCGCTTCACACTGGCAGATGTCACGCACAAAGCGCTCCAGCATACGCATGCCCTGACGGGTGTGGGTCACTTCCGGGTGGAACTGTACGCCGTAGAAGCGTTTTTCTTCGTGCGCCATAATGGCGAACGGGCAGCTGTCGGTGCTGGCGACAGTGACGAAACCTTCAGGAATGGCGGTCACTTTGTCACCGTGGCTCATCCATACGTCCAGCAGCGGTTTGCCGTCGGCGGTCAGGGAGTCTTCAATACCACGCACCAGCGCGCTGTCAGTCTGAACCTCTACCTGCGCATAGCCGAATTCACGTTCGTTAGACCCTTCAACGTGGCCACCGAGCTGCATTGCCATGGTCTGCATGCCGTAGCAGACGCCGAACACCGGCACACCGGCATTGAAAACGTATTCTGGCGCACGCGGGCTGTTTTCTTCGGTGGTGCTTTCCGGACCACCGGAAAGAATGATACCACTTGGGTTGAATTCGCGAATTTGTGCTTCCGTAACATCCCATGCCCACAGTTCACAGTAGACGCCCAGTTCACGTACGCGACGTGCAACCAGCTGAGTATACTGCGATCCGAAATCGAGGATGAGAATGCGATGTTTATGAATATTGTCTGTCATTGACGCTAATTCCGAGGCAAGTGAAACAAATTCGCCCGGCATAGAGCCGGGCGCGGAAACTTATCAGGAGCCCATGCGGTAGTTAGGGGACTCTTTGGTGATGGTCACATCGTGAACGTGACTTTCCTGGATACCCGCACCGCTGATACGGACAAATTCAGCCTGAGTACGCAGCGCGTCGATAGTACCACAGCCGGTCAGCCCCATACAGGAGCGCAGGCCGCCCATCTGCTGGTGAATGATCTCTTTCAGGCGGCCTTTATACGCTACGCGGCCTTCGATACCTTCCGGGACCAGTTTATCGGCGGCGTTATCGCTCTGGAAGTAACGGTCGGAGGAGCCTTTGGACATCGCGCCCAGAGAACCCATACCGCGGTAAGATTTGTAAGAACGGCCCTGGTACAGTTCGATTTCACCCGGGGATTCTTCAGTACCCGCCAGCATGGAGCCCACCATGACTGCAGCAGCACCGGCAGCGATTGCTTTCGCGATGTCGCCAGAGAAACGAATACCGCCATCGGCGATAACCGGAATACCGGTGCCTTCCAGCGCTTCAACGGCGTCAGAAACAGCGGTGATCTGCGGTACACCTACGCCGGTAACGATACGGGTGGTACAGATGGAGCCAGGGCCGATACCCACTTTAACAGCGCTGCAGCCGGCTTCAGCCAGAGCGCGAGCGCCAGCGCCCGTTGCGACGTTACCACCGATGATCTGCAGATCCGGATATTTAGCGCGAGTTTCACGAATACGCTGCAATACGCCTTCAGAGTGACCGTGAGAGGAGTCAATCAGCAGTACATCAACGCCCGCGGCAACCAGCGCGTCAACGCGCTCTTCGTTACCAGCACCCGCGCCGACAGCAGCACCAACGCGCAGACGACCATGCTCGTCTTTACAGGCGTTAGGTTTACGTTCTGCTTTCTGAAAATCCTTAACCGTGATCATGCCGAGAAGATGGAAGCTGTCATCAACGACCAGCGCTTTCTCAACACGTTTTTCGTGCATTTTTGCAAACACAACATCACGCGCTTCGCCTTCGCGTACGGTTACCAGACGCTCTTTCGGCGTCATATAAACGCTAACCGGTTGGCTGAGGTCGGTAACAAAGCGTACGTCACGACCGGTGATGATACCGACCAGTTCGTTGTCTTCCGTTACAACCGGATAGCCTGCAAAGCCATTACGCTCGGTCAGTTCTTTCACTTCACGCAGCGTGGTGGTGGGCAGTACGGTCTGCGGATCGGTCACCACGCCAGATTCGTGTTTTTTCACACGTTTAACTTCTTCGGCCTGGCGCTCGATGGACATGTTTTTGTGGATAAAACCGATGCCGCCTTCCTGAGCCAGGGCAATTGCCAGGCGAGCTTCCGTCACGGTGTCCATAGCCGCAGAGAGCATAGGAATGTTCAGGCGAATGGTTTTCGTCAACTGGGTGCTGAGATCAGCAGTATTCGGCAGAACGGTAGAATGAGCGGGAACGAGGAGGACGTCGTCAAACGTCAGGGCTTCTTTAGCGATACGTAGCATGGGCAATATCTCACCTGGGAGGTTATTAAATATTGCCGCGGCATTATACAGAGCGTAACCGATTGCATCCACACTTTTTTGCAAAAAAACCTTGCGCTCCTCTGTGAGCATGTTACTTTCGATTGAATAACCTGCTGATTTAGAATTTGATCCCGCTCACATGTTATCCTCTCAAACCACCTCAATTTTTACCGTAAGCCGCCTGAATCAGACGGTTCGTCTGCTGCTTGAGCAGGAAATGGGACACGTGTGGATCAGCGGCGAAATTTCGAATTTCACCCAGCCCTCTTCAGGCCACTGGTATTTCACGCTTAAAGATGACACCGCCCAGGTACGTTGCGCGATGTTCCGCAACAGTAACCGCCGGGTGACCTTCCGCCCGCAGCATGGACAGCAGGTGCTGGTACGCGCCAACATTACGCTGTACGAGCCGCGCGGCGACTACCAGATAATCGTCGAGAGCATGCAGCCTGCGGGCGAAGGATTGTTGCAGCAAAAATATGAACAGCTGAAAGCCAAATTACAGGCTGAAGGTTTGTTCGATCAGCAATACAAACAACCGTTGCCCTCACCGGCCCATTGCGTCGGGGTGATCACCTCGAAAACCGGGGCTGCGCTGCACGATATCCTCCATGTTCTGAAACGTCGTGACCCTTCCCTGCCCGTGATAATTTACCCAACCGCCGTGCAGGGTGATGATGCGCCGGGGCAGATTGTTCATGCCATTGAACTGGCTAACGCACGTCTGGAGTGCGATGTTTTAATCGTCGGGCGTGGTGGTGGATCGCTGGAGGATTTATGGAGCTTTAACGACGAACGCGTGGCGCGGGCAATATTTAACAGTGCCATTCCGGTCGTTAGCGCCGTTGGCCATGAAACCGATGTCACTATTGCTGACTTCGTCGGCGACTTGCGCGCGCCTACGCCGTCTGCGGCGGCGGAAATTGTCAGCCGCAATCAACAGGAGCTGTTACGCCAGATTCAGTCTGTGCAGCAGCGTCTGGGTATGGCGATGGATTACTACATCGCGAACCTCAACCGCCGTTTCACTCAGATGTTCCACCGTCTGCAACAGCAGCACCCTCAGTTGCGTCTGGCCCGTCAGCAAACAGTGCTGGAGCGGCTGCGGCAGAGAATGAACTTCGCACTTGAGAATAAGATTAAGCAAGCCAACCAGCGCCAACAGCGCGGAAGTCAACGCCTGAACCAACAAAACCCACAGTCGCGCATTTATCGGGCGCAAACCCGTATTCAGCAACTGGAATATCGTCTGGCGGAGAATATCCGCGCGCGTTTAAGCGAGCAGCGAGAACGCTTTGGTAATGTGGTGACGCATCTTGAAGCCGTAAGCCCGCTTTCCACGCTGGCGCGCGGCTATAGCGTCACTACCGCGACGGACGGCAAAGTGCTGAAGCAGACCAAACAGGTGAAGGCCGGTGATGTGCTCACGACCCGACTGTCAGATGGTTGGGTAGAGAGTGAAGTGAAAGGCGTAACGGCGGCAAAGAAAACGCGTAAGAAAAAGCCGGATTAAACCGGCGCAAACTCCACGCGTTTCTTCGAAATCAACCCATGGCCATTCTGACAGAAGTAATCCACCGCTCCGCAGGCTTTTAATACCTGGAGCGGTTGATGGCACTCCGGACAGCGCGCTTCTAACGGAATATCTTTTTTGCAGTTTTCACAGTGCGCCACACCGTTTTGCAGTTCCAGTTCTGCGTGACAATCCGGGCAGTTCATTGACATGGTGACTCCTCTAAAGGGCATTCAGCTCTGCATTAATTTTACCACGATACGCTTAGTGTGGGCCACGCAGCTGTTGCTGCAAGGTGAGTAATCGTTCAACCTCCTCCAGTCTGCGCTGCGTTGTGCACCTCACCTCCTGTGGGTTGCGTTCAAACAGACTTTGCGCCCCCAGAATATGTTCCGCCAGACAATGGGCATAAATCGTACCGGGAAGCCTCCAGCGACGCACAGCATCACCGTCAATCACTTCAAGCACATCCTCGGCCCCGCGCCGGTCATGGCTGATGATACGACCATCGCTCAGATACAGGCGCAAACCTTTTTGACCGCCAGTTGGACCCGCGTATTTATTCAGCCAGATATCCAGCGGTATACTGCTAATCTGCCCCTGAAGATGAGCTTCACCCTCTGCCGTAGTCAGGTCACCGCGGGAGATATCACGCCCCAGGCGGTCTTTAGCCCGCTTCACCTGCAAAGTCATACTGTCATTGCCGCCCAGGCAACGTACCGTTTCACGCAACATTGCCAGCACGTGCGTACCGATATCCAGAATCACGCCATCCGGGTGGCGCAGCTCGCGCGCATCCGGCTCACCGGTGGCAAAGTTAAGCGCTATAGGCTCCCCTGCGGCGTTAAACCCGCTTGGCTCCTGCAAGAAACCTTCGATTTTAACAATGTCCGAAAAGTGGGAAACCAGTGTCGGTTGTGGGTTATCGCCCTGCCACTGCGCCCCGAGTTTCCCTAATGCCAGCTGCATTGCGCCATTACGCGCCATCCAATGGTCTAGCGCCAGTACGCGATCAGCGACGCCGGGTTGAACCAGCAGCATTTTCAGTTTTTCAATTTGGGAAAGCGTGGCGACAATCGGTTTTTCGACCACGATACGTGCGATGGGAGCGGCCAGCGCCTGTTCCAGCACCTCAAGATGGTGCAGGGATGCGGTGGTGATAAACAGGGTATCAAGCGGTGTTGCCAGAAGTTCAGCGAGCGATGCGCAGCGTGTCACATCTGCAGGCTGTTTTGCGGGTTGCACATCAAATCCCACACAGCGGAATGAATCACCGAACATATGACGTAATGCGGGCAAGTATGCCGTTTCAACCACCGCGCCAAGCCCCACAAACCCTAACAACATACTTTTACCTCGTTGATTGAATTGCCGGAGCAGAATGCCCGCCCCGGCAATGTCGAGGTGTTATCAGGCGCTGGTAACCGGTTTAGTCTGCGCATTCTCCAGCATACGGCGTACCGGAACAATGAGGACTACCAATACCGCAGCACAGATTATCAACGCGATAGAACAACGCGCAAACAGATCCGGCAGCATATCAAGCTGGTCGGCCTTCACATGACCACCAATCAGACCCGCGGCCAGGTTACCCAGCGCACTGGCGCAGAACCACAGGCCCATCATCTGCCCACGCATTCTTTCCGGTGCCAACAGCGTCATCGTCGCCAGACCAATCGGACTCAGACACAGTTCGCCAAGCGTCAGCATCAGGATACTTCCCACCAGCCAGAAAGGCGAAACGCCTGCACCACCATTATTCAGCACGTTTTGCGCTGCCAGCATCATCAGGCCAAAACCCGCTGCGGCACACAGAATACCGATAACAAATTTAGTAATACTGCTCGGGCGAATGTTCATGCTGGCAAGCTTCGGCCACGCCCAGCTAAAGACCGGGGCCAGCAGGATGATAAACAGCGCGTTAATCGACTGGAACCAGACTGCCGGGATTTCAAAACCGCCGATCATACGATTAGTGTAGTCGTTAGCGAACAGGTTAAACGACGTTGGTTTTTGCTCAAATGCCGACCAGAAGAAGGCAGCGGAAACCAGCAGAATAAAGCAGACCAACAGTCTGGCGCGCTCTTTACGGTTCAGCCCGGCAAAGACAAACAGGTAGATGAAGTAGAGGGCTACGGATGCCGCAATCACATACACCAACACGCTGGCTACCGCGACCGGGTTAATCACAATCACACCTTGAGCAATCAGGGTAACAATGACTGCCACACCTACCGCCAGCGCCAACAACCACGTGCCTACGCCCTTTCTTTTGACTACCGGGCTGTTCCAGGTCGAGTCCAGACCGACTTCGCTGTCGTAGCGTTTCATCGCCGGAACAGCAAATACGCGGAAGATAATCAACGCGACCAGCATCCCGATGCCACCGATTCCAAAACCCCAATGCCAGCCATGAGATTTAATCAGCCACCCGGAGATCAACGGAGCAATGAAGGAGCCCATATTGATACCCATGTAGAACAGCGAGAAACCGCCATCACGACGCGCATCGCCTTTTTTATACAGCGTACCCACCATCACCGAGATACAGGTCTTAAACAGACCAGAGCCGAGCACGATAAACATCAGGCCGATAAAGAACAGGTTGTCACCCATGATGGCCGAGAGCGCAATCGACAGGTGACCAAGCGCAATCAGGATGGAGCCATACCATACCGCTTTTTGTTGGCCGAGCCAGTTATCCGCCAGCCAGCCACCCGGCAACGCAGCAAGATACATCGTACCAGCAAAGATACCGACAATCGCCGACGCATTTTCACGCGCCAGCCCCATGCCGCCGTCATAAACGGTAGCCGCCATAAACAGGATCAGTAACGGGCGAATGCCATAAAACGAGAAACGCTCCCACATCTCTGTGAAGAACAATGAGCCGAGCGGATAAGGATGACCGAAGAAAGTTCGGCTTTCTTTTTGATTAACAGAGGATTGCATAATTCTCCCGAAAAGATATGTCGTGTGCTTGTAAACACCGTGATGTACGCCGGCCAGGTACGTAGCTGGTCGATTTTTTACATACGGCGAAGAGTTATTTAACCATTTGATAACCTGACAGTAGTTTTGTCTAGTACCAACCGGGTGACTTTAAGATGAAAATTCGACAATTGTCTACTTTCTTAGATTTAAACTTGGTAAAAAGCGAATAGTCATTGACAGCAAACAGACAGGTACAGGCGAAAAAAAGCCCGCGATTTACGCGGGCCTCTATCGCCATCAGCAAACTTACTTGCTTTTTTTGATGTGCTTAATCAAACGCTTACGCTTACGCATCTGAGTTGGTGTCAGTGTATTACGTTTGTTGGCAAACGGGTTTTCCCCTTCTTTGAACTGAATACGGATTGGTGTACCCATGACTTCCAGTGATTTGCGGAAGTAGTTCATCAGATAGCGCTTGTATGAATCCGGCAGGTCTTTCACCTGGTTACCATGAATCACCACAATCGGTGGGTTATAACCACCGGCGTGTGCATACTTAAGCTTCACACGGCGACCACGTACCAGCGGCGGCTGATGATCTTCTGCCGCCATGGTCATGATGCGAGTCAGCATCGCGGTGCTGACGCGGCGGGTCGAGCTGTCATACGCTTCGCGCACGGATTCGAACAGGTTACCTACACCGCTGCCGTGCAGCGCAGAGATAAAGTGAACGCGGGCAAAGTCGATAAAGCCCAGACGGAAGTCCAGTGTCTCTTTTACCTGTTCTTTCACTTCCTGTGTCAGGCCGTCCCATTTGTTGACGACGATAACAAGTGAGCGCCCACTATTGAGGATAAAGCCCAACAGCGAGAGGTCCTGATCGGAGATCCCTTCGCGTGCGTCAATCACCAGCATCACCACGTTGGCATCTTCAATTGCCTGCAACGTTTTGATTACGGAAAATTTTTCTACCGCTTCGGTAATTTTACCGCGCTTGCGCACGCCTGCGGTATCGATGAGCACATATTCGCGTTCATCACGCTGCATTGGGATATAAATACTGTCACGCGTGGTCCCCGGCATGTCGTAAACCACCACACGATCTTCGCCAAGAATACGGTTAGTAAGCGTGGACTTACCTACGTTCGGACGACCAACAATCGCCAGTTTGATCGGCAGATCCTGCGGGTTGAAGTCGTCTTCAGGCTCTTCTTTGCCATTTTCTTTGGCTTCCAGTTGCGCCCAATATTCCGCGTCTTCGTCCACTTCTTCCTGCGGAGCGACGTCATCCATCCACGGCAGCAGAACATGCTCCAACAGGCTGAGAACGCCACGACCATGGGACGCCGCGATGGGGTAAATTTCGCCCAGCCCCAGCGAGTAAAAATCAACAACCGCCTGATCCGGATCGAGTCCGTCAGTTTTGTTGGCAACGAGGAAGGTTGGTTTCTGGCGCGCACGCAGATGCTTGGCAATGGCTTCATCTGCCGGCATCAGACCAGCACGCGCATCCACCATGAACAGCACAACGTCCGCTTCTTCGATAGCCAGCAACGACTGCTCAGCCATACGGGTTTCAACACCGTCTTCGGTGCCATCAATACCGCCAGTATCAATGCAGATAAACTCGCGGCCTTCAATTTCCGCACGACCGTACTTACGGTCACGAGTCAGACCCGGGAAATCCGCAACCAGCGCATCTCGGGTGCGAGTTAGACGGTTAAATAACGTGGATTTGCCAACGTTAGGGCGCCCGACAAGCGCGACCACAGGTACCATGTTTAAAGCCTCATTTAAAAAATCATCAGACAACGGACGCTATTTTTGCGCCATTGTTAAAAACAGTAAAACGGCCCCTGCACCAGGAGCCGTTTTTCAAAGCGAGCGGCCGCGACGATTAACGCGTAATGGAGTACAGCGTACCGTCTTTCGCCTGGATCAGCAGTTTACCATCAGCAGAGACCGGCTCTGTCAGGAAACCTGAGCTGTCGACTTTCTGCTGAGCGACAAAGCGACCATCTTCAACGTTAATCCAGTGCAGGTAGCCTTCGCTATCGCCTACGACCAGGTTGCCGTTATACAGAGCCGGAGACGTCAGCAGACGGTGCAGCAGATCGCTTTGCGTCCACAGCGTCACGCCGCCGTCGGTAGTCAGCGCCAGCACACGGTCATTCTGATCAACCAGATAGATACGATTACCATCGACGATGAAATCATTCACCGAGCCGAGCTCACGTTTCCACATGATCTGGCCGCTGCGTAGATCCAGCGCCGTCAGGTTACCATTATAAGCCAGTGCGTAAACTACACCATTGACGATAACCGGCGTGGTATCGACATCACTCAGACGATCGATTTCGGTTGGGCCAGTGGCCTGAGAAATACGCTGCTGCCAAATCATCTGGCCCTGCTGCATCAGTACGGCACTTACGCGACCATTATCGCCACCCACAATAGCTGCGCCAAAGGCGGTCGCCGGAGCGGATTCACCACGTAAGGAAAGTGATGGCATGTCGAGGTTCACGGTCCATTTGATGGCGCCGTCAGCTTCGTTCAATGCCTGCAACTGGCCGTTGCTGGTGTGGATCAACACCATGCCATCGCTAACAACCGGACGAGACAGCGCTTCGCCGGCAACTTTCGTTTGCCATGCGGTGGTCCCGTCGCTGGTGTTAAGCGCATAAACCTGTGCTTTTTCGCTGCCAATATAAACATGGCCGCCCGACACGGTTACACCGCCAGAAAGCTGAGCAGATGCACGGGAGAACCAACCGTCTTTCTCACCCAGATTAACAGACCAGACTTCTTTGCCGTCGTCTGCGTTCAGCGCTTTCACCACACCGGCGCGAGAGGCTGCATAGACCACGTTATCCGCCAGCGCAGGATGAAGGTTGGAGTAGAAATCACCAATACCGTTACCTACAGAAGTGCTCCAGGCAGTAGACGGAGTAAACTGGTTTTCAACCACCGGTAACGGGGACATCTTAACGACATCTTCTTCGCCACTAAACAGTGAACAGCCGCTCAATAGGGTAACGGAAAGCAGCCCTGGCAGAAGTAATTTACGCAATTGCATCGGGTCCCTCTCAGATGGACAAATTATTGATTTTCATCTGCATCATTTCGCTCAGAGCAGGAGAGGCATCGCTTTTCACGCCCGCTTCCCATGCGCTACGCGCACCTTGTTTATCGCCTTTGCTCAGCAACGCTTCACCACGCAGATCGGCCACAATTGCCGCCCACCCTTCACCTTTAATGGTATCGAGTGTTTTCAGCGCGGTATCAGCCTGCTTAAGCTGAACCTGAACACGAGCAAGACGCAGATTAAGCACCGCTTTGAGATTCTCATCGCTGGTGGCGGCCAGACCTTGTTGTAACTGGGCCGCGGCTTTCTCTAGTTCGTTTTGGTCAACAAACTGCTGTGCCAGTTCCATTGACGCTAATGCGCCATAGGTGTTTTTGTTTTCCGCGGCAAATTTCTCTGCAGCAGGAATGCTATCAGGCTTACCTGCGCTAACCGCAGTCACCGTATTTTGATATGCCAGAGAAGCAGAGCGTGCGGACTCCGTCTGATGACTGGTCCAGTAACGCCAGCCGACCAGCGCGCCAACCCCTAAAATTACCCCAACAACCAGCGCTTTGCCGTTTTCAGCAAAGAAGCGTTTTACCGCATCAACCTGGTCGTGTTCGTTCTCGTAAATTTCCACGCTGTCCTTCTCCTTAGCCCAGTAGAGTGCGCAAATGCGCGGCAACGCTATCCTGCGCTACTGCCGTTTGCTCACCAGAGCGCAAATCCTTCACTACAACAGTACCGTCAGCCACTTCGGACTCACCCAGTACCAGTGCAACGCGGGCGCCCCACTTATCGGCGCGAGCAAACTGTTTCTTAAAGTTGCCGCCACCGTGGTTAGTCATCAGTTTCACACCAGGAACTTCATCGCGCAGACGTTCTGCAAGCCGCATTGCCGCCGACTGCGTGTCCGCCCCTGAAGCAACCAGGTATATATCGACAACAGGGGAGGCAATAAATTCCGAATTAACTGCCTGAACTAACAAAACAAGTCGTTCCAGGCCCATAGCAAAGCCTACAGCCGGCGTTGCGCGGCCGCCAAGTTGCTCTACCAGACCGTCATAACGACCACCTGCACACACGGTACCCTGTGAGCCCAGGCTGGTGGTGACCCACTCAAATACGGTGCGGTTGTAGTAATCAAGACCACGAACCAGACGCTGATTGACCGTGTAGGCAATGCCTGCGGACTCCAGCAGTTTGCACAAGCCCGCGAAGTGCTCGCGCGAGTCGTCGTCAAGATAGTCGCCCAGTGCAGGCGCGTCGTTGAGCAGCGCCTGTACTTCCGGGTTTTTGGAGTCGAGAACGCGCAGCGGGTTGGTGTACATACGGCGCTTGCAGTCTTCGTCCAGTTTCTCTTTGTGCAGTTCCAGGTAGGCGACCAGCGCATCACGGTAGTTAGCGCGGGCTTCAAGCGAACCGATTGAGTTCAGCTCCAGGCTGACATGCTGAGAAATACCCAGCGCGCGCCACCAGCGAGCGGTCAGCAGAATGAGTTCAGCATCAATATCCGGGCCTTGCAGGCCAAAAACTTCGCAACCCAACTGATGGAATTGACGATAGCGTCCTTTTTGCGGACGTTCGTGGCGGAACATCGGCCCGATATACCACAGACGCTGTTCCTGATTGTACAGGAGACCATGTTCGATGCCGGCGCGTACGCAACCCGCAGTCCCTTCAGGACGCAACGTCAGGCTGTCGCCATTGCGGTCCTCAAAGGTATACATCTCTTTTTCAACCACGTCGGTGACTTCACCGATCGCGCGTTTGAATAACGGGGTCTGCTCTACAATCGGCAAGCGGATTTCACTGTAACCATAGCTGCCGAGCACGTTTTTGAGAGTGCCTTCAATGCGCTGCCAGATGGCGGTTTCGCCAGGCAGATAATCGTTCATGCCGCGAATGGCTTGAATGTTTTTTGCCACGTTTATTCTCTTTATGAATATAAAAATGAACCCTCAGCGCTAACCCGAACAATGCGGGCGCCATGCGGGTTCAATCATACACGGGAAGCATGCCGCTTCCCATCACGTTGTTATTTTTCAAGCTGCTGCACGTCGATACGACGCGCTTCGTCCAGAATACTTGCTTTAGCACGAATGCGGGCTTCAAGCTGCGTAATCATGTCGTCGTTATCGAGTCTGTCCTTACGCACGCCGTCTTCATACAGACCGCTTTTCTTGTTACCGCCCGTCACGCCCAGCGTAGAAACCAGCGCTTCACCAGGGCCGTTTACCACGCAGCCGATGATCGATACATCCATTGGCGTAATGATATCTTCCAGGCGTTGCTCCAGCGCGTTCACTGTACCGATAACGTCAAACTCCTGACGCGAGCAGGTTGGGCAAGCGATAAAGTTGATCCCGCGCGCACGAATGCGCAGTGATTTCAGAATATCAAAACCCACTTTGATCTCTTCCACCGGATCCGCCGCCAGAGAAACACGCAGCGTATCGCCGATCCCTTCAGATAACAGCAGGCCGAGGCCGATCGCGGACTTCACGGAACCACTACGCAGGCCACCGGCTTCGGTGATCCCCAGATGCAGCGGCTGATCGATCTGTTTCGCCAGCAGGCGATAAGATTCCACGGCGAGGAAAACGTCAGACGCTTTCACGCTGACTTTGAACTGATCGAAGTTCAGTCGATCGAGATGATCCACATGGCGCATCGCAGATTCCAGCAGCGCCTGCGGCGTCGGCTCACCGTATTTTTCCTGCAGATCTTTTTCCAGCGATCCGGCATTGACGCCGATGCGGATAGGAATATTTTTATCACGAGCGCAATCCACCACCATGCGAATACGCTCTTCATTACCGATATTACCTGGGTTGATACGCAGGCAATCAACGCCGTATTCCGCCACCTTCAGCGCGATACGATAGTCGAAGTGAATATCAGCAACCAGCGGGACGTTAACCTGCTGTTTGATAAGCTTGAACGCTTCTGCGGCATCCATTGTCGGTACAGAGACACGAACAATGTCTGCGCCTACGCGTTCCAGCGCTTTAATCTGATTAACCGTTGCTTCCACATCCGTGGTACGCGTATTGGTCATCGACTGTACGGCGATGGGCGCGCCATCGCCGATCGGCACGTTCCCAACGTAAATGCGTGTCGATTTTCTACGTTGAATTGGAGCCTGGTTATGCATTAAAAAATCTCCCGCATTGCCGTCTGTTACTGAGCCGTTGATTGTTCGGCATTAACGGTCAGACGCGCAACCTGGTTAGTTCTGATAAAACGACTTAGATCGACAGGTTTACCCTGGAACTGAATCTGCACTGCCGCCGGAGCGCCAATTTTCAGTTTATATGGCGCCTGACCGACCAGATTCAGATTGCCATCTTTACGCTGCATCCCGCTGAACAGTTTCTTGCCGGTCGCATCGGTGACTTCCAGCCAGCAGTCAGCAGTAAAGTTCATCACCAGCGCGTTAGGATCGCCAGCCGGTGTCGTGACGCCAGCCTGGTCAGTCGGCAGCGGTGCTGCAGCGGCCGGTGCGGTTGCGGTATCAACGTTAGCCTGAGAAGGCGCCACAACGGCGTTCTGTTGCGCATCAGCAGCCGGAGCCTGAGTCGCGGCGGCATTTTGTTGCGCTGGCGCTGCATCCGTTACCGCGCCATTGTCAGCAGCCGACGTGGTATCCGGGCTTGCTGCAGCGCTGGTATCTAACGGTACATTCTGCGCCCCCTCTTTACCGGCATTCAACTCAGCGGAGGATTGATCGGCCATGGTGGTGATCTCTTCCTGCTGCGCCTTATGGTTCTGCCACCACCAGGCGCCTGTCAGTCCGACAACGACAAACAGTACCAGCCAGGTAAAGGTCATTAACCAGCCATCGCGTTTCTTACGACGCTTACCGAGCGAAAAGCTCTGCATCGGTGCGACTTTGGCAGGACGAATCGGAGCCTGTTTTTCCAACCCTGGCAACAGTTCTTCTTCAGGAATATGCACCAGACGCGCATAAGAACGGATATACCCGCGCAGAAATGTTGAAGCGAGATCGGCTGGCGCCTTATCTTCTTCAATATCGCGTACCGTGGAAACCTTCAGGCAGAGTCGTTCCGCGACCACCTGCTGGCTGAATCCGAGTTGTTCACGGGCATTGCGCAGACGAACGCCGGTGGAGAGTGCTTCATTTTTGTCGTGCGTGGCTTCAGTATTCATTCGCTACAGCTGCGTAAATTTGGGTTCTGATGCCGGCGAGCCACAATGCTCACCCACACCGCGAAACATCTGGTCAGTTAACCTTCGTCAGACAGTATAAAACGGTCAGACTATCAATGACAAAACAGCGTAAACCTGAGGGCTAAACGCTTGTTGAACCGCTACATACTGCCTTAAAGTCGACTAAAACGCACCGTTATTATTGCTCAGACGACTACAACAAAGGACCTTATGTAACTTACATTGCACTACGGTACATTATTTATACCGTAGTGCATTCGGCATCAAACGGTTTTGATATCGATAGCATCGCCTTGCATACGCTTGCGCAGAGTACGCTTAGTACGGTCAATAACGTCGCCCGCCAGCTGACCACAGGCTGCATCGATGTCATCGCCACGTGTTTTGCGCACGATGGTGGTGAAACCATAGCTCATCAGCACTTTGGAGAAACGATCGATACGGCTGTTAGAACTACGGCCATACGGCGCGCCCGGGAACGGGTTCCACGGGATCAGGTTGATCTTACACGGCGTATCTTTCAGCAGTTCAGCAAGCTGATGAGCATGCTCAGTGCCATCGTTGATGTGATCCAACATCACATACTCGATGGTTACACGACCCTGATTCGCATTGGATTTCTCCAGATAGCGGCGCACAGCCCCGAGGAACGTTTCGATATTGTACTTCTTGTTGATAGGCACAATTTCGTCACGAATTTCATCATTTGGCGCATGCAGAGAAATCGCCAGTGCGACATCAATCATATCACCCAGTTTATCCAGCGCAGGGACAACGCCTGAGGTGGAGAGCGTAACGCGACGCTTGGACAGCCCGAAACCGAAGTCGTCCAGCATGATTTCCATCGCCGGCACGACGTTAGTCAGGTTGAGCAGCGGCTCGCCCATCCCCATCATCACCACGTTGGTAATAGGACGCACGCCCGTAGCCTTCACCGCGCCGACGATTTTCGCCGCGCGCCAGACCTGACCAATGATCTCCGACACCCGCAGGTTACGGTTAAAGCCCTGTTGCGCCGTAGAGCAGAATTTACACTCTAATGCACAACCGACCTGTGAAGAAACACACAGGGTGGCGCGATCGTCTTCCGGGATATACACGGTTTCTACGCGCTGATCGCCAACCGCGATGGCCCATTTGATCGTACCGTCAGAAGAACGCTGCTCTTCCACCACTTCCGGGGCGCGAATTTCAGCCACTTCTTTCAGCTTGTTACGCAGAACCTTATTGATGTCAGTCATGTCATCAAAGTTGTCGCTGCAATAGTGGTACATCCACTTCATGACCTGATCGGCACGAAACGGTTTTTCGCCCATTTCTTTGAAGAATTCGCGCATTTGCTGACGGTTCAGATCCAGCAGGTTAATTTTTCCATTTTTATTTGGAACCGCAGGAATGACGACTTCAGAGGTGTTAACTAATTCAGACATAATTTTTTCCGGCCTCGTTGTTACACGTTGTGGCCCGTGGAGGGTTAAAAAGAAACGCCCCGGCAAGCGATCTGCTCTTCCGGGGCGTTGCATTGTACAAAGTCTGGCGCAGGGATGCCACGTTTGCACGAAGCATTAGCGAAAATAATATGTAAAGAAAGAACGTAGGCTTGATAAGACGCCTCGCGTCGCCATCAGGCAAAGCAGTGCCGGATGCGCTAAACGCTTATCCGGCCTACAGGACGAGCTTTATTAGCGAGTGCGCGGACAAACCTCGCCTTCACCAAAGAAATAGGCGATTTCACGCGCCGCAGACTCAACGGAGTCAGAACCATGGGTGCCGTTCTCAGTAAAGCTGTCAGCATAATCTGCGCGCAGAGTACCAGCCAGCGCATTTGCCGGGTTGGTTGCACCCAGCAGATCGCGATGGCGCTGTACGGCATTTTCGCTTTCCAGAACAGAAACAACGATTGGACCAGAGGTCATGAATTCAACCAGACCGTCAAAGAACGGCTTGCCATCATGCTCGGCGTAGAAGCCGCGCGCCTGCTCAACGGTCAGGTGCAGCATTTTAGTACCAACAATTTTGAACCCTGCAGCTTCAAAGCGCGCAAAGATGCTCCCAATAACGTTTTTTGCCACCGCGTTTGGTTTGATGATGGAAAAAGTACGTTCAATAGTCATGATTACCTCTGAAAAAGATGTTTTGTTGTGGTTTACCTGGCGCGGATTATAAAGAGCATCCCGGCAATTGACTATTGACGAAGATAACATTTCTTTAAAATAAGATGAATTTTAGCAACAAACAGTGACCAACTGGTCTACTGCAACGAAAATCTCACCGTCGCCACCTGTCCGGCGTCATCCATCACCAACAGTTGATAATCTCCTTTGGTCGCCAACTGTAGCGTCAAACGGCGTCCGCGTTCATCCAGCCGTTCACCGTTAAGAAACCACCAGCGATCGCCTGTCCCGCCGCTGGTTTGTACCGGCAATAAGGCCTGCGCAGAACCGGGTAAACGCTTCACAATCGCGCCATCGCGAACGCCTGTCAACTGCAACGGCAGGGAAGCAACCTGTCCCAGCGGCGGACACGTGGCAGAAACCGGCGGTAGCCTTGCCCCACGGCGCTCTGACTCCGGTAACCATGGCTCCAGCGGCAAAGGCCAGACGATTAACGTTTGCTCGTGCGCCTGTGGGCAATCCGCCGCCACACGTTTGCCTTCATCGTCCAGCCAGATGGGGAAACGAATGCCACTCACGCCTTCCTGTTCGGGCAATAACAACGTTGGCGGCTGGCTACCGTCCAGTAGCCAGGTCGCTAAGCGGCGACGGCAGTTGCCGTCTCCGTCTGGCAAAAATTGCCCGCCAGGCCAGCACACTACGCCCCGACTGACCGACTCTGGTCGCGGGTCTTCCGGCTGATTTGTCCCGCGAGAGAGCAAAAGATTGTTGACCTGATTGAGCAACGGCACAGCGCTGGCAAAACCAAACTGCCCCACCACCGGCGTACCGTCGGGCCTGCCGGTCCAGATGCCAATCACATAACGGGCGTTAACGCCAATCGCCCACGCGTCGCGATAGCCATAGCTGGTACCCGTTTTCCATGCCAATGGCACCACGCGGCTCAGCGCGTTATCCGGCAGCGGCTGTGCTTCGTCAGCCATAATGCGGCGAATAATCCACGCCGCACCTGCTGACATCAACGGACGCTCCAGCAGCGGGTCGTCTGGCTGCAGGCGCAGTTTTCCCGCGTTCCCCTGGCGGGCAAAGGCGCTGTACGCCGCCGCCATATCTTCAAGTCTCGCCCCCGCGCCGCCCAAAATCAGCGACAGATTCGGCGCGGCTCCTGCGGGTAAGTACAACGGCAAGCCCACATTACGTAATTTTGCGGCAAAACGCTTCGGGCCATAGGCTTCGAGTACCTGCACGGCGGGTAAATTCAGCGAACGCACCAGCGCTTCGCTCATACTCACCGGGCCATGAAAACCACTGTCAAAATTCCCTGGTCGATAATCCCCGGTGCGACGCGGTACATCTTGCAACAATGAAGCCGGATGGATGAGTCCGTCATCCAGCGCCAGACCATAGATGAACGGCTTCAGCACCGAGCCCGGCGAACGAATCGCATTCACCATATCCACATGACCAAAGCGGGAGTCGTCATTCATATCTACCGAGCCGACCCAGCCACGCACGCTCATGTCGGTGTGATCGACCACAATCATCGCCAGCGAACTGCGCGCAGGTAAGCGCCCCTTCCAGTTTTGCGCCAGCTCTTCCAGCTGGCGCTGCAATCCGGCGTCAAGGGTGGTCACGATTTTATCGCTCCGGCTTTTTCCCAGCATCATGCGCGAGAATAACGGCGCGAGCTGCGGCATTTGTCGGGGCGCCAGCCAGACCGGTTCTTCGCGTGATTCCTGCACTTGTCTGGCTGGCCAAATACCCTGCGTTGCCATGCGTTCGAGCACTTTATTTCGCGCGGCTTCGGCGCGATCCGGCCAACGATCCGGGCGCAGGCGACTCGGTGCCTGCGGCAGCACGGCCAGCAGCGCGGCATCGGAATAACTCAATTGCGCGGGTGATTTCCCAAGATAGGCCCAGCTTGCGGCTCCCACCCCTTGCAGCGTACCGCCGAACGGCGCGCGGTTAAGATACAGCGTCAGGATGTCGCGCTTGGAGAGATGCCATTCCAGCTGCAATGCGCGCCAGAGTTGGCGGAATTTGCCGCCGAAGGTGCGCGGATGGGGATCGAGCAATCGTGCGACCTGCATGGTGAGCGTGCTACCGCCCGAAACCACGCGCCCGGAGGAGAGATCCTGCCATGCCGCACGCAGTACTGAAAAAGGATTAACGCCAGGATGTTTCCAGAACCAGCGGTCTTCGTAGTTAATTAACGCCTCAAGGTACCGGGGGGACACTTCATCAATTGTCACCGGATAGCGCCAGATGCCATCCGCGTCGGCGAAGCGCCAGAGCGGCGTACCATCATAGGCCACCACGACACGCGCCGGATCGACTTCGTGCAGCGGCAGCGGCCAGATTTTATCTGCCGCCCAAACCGCCGCCGTAAGCAATAACGTAGCGGCTGCCAGCCAGAGCCAGCAGCCGTGTTTACCCAACCCACGCATCATTTACGGTCTGACAATCAACAGTCCCTCTGTCGCACCGGTCGCGCGCCACTGCGGAACGTACATTGACTCCACCTGCGGCACAGGAACCTGATACGTTCCCGGCGTTACCGCCCGCGCCAGATACACCAGCGTCACCGGCTGTCCTTCGTTGACCGCCACCGCGGCGACAAAGCGATCGTCGCGGAACTCAACGTGCTGGATATTCGCCTGCTGCATCTGATTGAGCAGATTAGCCACCTCGCTGCCGCTGTCCTGCAGGCTGGCGCTGCCGTTGGCCAGATTCTGGTTTTCCAGTTCCAGGCCCGCTGGCAGTAAGTCGACCACCAGCGCATCCGGTACGTTCTGGCTGGCTTTCACCTCCAGCCAGACCAGCACCAGTTCGCCGCTGCGCAGAGAATCCAGCGATTTGCTGTTCCCGTCGAGCCCCAGGATCTGACGCTCAATATGCAGAACGTTGCTGACAGGCGTTGGCGAGGTTTGCGGGTAACCGCTCACATCCAGACGCAACCACAGAGGCAGATTACCGGTATTGGTCACGCTCAGCGTAGACAGCGCGTCGGCATCCAGATTACGCGTCTGTGATTTCTCTGCGGCTAACGGCTGTTCAGAGAGTGACGTTTGCGCCTGCCACGAGCCAGGTAAATCCTGTAACGTACGCGCGGCAAGGAACAGCGCATTATTTTCCTGGGTAGAGAGCCAGCGCTGCCCAAAGGCCTGTTCTGACAAGGTGTTCAGCAGCGTATTCTGTACCTCAGGTTTAAGTTTGTTTTCTTCCAGCAAGGCCAGCATCAACGCGTTGTCGCGCAGCTGGCTGCCGTAATCCGCCATCCACTGCTGCGCATCGCGGCGTGGCGTATTCAACGCCAGGGTCAACGCCTGTTCACTACGGTTAGCATCGCCCATATTTTTCAGCGCAATACCCAGTTGCAATAGCGGTAAACCCGAAGCGGCCTGTGCACGATGATCCCAGATCTCACGCAGCGCGCCGAGCGGGGCTTTCTGCTGACGAGCCAGTACCAGCGCGGCGTAGGCCTGGACGGCAAATCGGCTCGCTGATGCGTCGTCGGTATAACGAATCGACATCATGCCCGGATCCTGCAAGTAGCGCAGAAGTCGCTCGTTGCCCCGGTTAATGACCTCTGCCGGCACGCTGTAGCCCTGTTCATTCGCCCGAACGAGGAAATCCATCACATACGCGGTCAGCCAGTACTCTTCCGCTCCGTTCTTATCCCACAGCGCAAACCCACCGTTGTCACGCTGCATTTGCAGTAAACGAGAGATACCAATCTCTACTGCCGCACGGCGTTTTTCATCACTGTCGCCCGCGATACCTAACGCCTTCAGCTGCGCGGCGTTGGTGTATAAAGACGGGAACAACCCGCTCGCCGTTTGCTCAAGGCAACCGTAAGGATAAGCTTTCAGTTCACGGATGTAGCGCGCCAGATTCAGCGGCGGTTTACCGCTGAACAGCAGTTGTCCCTGCATTGTCGCTGGGGAGAAATTCGTCAGTTCTTCACCCGGAAGCTGCCAGGTTGCGCCCGGCTGAAGCGCGACCCCGGTGTTAACGGTTTGCGCCGGGAACGCCGGACGCACACCAATCTTCCACTGCTTATGCTGAACAGGCAGCATTTCGCCCGGTAACGTCAGACCGCTAATCTGCGCCTGAATTTCGCCATCGCCAAAGCCCTCCCGCGCACGCACCGGAATAAACAACGTAGTCCGTACGCCAGGCGCCAGATTTACCGGCGCGGGATCTTGTCCCATCAGCTCCAGTAAACCGCTGGCTACGAGCTTAATGTCCAGCGTTTGCGGTTTGTCAGTCAGGTTGGTCACATCCAGCGTCAGGCGCGACGTATCTCCCCCTGCCAGAAAGCGCGGCATATTCAGTTCAGCAATCACCGGCGCGGCGACAATCACTTTGCTTTCGCTGCTGCCATAGTCATCCGCAGTCCAGGCTTGCGCCATGACCCGTAGCTCGCCGTTGAAATCACCAATCGGTAATGTCACCGTACCTTCGCCTTGCTCGTTAAGTATGACCGGCAACGCCTGTTGCGCCACGATGTTAACGTGATTGACTGGAGGCTTGCCGCCGCGTTTTAACTCATCGCCATCACCACCAAAGCGCAATGCCGCCAGACGCCCCTGACCTTCGATTACCTGGCCGTAAATATCATAAATATCCGCGCCATAGCGTTTTTGCCCGAAAAACGCCTGCCACGGATCCGGCGTGACGTAATCCGTAATATTCAGGACCCCGCTGTCAACGGCAGAGACCAGTACATTAACCTGTTTTGGCACGTCACCATTTTTAACGCTGGCTTTAATCTTGACGGTCAACGGCTGATTGGGCCGTATTTTCGCCGGACTTTCCAGCGCCAGCCCCAGACGACGGTTTTCATCACCTAACGGTAAATGCAGTAACCCGACCGCCCGTTTTGGCGTTGCTGAGCGGGATTTATCGCCAGGGCGTATCACTAAAGCGCTGAGATACAGGTCATGGCGGTTCCAGCTTTTATCGACCGGGATGGAGAGATCAAGACCCGCCGTCGGCACGTCGATCTCTTGCCACCACAGCGGACCTTCGCTGGATTCAACCATCGCATAGCCTTTGCCAGCGGCGGGCGCGGCAATGTGCAGCGTCATAGTATCGCCGGGACGGTAATTGGGTTTGTCCAGTTTCAACGTCACGCGATCGGGACGTACTGACCCGCTGCCGTCGCTGTTATCCTGCCAGCTATAACCGGCCCAGAAGCGCACGCTGCTCACCGCATCATTCGGTGCTTTCACTTCCAGGCGATAGGCGCCCCACTCAACCGGGAAACTGACTTTACCGGTTTCATCGGCCTTAAGATCCAGGGTCTGCTCACCCTCCACCAGATCTTTTTGATCAAACTGAGACTGCCAGCCCTCGCCCTCAGACCAGTTCCAGTAGTAATCACGGCGTTCACGGATCAAACGCACCTGCAATCCGGATACTGCTTTTTTCTCGCCTTGCGCGTCGGCATACACGATATCGAACGCGGCGTTGCTGTTTTCATCGACGATGGGCTGATTCACGGTGGTATCGGTGCGGTAGTCATAAACGGCTTTCGCCGCAAACTGCGGACGAATACCCGGCAGCGTATCCGTAGGCCAGATGGCTTGTTCAACCCGACGGGTCACCGGACGACCGCCCGACTCCAGCAGGCTGGCTTGCAGAATGACCTGTAACGGGGAATGCGTCTCCTGCCACTGGCTGTTGGTGGTCACTTCGCCGCGACCGTGGTCATCCAGCGTCAGTTGAACTTCATCAAGACTACGGGAAAGGTTTTCTTCGGCGATATTCCCAAACTGGAAGCCCGGTAACGCCTGTACCGCATCCCGCAACGGACGCAGATAAAGCTGTCCTTGCAGCGCATTGCCGTTGGCGGGCGCGCCGTACAGGTAGTAGCCCACCACCGAGAACTTCACTTCATCAGTTGGTGCCACTGGCCTCTTGTTTGCGGTGAGATTGAGCGCCATTCGCTCCGGCATAAAGTCTTCGACGTGGAAATCCCACATCCGCGACTGGTTATCACCGGTATTAGCCCGAATATGCCACATGCCGGTTGGCGCGCTGCTGTCCAGCGGCCAGCTAAAGCGGTACAAGCCGTTTTCCGGTTGGCTAACTACCGAGCGTAAAACCTGTCCGTCGGGTTTCACGATCTCCAGCTTCACCGGCTGGTCGGGCAACGTTTTACCATCGCTGTCGCGCAGTAATCCGTTGAGGATCACCGTTTCGCCAGGACGATAGAGATCGCGTGGGCCGAACATAAAGAACTGTTTGCTGTATCCCGGCGCGCCAGCGATATCAAATTCAGCCAGATCCAACGCCGGGAGCTTCAGGTCCAGCAGCGTGGTCTGCCCGTCTTTGCGGGCCAACAATAAGGCGGCGTCTTTATCCGTCTCGAGCTTCACGTGCCCCTGAGCGTCGCTGGTCGCCTGTGCCAGCGTCTGTCCTTTTTCATTGAGTAAGGTGACATCAATCCCCTGCTGCGCGGCACCGTTTTCCAGACTCTGCGTAAAGACATCCAGTTGATTATGGTAACGGTGTGCAGACACACCAATATCGCTGAGCGTGAACAACGTCGCGGCATTGCTGTAGTTGTAATGTCCGGCCTGATTCATCACCGCCACGTACACGCCCGCCTGCTGCAGCGGCTTGATATCGCTCAGCGGCAGCAGCAGTTTCTCGCGGGTATTGCGCGCAGGATTGAGGTCAAAGCGCCCGGTATACACCAGTTCCGCCATTTTCAGCAGATTGTCGGACTCCCAGTTAGACAACGAATTGCGGTATTCCCACTGGCTGACAAACGCACCGAGCGACTCAGGCTTCACGCGAAAGAAGTTCACATCCACGCTATTGACGTTAAGAGCCATCACCGGCAGCCCTTCAATCACTTTTCCCGGCAGCAGCGAGCCGCGACTGGCGAAGCCTACGCTTGGCTGGACGTCGCGGGTGGTAATATTTTTTTCATAGTCGATAGCGAACGTCGCTTTATTCAGTGCCAATAAATCACGCTCAATGGTCACCACCAGCTCGCGGTTAGGTTCGAGGTGGCGTAAGCGTAGCTCTTTCAGATTTGGCGCCAGCTCCCAGGCCCCATCCACTTTGCCGCTTTTTTTATCGACAACATGCAGTACGCGAGAAAAATCTTGTTCAGGATCGAGAGGAATAGAAAAAGTCAGCACCAGCGTCGCCGCACCATCCAACTGGACTTCTGAGGCATCCAGCAGCGTCAACGGCTTGCCCTGGCTTTGCTGCATCAGCTTTTGTAATTGCCCCGGATCTTTTGCCGGCGTGGTCTGTGGGGCGGGCGTATCATTTTTTGCCGCCACCGACGGCTTATCGTTATTATCGCACCCCGCCAGCGCCAACATCAGCATACAGGCCACTACGCGTAAATGTTTCATTTTTCATCCCTGGCCTGAGTGGCCCGTTAGCTACGTAGAACAACTATTATGCGTCAGATTTCAACAGGTGGAAGTCAGTAATAGGATGTTGTTGTCTGAATTTTCGTGATTAATGTGGGTCCACCTGACAAATCAGCCTCTTTTACTTGTCGCTTTACGGTAAACAGCCGACAATTCGCCGAAACCTGGTAAAAATGGAGATGCCTATGACCACCGCCTTCTTTGTCGCTGCCGACTGGCTTATCGAACACATTGACGATCCGGAAATACAAATTCTTGATGCCCGGATGGCTCCTCCAGGACAGGAAGATCGCGATGTTGGCGAGGAGTATCGCGCGAGCCATATTCCTGGTGCAGTCTTTTTTGATATTGAAGCGCTTTCCGACCATACCTCGTCATTGCCACACATGATGCCGCGCCCGGAAGCCTTTGCCGTAGCTATGCGCGAGCTGGGGGTTCATCAGGATAAGCATCTGGTTGTCTACGATGATGGCAACCTGTTTTCTGCCCCGCGTGCCTGGTGGATGCTGCGCGCATTTGGCGTGGAAAATGTCTCCATTCTGGCAGGCGGTTTTGCGAGCTGGCAGCGTGATGCGTTACCGTTGCAGAAAGGGAACGTTGATTTGCCCGAAGGCGAGTTTGACGCCGCGTTTACGCCAGAGGCCGTAGTGCGGGTGACCGATGTCCTGCTGGCCAGCCATGAAAAAACCGCACAGATTGTCGATGCGCGACCGGCTGCGCGTTTTAACGCCGAAGTTGACGAGCCGAGGCCAGGCCTGAAGCGTGGTCATGTGCCCGGTGCGCTGAACGTACCGTGGACAGAGTTGGTTCGTGACGGTGAATTAAAAACCACCGATGAGCTGGATGCTATCTTCTTCAGCCACGGCGTGAGTTTTGACCGCCCTATTATCGCCAGTTGCGGCTCCGGCGTAACGGCTGCCGTGGTGGTGCTCGCACTTGCCACGCTGGGCGTTTCCAACGTCGCGTTGTATGACGGCGCATGGAGCGAATGGGGAGCGCGCAACGATTTACCGGTAGAACCCGCTGAGACTAAATAAAATCTGATTTACACCTCTTTTTCGCCCACAAAAAAACCGCTCATTGAGCGGTTTTTTTGTGCCAGTCCGGTTCGCGGCCTTCCCAGCAGGCTGTGTTGCCATAGCAACGCAGGCGCACCTCAGTAGCTAAATATTCCGGTTTAATAGAATAAAAGTCAAGTTAATTAACAGGGAAACTATTCAACATTTAATGTATTATTCTGAGCGGCCCTTTCCGCTGTCTCGCAAACAGGCACTGGCTTTAGGGAAGGTCATTGTATGGCCGTATACGCAGGTGCACCTCAGCGCTTGCTATCACGGCATGATCGCCAGTGGTGCTGTCGTGATGCGGTCTTCGCATGGACCGCGCAATGAAGATACGGTACTTCTGTATCGTGCTTGTTGTATCTGGAACGTTGTGTCTTCACGGGGATCGGAGTTACTCAGGTAATTCTGTACGCGTGACGCTCAGCGCCCAGGGCAAGTAAGCCAGGTAGCCGCCCTATGGGGCGGCTTTCCTTTACTCAGATAATCCTGTTCTGTTTGAAATCCCGCAGGAATCCGCCCCAGCGACGCTCGTAGAAAGGCGCGATGTGTTCGGTAATAAAGTGGCTGACCCCTTTCTCACCTTTCACCACCTGGCAGATATCAATCGGTTCATCGCCCGGTAACGTGTCCGTTGCAACACTCCCCGTGGCATGAATAATCTCTTCAATATCGCCATCGGCTTCAATTCCAATCAGCAGGTTGGGTTGGGCATCCGGACTTTCTTTGATCGAGCAGAGAAATGCGCGTTTTACCGGCTTAATGGTTTTAAACAGCGTAGTCAGCGAGTCAATCATCTGCGCCGGAGGTTCAGCGACTTCAGAGAGGATCAACGATTCACCGCCTTCCAGTACTTCCTGGGTGCTGAGCGGATTCCCCTCTTCTCCCATCAGCAGGCTGATTTCACGCGGCATAAATTCTTTGCCGGTCGGCAGTTTCGCGTTGAGAAACAGCGTTTCGCCGAGCGTCATTTCAAACAATGTACGCACCGGCATGACGACAAATGCCTGCTCATCTTCAACCGCCTGCTGCAGGGCTTCCAGGGAGGTAAAGAACGGGATCACGGTGGTGCCGTCTTCCTTTTCCCAGTGCTGAAGGTCGAGGGCGCTGTCTTCAACCACCGCCTCGCCTTCTGCGGCAGTACCCGGCACCCAGACGGTAGACTCCAGTAAAGTACGGAAAAATGCCGGGCGATGCGCAGGCTCTGTCGCCGCTTGCTCCAGCAGGGTTTCTAATTCGTTTTTCGTTTCGGACATAGAGATCACAAATTATGAATATATGAGTTGTAGGCCTGATAAGACGCACCGCGTCGCCATCAGGCACAATGCCGGGTGGCACTTCGCTTACCCGGCCTACAAAAACACCTTTCAGGCAGTCAACAGATTCGCGATAGTACGCACACCTAAACCGGTTGCGCCCGCAGACCACTGCTCAACTGGCGCTTTGCGATAGGTTGCAGAGCAGTCAATATGCAGCCAGCCCTGCTGATAGTTTTCCACGAAATGGGACAGGAAGCCCGCCGCGGTGCTGGCACCCGCCGGATAGGCCGCGCTGCCGGTATTATTCAGCTCGGCAAAGTTAGACGGCAACTGGCTACGGTGGAACTCTGCCAACGGCAGACGCCAGAACGGTTCGTTTTCTTGCGCCGCACTTGCCAGCAGACGGGCAGCCAGTTGATCGTCAAAGCTAAACAGCGCGTGGTAATCGTTGCCCAGCGCCGTTTTTGCCGCGCCGGTCAGCGTCGCAGCATCAATGATCAATTCTGGTTTTTGCGCGCTGGCGTCGATCAGACCATCGGCCAGTACCAGACGCCCTTCGGCATCGGTATTCATCACTTCAACTTTTTTACCGTTGCGATAGTGAATAATATCGCCGAGCTTAAAGGCGTTGCCGCTGATCAGGTTATCCGCGCAGCACAGGTACAGCTTCACGCGCTTGTTCAGACCACGGGTGATGGCGAACGCCAGCGCGCCGGTGACCGTTGCCGCACCGCCCATATCAGACTTCATTGAGTCCATAAATGCGCTTTGCTTGATGCTGTATCCGCCGGAGTCAAAGGTAATTCCCTTGCCAACCAGACAGGCATAAACCGGGGCTTCTTTATCGCCAGTTGGATTGTAATCCAGCGCCAGCAGCACCGGAGGACGTTCGGAGCCACGACCTACGGTATGCAATCCCATGTAGTTCTGCTCGCGCAGATCTTCACCTTTAGTGATGCGGTAAGAGACGTTATCGCAGGCAACAGAACACAGCAGGTCTACTGCGCGTTGCGCCAGCTGTTCCGGGCCCAGCTCTTCTGCCGGGGCGTTAATGGTATCGCGCACCCAGTCAATAATTTTCAGACGGTTATCCAGCTCTTTGCGCTGTGCCTCATCCAGAGCAGCCCACTCAACTTTGCGGGTGCCTTTTGGTCCTTTGTAGCCCTGCCAGAACGCCCAGCTACGTTCGGTATCCCAGCCTTCACCATCCAGTTGGACATGTTTAATACCCAGACCGTCAATTTTACGCGCAGCGCGCTGGATAAGGCCGAGGTCATCTTTTCCGTTCAGGTGCAGGGTAATGCCATCATTATTAATGCTGTATGTCGCCTTTTCACCCCAGCGGGCATCGGCAGGTTGCGTGGAAAGCGTAATTTTCATGGCTTCTGTCATTGTATTTATCCTTATTTTCGCGCATACAGGAAAACGGGCCACCCGTGGGCAGCCCGTTGACTTATTCGGCTTCGTCCAGCCAGACCAGCAAAATGGCCTCAAGGATTTTTTCGTTCGATGCCTGTGGATCATCATCGAACTCTTCCAGGTCACAGATCCACTGGTGCAGATCGGTGAAACGAACGGTCTTGGGGTCGAGATCGGGGAACGCGTCGTACAACGCCTCGCCGATTTCGCGGCTATCGGTCCACTTCAGTCCCATACTACCCTCTGTTAATGCTCACGCGCATGATTGATTGTGTAACGTGGGATTTCGACCACTAAATCGTCCTCGGTGACGCGCGCCTGACAGCTTAAACGGCTCTCCGGCTCCAGTCCCCAGGCTTTATCCAGCATGTCGTCTTCTTCTTCTGTGCTTTCCGGCAAAGAATCAAAACCTTCACGTACGATGCAGTGGCAGGTTGTGCAGGCACAGGATTTTTCACAGGCGTGTTCAATCTCGATACCGTTACGCAGGGCAACGTCAAGAATGGTTTCGCCGGTCTCAGCTTCCAGAACTGCACCATCGGGACAGAGATCCTGATGAGGCAAAATAACAATCTTTGGCATATTAAACCTCGTCCACGGAATGGCCTTTCAGCGCGCTACGGACGGACTTGTCCATGCGGCGAGCGGCGAACTCCTGGGTTTGTTTGTCTACGTTTTTAATGGCTTGTTCTATCGCGTCAACATCGTCACCCTGTGCAACCTCGCTCAAGTGCGCGGCTGCGGTGTCGATAGCCTGACGTTCTGCGGCGCTTAACAGCGCGGCATCAGCGTTCAGCGCACCGGATAAACTTTCCAGTACGCGTGCCGCTTCGACTTTCTGTTCTGCCAGCATACGGGCTTTAACGTCCTGCTCGGCAAAACTCATCGAATCCTGAATCATGGAGGCGATTTCACTGTCGGTCAGACCGTAGGACGGTTTAACCTGAATTGAGGACTCAACGCCGGTGGATTTTTCCATCGCGGTGACGCTCAGCAGGCCATCGGCGTCCACCTGGAAGGTCACGCGGATATGCGCGCCGCCAGCTGGCAATGCTGGGATGCCGCGCAGCGCAAAACGCGCCAGTGAACGGCAGTCCTGCACCAGCTCACGTTCACCCTGCATCACGTGAATGGACATCGCGGTTTGGCCATCTTTAAAGGTGGTAAAATCCTGCGCGCGCGCCACCGGAATCGTGGTGTTACGCGGGATCACTTTCTCCACCAGACCGCCCATCGTTTCAAGGCCGAGCGACAGCGGGATAACGTCCAGCAGCAGCATTTCGCTGTCCGGTTTGTTCCCGACCAGAATATCCGCCTGGATTGCCGCTCCGATAGCCACCACTTTATCCGGGTCGATAGAAGTCAGTGGTGTACGGCCAAAAAATTCACCGACGCGTTCACGCACCAATGGCACGCGCGTTGAACCACCGACCATCACCACTTCCAGCACATCCTGCGGCTCCACGCCCGCATCTTTCAGCGCGCGACGGCAGGCCAGCAGCGTACGCTTGACCAGTGCGGAAATGAGTTCATTAAAGGTTTCACGGGTGATTTCACCCTGCCATCCCGCCACGTTAACCGTCACAGAATCGGCATCGCTGAGCGCGATTTTCGCGGCAATCGCGGCATCCAGCAGTTCGCGCTGTACGCGGTTATCGCTACGATCGGTCACGCCAGCCTGCTGGCGAATATAATCGGCCAGCAGATGGTCAAAATCGTCGCCGCCGAGCGCGGAATCACCGCCGGTCGCCAGCACTTCAAACACGCCGCGGCTCAGGCGCAGAATAGAAATATCAAAAGTACCGCCGCCAAGATCGTAGACCGCAATCACGCCTTCCTGACCGGAGTCCAGACCATAGGCAATCGCAGCTGCGGTCGGTTCGTTCAACAGACGCAATACGTGAAGGCCCGCCAGACGCGCGGCGTCTTTGGTCCCCTGACGCTGTGCATCGTCAAAGTAAGCCGGAACGGTGATTACCACGCCGTCCAGTTCGCCGGACAGTGATTCGGTCGCCCGCGCGGCCAGCGCTTTCAGAATATCCGCGGAGACGCGCACCGGATTAAGCAATCCGGCAGCGGTTTCAATCATCGGCAAGCCGTTTTCGCTTGCCTGGAACGTATATGGCAGATGCGGGTAACGCGCCTGGATATCCGCCAGAGAGCGGCCCATCATGCGTTTTACCGAACTGACGGTGTTTGCCGTATCCAGCGCAGCATTGGCGCGGGCATCGTAACCGACAGAATAACCCTGCTGCTGATAGTGAACCACTGACGGCAACAGGTGGCGACCTTCATGGTCTGCCAACGTTTCGGCCTGGCCGCTGCGTACGGTCGCAACCAGGGAGTTGGTGGTGCCTAAATCGATACCTACCGCCAGACGACGCTGGTGCGGCGCGGCGCTCAGACCAGGCTCACTAATTTGTAATAAGGCCATTTTCGCTTCCGGAAATTAAAAATCGAGCAGTTTTTCTTCGAGTTGTTCTGCACTGCTTCGCAGTTTATCGAGAAAACGCAGCTTACGCACGGTATCTGCCGCTGCGTCCCACGTCTCGCTATCCAGCTGTTCCACCATCAGTTGATGACGAACGTTATACATTTCGCTGACGCGTTGCATAAACGTATCCAGACGTTGACTGTCCTTCGCCTGTTCAATTTCGTCCAGCTCTTCACGCAGTTCCAGTTGTTCCATCAGGAACGCGGTATCGCGCACCGTGTGCTGCTCGCTACGGATATCAAAACCGTGTAAAGACAATAAGTATTCGGCGCGCATCAAAGGATGACGCAGCGTTTGCCAGGCCTGGTTGATCGTGGCGGACTGCGAAACCGCAGCAAGTTGTTCCGCCTGAGAGCCGCTGGCAAATTTATCAGGATGATACTGACGTTGTAGATCCTGAAAACGGAGGCTCAGCGCCTGAGTATCGAGCTGATAACGGGCTGGCAAGCCAAAGAGGGTGAAGTAGTCCATAACATTCTCAGGGCATCGATTCTCTGTTGTTCACGGGAGCAAAACCAGAGAGTCAGGTAAAACAAACCCCACGCGCAGGCGACCACGGTGGGGTTATCGGTAAGCGCGTTACACGTGGAAGCTTTCGCCGCATCCACATTCGTCTTTCACGTTCGGGTTAGTGAACTTAAACCCTTCGTTCAGACCTTCTTTGACGAAGTCTAACTGCGTACCGTCGAGGAATTGCAGGCTCTTACCGTCGACCACAACTTTAACGCCTTTGTCTTCAAACACGGTATCTTCAGCCGCCGGCTCGTCAACAAATTCCAGTACATAGGCCATACCTGAGCAGCCGGAGGTTCTCACGCCCAGACGCAGACCAAACCCTTTACCGCGGTTTGCCAGGAAGGTATTTACACGCGCTGCTGCACTGTCGCTTAAGGTAATCGACATAATAAAACCTCAACTCTTAATTATTTTGCTTCACGTTTGCTTTTGTAATCCGCAATCGCGGCTTTAATCGCGTCTTCAGCCAGAATAGAGCAGTGAATTTTCACCGGTGGCAGTTCAAGCTCGTCGGCGATATCGGTGTTTTTAATCGCCTGTGCTTCGTCCAGAGATTTCCCTTTCACCCATTCGGTAACCAGAGAGCTGGAAGCAATAGCGGAACCGCAGCCGTAAGTCTTGAAACGCGCGTCTTCAATGATACCTTCATTGTTGACTTTAATCTGCAACTTCATCACGTCGCCACAGGCCGGTGCACCCACCATGCCGCTGCCCACGTTCTCGTCGCTGTTGTCAAAAGAGCCCACGTTACGTGGATTCTCGTAATGATCGATTACTTTTTCGCTGTAAGCCATGATGAATTCTCCTTATCGATACCGATTAGTGATGTGACCATTCAATGCTGTTCAGATCCACGCCCTGTTTGAACATTTCCCACAGTGGAGAAAGGTCACGCAGACGGCCGATGGAGTTGCGAACCAGATTGATGGTGTAGTCAATCTCTTCTTCGGTAGTGAAACGACCTAAAGAGAAACGAATTGAGCTGTGTGCCAGCTCGTCGGTCATTCCCAGCGCGCGCAGCACGTAGGATGGCTCCAGGCTTGCAGAAGTACATGCAGAACCGGAGGATACAGCCAGATCTTTCAGCGCCATAATCAGCGATTCGCCTTCAACATAGTTGAAGCTAACGTTGAGAATGTTCGGTGCGCCCTGCTCGAGATCGCCGTTAAGATACACTTCTTCCATATCTTTCACGCCGTCCCACAGACGGTTACGCAGACTGCGCAGGCGCGCCATCTCGGTTTCCATCTCTTCTTTGGCGATGCGATATGCTTCACCCATCCCAACGATCTGGTGCACAGGCAGCGTACCGGAACGCATGCCGCGCTCGTGACCGCCGCCGTGCATCTGGGCTTCAATACGAATACGCGGTTTACGACGCACGTACAGCGCACCGATGCCTTTCGGGCCATAGATTTTGTGACCGGAGAAGGACATCAGGTCAACTTTCAGTTGGCTCAGATCGATAGGCAGTTTGCCCACGCTCTGGGTCGCATCAACGTGATAGATGATGCCGCGCGCACGGCACATTTCGCCGATAGTCGCGATATCCTGCACCACGCCGATTTCGTTATTCACGTGCATGATGGAGACGAGGATGGTGTCGTCACGCATTGCCGCTTCAAGTTCTTTCAGGTCGATAATGCCGTTACGCTGCGGGGCGAGGTAGGTAACCTCAAACCCTTCGCGCTCCAGCTGACGACAGGTGTCCAGCACGGCTTTGTGTTCGGTTTTGCTGGTGATGATGTGCTTGCCTTTTTTCTGATAAAAGTTGGCTGCACCTTTAATCGCCAGGTTATCGGATTCAGTCGCACCGGAGGTAAAGACGATTTCACGCGGGTCGGCACCCACAAGATCGGCAATCTGGTTACGGGCGATATCTACCGCCTCTTCAGCATGCCAGCCGAAACGGTGTGAACGAGACGCTGGGTTACCAAAGTTTCCGTCCAGGGTCAGACACTGCATCATTTTCTCGGCAACACGCGGGTCCACCGGCGTGGTTGCGGAGTAGTCGAGATAGATCGGTAATTTCATTGCTCTATAAACTCCGTACATCGCTTCAATGCAAGGAATCAGGCAACCGGCTGGATGTACGACCGAGTTAACGGGGCGTCTAACACCCCGGCCTGATTCTAATATCTTATTATCTTTGCCCTAAATAGTTCGTGTTGCAGCAAGGCGGCAAACTTGAGAGTGCCCAGGAGCTTACATCAAGTAAGTGACTGGGGCGAGCAAGTGTGGCCAACGCAGTTGCGGCACGAAATATAACGGGCAAATTATGCGCGTAACTTAACGTCGATCGCGTCTTGTGCACGATTAGTGCGTGGAGCGTCATGCGTGTGCTGGCGACCAGACACATCCAGGACTTCCTGATTATTCACCAGTTCACCCAACGTAATGTTGTTGAGGAAACCGGTCAGACGATCGCTCAGATCGCGCCAAAGCGCGTGGGTCAGGCATTTATCGCCGCCCTGACAACCGCCTTTGCCCTGGCAACGGGTCGCATCTACAGACTCGTCCACAGCGCTGATGACTTCACCTACTGCGATGCTGCCGGCATCTTTACCCAGCAGATACCCGCCGCCTGGTCCACGTACGCTGGAAACCAGACCGTTTTTACGCAAACGGGAAAACAGCTGCTCCAGATATGACAGGGAAATGCCCTGACGTTCAGAAATATCAGCCAACGGTACCGGGCCCGTTTCGGAGTTGAGCGCAACGTCCAACATTGCGGTCACGGCATAACGCCCTTTTGATGTCAGTCTCATGTCTTACTTAGCCTCAAACTCGCCCCTGCCCGGGGTTTTTTATTGTAAAATGGGGGTATTGCATAGCAGGGGCAAGTCTGACATTCCCGACTAAATCAGTCAACTATTTACTTGACTAATTTAGTCAGGTATTTGACGTTCCGTGCGGTATTCGTTTGCCGGATGCGCTTCGCTTATCCGGCCTACAGGCCGCACGATTCGTAGGCCGGATAAGCGAAGCGCATCCGGCATTAGTACAGTTACTTGCTTTTATTCTGTTGCTCAATTGAAGCTAAAATTCCGCGCAAAATGTTCAGCTCCTGGCTCTCAGGACGCGCACGCGTAAACAGACGGCGCAGCTTGTTCATCACCTGTCCCGGATGCCCTTCACGGATAAAACCGGTCGACAGCAGCGTTTGTTCCAGATGACCGTAAAAACGCTCTAAATCATCGACCAGCGGGTACTCAGCTTCTTCGTATTCTGCGGTCTTCTCGCTTTCCTGCGTTGCCAGCCAGGCCATGCGCACTTCATAAGAGATGACCTGCACCGCCATCGCCAGGTTCAGCGAACTGTATTCCGGGTTCGCAGCAATAGCGACGTGGTAATGGCACTTCTGCAGTTCTTCATTCGTCAGGCCAACGCGTTCACGACCAAACACCAGCGCTACGGGCGAATTCGTCGCTTCAGAGACGCTTTTTAAACCGCATTCACGCGGATCCAGCATCGGCCACGGCAGCGTACGGGAGCGCGCGCTGGTGCCTACCACCAGGCTGCAACCCGCCAGCGCTTCATCGAGAGTATCGACGATTTGCGCGCTGCCGATCACATCGCTGGCACCTGCCGCCAGAGCGATGGCCTGGGAATCCGGTTTAACCAGTGGATTTACCAACCACAGATTGGTTAAACCCATGGTTTTCATTGCGCGGGCTACAGAGCCCATGTTGCCAGTGTGAGAGGTTTCCACCAGCACAATTCGAATATTTTGCAGCATTGTATTTCTTCGGCTAAAGATTATTCGGGCATATTATCATAAAACGAAGACATATTCCGAACTCGCTGCTATACTCTGCGCCGTTTTCCCGTTCTTTAACATCCAGTGAGAGAGACCGATGCATCCGATGCTGACCATCGCCGTGCGCGCAGCGCGCAAGGCGGGTAATGTAATTGCCAAACACTACGAAACCCCAGACTCTGTAGAAACCAGCCAGAAAGGCAGCAATGATTTCGTGACTAACGTCGATAAAGCCGCCGAAGCGATTATTATCGAAACTATTCGCAAATCTTACCCACAGCACACCATCATCACCGAAGAAAGCGGTGAGCACGCAGGTGAAGATCAGGATGTTCAATGGGTTATCGATCCACTGGATGGCACTACCAACTTCGTAAAACGTCTGCCGCACTTCGCGGTATCTATCGCAGTACGCATTAAAGGCCGTACTGAAGTCGCCGTTGTTTACGATCCGATGCGTAACGAACTGTTCACCGCAACCCGCGGCCAGGGCGCACAGCTGAACGGCTATCGTCTGCGTGGCAGCACCGCCCGCGATCTGGACGGCACCATCATCGCCACCGGTTTCCCGTTCAAAGCGAAGCAGCACGCCGCTTCTTACATGAAAATTCTTGGCAAAATGTTTACCGAGTGCGCTGACTTCCGCCGCACAGGTTCTGCTGCGCTGGATCTGGCTTACGTTGCCGCGGCGCGCGTTGACGGTTACTTCGAAATTGGTCTGAAACCTTGGGATTTCGCCGCAGGCGAGCTGATTGCGCGTGAAGCTGGCGCACTGGTTTGCGACTTCACCGGTGGTCATAACTACCTGGCGACTGGCAACATCGTTGCAGGTAACCCGCGCGTTGTTAAAGCCATGTTGGCTAACATGCGTGACGAACTGAGCGATGCGCTGAAGCGTTAATCGTTTGATGCCGGATGGCGGCTTGCGCCTTATCCGGCCTACCTGGGGAGTTCCCCGTAGGCCTGATCAGCGAAGCGCCATCAGGCATTCATCCGACAACAGTGCTAAAACGGTCTTAACCCCCGTCCCACCGGCACCGCGCTCATCCACATCACTACCGCAGCAGCAATCAGCACCGCCCCACCGGCTAATGCCAGCGTGATCCATCCGATTTGCCGCCACAGCACCGGCGCTTTGTGTCCGCTAATTCTCACCGCCAGCGAGCGAAAACAGTGTACCAGCAGAGCCAGTGACGTAATCGTCAAAGAGGTTCCTGCTGCCATCGCCAGCGCCGACGCCATGCCCCAGCTAAAAACGCCAACCACTTTACTGAACAGCAGCACCATAATTGCGCCAGAGCAGGGACGCATGCCCATAGAGAGAATAATCATCAACCGGGCGCGCCAGTCATCGCCGCTTTGCAGTTGTTCCGGGTTGGGCAAATGCTGATGCCCGCAGCCGCAGCCCTCGTGATGCACATGGTGCGGCGTAAAGGCGGTGAATTTCGGGCGCATCAGCAGCTGGCGCAATTTCTTCAGCGCACGGACACACAATAAAACGCCCAACATGCCAACCAGCGCATAACTTCCTTTCTCCAGCCAGAAACTGCTCATATGCAGCTGTCGGGCAGGCAGTTGCAGCACCGTGAGGACTACAACCACCAGTCCTATTGCCACCAGCCCCTGCAATAGGGAAGACGCCAGCGTCAGCCCAATGCTCGACTTGAGCTTCGACGGATGCGTCGCAAGCCAGGTCGTGATGACGATTTTGCCGTGCCCCGGCCCCAATGCGTGCAATACCCCATAAATAAAGCTAAACAGCAGCAGAGATCCGCCCGCACGAGTGGGATTCGCGGCAACCGCTTTCAGCAACCCGCTCATCTGCTGGTTAACGTCACGCTGCCAGACGACACTTTGCATCATCACCTGCGGCCAGGCCTGCCATAGCCACAGCACCCCGCCTGTCGCCAGCAGCAAAAAGACCGCCAGCGGCCATAGCGTGAGCCAACGACGTCTGGCTGCGCGTTGTTGATAAACTACTGACATTGCAGCGTCACCGTCTGTGCAAACTGTTTACCCAACTCCATATCCTCCGGCGGTGCGTCTTCTTTATCCAGCGACTGCGCAAAGCTCAGCATGTGTTCATTCGGTGTCGGTGTATGCACTGAAATATGGCATTGCTGGCTTATGGTCTGTGAAAGCCGGGCGTCGCTGTCTTTGTCATAGCTCATATCGACGTAGTAGGTCGGATCGAAGGTTGAAATAGTATATTTTTGACCGCTCAGTGGTTGAGCTTCGGCCAGCGGCAGAACGAACGTCAGCACCGCCTGGTGTTCTTCACGCGCCATGCCATATTCCGTCGGTCTGTTTTTAAACTTTACCTTTTTCCCTTCGTGCCACACTTCGGTGAAATAGTGCTGCCCGAGAACGTTGGCCATCACTTCCGCCGCCAGTTTTTTCCAAACTTCATCGCCAGGTTTAGCATTCCCCGCGTCGTAAAGCAGATCCGCCGACGTGATTTCATCCATCGTCCAGCGCATTTTTAGCGCGACGAACCGATCATTCTCGCTCACGACTTCGGTTTTCAGATGAATAAAGCTGTGGGGATGCGCACCTGCGCCAAAGGACAGAACAGCGAGAAACCACGTCATAATGATACGTTTAACGCCTTGCATGAGTTCTCCACGATAAAAATCAACACCGCCACAAATAATGATGCCGTATTTGGCGCAAGTATGCCGAGGATACCATTGAACGAAAAAATGTTGAGCACCGTTTTCCGGTATCGATTCAGTTCTCAATTTAGACAATTTATTGTTCATCAATGCCAGAGCAAATCCCTTTTTATCGCCAGAACTTAAGTCAAATGAAAATAAAATGTTAAATGTTGGTTTCATTTCAATGATTTTTTAACTTTTAATTCATTCAACTTATTATAAATCCGCTCAAATTTAACCATTATTTAACCATTTATTTTCTATAAATTAACATTAACGGGCATAGATCACATTCATCAAACTTGTGATTCATTCCCTCTTCCATTCGTTGTTAACTTCACGCCGTGACATGTCCTGCCCCCTACGAAAGGTACAACTATGAAATTCAAACTCGCATTACTCAGTGCAACCCTGGTTTCTGCATGCATGTTGTCCGGCACGTCCTTTGCGGCGGAAAAATATGAAATTGCTGTGGTTGCCAAAGTCACCGGTATTCCGTGGTTTAACCGCATGGAAACCGGTGTTAACGAAGCAGCAAAAAAACTGGATGTGAACGCTTACCAGACCGGTCCGTCTACGCCGGATCCGGCACAGCAGGTCAAAGTCATTGAGGATCTGATCGCCAAAAACGTCAACGCGATCATCGTGGTACCCAACGATGCCAAGGTTCTTGAGCCAGTGCTGAAAAAAGCGCGCGATAAAGGCATTGTGGTCCTGACGCACGAATCCCCGGACGAGCAAATCGGTCAGTGGGATATCGAAACCATCGACAGTGAAAAATACGCGCAGGCCAACGTGGATGAGCTAGCAAAAAACATGGGCGGCAAAGGGGGTTATGCCATCTATGTCGGTTCGCTGACGGTCCCACTGCATAACGCGTGGGCGGATTATGCAATCAAGTACCAGAAAGAAAAATATCCGGAAATGTTCGAGGTCACTTCACGTCTGCCGGTTGCGGAAAGCATCGATAAATCCTACGCCACGACGCTGGATCTGATGAAAACCTATCCGCAGATGAAGGGGATTATCGGTTTCGGCTCGCTGGGTCCAATCGGTGCGGGTCAGGCTGTACAGAAAAAACGCGCCAAAGATAAAATTGCCGTTGTCGGGATCGCCATGCCAGCACAAGCTGCGCCTTACCTGATGCGCGGTGATATCAAAAAAGCGCTGCTGTGGGATCCAAAAGATGCGGGCTATGCGCTGGTAACGGTTGCCGATCAGCTGTTGCAGGGCAAAGAAGTCAATGCCGATCTGAGTATCGACGGTTTAGGGAAAGCCGATATCGACACGGAGAAGAAAGTGATCCGCTTTAACAAGATCCTCGAAGTCACCAAAGACAACGCACAGTCACTCGGTTTCTAAGGCTTTTGCCAACACCAGGGAAACCATAACGCCGACCGTCTGGTCGGCGCTATCCACCAAACTAACACTCAGCGTCCGTCAGGACGCTCGCAGGGGTATTGTCCATGACAGACACCACCGCATTTATCACTCTTGAGAATATCAGCAAACAATTCCCGGGCGTGCTGGCGCTGGATAACGTGAATCTGACGCTGAGAAAAGGCGAAGTTCACTGTCTGGCGGGTCAAAACGGCTGTGGTAAAAGCACCATTATTAAAGTGATCTCCGGGGTATATCACCCGGAAAAAGGCGCGCAGATTTTACTCGATGGCAAACTGTTCCATCACCTGACGCCGCAGCTTTCGTCCCACTACGGCATTCAGGTTATCTACCAGGACCTGTCGCTGTTTCCTAACTTTAGCGTCGCAGAAAATATTGCGGTTAACCGCTACCTTCCCGGCGGCGATATCTGGGTGCGTCGCGGTTCCATGAAACAGCAGGCGCTGGCCGCCATGAAGCGTATTGGTGTGAACATCGATCCCGATAAAAAAGTTGAAAAACTCTCGATTGCCGACCGACAGCTGGTCGCTATTTGTCGGGCGATTGCCGCCGACGCGCGCCTGGTGATTATGGATGAACCCACCGCCTCGCTGACCCGTCAGGAGGTCAATGGCCTGCTGAAGGTGGTTAACGAACTGAAAGCGGCCGGCATTTGCGTAGTGTTTGTCAGCCATCGTCTGGATGAAGTAATGGAAGTGGCAGACCGTATCAGCGTGATGCGCGACGGCAAACTGGTGGGCACATATCCTGCCAGCGAACTGGACAGTCACGAGCTGGCTTTCCTGATGACCGGACAACGCTTCCACTACAGCCCGCTGCCGGAGAAATCATTCGACGATCGAGAGCCCCTGCTGGAACTGCGCAACCTCAGCCGCAGAGGCAAATACCAGAACATTAATCTGTCGCTGCATGGCGGCGAGATTGTCTCGATTGTCGGCCTGCTGGGCGCCGGGCGCACCGAGCTTTGCCTGAGCCTGTTCGGCATGACGCACCCGGAAAGCGGCGAGATGCGTATTAACGGTCAGCCGGTCACGCTGCGTAATAACCACGACGCCATTAAGCACGGGATCGGCTACGTCTCAGAAGATCGCCTGACGCAGGGGCTGATCATGGAGCAATCGATCTACGACAACACCATCGTCACGGTCTTTGATCAACTGCATACCGGCAGCGGCCTGCTCAATCATCATAAAGCGCAAAAGCTGGTCGCCGATTTAATCCGCGAGCTCAATATCAAGGTGTCCGATCCTCATCTCCCGGTCAAAACGCTTTCCGGCGGGAATGCCCAGCGTATCGCCATTGCCAAATGGGTGGCGACGAATCCCCGCATTCTGATCCTCGACTCGCCTACCGTAGGCGTGGATATCGCCAACAAAGAGGGTATTTACCAGATCGCCCGCGATCTGGCGGAACAGGGGATGGCGGTGCTGATGATTTGCGATGAAATTCCGGAAGCGTATTACAACAGCCACCGCGTGCTGGTGATGCGTCGCGGCAGGCTGGTGGCGGAATTTAATCCTCATCACTGCCGTGAAGAGGAGATTGCTGAAGTGGTCGAGGTAATCAATGAATAAGATGCTTCTGTCCCGTTTAATCGGGCAACATGAATTCTGGCTGGGCCTGCTGGTCGTGGCGCTGGCGGTTGGGCTAAGTGTCAGCACCGATGAGTTCCTCTCGCTCGGCAATCTGACAGATGTGGCCACCAGCTACGCGATTCTCGGCATTCTCGCCTGCGGGTTGTTTGTGGTGCTGATTTCCGGTGGGATCGATATCTCATTTCCGGCGATGACCGCGATTGCCCAGTATGCGATGGCCAGTTGGGTGATCGGCCACGGCGGCAACTTCGCTCTGGCGTTAACCATTGCGATTGCGGTGGGCCTGCTGCTTGGACTGATTAATGGCTTCCTGGTCTACTGGCTGCGCGTTCCGGCAATCATCATTACCATCGCCACGCTGAACGTCTACTACGGCCTTCTGGTTTACGCCACCAAAGGCACCTGGCTGTACGGTTTCCCTGACTGGTTTATGAACGGCATTAACTGGTTCTCCTTCACCGCGGCAGATGGCTACGACTACGGCCTCACCCTGCCCCTGCTGTGCCTGGCGGCGGTGATCATCTTTACCGCTGTGCTGATGAACTATACCCGTCTTGGCCGACAGGTTTACGCTATGGGCGGTAACCGCGACGCGGCCTCGCGTCTGGGGTTAAATCTGCTGAAACTGCATTTCTACGTGTATGGCTATATGGGCATTCTGGCAGGTGTTGCCGCCGTGGTGCAGGCGCAAATCACTCAGTCAGTTGCGCCCAATTCGCTGCTCGGCTTTGAGCTGACGGTGCTGGCGGCGGTCGTACTCGGCGGAACCAGCATGAGCGGTGGGCGCGGAACGTTGACCGGAACCCTGCTCGGCGTTGTCCTGCTGGCCTTCTTACAAAATGGTCTGACGCTACTCAGCGTCTCCTCTTACTGGCACACCGTATTCAGCGGCGCCATTATCCTGGTCAGCATCAGTGCCACGGCCTGGAACGAAAAACGCAAACTGGCAAGGGAGCTTTGAGATGAAAACAATCGCCAGATTTTTACCCGGTGATGCCATCATTCGTCTGCAATGCGTCATTATTGTGGTCGTCGCCCTGGTCTTCTCAGCCCTGCTCGGCAGTCGTTTTTTCAGCGTCGCTAACTTCCAGTCGATAGGCTCACAGTTACCGATCCTCGGCATGCTGGCCCTCGGGATGGGTATGACCATGCTGACCGGCGGCATTAACCTGTCAATTATTGCCGGGGCGAACGCCTGCTCGCTGGTGATGGCGGCGATTATCGTCACCCATCCGGATAACCCGCTGTTTCTGGCGCTGGCGCTGCTGGCGGGCGCTGCCGTGGCGGTGGCTATCGGTACGCTCAACGGCGCGCTGATTGCCTGGGTCGGCGTCTCACCGATTCTCGCCACCCTCGGCACGATGACGCTTATCTCCGGGCTGAATATTCTGCTTTCCAACGGGACAGTGATTTCGGGTTTCCCGACCGCAATTCAGTACCTTGGCAACGCCACGATTGCGGGTATTCCGGTGGCGCTGTTGCTCTTTTTCCTGGTGGCAATCCTGCTGTGGGTACTGCTGGAGCACACCACACTGGGGCGCAGCCTGTATCTCGTCGGCTCCAATGAACAGGCTACCCGCTACAGTGGTGTGAATACCGTACGGGTGCAAATTTCCGTGTACGTGATTTCAGCCCTGCTCGGCTGGGTCGCCGCCATTCTGATGATGGCGAAATTCAACTCGGCAAAAGCCGGATACGGCGAGTCCTACCTGCTGGTCACCATCCTTGCTTCCGTACTCGGCGGCATCAATCCGGATGGCGGCTTCGGACGCATTATCGGCCTGGTACTGGCGCTGATTGTGCTGCAAATGCTGGAAAGCGGCCTTAACTTGCTGGGGGTCAGCAGCTATCTGACGATGGCGCTGTGGGGCGCGGTGCTGATCCTCTTTATCGCATTACAGAATCGTAAAGCCTGATTTCAGGAGAAAAAATTATGGCAAGTTACTTTATTGGTGTGGATGTCGGAACCGGAAGCGCCCGTGCTGGCGTGTTTGATCTCAACGGCAGAATGGTCGGACAGGCCAGTCGGGCCATCGAGATTTACCGTCCGCAGGCCGATTTTGTTGAGCAGTCTTCCGATAACATCTGGCAGGCGGTGTGTAACGCGGTTCGCGATGCGATTAACCAGTCGGATATCAACCCTATCCAGGTGAAAGGTCTGGGTTTTGACGCCACCTGTTCACTGGTGGTGCTGGATAAAGAAGGTAAACCGCTGACCATCAGTCCGTCCGGGCGCAGCGAACAGAACATCATTGTGTGGATGGATCACCGCGCCATTACCCAGGCCGAACGCATCAACGCCCTGCACCACCGGGTGCTGGACTACGTTGGCGGCATTATCTCACCGGAAATGCAAACGCCAAAGCTGCTGTGGCTAAAGCAACATATGCCTAACACCTGGGCCAATGCCGGTTATTACTTTGACCTGCCCGATTTCCTGACCTGGCGCGCAACGGGCGATGACACGCGCTCATTGTGCTCGACGGTGTGTAAATGGACTTATATGGGCCATGAAGACAAGTGGGATGCCAGCTATTTCCGCCAGATTGGGCTGGAAGACTTGCTGGAACACGATGCTGCCAAAATTGGCCGTTACGTGAAAACCATGGGCGAACCGCTTGGTCATGGTCTTTCTGCGCGCGCCGCCAGCGAAATGGGGCTGATTCCGGGGACCGCGGTCAGCGTCTCTATCATCGATGCCCATGCCGGTACGCTCGGCACGCTTGGCGCCTGCGGTGTCTCCGGCGAGGTGGCTGATTTCGATCGCCGCGTCGCACTAATTGGCGGCACCTCCACCGGTCATATGGCGATTTCCAAAGAGCCGCGCTTTATCGGCGGCGTCTGGGGGCCTTACTACTCCGCCGTGCTGCCGGAGTACTGGCTCAACGAAGGTGGGCAGTCGGCAACTGGGGCGTTAATCGACCACGTTATTCAGTCGCATCCATGTTACGAAACCTTGTTGACCCAGGCGAAATCTCAAGGGCAGACCATTTATGAAGTGCTGAATGCGCTGCTGCGTAAAATGGCCGGAGAGCCGGAAGATATCGCCTTTCTGACCCGCGATATGCACATCCTGCCCTATTTCCACGGCAACCGCTCGCCGCGCGCCAACCCCACGCTCACCGGTGGGATCACCGGACTGAAGCTGTCGCGCACGCCGGAAGATATGGCGCTGCAGTATCTTGCGACCATCCAGGCCATTGCGCTGGGAACGCGGCATATCATCGAAACGATGAATCAAAGCGGCTACACCATCGATACGATTATGGCCAGCGGCGGCGGGACGAAAAACCCGATCTTCGTTCAGGAGCATGCCAACGCCACCGGCTGTGCGATGCTGCTGCCTGAAGAGAGCGAAGCCATGCTGCTGGGCGGCGCCATGATGGGGACTATCGCCGCAGGCGTATTCGACACCTTCCCGGAAGCGATGTCGGCGATGAGCCGGATTGGTAAAACGGTCACCCCGCAGACCAATCGCATTAAGCAGTACTACGATCGCAAATATCGGGTGTTCCACGAGATGTATCAGGACCATATGAAATACCGCCAGTTGATGCAGGAGGACGCATGAGTGATTCATGGTCTCAGGCCAGCGGCGTATTCCAGCTCTATAGCGATGCCCTTGCTGGTCTGGGGCAGCATCTCACCGAACCTGTCTGGCAGTTGCTGATGGCGGAGCTGCGCGGTTGTCAGGGCAAAATCGTCGTCACCGGCGTCGGTACCTCTGGCATTGCGGCGCGTAAAGTCGCGCATATGCTCGCCTGCGTGGAACGTCCGGCGATTTATCTCAACGCAACGGATGCGGCGCATGGCGATTTGGGCTTCTTACGCGCTAACGATCTGGTGATTATGCTGTCGCGCGGGGGCAATTCAGACGAACTCACCCGGCTGCTGCCAGGGCTGACAGCGAGAAATGTGCCAATCCTGAGCGTGACTGAAAACGCGGATTCGGCCATCGCGAAAGCGTCGAGGCTGGTGATTTCCACCGGCGTACAGCGAGAGGCTGACCCGCTGAACATGTTGGCTACCACCTCGATTTTACTGGTGCTGGCTATCTTTGACGCCGCCTGCGCCTGTCTGATGAGCGAGAGCGGCTACTCAAAGGAGACGCTGTTGTCTGTGCATCCGGGCGGCGATGTGGGATTAACGCTGAGTCGTGAGCAGTAACGCCATCCGGCGTATTGTTACGTTCACCTTATGTTTTTCACTTCTCTGAAACGATACTGCCTGTGAACGTGTTAAGGGTACTATCGCCGTACCCTTAACAATCCCGGCTCCCGGCGGGAAAATTGCCACTTCGTGGTCCCCTCCGTTTATTCCTCCAGGCTACCGGGCCGGGCGCGAGGTAGCGTCCCTGCAAAACGCGCCCTGAACCCGCATCCCTGCGGGTTCTCCCGGCCTTACGGAAACACGTCGGCAATTTTCAGCCGGATCAGCCCACACCTGACCACCTGTATTTTTATTTGAAAATATCTGAACAGCAAAACGGATATAGCTGAAAGCAAGAGCGCTGAAGCGCCCCCCGTACGGAATCACATGTTCTCCATAATGCTTAACAGACATGCAGTACATCTCTGGCATTTTTTTATATCTCAACAAAAAGATAAAACAGTGAAAAAGCGGATTAACGCGCTGCGTTCCACTCCCGCTATCTGTTCCGCACGTTAAAAATTCTGTGACGCTCTCCAGCATTCCTGGTGGAAAGCATTCCATTCCTCAAATCTATGAGCAAACTTTAGCTATTCTTATCAAACATACTTACGGGAGACCCTACAGATGATGTCAACGCTTGCTCCGCCATCTGTACTTTCCGCTCCCCAGCGCCGTTGCCAGGTACTGCTGACGCTTTTCCTGCCCGGCCAAATCGCCACGACTCAGACCTTTACCAGTCTCAATGGCGTTGATGATGCCACGGTTCGGGAAGATATTATCGGTGCCGGACTCGAAATCCAGCGTTATCACCGACTCGCGATTACCACCGCGCAGAATGGTGGCTATGCGATCGAAGGGACTCCGCTCAATCAGCGCCTGTGTCTGTTGCAGTGGCTGCGCCGTGGTTTGCGGATTTGCCCGACTTTTATCGCCCAGCATTTCACGCCCGCATTAAAAATGGAGCTGAAACAACAAGGTATTGCACGGACGTTGTATGATGACACCAACCTGCATGCGCTTATTAACCTCTGTTCCCGGCGCTTACAGAAGCCGTTTGAGTGCCGTGATATCCAGTTTCTGCGCCTGTATTTACAATATTGCCTGCTGCAACATCACGCGGGGAGCACCCCGGAGTTTAATCCACTTCAGCAACGGTGGGCGCAATCCTGCGCGGAGTATCCGCTCGCCGAGGAAATTGGCCGTCACTGGCAGCGCCACGTCATACAAAGTGCGCCGCTGGGCGAATCGCTGTTTATGGCGTTGTTATTCTCAATGATCCGCATCCCCGACCCGATCCGCGATAATCACCAGCAGGATCGCCGCCTGCGCCTTGCTATTGCGCGGCTGGTGCTGCGTTTTCGCGAGTATGGCAACGTGCGCTTCAGCGACGAGCAAGGGCTGAATGACCAGTTGTATATCCACCTGGCCCAGGCACTGAACCGCAGCGTGTTTGCCATCGGCATTGATAACACGCTACCGGAGGAGTTCAGCCGACTTTACCCCCGGCTGGTACGTACCACCCGCGAGGCGATACACGGCTTCGAAGCGGAATACGACGTGCAGTTTTCCGAAGAAGAGATCGGGCTGGTTGCGGTTATTTTCGGTGCCTGGCTGATGCAGGAGAAGGATTTGCATGAGAAGCAGATTATCCTGCTGACCGGTAGTAACGAACAACTCGAAATGCATATAGAGCAACAGCTGCGCGAACTGACGCTGCTGCCGCTCAACGTAAAACACATGCCGATGCAGGACTTTCAAAAAGAGGGAGCGTCGCGTGGCGTAACACTGATTATTACGCCATACACCACGCCGCTACCGCTGTTTTCGCCGCCGTTGATTCATGCGGATCTGGCGCTGACGCCGCATCAACAGCAGCAGATCCGCAAAATCCTCGAATCATAACGTTGCAGGCTGCGCCGCCACCTTCGGACGCAGAAAGATTGCCGGAAGTGCCACCAGCGCCATCACCCAGAATACGCCGCTGCCCAGATTCTGGTACAGGTATCCCGCGAATACGGTCATGATGGCGATGCTGCCGCCCATCGCCACCGCCGAGTACACCGCCTGGAGACGAATCACCTCACTGCCCTGTCGCGCAGCAATGTAACGCATCGCCGCCAGGTGGCAGACGGTAAACGTTCCGCAATGCAGGATTTGCACCACAATCAGCCATGGTAGCGCTGTGCTCCAGCCCATCAGACCCCAACGCGCCACGCCGCAAACGGCGGAAAGCAGCAGAAGATCGCGAGCGCTAAAGCGGCGGAACAGCTTGTGGCTAAGCGCAAAAATAATCACTTCCGCCACCACGCCTAAAGACCATAAATAGCCCACCGCCGAAGCGGAATACCCGGCAGACTGCCAGTAAATAGCGCTGAAACCGTAATAAGCGGCATGCGCGCCTTGCAACAGACTCACGCACGCCAGAAAACGCCAGCTTTGGGTTATTAGCGCGCGCCAGGCGGGCCATCCCGCGCTCTCCTGCTGACGGTTCTCCCCCGCTGGCTGTACGCTTGGGCGGATCATCATCCCCAGCAGCATTGATGCAACGCCAAGCGACAGCAGGACCAGGATAATCCGATAGTCAAACAAGCTCACCAGCTTGCCGGTCAACGCAGAGCCGATCACAAAAGCCACGGATCCCCACAGCCGGACCCGACCGTAATCCATGGTTATCTGTTTTTGCCAGGTGTTGGCCAGTGCGTCGGTCAACGGCACCAGCGGCGAGAAAAACAGGTTAAAGCCGACCATCACCACCATCAGCCACGCCACGTTGGTCCCCGCCCAGAAGGCCAACGCAAATACCAGCGTCAACAGGGCCAGAATACGTAAAGCTGAGATCAGACGAGAGGGATCGCTTACGCGCGGCGCAATCAGTAAACTACCGAGAAAACGGGCAATCAGCCCAGTCCCCAACAGTACACCAATCGTTTCCGGCGTCAGCCCCAGCCCTTCGAGCCAAACGCTCCAGAAAGGCAGAAAAATACCGTAGCTAAAGAAGTAGGTGAAATAACCGAGCGCCAGCCAGCGCGTGGAATGCAAAGCCATGAATCCCTCCCGTTTGGTGGCGATAGTCTGGCGACAAACGCAGGCTGGCGCAAGAGAGCATTAACAGGCAGATAACATGGCTTTTGCCCTATTCGACGCAAATTTGCATCGCAAAATGGCAGCGTTCTCCCTGCGCTAAAACCTGCAACCCCGGCTGCCCCGGCATGTGGTGGGCATTCACCGGATGCGTCTGCGGCTCCAGACACAGGAACGGCTCACCCGACATTCTGAACAGCATCAACCATGGAGTTTGCGCTAAAATCGTGACTTTCATCACATCTCGCTGAATAACGGCCCGTCCGCTCCAGCCGGAATAGCCGACGTTCAGCCAGCTATCCTCACCGTATTGCGCACGCATGAAATCCGCCGTAGGTGGAATGACACGTTGCCATTCCTGCGGCAGATGCTGTTCTCCCTCCGGCCAAAAGCCGCTGGCGGTGAACTGCGCCGTACTGCGTTTATCAAAGGCGAAAAACGGATGAAATCCACAGCCATAGATCATCGGCTGCTCACCGCAATGGGTAAGCGTCAACGAGGCGTGCAGGCTGGACGCTTCCAGTTGATAACACAGCTGCGCCGTATAGTCGTAGCCGCAGGGGTGCCAACTACGCAACTGCAGCAAACAGCCGCTTTGGGTCGCGGTAACCACCTCCCAGCGCTTCAGCCAGCCGTCGCCGTGCAGGAAGAAGGTGTCGTCTGCATCATGCTGAGGTAAAACCACCTGTTCACCACGCAGCAGGAAGCGATTGCCCACCACCCGATTAGCCAGCGGCAGCATAGGGAACATGCCGCAATCATCCGGTCGCTGCCCCAGGCCTTCGCGTAAAACGGCCTGTTGATGTTGTACCGACACCAGACTCAGTAGCGAACCGCCCTGCGGATCGACGCACATCCGCAGATGTGCGTTTTGTAGCGTTAACAGACCCTCCATTAGCGGGCGCTTCGCGGTTGGGCTGATGCGACAACTTTCGTATGCTGTGCCGCCAGCTGTTCCTCCAGCGCTTCCAGCGTCACGCCTTTGGTTTCCGGTACATTACGCAGAACATAGATGAAGCCCATCGCGCAAATCACACCGTACAGCAGGAAGCTTCCCGACGCGCCCAGGCTCGCATTGAGCAGCGGGAAGGTATAGGTCAACAGGAAGCAGGCAATCCACAGCGCCAGTGTACCGAGCGACATTGCCAGCCCGCGCACGCGGTTGGGAAAAATTTCTGATAGCAGCACCCAGGTCACCGGCGCCAGCGTCAGGGCATAAATCGCGATTGCCGCCAGCACCAGAACCAGAACCGGCCAGCCCATAATGCCCAACCCGTACGCCCCGGCAATCAGTACGTAGATAACCGTCAATCCTGACGCACCGAACAGCATCAGTTTACGACGGCCAATTTTGTCCACTAACGGCAGAGCGGCAAGAGTAAAGACCAGATTGATGATCCCCGTCGCCACAATCGATTTTAAGGTACCGTTGATGTCGAATCCGGCAGAGGCGAAGATCTCTTGTGCATAGTTGAAAATAACGTTGATCCCACACCACTGCTGGAACACCGCCAGCACCATGCCAATAATCACAATCGGCTTGATCTGCGGTTGTAACAGCGTTGACCACGCGACCTTGTGGTTATCTTTTTGCAACGTATGTTCGATCTCTTTCAGCGTTTGCCCGGCATATTCCGTCGAACCAATGCGCTGCAGCATGGCACGAGCACGATCGACTTTGCCTGCTTTCACCAGCCAACGCGGCGATTCAGGCACAAAGAACATCAGCACCAGGAAAATTACCGCAGGCACCAATTCCGCACCAAACATCCAGCGCCAGCCCGTCTGACCGTTCCAGCTTTCCACAATCGCCTGCTGTGTGGCGCCTGTGGCGACAGGTTCAGCAATCATCAGGTTGATAAGCTGCGCCGCCAGTACGCCAATCACGATGGTGAGCTGGTTAACGGCAACAAAGCGACCACGCTTTTCCGCTGGACTGACCTCGGCGATATACAGCGGACTTAGCGCAGACGCCAGACCAATCCCCACGCCGCCCACAATGCGATAAACAATAAACATATCGAAGTTACTGGCGACGGCGGTTCCCCAGGCGGAAGCGCTAAACAGGATCGCCGAGAGGATCAGCGGCATCTTTCGGCCAAACTTATCGGCGCACCAGCCGGAAATCAGCGCCCCAAAGATACAACCGACCAGCGCGGAACTCATCGCCCAGCCGGATTGCGCCGGATCGGTAATCGAGAAATACGCTTCATAGAAGGGTTTTGCCCCGCCGATTACCACCCAGTCATAGCCAAACAGTAATCCACCGCAGGCCGCAACCAGGCAGATAGTCCAGACGTAACCAATCTTTAAATGTGTCTGCGCGTTATTCATTATGATTCCTCTTTCAGGGAAACGCAGGGGACAGAAGGTTTCGGGTGAGGTTCTCCCCCACCCGTTTCAGGTGTTACCGGAAAAGCCTTACGTTAATGGCGTGACGCAGCAGTAATGCCTTGTCATGCGCCGGATTGAGTTGCAGGAGTTCATCAAGGTCACGCTGACAGGCGGCGCTATTTCCCAACCCCAGATGCCCAAGCGCATTGATAAACAGGCAGTGTTGCTGGTGTTTTGCTTGTGCTGAGGTATCCAGCACCACCAGATCGGGTAGCGATACGGCAAAGAAATCAACATCCGGCACGTTGTCGTGATGCGACTCAACCCATTGCAGGAAGCTATTGAACAGAGCGTCCGCCTCTGCATCATCGCCAAGTTTTCTCTGCGCCATACCCTGCCAGAAGAGATAGTCCACTGGCTGGTCGTTGTAGTAACGTCCGGCATCCAGTGAGCTTCCGCCGCGCGTCGCACGGGAGAAGTAGCGCTGAGATTCTTCGAAATGGCCTTGCAACTGCGCGCAATACCCCAGCAAATACCAGATGTCGTTATCCGTTTGCCCTGGCAAACGGCCTTCCCCGAGGTTTTGCGGATAGTGCAGCGCCTGTTGCAGTTGCGTAATAGCAGTTTGCGGGTCGCCGGACTGCACGGCAGCCAGCGCGCGATGCAATTGATTAAGCAGGTATTGCCCGGTGGCTTTGCCTTCACCGCCTTCCCACGGATGGAACACCCGCTCACGTAATACTGCGGCGGCATCGTCATAGCGCCCCAATCCATTCCACAAGCTGAGCAGTTCCACCGTCAGATCATCACGCTGGAAGACAATCTCTTTGCTGGCTTCCAGTCGCTGCAGGCGCTGTTCAGCCGGTTGTGCCATCAGCTTGTTGAGATAGTCGAGTTCAAACAGGAAGCGGGCATTTTGCGGCTCCAGTGCAACAGCCTGCGACAGATACTGTTTCGCCTGCTGCGCATCGTGCAGTTTGTTCCAGGCGTAGATGCCCAGTAAACGATGCGCCGGAGCGAAATCCGCTTCCTGCGCAAGCGTGAACTGCCAGCAGGAAACCGCCTCGGCATAACGCCGTTTGCTGTACCAGAAACAGCCGAGTAAATAGCGGGCAAATGCGCTCTGCTCAAGGCTTTGCAGCATCTGCACTTCATCCAGCGTATTGGGGAAACGAACGCGGTTTTGCAGGCATGCACGGGCTCGCTCGATGAAAGGTTGTGGATCGTCGCTCAGCGAGGCGCGCCACAGCATCGGCAACGTTTCCTGGCTGTTGAGCAGTTCCAACACACCACGAGCAGCATCCTTTTGCCCCAAAGAGGTCAGCCAGCCTGCCAGTTCACACGCGTTGGTCCCACGCCGCCCGGTAATCGTGATCAGCGCAAGCGCTGTCGCTTCATCCTGGCAGATAGCCCAGCGCGCATAGTGCAGGGTATAGCTCAGCGGATAATCCACCAGCTGTTGGCGAATGTAGTCCAGCGCTTGCGCATTGCGATCAAGCTTTGCCAGCGCCAGCGCTTTTAGCCCCATCGCCAGGTTGTTACTGCCGTTAAAGCGTAAGCTCTGCTCGACCTTTTCCAGTGCACCGGCGTAGTCCTGACGCTTCATCGCCAAACGCGCTAACGACCAGAAAGCCGCATCCCGGCAGTTGCCGCTCCAGCTGGCCTTATAATAATTATCCCAGGCGCTGTCATCATCGCCCTGACGTTCTTGTGCCGCGGCCAGCAGCATACTCCCCTCGCCATCACGCGGGTTTTTATTGAGTTTATGCGCCCGTTCCAGCGCCTTACCCGCACAATGCGCCGCCAGCGCCCAGTCCGCGCGGTTTAATGCCTGCGTCCCCAGCGCAACATTATTGCGGTAATCCAGCGGATCAATTTCCAGCGCGCGGCGATAATAATCCTCGGCATAGCGACTGGCGTGGTTGTACTGCTCCAGATGCTGGCCAATAAAATAGAGTTCGTCGGTATTAGACAGCGCTTCTGGCAGCGCTGGCGCGACGGCCGCCGATGGCAGTGGTAACTCTTGCGCGATGTGCTCTTCGTACTGCAAAAGCGTAATGCCATCGGCATCAGTGACAGTCATCGTTACCCGCGCATGGTTATCGTCAGACACATCAGCCAGCCAGCTTTGTCCGGGCTCCAGGGTCAGCGTATGCTCATAGAACGGTTGTCCATCGGCAGAAAGCGTAATCTGCACGTCGTGCAGCGGCGCAATGGCATAAACGCCCACAGAAAGCTGGTTACTCTCACGTACCAGGCGCAGCGCCAGCTGCGTGCTGGCGTTTTGCACCATGCCCAGTTCGCTGTAGGGCAGGAAGTTTTGTACGAAGACTTTCTCTTCGTACGGCGCAAGCCAGGTGAAATCCGGCTGGTTGTCGGTAAAGACCCCAGTCATCAGTTCAATATAAGGACCGTTGTCATCGGTAAGGTTACGATCCCAGGCAACGCCAAAGTCGCCATAGCCCCAGGTCCACTGTTTTTTCCCTGGCGAAACGTGGTGGTCAGCCACATGTAGCAGCCCGCCTCGCTCACCGTGATGCCATGCGCCAACAAAATCATAATCTGATTTTTCAGCCATGTAGGAGGTCGGTACCGGAACATTTTTGTAGCGCGAGATATCCACGCCAGCCGAGTAGTCCACTTTATAGTATGTGCCGGTGGCGATGGGAAACGCAGAAACATCGCGCTTACCGTGGTCGAATACTGCGGTCACATCTGGCGGAAACACGCTCTGGTGATCGTCGCCGCCCTTCACCGCTGGATTCGCCCACCATAAAAAATGGCGCGGCGTGGCGTTACCGTTAAACACCTTCCCGGTTATCTCGATCAGGGCGCGATCCGGATACAGCGTAAATCCGGTCATTACCTGTAAACCGCGCATAGGTTCTATCTCACCCATCCATACGGTATATTCGCCGTGTTCACCCTGTTGCTGCGTAAAATCGACCGGCATAAAAGTGGTTGGGCGATGATGCTGTGGCCAGTTAAATTCAATGCCGCCAGAGATCCACGGCCCAAGCAGGCCGACCAGAGCGGGTTTCACCACTTCGTTGTAGTAGACAAAATCGCGCTGCTGTACTTTGTCATACGCTCGATGAATACGCCCGCCTAACTCCGGCAACAGCATGACGCGAATGAAGTCATTCTCCATCCACACCGCCTTGTAGTCGCGCATTTCACGTTTGCCGGTCAGCGTATCAATCACGCCATACGGGTACACCGCGCCAGAAGATCCCTGATAAACCCTTTTCTCCAGAAACATGGGGTTAGCGTCTTCTTCACCCGCCGTCCACGTTGGGAGGGTGATCGTTTCTTGCCAGACTTTAACTGAACCGTACATGCCGCTCTCCACTCAATAAACAAAAGTAAAAATTCAACTTGATGCTATTCTGCGGCAGTTAAGTGGCGTTAAAATGCGCAATGCTCACGCAATATAGTTAAGGGAGTTAAGTGAATGCAGCGTTCGGGGTTCAACAACGCCAGGGTTCGTCAGGCGAATAAGCAGATCTTTTTGTCGCACCTGTGGCGGGAAAAGCAGCTCAGCAAGTCACAGTTGGCGCAGCTCACCAGCCTGTCGATCCCGGCGGTCAGTAATATCCTCGAAGAGCTGATGGATGAAGGGAGAATCAGTCATTCGCGAGAAACCTTAAGCCAGCGCGGTTTGAGCAGCGGCAGCTATCATTTGCCAGAAAAAGGCGCATGGACGCTATGTATCAACGTCACCCCGACCAGTATCACCAGCCAACTGGCGGACGCGCGGCTGGTTGCCATCGGCGACTGGCGTCATGAGGTCATTAAACCGGAAACCCCCAAAGCGCTGCTGTCGGCCCTGGCTGCACACTGGCGGGAATACCGTCGACAATTTCCCGAGGTCACGATTAATCTGGCGCTCGGGGTTCACGGTCAGGTTGATCCGATCACCGGCGCATCAAAAACCATGCCCCAGGCTCCATGGAAAACACCGGTGGAGATAAAATATCTGCTGGAAGAGATGCTCGGCGTACAGGTCCGCCTGGACAATGACTGCGTAATGCTGGCGCTGGCCGAAAAATGGCAAAACCCAGCGGCTAACGGTGATTTTTGCGTGATTAACGTTGATTACGGCATTGGTTCATCGTTTGTGATTAACGACAATATCTGGCGCGGTAGTCTGTATGGCAGCGGTCAGATTGGACACACCATCATTCATCCCGATGGAATTGCCTGTGACTGCGGTCGCTATGGCTGTCTGGAAACGGTGGCGTCATTAAGCGCGTTGAAAAAGCAGGCCCGCGTGTGGATGAAATCGCAGCCGACGCCCCTTTACGATCCGGAAACGCTCACCACCGACCAGCTTATTGCAGCCTGGCAGAACGGTGATGTTCGTATTCAGGCCTGGGCCGAACATGCCGCCAGCGCCATCGGGTTAAGTTTATATAACTTTCTGAATATACTGAATATTAACCAGATATGGTTGTACGGTCGTAGCTGCGCTTTTGGCGATAGCTGGCTCAATACGCTGGTGCAGCAAACGGGGTTTAACCCGTTTGATCACGGTGATAACCCGCGCGCCAGAGCGACTCAGATAAGCTTCGGCCAGCTCAATCGTGCCCAGCAACTCATGGGAATTGGCTATCTGTATGTCGAGTCACAGCTCAGCGAGTTGTAACCATTACACTGTCAGACTCACGGCCAAACGTTCTTGTACCGTGACGATAAAATCGGTCAGTGCCGGTTTGAGCAACCCTTTTTTCCACGCCATCAGCAACGCGATGGTTGGGACATCACCAATAATTGGCCGAAAAACCACCTGTCCGGTATTAAAATTATTCATATAACCGGGTATCAAAGTCACCCCCAACCCCATGCCGACCAGGTTCATGGTCACCAGAATGTTGGTTGCCACTTGCACAATGTTAGGCTGGCTTTTTTGCTGCTTAAACCAGTTTTTGACAATCATCGCTAACGCGCCGGAATAGGCCGGATCGGTGCTGACAAAATTCACGCCGTGTAGTTGTTCTGCGGAGATTGCCTGCTCATTAGCTAACGGATGATTCACCGGTAACACCACTACCAACGGCTCATGAATCAGCTCCAGATAATCGAGATCCGGGCTGTACACCGGGTGGCGCATTAAGCCAACGTCCAGCTCACCGCGCAGGATCCTCTCCTCCTGCTCGGTGGTTATCAAACTCACCAGTTCAATGTGCGTATCCGGCTGCTTTAAACGAAACAAAGGCAGCACCTTCGGTAGCAAATTCACCTCTGCGGAAGGGACAAAACCAATCGCAAAATGGTTATCTTCCTGCACCGTTTTACGGGCGCGAACTTTGGCGTTTTCCGCCTGTTCGAGGATCGCCAGCGCATCCTGTAAAAAGCATTCTCCCGCCGCCGTCAGCGCAACTTTTCGCTTATCCCGCACCAGTAACGAAACGCCTACGCAGGTTTCCAGATCGCGGATCTGACTGCTTAACGACGGCTGGGAGGTATGCAATTTTTCTGCCGCTCGGGTGAAATTCAGCGCCTGCGCCACCGCCACAAAATAGCGTAAGTGCCTCAGTTCCATGCCCTGCTCCTTGTTATCGAAAAAATGTCTCAACTGGTAGAAATTTACTATTTCACAGATTGATAACTAACCAGCAACATCCTTATGGCACAAAAAATGAAGGTCAATACATCTTAGCTTTCAGGATTAAAAAATATGACCACACCCTCAAATTTAGACATCTACCAACTGATCGACACGCAAAACGGTCGCGTTACCCCACGAATTTATACCGACCCTGAAATTTACCAACTGGAGCTGGAACGCATCTTCGGGCGCTGCTGGCTGTTTCTCGCCCACGAAAGCCAAATCCCCAAACCCGGTGATTTTTTTAACACTTACATGGGCGAAGATGCCGTGGTAGTCGTCCGCCAGAAAGACGGCAGCATCAAAGCGTTTCTCAACCAGTGCCGCCACCGCGCGATGCGCGTCAGCTACGCCGACTGCGGCAATACCCGCGCCTTCACCTGCCCGTATCACGGCTGGTCTTACGGTATTAACGGCGAGCTGATCGACGTCCCGCTGGAGCCGCGCGCTTATCCGCAAGGTTTATGCAAATCCCACTGGGGGCTGAACGAAGTGCCTGGCGTAGAGAGCTACAAGGGACTGATTTTCGGTAACTGGGATACCTCCGCGCCAACGCTTCTCGATTATCTCGGCGACATCGCCTGGTATCTCGACGGCGTGCTCGACCGCCGTGAAGGCGGCACCGAAATCGTCGGCGGCGTCCAGAAATGGACCATCGACTGCAACTGGAAATTCCCCGCCGAACAGTTTGCCAGCGACCAGTATCACGCGCTGTTCAGCCATGCCTCCGCCGTGCAGGTGCTGGGGGCGAAAGACGACGGGAGCGATAAGCGCCTCGGCGACGGCCAGACCGCCCGCCCGGTGTGGGAAACCGCCAAAGACGCGCTACAGTTCGGCCAGGACGGCCACGGCAGCGGTTTCTTCTTTACTGAAAAACCAGATGCTAACGTCTGGGTCGACGGTGAAGTCTCCAGCTACTACCGCGACACCTATGCGGAAGCCGAACAACGTCTGGGCAAGGTTCGCGCCCTGCGACTAGCCGGGCACAACAACATTTTCCCCACGCTTTCCTGGCTGAACGGTACCGCGACGCTGCGCGTCTGGCATCCACGTGGACCCGACCAGGTAGAGGTGTGGGCGTTCTGTATTACCGATAAAGCCGCCTCTGATGAAGTGAAAGCCGCGTTTGAAAACAGCGCCACCCGCGCCTTCGGGCCAGCCGGATTCCTTGAGCAGGACGACTCGGAAAACTGGTGCGAGATTCAAAAACTGCTTAAGGGCCACCGGGCGCGCAATACCAGCCTGTGTCTCGAGATGGGCTTAGGTCAGGAAAAACGCCGTGAAGACGGTATTCCGGGGATCACCAACTACATCTTCTCGGAAACCGCCGCGCGTGGCATGTACCAACGCTGGGCCGATCTGCTCAGCAGCGAAAGCTGGCAGGACGTACACGAGAAAACCGCCGCTTACCAGCAGGAGGTGATGAAATGAGCACGTTAGTTTCTCTTGAGCTTCATCATCGCATCAGCCAGTTTCTGTATGAAGAAGCGCGTCTGCTCGACGACTGGCAGTTTCGCGACTGGCTGGCGCTGCTGGATGACGACATTCGCTACACCATGCGTACCACGGTCAATGCCCAGACGCGCGACCGTCGCAAAGGCGTGCAGCCACCGACCACCTGGATTTTCAACGACAACAAAGACCAGCTTGAGCGCCGCATCGCGCGGCTGGAAACCGGCATGGCCTGGGCGGAGGAGCCGCCTTCCCGCACCCGTCATCTGATTAGCAACTTACAAATCAGCGAAACCGACGTGCCCGACGTCTTCGCCGTGCGCCTCAACTATCTGCTGTATCGCGCGCAAAAAGAGCGGGACGAGACGTTTTACGTCGGCACGCGCGTGGACAAAGTCCGTCGTTTGCCCGGCGATGAGTGGCGCTTACTGGCGCGTGAGATCGTGCTGGATCAAGCGGTGATCACCTCCCATAACCTGAGTGTACTGTTCTGATGAGCCGTGTATTTGCCTGCCCTGTAGGGGATTTACCGGAGGGTGAAGCGCTCCGGCTTGATACCTCGCCCGTCATCGCGCTGTTCAACGTTGGCGGCGAGTTCTATGCCATTAACGATCGCTGTAGCCACGGTAACGCCTCGATGTCAGAAGGTTATCTGGAAGACGATGCCACGGTGGAATGCCCGCTGCATGCGGCCAGCTTCTGCCTGAAAACCGGTAAAGCGCTGTGCTTACCTGCCACCGATCCGCTGACCACCTACGCGGTTTACGTGGAAGGTAGCGATGTATTTGTTGATATTCCAGAGGACACCCGATGAGCGATTTACGCGATAACGTGGTTTTTATTACCGGCGGCGGCTCCGGCCTCGGCCTGGCGCTGGTCGAACGCTTTATTGAAGAAGGCGCGAAGGTCGCCACGCTCGAACTGTCGCCAGCCAAAGTCGCCAGCCTGCGCCAGCGTTTTGGCGAACACGTACTGGCGGTAGAGGGCAACGTCACCTGCTACGCCGACTATCAGCGTGCGGTCGATCAGATCCTCACCGCGTTTGGCAAGCTGGACTGTTTTATTGGCAATGCGGGCATCTGGGATCACAACGCAACGCTGGTGAACACCTCTGTTGAGGCGCTGGAGAGCGGCTTTCATGAGTTGTTCAACGTTAACGTGCTGGGCTATCTGCTGGGCGCGAAAGCCTGTGCCCCGGCACTGATCGCCAGCGAAGGCAGCATCATCTTTACCTTGTCCAATGCGTCATGGTATCCCGGCGGCGGCGGCCCTCTGTATACCGCCTCTAAACATGCGGCTACCGGGCTGATTCGCCAGTTGGCCTACGAGCTGGCGCCAAAGGTACGTGTTAACGGTGTCGGTCCGTGCGGTATGGCGACCGATCTGCGCGGCCCGCAAGCGTTGGGACAAAGCGATACCTCAATTATGCAGTCGCTGACGCCAGAAAAAATCGCCGCTATTTTGCCGCTACAGTTTTTCCCTGAGCCTGCGGATTTTACCGGCCCGTATGTGATGCTGGCGTCAAAACGCAACAACCGCACATTAAGTGGCGTGATGATCAATGCCGATGCCGGGCTGGGTATTCGCGGTATTCGCCACGTCGCCGCTGGTCTGGATCTCTGAGGAGGCGTTATGCACAAAAAAACTATCGCTATCGTCGGCGGCGGTCAGGCTGCTGCTATGGCTGCCGCCGCACTGCGCCAGCAGGGATTTGACGGCGAATTACACCTGTTTTCCGATGAGCCGCATCAGCCGTACGAACGCCCGCCATTGTCCAAAGCTATGCTGCTGGACGACGCCCCGCAGCTACAGCCGGTGCTAAACACGGCCTGGTGGCAGGAAAATAATGTTCATCTGCATCTGAACGTGACTATCCAGACGCTCGGTCGCCAGACACATCAGCTAGTGCTGGCTGACGGCCAGGTTTATCCGTGGGATCAGCTACTGATTGCCACGGGAGCGGCTGCTCGTCCTCTTCCACTGCTGGATAAACTGGGCGATCGCTGCTTTACTCTGCGCCATGCTGGAGACGCCGAACGCCTGCGCGATGTGCTACAGCCGGGTAAGGCTATCGTGATCGTCGGTGCGGGCACCATTGGCCTGGAACTGGCGGCCAGTGCGACCCAGCGCGCCTGCCGGGTAACCGTGGTCGAGATGGCGTCGTCGGTGATGGGCCGCAACGCCCCTGCTCCTGTGCGCGATTACCTGCTTGCCCGCCACCAGCAGGCGGGCGTGCGGGTGTTACTCAACAGCGCCATTGAACACGCCGAAGCGGGAGAGTTTCTCTCGCTGACGCTGCAAAACGGCGAGACGCTGCTGGCCGATGCCGTAGTTTACGGCATCGGTATCGTGGCGAATGATGTACTGGCTTGCGAAGCAGGGCTGGAGACGGCTAATGGCATTATCGTTGATACCGCCTGCACCACGACCGACCCGGACATTTTCGCCGCCGGTGACGTGGCGCTCACTCGCCAACCGGACGGTTCGTTAGTCCGTGTGGAAAGTTGGGAAAATGCTAACTTCCAGGCACAGGTTGCTGCCGCGGCGATGCTCGGCTTGCCGCTGCCCACTGCCACGCCAGGTTGGTTTTGGACCGATCAGTACAGCGATAACCTACAGTTTGTCGGTGAGATGCAGGGAGAACGCTGGCTCATACGCGGCAATTCAGATGCGCATAAAGCAATATGGTTTAACCTGCAGGATGGCGTGATTGTCGGCGCAGTAACGTTGAATCAGGGACGAGAAATACGTTTATTGAGAAAATGGATTCAGGCAAAGAAAAAGCCACCAATGGCGGCTTTAGTCGATGAAACAATCTTGCTTAAGTCAATATAACTGCCGGATGGCACTTCGTTTATCCGGCCTACATGTGAGTTACCTGTAGGCCGGATAAGGTGTTTGTATGGCTTACGCGTAAACCGGGAAGCGTGCGCAGATATCCAGAACTTTACCTTTGACGCGCTCGATTACGGCTTCGTCATTGATGTTGTCCAGCACGTCACACATCCAGCCAGCCAGCTCTTTCGCTTCCGCTTCTTTGAAGCCGCGGCGAGTGATTGCCGGAGAACCGATACGGATACCGGAAGTCACAAACGGGCTCTTCGGATCGTTCGGCACGCTGTTTTTGTTGACGGTGATGTTGGCACGGCCCAGCGCAGCGTCAGCTTCTTTACCGGTCAGGTTTTTATCAACCAGATCCAGCAGGAACAGGTGGTTTTCAGTACCGCCAGAAACCACTTTGTAACCACGGTTCAGGAACACTTCCACCATCGCTTTGGCGTTTTTAGCAACCTGCTGCTGGTAAACCTTGAACTCAGGCTCCATTGCTTCTTTCAGCGCCACGGCTTTCGCCGCGATCACGTGCATCAGCGGGCCGCCCTGCGCGCTTGGGAACACCGCAGAGTTCAGTTTTTTGTACAGCTCTTCGTCACCGCCTTTCGCCAGGATCAGGCCACCGCGTGGACCCGCCAGCGTTTTGTGGGTGGTGGTGGTGACAACGTGTGCGTGTGGAACCGGGTTCGGATAAACACCAGCGGCAATCAGACCCGCAACGTGCGCCATATCGACGAACAGGTATGCACCGATGCTGTCAGCGATTTCACGCATTTTTGCCCAGTCAACAACGCCGGAGTAAGCAGAGAAGCCACCGATGATCATCTTCGGTTTGTGCTCTTTGGCCTGCTTCGCCATGTCTTCGTAGTCAATTTTGCCGGACTCATCAATACCGTAAGGGATGATGTTGTACAGTTTGCCGGAGAAGTTAACCGGGGAGCCGTGAGTCAGGTGGCCGCCTTGTGCCAGGTTCATACCCAGAACGGTATCGCCCGGTTGCAGCAGAGCGGTGTAAACAGCGAAGTTAGCCTGAGAACCAGAGTGCGGCTGTACGTTAGCGTAGTCAGCGCCAAACAGCTCTTTTGCACGATCGATAGCCAGTTGTTCAACGATATCAACGTACTCGCAACCGCCGTAGTAGCGCTTGCCCGGATAACCTTCAGCATATTTGTTGGTCAGCTGAGAACCCTGCGCCTGCATAACACGCGGGCTGGTGTAGTTTTCGGAGGCGATCAGTTCGATGTGCTCTTCCTGACGTACTTTTTCCTGCTCCATAGCCTGCCACAGTTCGGCATCATAATCGGCAATGTTCATTTCACGCTTTAACATCCGCATCTCCTGACTCAGCTAACAATAGAATTTCGGCCTAAAAAGGCAGTCCCTAGGACTTCGGCCAACAGTATAACCGAATCATTCTTCGATAACAGGTCTTGACAAAGGATTTTACGCAAACGATTACCTTCACGGCACGCAAGGCTTTGGAGAACAAAGGTCTGCTGAATTTCAACGGATTTCTTTTCAGGTTTGTGATGCAGATTTTTCACGATGTAACCTTTACAACGCAAAGTTACAAAGAACCATTTACAATGCAGGGGTATTTTTTATAAGATGTATTTGACATACATCATTAAAGTCTCAGATAAAGGAAGACCGTATGCTTGACGCACAAACCATCGCTACAGTGAAAGCCACCATTCCCCTGCTGGTTGAAACAGGTCCGAAGCTGACCGCACATTTCTATGATCGCATGTTTACGCATAACCCAGAGCTGAAAGAAATTTTCAACATGAGTAACCAGCGTAATGGCGATCAGCGCGAGGCGCTGTTTAACGCGATTGCCGCGTATGCCAGCAATATCGAAAACCTGGCGGCGCTGTTGCCAGCGGTTGAGAAAATCGCGCAAAAGCATACCAGTTTCCAGATTAAACCAGAGCAGTACAACATCGTGGGTGGTCATTTGCTGGCAACGCTGGACGAAATGTTCAGCCCAGGCCAGGAAGTTCTGGATGCGTGGGGTAAAGCGTATGGCGTACTGGCGAACGTTTTCATCAACCGTGAAGCGCAAATCTATAGCGAAAATGCCAATAAAAATGGCGGCTGGGAAGGTACCCGTCCTTTCCGCATCGTGGCAAAAACCCCACGCAGTGCACTGATCACCAGCTTTGAGTTTGAACCTGTCGATGGTGGCGCAGTAGCTGAATATCATCCGGGACAATACCTGGGCGTCTGGTTAAAGCCGGAAGGTTTCCCGCATCAGGAAATTCGTCAGTACTCACTGACCCGTAAACCTGACGGCAAAGGCTATCGTATTGCCGTTAAGCGTGAAGACGGTGGTCAGGTTTCCACCTGGCTGCACAACCACGCGAATGTTGGCGACATTGTTCACCTGGCCGCACCTGCGGGCGATTTCTTTATGGACGTCGCGACCGACACCCCGGTATCTCTTATCTCCGCGGGCGTGGGACAAACCCCAATGCTGGCGATGCTGGACACGTTGGCAAAAGCGAAGCATACGGCGCAGGTTAACTGGTTCCACGCGGCAGAAAATGGCGATGTACATGCCTTCGCTGATGAAGTAAATGAACTCGGCAAAACGCTGCCGCGCTTTAGTGCGCACACCTGGTATCGTGAGCCAACCGAAGCCGATCGCGCGAAAGGTGCGTTTGATAGCGTAGGTCTGATGGATTTGAACAAGCTGGAAAGCGCAATCAGCGATCCGGCGATGCAGTTTTATCTGTGCGGTCCGGTTGGTTTCATGCAGTTCGCCGCGAAGCAGCTGGTCGGCCTGGGCGTGAAAAACGAGAACATTCATTACGAATGCTTCGGTCCGCATAAAGTCTTGTAATGTATTACGCGAGTAGGCCGGATAAGGCGTTTACGCCGCCATCCGGCAATCACTCGGCCTGATGCGCTACGCTTGTCAGGCCGACAAAATAACGGCGCGGCTTAGATTGCCGCGTCGTCTTCTTCACCGGTACGAATACGAATAACGCGAGCCACGTCGAAAACAAAAATCTTACCGTCGCCGATCTTGCCGGTCTGGGCAGTACGGATAATGGTGTCGACGCAGGTATCGACGATGTCGTCGGTAACCACAATTTCAATTTTTACCTTCGGCAGAAAATCCACCATATATTCCGCGCCACGGTACAGCTCGGTATGGCCTTTCTGACGGCCAAAGCCTTTCACTTCCGTTACCGTCATCCCGGTGATACCGACTTCTGCCAGCGCTTCGCGGACGTCGTCCAGCTTGAAGGGTTTAATAATCGCATCAATCTTTTTCATGCTATTCCTTGAAAAGGTCGCCTGTCTTTTGATCGAATAAAGCTAACATAATCCGCAGATTTATTCTTTGAAATCGTTTGCATCCAGCTCGTGTCGAGAAAGCAACTTATAGAATTCGGTGCGGTTGCGCCCCGCCATTCTTGCCGCGTGAGTCACATTGCCCTTGGTGATTTGCAGCAGCTTACGCAGATAGTTAAGCTCAAACTGGTTACGCGCCTCAACAAAGGTCGGCAGCGCGGTGTTTTCCCCTTCCAGCGCCTGCTCCACCAGCGCGTCGCTGATCACTGGCGAAGAGGTCAACGCCACGCACTGCTCAATTACGTTGACCAGTTGACGCACGTTGCCCGGCCAGCTGGCGGTCATTAACCGCTTCATGGCATCGGTTGAAAAGGCGCGTACGAACGGTTTGTGCCGTTCAGCAGACTGGCGCAGCAGATGGTTCGCCAGCAGCGGAATATCTTCCGTACGCTCGGCCAGCGCAGGGATCTTCAGGCTCACCACGTTGAGGCGATAGTACAAATCCTCGCGAAATTCGCCCCGAGCCATCGCTTTGGGTAAATCGCGGTGGGTCGCAGAAACGATCCGCACATCAATGTCGATATCGCGGTTACTGCCCAACGGTCTGACTTTTCGTTCCTGCAATACGCGCAGCAGTTTCACCTGTAACGGTGCAGGCATATCGCCAATCTCATCGAGAAAAAGCGTGCCGCCTTCTGCGGCCTGAAACAACCCTTCACGATTACTCACCGCGCCGGTAAAAGCGCCGCGCGCATGACCAAACAGTTCAGACTCCAGCAGTTGTTCCGGCAACGCGCCACAGTTAATGGCAATAAAGGGCTTGTGGCTGCGCGGGCTGGCGTTGTGAATAGCCTGGGCGAAAACTTCTTTCCCGGTTCCGCTTTGGCCGTTGATCAAGACACTAACATCCGATTGCGCCACCATTCGCGCCTGTTCCAGTAGACGTAGCATCAGCGGGCTGCGGGTGACAATAGACTCACGCCAACTGTCATCAGTAGCAGGCGCAGACTGTTCCAGCGCCCCGTCAATCGCGTGATATAACGCGTCCTTGTCGACTGGCTTAGTGAGAAAACTGAACACCCCTTGCTGGGTCGCCGCAACGGCGTCCGGGATGGAGCCGTGAGCGGTCAGGATAATCACCGGCATGCCCGGCTGCACTTTCTGGATTTCAGTAAACAGCTGCATGCCGTCCATTTCATCCATGCGCAGATCGCTAATAACCAGATCCACTTTTTCGCGATTCAGCACCCGTAGCCCTTCCTGCCCGCTTTCCGCGGTCACGACGCTGTAGCCTTCACTGGTCAGTCGCATTCCAAGTAATTTCAACAGACCCGGGTCATCATCCACCAGCAGCAGATGCGCAGGCTTACGGCTTATCATGGCGTTACCTCATCGGCTGGCGGCGTGGCGCCATTCTCGTCATCGGGCGTGGTGAGTTTATCGTTCCCGTGCGGCGCATCAGGATTGTAGCTCCCGGCGGGTTTGCGCGTGGAAAGCTGGCGCTCAATATCGGTCAGATTCTCCAGCTTGCGGGTCGTGAGATCGAGCTGGGACTGCAAATGCTGTTGCTGTTGACGCAGCGTATCGAGATCGCTGTCTGACGACTGCTGGAGCTTACTGTAGCGCAGGCGCTCTTCGGCAAGCTGTAACTGCAACATTTGATTACGGAACCAGGCCTGATAAAGCGGTCGAACCTGAGTCGGAATTTGTGGGTTTAACGCGTCGAGACGCGTAACTACCTCCCGCCGTTCAGGCGGGGTAATACGGGCGTTATCAAGCAGGATCCCGCGTTTGAAAGCGCCCTGCCAGGAATCCGTGAGTTGAGCACTGGCTTCACTGCGCGCCTGCACCGGCATCATGCGATCGGCACAGTCCATCGCCCGCAGCCAGTACAGCGGGTTGGTTTCTGTGGACTGGCCAGACAGCGACCAGATATCCGTACAGTCGGTTGCAAGGTAGTCCGCCAGTTGATGCGGCGGAATTTTCTCCTGAGAAGGATCGCCGATGATATGATTCACCGCGTTCGGAACGCAGCCAACCAGCGCCAGACACGGCAGGCTTGCGAGGATAACGCGACGGAAAAAATGTCGTTTAAGCATTCGAACAACAACGTAAGGCATACTCACCAGACTTAGGTTTATTTTAGTGATTTTTCGCAGCAGCTAGCGGCAGCTCTATGCGAAAACAAACGTTTTGCGCATGGTCATCAACCAGATACAGTTTGCCCCGCATACGGCGGATGCAATCTCTGGCAATGCTCAGCCCCAATCCGCTTCCTTTTACCGCCCCTTTTCGCTGATGGCTTCCCTGGAAAAAAGGCTCGAAGATCATGGTCTGTTCCGCTTCTGGAATCGGTGTGCCGGTATTCATTACATCAATATATACCGTTGAGCCATGCAAACTGCTGCGGATCCAAATGTTACCGGATTCAGCGCCGTAGTGCACCGCATTGGAATAAAGATTGTCCAGCACGCTCATTAATAGCATCGGCTCAGCCAGGCAGGCGTTCACCGCAAGCGCAACATCAGTATGGATCATTTTGGCGCGGGCGGGCAGGCTATGCGCAGAAACCACGCTTTCCACCAGCGGCGCGATTTCTACACTTTCAAGCTCAACCTCATCATCCGCCAGCTTGCGGTTGTAATCGAGAAGCTGCTCAATCAGTTTTTGCAAGTTGCGGCTGCTGTCATCGAGGATGCCGACCACCTCTTTTTGCTCCGGTGTTAACGGGCCCACTACCTGATCGGCCAGCAATTCGGTACCTTCGCGCATACTCGCCAGCGGTGTTTTCAGCTCATGAGAAAGATGGCGTAAAAACTGATGCCGCTGCGACTCAAGCCAGGAAAGACGTTCGCTCAGCCAGATAATGCGCTGCCCCACGGATCGCAGCTCACGGGGCCCGGTAAATAATACGCTATCGCCCAGTGAGCGCCCTTCTCCCAGACGGTTGATCATCCGCTCGATGCCCTTCACCGGGCCGATAATCATGCGGGTAAACAGCAGCACCATCGCCAGGCTAACGAGAAACAGCAGCAGCGCCTGCCAGCCAAAGAACTGACCACGTTCGGCAATTTCTTGTTGTAACTGCTGACCACGCGAGAAAACCACGGTACGTGTGGCCTGCACCATGTCGGTATTCGCATTAGCGAAGGCTTCCAGGCGGGCTGCCGCCACGCTGTCAGGGCCGCTGTTACGACACTGCAATTGAGCGAGATCGTTGAGATCCTGCCGCAACGCCTGGTAGAGCTTGTTGTCCGGCAACACGCCCGCATGTGCATCCAGCATGTCGCTATAACGTTTACGCTGGCTCTGGTAAACCTTTGCCAGCGTCGGATCATCCAGCACACAATACTGTCGGTAGCTACGCTCCATCTCGAGGGCAGCATTGGTCATCGCTTCACTGCGTCGGGCGTCAATCAACGTAGTTCGGTTAGTCAGCGCTGCCTGCGCGCTCAGGGCATTCAGACTTTGCCACGCCTGCCAGGCCAAAACTAACAACGGCAGCAGGATCAGCAAAAATGCCAGCGTCACCAATTGACGTAAAGATCGGGGGAAAACAGACCAGCGCTTCAAGGCGTTACTCTCAATGGACGGAAATAGATTGATGCTAACTGAGGGGAACGTCAGATACAACAAAGCCGGGATTAACCCGGCTTTGTTATGGAATAAGGCGGTGCCTAACTCGACGTTTCGCCCGAAGGTTGATATGAGCTTCGCTAATATCAGATGTTGGACGGCAGGCACCTTGTTGTGCGTCATTCGAAGTTTATGTAGCACGTCCCGAAGGGGCTGACATAAGAAGGTGAATGAGCCACTGGTTAATATTATGCAGCATCTGTGCCAATATTCAAAACACTTTATTAACACAATGATAAATATAGAAAATATGATTATTTATTTGAGAAATGATTTTGACCATTTTTCACCCACACCGTCGCCAATCAGCAACACCTGTAGCATTTAAAAACAAATTCTTTATAAATCAAAAAATTAAATGTCTCTTTTTGACGACAACGCCACCTCACCTATGTCGGCATTTCCCGACACTTTACTTTTAGGTGCAAGCGCTGAGTTTATTGCCGGATAGCGGCGTGAACGCCTTATCCGGCCTACAACCGCATTTCCCCGTAAGCCTGATAAGCGTAGCGTCATCAGACGGCAGACAAAAAAAAACCCCTCACGAGAGGGGCCTGATGATCATAGGCTAATTATCCAAGCTGTTTACGCGCGTTGCGGAAGATACGCATCCACGGGCTATCCTCGCCCCAGTTTTCCGGGTGCCAGGAGTTGCTCACGGTACGGAACACGCGTTCCGGGTGTGGCATCATAATGGTTACACGACCATTTTCGGTGGTAACAGCGGTAATACCGTTCGGCGAACCGTTCGGGTTAGCCGGATAGGTTTCGGTCACCTCACCGAAGTTATCAACGTAGCGCAGCGCCACCAGCCCTTTGCTCTCAAGCTGAGCCAAATGCGCATCGTCACGCACTTCTACGCGACCTTCTCCGTGAGAAACGGCAATCGGCATCATCGACCCCACCATATCGGCAAGCAGTAAAGATGGGCTTTGCGTCACTTCGACCAGGCTGAAGCGGGCTTCAAAGCGGTCGGAGTGGTTACGCACAAAGCGCGGCCACAGGTCGCTTCCGGGGATTAGCTCACGCAGGTTAGACATCATCTGACATCCGTTACACACGCCGAGTGCCAGCGTTTGCGGGCGATGGAAGAAGGTTTCGAACTCATCACGCACACGGTTGTTGAACAGAATTGACTTCGCCCAACCTTCGCCTGCGCCAAGCACATCGCCGTAAGAGAAGCCACCACAAGCCACCAGCGCCTGGAAGTTACCCAGGCCGATGCGTCCGCCCAGCAGGTCGCTCATGTGTACATCGATGGCGTCAAAGCCCGCACGGTGGAAAGCCGCCGCCATTTCGACGTGGGAGTTCACGCCCTGCTCGCGCAGCACGGCCACTTTCGGACGCGCGCCAGTGGCGATGTACGGCGCGGCAATATCTTCGTTGATATCAAACGACAGTTTAACGTTAAGGCCTGGGTCGGCATCGTTGGTTTTAGCATCGTGTTCCTGATCGGCACACTCCGGGTTGTCGCGCAGACGCTGCATCTGCCAGGTGGTTTCCGCCCACCACATACGCATCGTGGTACGACTTTCGCTGAACACCGCATGACCATCTGCTTCAACCACAAAGCGGTCGCCCTGCACGGCTTGACCCAGATAGTGCACGCAATCGGCCAGGCCATGTTGAGCCAGCAACGCCTCAACCGCGTCACGATCGGCTGCCCGAACCTGAATGACCGCGCCCAGCTCTTCGTTAAACAGCGCCGCCAGACGATCGTCACCCAGAGAGTGAATATCAGCTTCAATACCGCAGTGACCGGTGAAAGCCATTTCCGCCAGCGTAACCAGCAGTCCGCCGTCGGAACGGTCATGGTAGGCCAGCAGCTTACGCTGTGCGACCAGCGCCTGAATGGCGTCGTAGAAGCCTTTCAGCTGCTCTACGTTACGCACATCGGCAGGCTTATCCCCCAGTTGACGGTAAACCTGCGCCAGCGCCGTTGCGCCCAGCGCGTTGTGACCAAGACCAAGGTCAATCAGTAACAGGGCGTTGTCTTCAGTAGAAAGCTGCGGAGTGATGGTGTGACGCACATCTTCCACGCGGGCAAAGGCGGTGATCACCAGCGACAGCGGCGAGGTCATTTCACGCTGTTCGTTGCCTTCCTGCCAGCGGGTTTTCATCGACATAGAGTCTTTGCCCACCGGAATGGTCAGGCCAAGCGCCGGACATAATTCTTCCCCAACGGCTTTTACCGCTTCGTACAGCCCGGCGTCTTCGCCAGGGTGACCCGCAGCCGCCATCCAGTTGGCCGACAGTTTAATGCGTTTGATATCGCCAATCTGCGTTGCCGCAATGTTGGTCAGCGCCTCGCCTACCGCCAGACGCGCAGAGGCTGAGAAGTCGAGCAATGCGACTGGCGCGCGCTCGCCGAGAGACATCGCTTCACCGTAGTAGCTATCAAGGCTTGCAGTAGTGACCGCGCAGTTGGCGACCGGGATCTGCCATGGCCCCACCATCTGATCGCGCGCCACCATACCGGTAACGGTACGGTCGCCGATGGTCACGAGGAACGTTTTCTCCGCGACAGTCGGCAGATGCAGCACGCGGTTAACCGCATCTGCAATCGAGATTTCACTACGATTCAGTGCATCGCCTTTGGCTTTCAGCGTCTGCACATCGCGGGTCATTTTCGGCGTTTTGCCCAACAGCACATCGAGCGGCATGTCGATCGGCTGATTGTCGAAGTGGCTATCGCTCAGTGTCAGATGCTGTTCTTCGGTGGCTTCACCGATCACCGCATACGGCGCGCGCTCGCGCTTACACAGTTCGTCAAACAGCGGTAGCTGGTCGGCGGCAACCGCCAGCACATAGCGCTCCTGGGATTCGTTACACCAGATTTCCAGCGGGCTCATGCCCGGCTCGTCGCTGAGGATGTCACGCAGCTGGAACTTACCGCCGCGGCCGCCATCGCTGACCAGCTCCGGCATGGCGTTAGACAGGCCACCCGCGCCAACGTCATGGATAAACAGGATCGGGTTGGCATCGCCCATCTGCCAGCAGCGGTCGATAACTTCCTGGCAACGACGTTCCATTTCCGGGTTATCACGCTGTACAGAAGCGAAATCAAGATCGGCATCAGACTGGCCAGAAGCCATAGAGGAGGCTGCCCCGCCGCCAAGGCCAATGTTCATCGCCGGGCCGCCGAGGACGATCAGCTTGGCGCCAACGACGATCTCGCCCTTCTGCACGTGATCGGCACGGATGTTACCGATCCCGCCTGCCAGCATGATCGGTTTATGGTAACCGCGCAGCTCTTCGCCGTTATGGCTGTTGACCTTTTCTTCATAGGTACGGAAGTAGCCGGTCAGCGCCGGGCGACCAAATTCGTTGTTAAACGCCGCGCCGCCCAGCGGGCCTTCGGTCATGATGTCGAGCGCGGTGACAATACGATCCGGCTTACCAAAGTCCTCTTCCCAAGGCTGTTCAAAGCCAGGAATACGCAGGTTGGAGACGGAGAAGCCTACCAGCCCGGCTTTCGGTTTTGCACCACGACCGGTTGCACCCTCATCGCGGATTTCTCCGCCGGAGCCGGTTGCCGCACCTGGCCACGGAGAGATAGCCGTCGGGTGGTTATGAGTTTCTACCTTCATCAGGATGTGGGCTGGTTCCTGATGGAAATCGTAGCGGCCGGTTTTGTGATCGGCAAAATAGCGACCCACTTCAGAACCTTCCATTACCGCGGCGTTGTCTTTATAGGCAGACAACACGTGGTCCGGCGTGGTTTCGAAGGTATTCTTGATCATCTTGAACAGCGACTTAGGCTGTTGTTTACCGTCGATAACCCAGTCGGCGTTAAAAATCTTGTGGCGGCAGTGCTCGGAGTTAGCCTGCGCAAACATATACAGTTCAATGTCGTTCGGGTTGCGTCCCAGTTTGGTGAACGCATCCTGCAGATAGTCGATTTCGTCTTCCGCCAGCGCCAAACCCAGACGCAGGTTAGCGTCGATCAGCGCCTGGCGTCCCTCACCCAGCAGGTCAACGCTTAAGACCGGTGCTGGCTGGTGATGAACAAACAGTTTTTCGGCATCGTTCAGCGCAGGGAAAACCGTTTCCATCATGCGGTCGTGCAGTTCGTCGGCAACCATCTGCCACTGCTCAGAGGTCAGCGTAGAGGCCTCAACATACCAGGCAATGCCACGTTCCAGGCGGCTAATCTGCTGCAGGCCGCAGTTGTGGGCAATATCAGTCGCTTTAGAAGACCACGGGGAGATGGTGCCAGGGCGAGGCGTAACCAGCAGCAGTTTGCCTTCAGGGGCGTGGCTGTGAAGAGCAGGACCATATTTCAGCAGACGTGCTAGCTGCGCGTGCTCATCCTCATTCAACGGTGCATTCAGATCGGCAAAATGGACGTACTCGGCGTAAATATTGTGGACCTGGAGGTTGGCAGCCTGAAAACGTGCCAGCAGTTTGTTAATACGGAATGCAGACAGTGCAGGTGAACCACGCAGAATTTCCATCATAAGTCTCTCGTCTTCTAAGCTTTCGGTGTGCCCAAGTGGGGGAAACGGGCGTCATTATAAAGAATCTGGCGCGTCGACGAAACCGTTTGCGTCGAAATAAAATCACAACCATTTCTTATCATCAAATGCGGTCTGGTTTCTGAATAAGTTGCCAACTGGCGCAAGTTTAAGCAAAATGCCGCTCATTAATGACAACTTCACTTCTTAATCAGCACCACAGCAGGCAGAGAAAACGTACGGTTCAGAGAATTAACTAATTGAAAAAATTAAAGATTAATTATCTGTTCATCGGCATATTAACGCTGTTGTTGGCAGCGGCCCTTTGGCCATCTATCCCCTGGTTCGGTAAAGCCGACAATCGTATCGCCGCCATTCAGTCGCGGGGAGAGCTGCGCGTCAGTACCATCGACTCACCGCTCACTTATGCCACGCTTAATGGGAAAAAGTTTGGCCTGGATTACGAACTGACTAAAGCCTTCGCCAACTACCTGGGTGTGAAGCTGAAAATCACCGTACGCCAGAACATCAGCCAGCTTTTTGACGACCTGGATAACGGTAATGCCGATCTGTTAGCCGCAGGCCTGGTCTATAACAGCGAGCGCGTTAAAAATTATCAGCCGGGTCCGACCTACTATTCCGTATCGCAACAACTGGTGTATCGGGTTGGGCAATATCGCCCTCGCAGCCTTGCCAGTGTGACCGATAATCAGTTGACCATAGCCCCGGGACACGTGGTGATAAACGACCTCCAGCAGTTAAAAGAAAAAAAATACCCGGACCTGAGCTGGAACGTTGATGAGAAAAAGGGCACCACTGAACTGCTTGATGATGTTATCGCCGGAAAGCTGGATTACACCATTGCCGATTCCGTTGCCATCAGCTTATACCAGCGCGTTCATCCTGAGCTGGCCGTGGCGCTGGACGTCTCCGACGAACAGCCGGTGACCTGGTTTAGTCGTCTGGACGACGACAACACGCTATCTGCCGCGCTGTTGGATTTCTTTAATACCATGAATGAAGATGGTTCTTTGGCGCGACTGGAAGAGAAGTATCTTGGGCATGGCGATGATTTTGACTATGTCGATACCCGCACCTTTTTGCGCGCCGTAGACAGCGTATTACCGGACCTCAAGCCGCTCTTTGAGAAGTATGCGCAGGAGATAGACTGGCGACTGCTCGCGGCAATATCCTATCAGGAGTCACACTGGGACGCGCAGGCGACTTCCCCGACCGGTGTACGCGGGCTGATGATGCTGACCAAAAATACCGCCCAGAGTCTCGGGCTAACTGATCGTACCGACGCCGAACAAAGCATCAGCGGCGGCGCGCGGTATTTGCAGGACATGATGAGTAAAGTGCCGGATACTGTCCCCGAAGGAGAACGCATCTGGTTTGCACTTGCGGCCTACAACATGGGGTATGCGCACATGCTGGATGCCCGGGCGCTGACAGTGAAAACCAAAGGCAATCCGAACAGTTGGTCCGACGTAAAACAGCGTCTGCCGCTACTCAGCCAAAAGCCGTATTACAACAAGCTGACCTATGGCTATGCGCGCGGTCACGAGGCCTACGCCTATGTGGAAAACATCCGTAAATACCAGATTAGCCTGGTGGGGTATCTGCAGGAGAAAGAAAAACAGGCGCAGGAAACGCAGCAACTGGCTCAGAATTACCCTGCGGTGTCACCGACTGAGCTGTTGGGTAAAGATAAATTTCCACTTTCAGCCTTTCTGACTCAGACGTCGTCAAACTATCTGTCGCACTCCCCTTCTCTGCTGTTTTCAGCACAGAAGAAAGAGGACAAGTAGTCTGGTTGGTATTTACTGATTGGCGGATTTTTTCAGCGCTTTGATTTCCTGCCGACGCATGCGGAAAAAATCACTGAGCAGCGTGGCGCATTCATCCCGTAACACACCTTCGGTCACCTCAACCCGATGATTCATCCCAGGGTGATGCAGCACATCCATTAATGACCCGGCAGCGCCCGTTTTCGCATCGCGTGCGCCAAAAACCACCCGGCCAATACGACTATGGACCATCGCGCCTGCACACATCACGCACGGCTCCAGAGTGACGTACAGCGTGGCATCTAACAGACGGTAGTTTTGTAGTACCAGGCCGCCCTGACGCAGCGCCATAATCTCAGCGTGAGCAGTCGGATCATGGTGGCCGATCGGACGGTTCCAGCCTTCGCCAATCACGCGGTTGTTATGCACTAATACTGCACCCACCGGGACTTCACGCTCATCCCAGGCGCGTTTAGCCAGCGTTAAGGCGTGACGCATCCAGTATTCGTGGCTAAATTCAACTTCAGACAAAGGGGTTACTCCACCAATAAAAGCGGGCGCATTATACACAGACGCTATCGTTTACTCTATTCGAGTTGTTGCAGCTCTCCGCGCGGCGTGACGCGCCAGCGATGCTGGCAAAAAGAGAGCAACGGATTGTCCTGCTTACTGTCGCTATAGCCGCTGTAAAGAGACAGTGGTGCGCCAATCTGCCGCTCCAGTTGAGTGACTTTCTCATGGCCCAGGCAGCGCAGCGTCAGTACCCACCCGCCGTATCCCCGCGCCATTTTGCTGGCGATCAAATTGACACGCGGTAGCCACGGCGTGTCGAAGTAAACCTGCTCGACCAGCGACTGCGGAGAGCCAGTGATAAGCCAGATGTCAGCGTCAGAGCTTAACAGGTAGGTTGTCAGACGCTGCTGAACGAGCGGAAACGCCGTCACGTTACTGCGAAACCAGCGCACAAAGTTGGACTGATGCGCTTTCAGACGCGCCTCGCTGCGGCCAAAAGTGCATCCCCATAACAGCAGGCTCATTGGCCAGCGGGCGGCACGCCCTTGTATCAGCAATGCCAGCGCAATCACCGGTAACAGAGGTAGCACCAACAACGCGTTCAACGGCTGGCGACGCAGCAGATAACGTATAAAACTACCGAACATATCCTGCTGGTGTAAAGTGCCATCCAAATCAAAAAAGACAACGCGGCGCTGGTGATTGGTCAAACCTTAGTCCTCTGGATCGTTGAACCCCAATAGCCAGGTAAACAGGAACCCGGCGATAACTGCTACCAAATAGCCTAACAGATAGAACATCACTTTTCCGGCAACAATCGTCAGTGCCAGCGGTAATCCAGAGATGCCAAAGGTGATAACCGTCGCCACCTTCCAGTAGCTAATCAGCGCCCCACCTACCGCTCCGCCAAGGCAGGCACCGATAAACGGTCTACCTAACGGCAGCGTGACGCCAAAAATCAGCGGCTCGCCAATGCCCAGCAGCCCAACCGGCAGCGCACCTTTGATTACTTTTTTTAACCGCGCATTTCGGGTTTTCATCAGTACGGCAATGGAAGCACCAATTTGTCCGACGCCTGCCATCGCCAGGATAGGAAAGAGCGCGTTATAACCGTGTGCCTGAACCAGCTCAACATGGATGGGCACCAATCCCTGATGAAGTCCAGTGAGCACCAACGGCAGGAAGGTTCCTGCCAGCACGGCACCTACCGGGAAACCGCCGCGATCGATAGCCCAGGATGCGCCGTGAGCAATAGACTCAGAAATCCAGCCGCCAAGCGGTTGCAGCGCCACAATGGCGATTGTCCCGGTAATAAGGGTGGTCAGCAGTGGGTTGAGGATTAGCTCCAGCGATTCCGGCAACAGCTCGCGGAATTTGCGTTCGATCCAGCACATCAACGCCACCACCAGCAGCACCGCGATCACCCCGCCGCGCCCCGGCTGCAACGCTTCGCCAAACAGCGTGATTTGCGCCAGTTGCGGACTGGAGAGGATCCCCGCCATCACCCCGCCCATCGCCAGCGAACCGCCGAAGACTTTGGCGGTATTTACCCCGACCAGAATATTCATGATGGCAAACACGGCGCTGCCAAATATTCCCATCAGCCCAAGCATATTTGGATAGTGGGTCGCAAAATCCCCCACGATGTCCGGGCGCTTAAGGATGTTAATAATGCCGGTAATCAAACCGGAGGCAATAAATGCCGGAATAAGAGGGATAAAGACGTTCGCCAGCTTGCGCAGCGCATCGCTCATGGGCGCTTTGTACTTCGCTTTGGCCTCTGACTTCGTGCGCTCGATATCATTCGTATCTGCACCTTCGCCACTATCGGCAATCAGAGAGCGCATAGCATCCACCACCTTGGCCGCTTTACCGGGGCCGACAATGATCTGGTGCTGCGCGCCCTGCTTCACGTAGCCGCTGACACCGGGCAGTTGCCTGAGACGAGGGATATCGAGCTGTCCATCATCCTGAACTTCCACCCTGACGCGGGTCATACAGTTTTCCAGGCGCAGAATATTTTTCTCTCCGCCAACGCCCAGCAGAATATCGCTGGCCAGCACCGCCGTCTTATCCATATACACCTCTTAGTGTTCTAACGCCGCGCGTAAAAAACCCTGGTGAGCGGCAAGCTTTTCGCGGGCGGCAGCGGCATCCAGGCCTGTGAGCGCCATTAAAATAGCCGGCTTGACGTCAAAATCAGTCTGCTTTAGCAGCGCTTGCGCCTGTTCACGCGCAATGCCCGTGGCTTCAACCACCATACGGCACGCCCGATCGACCAGTTTGACGTTGGTTGCCTGCATGTCCACCATCAGGTTCTGATAAACCTTGCCAAACTTCACCATCGCCCCGGTGGAGATCATATTGAGCACCAGCTTTTGCGCGGTACCGGATTTCAGTCGCGTTGAGCCCGTCAGCGCCTCCGGCCCCACCACCGGGGAGATGGCAATATCCGCTTCATGTGCAATAGGTGAATCCGGATTGCAGGAAATAGCCGCCGTCGTACAACCTACCGAACGCGCATATTTCAGCCCGCCAATCACATACGGCGTACGACCTGAAGCCGCCAGTCCCACCACCAGATCCTGTGCGGTAAGATTGAGCGCACGCAGATCGTCTTCACCTAGCTGTGGGTTATCTTCCGCACCCTCAACCGCCTTCAGCAGCGCGCCCGGCCCACCGGCAATCAGCCCAACCACCAGACCGTGTGGAACGCCGAAGGTCGGTGGGCATTCAGACGCATCCAGTACCCCGAGACGCCCGCTGGTCCCCGCTCCCATGTAAATAATGCGGCCACCTGCTTTTAGCGCGTTAGCTGCCGCATCGACCGCGCACGCAACTTGAGGCAGAGTTGCTTTTACTGCTTCGGCTACCAGCGTATCCTGTTGATTAAAACGATGAACCAACTCCAGCGTGGAGAGCGCATCCAGGTCCATGGTCTGTGGATTGCGGGTTTCTGAAACTAATGCACCGAGATTCATTTTTTGTTCCTTAGGAATTTTTAATTCATAATAATCTGCCATAATGGAATATTATATTCATCCAGGCGAATGAAATTTTGTTTTGTAATCGCCATCACGTTTTCGCCAGGAGACAGCATGAACTGTTTAATTCGCATTCGTCAGCGTTACCCGGATCTCGCGCAAAGCGATAAAAAATTGGCGGATTATCTCCTTGCCCAGCCGGATACTGCGCGTCATCTCAGTTCGCAGCAGTTGGCCGCGGAGGCGGGTGTCAGTCAGTCCAGCGTGGTGAAGTTCGCGCAAAAGATGGGTTTTAAAGGATTTCCGGCACTCAAACTGGCGATCAGCGAAGCGCTGGCCAGCAATCCCAACCCCCATTCCATTCCGGTACATAATCAGATTCGCGGTGACGATCCTATGCGTCTGGTGGGGGAAAAGTTGATTCAGGAGAACGTGGCGGCGATGCATGCGACGCTGGACGTCAACAGCGAAGAGAAACTGATGGAGAGCGTCACAATGCTGCGTTCAGCCCGGCGCATTATCGTGACCGGGATTGGCGCATCGGGTCTGGTGGCGCAGAATTTTGCCTGGAAACTGCTAAAGATTGGTTTTAACGCGGTGGTTGAACGCGATATGCATGCCCTGTTGGCGGCAGTGCAGGCGCTTTCGCCCAACGATCTGCTGCTGGCCATTTCGTATACCGGCGAACGCCGTGAGCTCAACCTGGCTGCGGATGAAACGTTGCGCGCCGGAGCCAAAATTCTCGCCATCACCGGATTTACACCGAACGCCCTGCAGCAGCGCGCAAGCCATTGTCTGTACACGATTGCCGAGGAGCAGGCCACGCGTAGCGCAGCGATTTCCTCCACCCACGCGCAAATGATGCTGACTGATTTACTGTTTATGGCGCTGGTGCAGCAGGATCTGGAGCACGCCCCGGAACGCATTCGCCACAGCGAAGCTCTGGTAAAAAAACTGGTCTGAGCAAAGAATGCGCGTATAATGCCCGCCCGATTTGTGATGTTTTGAGAGTTTCCTGATGGCCCTGTTAATCACTAAAAAGTGTATCAATTGCGATATGTGCGAGCCCGAATGCCCGAATGAGGCAATCTCGATGGGTGACAGCATTTACGAGATTAACAGCGACAAATGTACGGAATGCGTAGGCCATTACGACACGCCAACCTGCCAGAAAGTGTGCCCGATCCCCAATACTATTTTGAAAGATCCGGCACATGTCGAAACGGAAGAGCAGTTGTGGGATAAGTTTGTGCTGATGCACCACGCCGATAAACTTTAACCGCGTCGCCATCCGACGATGAAGCCTGATGGCGCTAATGCTTATCAGGCCTACCCAGCCCCCGCAATAATCGTATTACCCGTAGGCCGGATAAGACGCTACGCGTCGCCATCCGGCAACGTGCAGAATCTAACTCTCGATAATCACCGTAGCGCAGGCGTAGTGACGCTCATCGGCCAGCGTCACATGCATATGCGCGACACCCAGTTTTTCCGCCAGTTTTAACGCCTCGCCCCATAACCGCAAACGCGGCTTACCAAGTTCATCGTTAAAAACTTCAAACTGATTAAACGCCAGACCGTTGCGAATACCCGTCCCGAAGGCTTTTGCTGCGGCCTCTTTTACCGCAAAGCGCTTTGCCAGAAAACGCACCGGTTGCTGATGCGTTTCCCAGATGGCCCATTCATTGTCACTCAGGACCCGTCTGGCCAGGCGTTCACCGGAGCGGGAGATCACCGCCTCGATCCGCGCAATCTCCACGATATCCGTGCCTAAACCCAGAATCGCCATTAGCCACGCGCTTCCAGCATCAGGCGTTTCATTTCCACCACGGCATCTTTCAGACCGCTCATCACCGCGCGTCCGATAATGGCATGGCCAATGTTCAACTCATGCATTTCCGGGATCCGCGCAATGGCTTTAACGTTGTGGTATGTCAGGCCGTGACCCGCATTCACCTTCAGGCCAAGGCTGGCGGCAAAAGTTGCCGCTTTGGCGATACGCGCCAGTTCGCTGGCCTGCTCTGCGTCGGTTTTCGCATCGGCGTAACAGCCGGTGTGAATTTCGATATACGGCGCGCCGACTTCGGCTGCGGCCTTAATCTGCTCTTCATCGGCATCGATAAACAGCGAAACCAGAATGCCAGCGTCCGCCAGGCGTTTGCAGGCATCGCGCATCTTGTCTCGCTGGCCGGCGACGTCCAGACCACCTTCCGTCGTGACTTCCTGACGTTTTTCCGGCACCAGGCAGCAAAAATGCGGCTTAGTCTCAACGGCAATCGCCAGCATCTCTTCGGTGACAGCCATTTCCAGATTCATGCGTGTATCCAGCGTCTGGCGCAAAATACGTACGTCGCGGTCGGTGATATGACGACGGTCTTCACGCAGGTGTACGGTAATACCGTCCGCGCCCGCCTGTTCAACGATAAACGCCGCCTGAACCGGATCCGGGTATGCGGTACCGCGTGCATTACGTAACGTGGCAATGTGGTCAATATTGACGCCTAACAGTAATTCAGCCATGACAATCCTCATTAATCATTATTTGTTTTTACTGCGCGTTTTGGCATAAATTGCCGGAACAGTTCCCGGCTTTTTAACGGCTTACCACCAAGATACGGCTTTAACGCCATGCGGGTAAAGCGTTTCGCGGCGCGTAACGTATCGACATCGGGAAATTCACGCGACTCAAGCGCTTTGAGATGGCGTCCGGTAAACGTGTTGTTATCAATAACAACGCTGGCAATAAACCCTTTTTCTTCCCGGTAACGATAGGTCATGGTGTCGTCTACCGGCTCGCCGCTGCCCGCACAGTGGGTAAAATCGACGCCGTATCCCAGATGTCCAAGTAAGGCCAGCTCAAAGCGACGCAGCGCAGGCTCTGGCGAACCTGTCGCACCAGCCAGCGCCTGAATACAGTTCAGATAATCGAAAAAGAGTTCAGAAAAGCGGGTCTCGTATTCAAGGACGCGCGAGACAAGCTCGTTGATATACAAGCCGCTGTACAGCGTGATACCGCTAAGAGGGAGTGCCAGAGAAACGGCTTCAGCACTACGTAGAGTTTTGACCTCACCACGTCCACCAAAGCGAAGCAACAACGGGGTAAAAGGCTGGAGTGCGCCTTTCAGATTGGAACGTTTAGAACGTGCGCCTTTGGCGACAAGGCGCACGCGACCCGACTCTTCCGTGAAGACGTCCAGCACGAGACTGGTTTCGCTCCAGGGGCGACTATGCAAGACAAAGGCTCGTTGCCATCCTTCCATATACTCGCCGTGTTTCAGAAGATGGGTTTAGACGTCGTCGCCGTAACCGAGGCTACGCAGCGCGCGTTCGTCATCGGCCCAGCCAGATTTTACTTTCACCCACAGTTCGAGGTGAACGGGCGCTTCGAACATCTCCTGCATGTCTTTACGCGCTTCGATGCCGATGGTTTTAATTTTGGCCCCTTTGTTGCCAATAACCATCTTCTTCTGCCCTTCACGTTCAACGAGGATCAGACCGTTAATATCGTAGCCACCACGCTCGTTGGAGATAAAACGCTCAATCTCAACGGTTACGGAATACGGCAATTCAGCGCCGAGGAAACGCATCAGCTTTTCGCGGATGATTTCAGAAGCCATAAACCGCTGAGAACGGTCAGTGATGTAATCTTCCGGGAAGTGATGAATAGCTTCCGGCAGATGCTTACGTACGATGCCCGCAACGGTATCAACATTCAGGCCAGTCTCGGCAGAGATCGGGACGATATCGAGGAAGTTCATCTGGCTTGCCAGGAACTGCAGGTGCGGCAGCAGATCGGCTTTTTCCTGAACGTTGTCAACTTTGTTCACGGCCAGAATTACCGGCGCTTTACCGTCGCGCAGCTTGTTAAGCACCATTTCGTCGTCCGGCGTCCAGCGCGTGCCTTCGACAACGAAAATAACCAGTTCAACATCACCAATCGAGCTGCTCGCCGCTTTATTCATCAGGCGGTTGATGGCGCGCTTTTCTTCCATGTGCAGGCCCGGGGTATCAACATAAATCGCCTGATACGCACCTTCGGTATGAATACCGACAATGCGGTGACGTGTTGTCTGCGCCTTACGTGAGGTGATGGAAATCTTCTGCCCAAGCAGATTATTCAACAGGGTGGATTTGCCGACGTTCGGGCGACCGACGATGGCAATAAATCCGCAGTAAGTTGTATCGATGCTCATTCCAGCTCCAGTTTTTTCAACGCCTGTTCGGCGGCAGCCTGCTCAGCCTTACGACGGCTCGAACCTGTGCCAACCACCGGTTCACTCAGGCCGCTGACCTGGCAGTGGATAGTAAATTCTTGATCGTGTGCTTCACCACGAACCTGCACCACCAGATAAGACGGCAGCGGCAAGTGGCGACCCTGCAAATATTCCTGCAGGCGCGTTTTCGGATCTTTTTGTTTATCGCCTGGGCTAATTTCATCCAGACGAGTCTGATACCAGTTCAGGATCAGCTGTTCAACGGTTTGAATATCGCTGTCGAGGAAGACGCCGCCGATCAACGCTTCGACGGTATCGGCCAGAATTGATTCGCGACGAAAACCGCCGCTTTTCAGCTCGCCCGGTCCCAGGCGTAAACATTCACCGAGGTCAAATTCACGGGCTAATTCAGCCAGCGTATTTCCACGCACCAGCGTGGCGCGCATGCGGCTCATGTCACCTTCGTCCACACGCGGGAAACGGTGATACAGCGCATTCGCAATAACAAAGCTCAAAATAGAGTCGCCCAGAAATTCTAAACGCTCGTTATGTTTGCTGCTGGCACTACGGTGAGTTAATGCCTGCTGCAACAGCTCCTGATGATTAAAAGTGTAGCCCAGCTTCCGTTGAAGCCGATTAATTACGATGGGATTCATGCGATACCAATAAATGAATGCGTCAACAATTCAGCACACGAAACAGACCTGATATACATCCGTCATTAGAGAAACCAACGCTGTTTCGTGTGCCGTGGCAACCTGACGGTGCCAACCTAAAACTTCGGGGGAATATTCTATACACAACGACAAGGGATGTCGTTAGTCTGAGGGAATTAATCCGAGAAATAATTCACGCTGTTGTTATTAAGACAACAGCGTGAACCATTATCAGCAATTAGTGGATGCCACCAATGCGGCTCAAACGAACGCCTGTTGGCCACTCACCTTCTTGTTTGTCGAAACTCATCCAGATAGCGGTCGCTTTACCCACCAGATTTGCTTCCGGTACAAATCCCCAATAACGGCTGTCCGCGCTGTTGTCACGGTTATCGCCCATCATGAAGTAATGCCCCGGAGGAACGATCCAGGTGGCTAACTGCTGACCCGGCTGACGGTAATACATCCCCACCTGATCCTGCGCGATTGGCACCATCAGAATGCGGTGTGTTACCTCACCCAGCGTTTCTTTACGCTCGGTCAGGCGAATACCGTTGTCTTTCGTTTCATTCAGCGGAACGTCAAAGAAACCGCTGGTCGCTTCCCCGCCGTTGCGGCGAGCAAACGTCTGTACAAAATCACTTGGCTGAACATCAGAGTACGTTACCGGCAGCGCGTTTTCACACGCCTGACCAGAACTGCATCCAGGCTGAATCGTCACCTCTTTCGCCACCGGATCATACGTCACTTTGTCTCCCGGTAAACCGACAGCGCGTTTGATGTAGTCCAGACGCGGATCTTCCGGGTATTTAAATACCACGATATCACCGCGTTTCGGATGGCCGGTTTCGATCAGCGTTTTCTGATAAATAGGATCTTTAATTCCGTAGGCAAATTTCTCTACCAGAATAAAATCACCAATCAACAGTGTTGGCATCATCGAACCCGACGGGATCTGGAACGGCTCATAAATAAATGAACGCACCACCAGCACAATAGCCAGTACCGGGAAAACAGACGCACCGGTTTCCAGCCAGCCCGGCTTAGGGGCAACTTTTTTCAGCGTTGCTTTATCCAGTGAATCGCCTGCAGCGGCCTGTGCCGCAGCCTGGCGCTCCCGGCGTTTTGGCGCGAAGACAAACTTATCTACACACCATAAAATGCCCGTCACCAGTGTGGCAATCACCAGAATCAGGGCAAACATGTTCGCCATGCCAACTCCTTAAGATTATTTGCTGTCTTTACCGACATGCAGAATAGCGAGGAAGGCTTCCTGCGGCAGTTCGACGTTACCGATCTGCTTCATTCGCTTTTTACCCTCTTTCTGTTTTTGCAGCAGCTTTTTCTTACGGCTGATATCGCCACCGTAGCACTTAGCCAGAACGTTTTTACGCAGCTGCTTCACCGTTGAACGCGCAATGATGTGCGTACCAATGGCCGCCTGAATTGCGATATCAAACTGTTGGCGAGGGATCAGATCTTTCATCTTCTCGACCAGTTCACGGCCACGGCTCTGGGAGTTATCGCGGTGGGTAATCAGTGCCAGTGCATCGACGCGTTCGTTGTTGATGAGAACATCAACGCGCACCATGTCAGACGCCTGGAAGCGTTTGAAGTTATAATCCAGCGACGCGTAACCACGAGAGGTCGACTTCAGACGATCGAAGAAGTCGAGCACCACTTCCGCCATCGGGATTTCATAGGTCAACGCAACCTGGTTACCGTGGTAAACCATGTTGGTCTGTACACCACGCTTCTCGATACACAGCGTAATAACGTTGCCGAGGTATGCCTGCGGCAGCAGCATATGACATTCAGCAATCGGCTCGCGCAGTTCGTAAATGTTATTCAGCGGCGGCAGCTTGGACGGGCTATCGACGTAGATAGTCTCTTTCGCGGTGGTTTCCACTTCGTAAACTACGGTCGGCGCAGTGGTGATCAGATCCAGATCGTATTCACGTTCCAGACGCTCCTGAATGATCTCCATGTGCAGCAGCCCCAGGAAGCCACAGCGGAAGCCGAAGCCCAGCGCGGTAGAACTTTCCGGCTCGTAGAACAGGGAAGCATCGTTGAGGCTCAGCTTACCAAGCGCATCACGGAAGTTTTCGTAGTCGTCGGAGCTGACCGGGAACAGACCCGCATATACCTGCGGCTTCACTTTTTTAAAGCCAGGCAGGGGTTTATCTGCCGGGTTACGAGCCAGCGTCAGGGTATCGCCTACCGGTGCGCCGAGGATGTCTTTAATAGCGCAAACTAACCAACCTACCTCGCCACACTTCAGTTCTGTACGGTCAACCTGCTTCGGCGTAAAGATCCCCAGGCGGTCGGCGTTGTAAACCTGCCCGGTGCTCATCACTTTAATTTTGTCGCCTTTACGCATGGTGCCGTTTTTAATACGCACCAGCGAGACCACACCGAGATAGTTGTCGAACCAGGAGTCGATAATCAGCGCTTGTAACGGGCCTTCCGGGTCGCCTTCCGGCGGCGGAATATCACGCACCAGACGTTCAAGAACGTCGGTCACGCCAACGCCGGTTTTCGCCGAGCAACGGACAGCGTCAGCCGCATCGATACCGACGATATCTTCAATCTCTTCCGCCACACGCTCTGGATCGGCGGCTGGCAGGTCAATTTTGTTCAGTACCGGCACCACTTCCAGATCCATTTCCATGGCGGTATAGCAGTTAGCCAGTGTTTGCGCTTCAACACCCTGCCCGGCATCAACGACCAACAGTGCGCCTTCACAGGCGGCAAGAGAGCGTGAAACTTCATAAGAGAAGTCAACGTGGCCCGGGGTGTCGATAAAGTTAAGCTGGTAGGTTTCACCATCAGATGCTTTAAAATCGAGCGTCACGCTCTGCGCTTTGATAGTAATACCGCGCTCACGCTCAAGATCCATCGAGTCGAGAACCTGCGCTTCCATTTCACGGTCAGACAGGCCACCGCAGATCTGGATAATACGGTCAGACAGCGTCGATTTACCGTGGTCGATGTGAGCTATGATTGAAAAGTTACGTATGTTCTTCATATAGTGTAATTATTGTGCCTTACGCCTGCCTGGGCAGGCTCTGAGAAGTCGCTGTTCTGAGCTTAACGTCTGTTTTAGTGAAACGCCGCATTCTACACTACATCGCTGAGGCGAGGAAATGTTCATAGAGCAAGGATAGCGGGAACTGGAAACAACTTTGCAAAGTCAGTGAAACTTTTGCCGGATGGCGGCATAAACGCCTTATCCGGCCTACCTCTGCATCTGAGGACGCTGTCGGCCTGATAAGCGCAGCGCCATCAGGCAAAGATATCACTGCTGGGTTTCAACACGAATCAGATCAGGCGGGAGAGCTACGTTGAGAATAACCGGTTGCCAGGCTTTGCGCTCAGCAAGCTTACGGGAATATCCTCGCGCAATCAGGAATCCCCCCACGCCGCCCAGTATCGCCCCGCTGAGTGCGGCGATATCACTGCCAAACAGCACCTGAAACAGCGCAGCAAAAATAAAGAGTCCCGCCAGCGGAGACATATAAACCAGCATCGCCGAGCCTAACAGGCTCCCTTCGGCAATACCCAGTTCAACTTTCTGCCCTGGCGTCAGCGGTTCATCGCTGGGTACCACGATAGTATGCGTTGTTTGCGGCCCCAGTTTGTTCAGCACACGACTGCCGCATCCAGCCCGCGAGGCGCAGCTGCTACACGATGCTTTAACATCGCAGCTGACCGTTGCCAGACCATTTTGCCAGGAAACAACCGTTGCCCATTCTTTAATCATTGCGCGGCCCTGAACTTGATATTGTCTGCAATACGCTTCGCCGTTTGCGGCGGAAGCTCACCGACGATAGTGATTTCGGCATTATCCCGCACGGTAGTACTGACCGTTCGACGTCCGGTACGCAGCAGCTGATCGGCGCTGTTTTGCGACGCACGGTTCACGTTCACAGAAAAACTGAACAGGCCATCAGAATACAGGCGCGATTCAATCGGCATGTTATCCATTGTCGGCAGTGGACGTCGGCTGCTGGAGACCTCACTGAATCCTTGTGGTAACCACGATGGACTCCAGTTGAAGTTCGTTTTCTCCCCCGCAGGAACTGACAGTAACGGCGGCAGATTGGCTTTCGCCAGCGTCTGCATGCTGTCGCTGACACCGTTGTTAACAGTAAAGGCGATAACGCGGAACTGTTCCAGCGTTTCGCCATCCCGATCGAGGAGATCGACACGCATTGGCAGCTTGGTTTCGGTGTCCATCCAGACGATGTAGCTGTAACGCGTACCGTCACGCGCTACCACGCGGATAACTTCGCAGAGTCGGTCTGCAATACGCGTGCGTCCTACCGCGATAAAATCATAGTAAGGTGCAAGACGTTTAAAGTCGGTGTAAATCAGGGATGGCAGAGAATCAACGATATAGTCGCCATTCAGCGTGAACGGTTCAAGTCCTGGCTCAAAGTAACTGATTTCGTTGCCACGTTGCACCACTTCCCGGCGCGGTCCATCCATTTGCAACAGTTGCGCGAGCGGACGGTTATCCAGGCGGGCATGGCGATAACGTAGGGATTCAACACCCTGCTTATTGATGCTGACAAATGACAGCTCATAGGTGAGCGACTGGCTGGCCAGATTCATCTGCTGCAACAACGCCCCGGACGCAGGATTGGCCGAGGCGTTTACAGAGAAGAACAGGCTACCAGCCACAAGTGACATGGCAAACCAAAGTTGCTTCATTACTGCGATTGCGTTCCTAAAGTTTGAATTCCTGGCACCTGGACAGCGGCTTGCTGTGTTTGCGCCTGCTCAAACTGAAGCTGTTCGGAGTGCAGTCGACGTTGCAGTTCGTAATCCTGCAACATGGCATTAATACGACGACGCTGCTCCTGTACCTGCTGTTGCTGACCGCCGCTGGCCGTCGCGTCAGAAGGTACACCCAGGCTCACCGGACTGGCTTTACCCATCATCGGTAATGTATTAAATACCGGCGTTTCGGGCTGCTGGGACGTTTCAGATTGTCCATTATAGTGCTGGACGCCAACAATAACTGCAAGTGATACACACGCGGCCACACCCATTTGGGTAAGCTGCGCGACCCACGGACGCATTTTCTTCCAGAATGGCATCTTCTGCCACTGATGCGGTGCTGGCTGGGCCTCAGGAATCAATGGCACCGCCTGACGTACTGGCTCATCTGCGATAGCAGCCATTACGCGGTCGGAAATATCGAAATGGAGAACGTCGGCGGTATCACCTCGCATGGAATCGCGAATCAGGTGATAACTCTCCCAGGTTTTTTGCATTTCCGGGTCATGAGCCAGCTCTTTGAGTAACTCAGTGTCCAGCGTTTCGCCATCCATTAAAGCGGAAAGTTTTTCTTTCTGCATGCCTAATACCTTTTCCAGTATCCCGCTATCGTCAACGCCTGATAAGCGGTTGAACTTTATTATCAATAGCTTCCCTCGCTCGGAAGATACGTGAACGCACCGTACCCACCGGACAATCCATGATAGCGGCTATCTCTTCATAGCTCAGGCCATCCAGCTCCCGCAAGGTTATTGCCATGCGTAAATCTTCCGGGAGGGACTCAATAGTTCGGAAAACTATCTGTCTCAGTTCTTCTGACAACATTAAGTTCTCAGGGTTCGAAATTTCTTTCAGCGCACCGCCACTTTCGTAATTTTCTGCTTCAATCGCATCTATATCACTGGAAGGTGGACGACGCCCCTGAGCGACCAGGTAATTCTTCGCTGTATTGACTGCAATACGATACAGCCAGGTATAAAAAGCACTATCTCCCCGGAACGAGTCCAGCGCACGATAGGCCTTAATAAATGCTTCTTGTACAACATCGGGAACATCGCCCGATGGTACATAGCGGGAAACCAGACTCGCCACTTTATGCTGGTAGCGAACCACCAGTAAGTTAAAGGCTTTCTGATCTCCCTTCTGGACCCGTTCAACCAGGACCTGGTCCGTTAACTGCTCGCTCATCCGAGGTAAAGTCTCCCCAAACCAAATTTCCACGCGCTTTCGAAACGCCACTCCATAAGCTTCACTATGAGCAAGCAAAAGCTTAGAGTGCTCAAGTTTCGTAAAGTTCCGTTACGCATTTGTTTTTGTTTGTCATGTTGTAGACAGGTCTTATCTCTCATTATAAGTCTACATAACCCGATCAACGCACTATCTGTATAGAAATGCCCATTTCACCGCCTGCAGAGTAACCCAACAGCCACTTTATTTCACCTCATAATCTGATGCTAACGGCCTGCTTCACAAAATATTTTTGCTCGTTCACTCATCCACATGCCTTTCCTCTGTGTTTAGTCATTGCAACACGATTAAAAATAAAACGTGCAGTATCGCGCAATGTGGTGCTATGGTGATCAAACACTGTTTAGTAAATTAAACAAAAATCATGAATACGACTCCTGAATTATCCTGTGACGTGCTGATTATTGGCAGCGGGGCTGCCGGACTCTCACTGGCTCTGCGGCTGGCTGAAAAACATCAGGTTATTGTTCTGAGCAAGGGGCCTGTCAGTGAAGGCTCGACATTTTATGCCCAGGGCGGTATTGCCGCTGTTTTCGATGAAACCGACAGCATTGACTCCCACGTTGAAGACACGCTGATTGCCGGGGCCGGTCTTTGCGATCGTCATGCCGTTGAGTTTGTTGCCAGTAACGCCCGTTCATGTGTCCAGTGGCTAATTGATCAAGGCGTCTTATTTGATACGCAGGTTCAGCCCAATGGTGAAGAGAGTTACCATCTGACCCGTGAAGGCGGTCATAGCCATCGACGCATCCTGCACGCTGCGGATGCTACCGGCAAAGAAGTCGAAACCACCCTCGTCAGCCAGGCACAAAATCATCCCAACATCCGGGTTCTCGAGCGCAGTAATGCTGTCGACCTGATTGTCTCCGATAAAATCGGTCTGCCGGGAACGCGTCGGGTTGTCGGAGCCTGGATCTGGAATCGCAATAAAGAAGCCGTTGAGACCTGCCATGCGAAGTCGGTAGTGTTGGCCACCGGCGGCGCATCAAAAGTGTATCAATACACCACCAATCCGGATATTTCTTCGGGTGACGGAATTGCAATGGCCTGGCGCGCAGGGTGCCGTGTCGCCAATCTGGAATTTAACCAGTTTCACCCGACGGCGCTGTATCATCCGCAGGCACGCAATTTTCTGCTGACCGAGGCGCTACGTGGCGAAGGCGCACACCTGAAGCGCCCGGACGGTTCACGCTTTATGCCCGACTTTGACAAACGCGGCGAGCTTGCCCCACGTGATATTGTCGCCCGTGCCATCGACCATGAGATGAAGCGTTTGGGTGCTGACTGCATGTTCCTCGACATCAGCCATAAGCCAGAAGAATTTGTTCGTCAGCATTTCCCGATGATTTACGAAAAATTGCTGGGACTGGGCATCGATCTGACCAAAGAGCCGGTCCCTATCGTTCCTGCCGCGCACTATACCTGCGGCGGCGTGATGGTTGATGACTTTGGTCGTACAGATGTCGACGGGCTGTATGCGATCGGCGAAGTGAGTTATACCGGCCTGCATGGCGCCAACCGCATGGCGTCGAACTCATTGCTGGAGTGCCTGGTTTACGGCTGGTCCGCGGCCGAAGATATCGACAGGCGTATGCCTTATGCACGCGGCGTCAGCACGCTCCCGGGCTGGGATGAAAGCCGGGTAGAAAACCCGGATGAGTTGGTTGTCATTCAGCATAACTGGCATGAGCTGCGGCTGTTTATGTGGGATTACGTCGGAATTGTGCGCACCACTAAACGTCTGGAGCGCGCCCTGCGCCGTATCACGATGTTGCAGCAGGAAATCGACGAATATTACGCCCATTTCCGCGTGTCGAATAATTTGCTGGAACTGCGCAATCTGGTGCAGGTAGCTGAGCTGATTGTCCGCTGTGCGATGATGCGCAAAGAAAGTCGGGGCCTGCACTATACGCTGGATTATCCAGAACAGCTTCCTGAATCAGGCCCGTCTATTCTCTCGCCGCTCAGTCATCACATAAACAGATAGAACGCCTGGGTCAGCGCCGTGTAGCCTTCAGAATAACGCTGGTCTGACCCACGGATAACCAGCCTGTCACTAAAGCACTCCCCGGCCTGCGGGGAGAATGCCAGCAAAACCCGATGTGGTAGACGAGCCTCGGTTTCTGCTACATCCGTGCGCAATCGCAGATGCCAGCCCATGCTAAGTGCCTGCTGGGTAAACGCGTTACCAATCTGCTCCGGTAGCACCACACAAAAAAAACCTTCTTCCGTAATGCTGTCAGCCGCCAGGGTGAGCAATGCTTCGTGATCGAGCGTGGTCGTGTAGCGCGCCTGTTCACGTTGCGGGGTTGCGCATTCCACACCCTGTTCATAATAGGGTGGATTGCTGATAATCAGGTCAAAACGTACGGTCTGGCGCGGTACCCATTGCTGAGCATCCTCTGAATGTACCCTCACACGATGCATCCACGGAGATTGCGCGATGTTATCCTGTGCCTGCTGCGCGGCGTCAACATCAAGCTCAACAGCATCAATGATGACGTTTTCATCTGTACGTTGGGCCAACATCAGCGCCAGCAGACCGCTCCCGGTACCAATATCAAGGATCCGTTTTACGCCAGCCACAGGAGCCCAGGCACCCAATAAAATGCCGTCCGTTCCGACTTTCATTGCACAACGATCGTGTGCCACAAAAAACTGCTTAAAAGTAAATCCATTACGCCGAAGTACGGATGTAGACTGGGGCATGAAGAACAACCTTCCTGGAAAAAAAACGATAACATAGGATAAAAACAATACCTGAGAAGGTATATCCATACAAACAGATGAAGATTGCAGCCGTAACGTCTATAATCAGCGCCCCACTCAGAGGTAGAACATGACTGTAACGACTTTTTCCGAACTTGAACTCGATGAAAGCCTTCTGGATGCCCTCCAGGAAAAAGGTTTCACTCGCCCGACCGCCATTCAGGCTGCCGCCATTCCGCCTGCGCTCGATGGCCGTGATGTACTCGGTTCTGCGCCGACAGGCACCGGTAAAACGGCGGCATATTTGCTGCCAGCGTTGCAGCACCTGCTCGACTTCCCGCGCAAGAAATCCGGTCCACCGCGCATTTTAATCCTGACACCGACGCGCGAACTGGCGATGCAGGTTGCCGAACACGCCCGTGAATTGGCCAAAAATACGCATCTGGATATCGCCACCATTACCGGTGGCGTGGCTTACATGAACCACATGGAAGTCTTTAGCGAAAACCAGGACATCGTGGTCGCCACCACTGGTCGTCTGCTGCAATACATTAAAGAAGAGAACTTCGACTGCCATGCAGTTGAAACGCTGATCCTCGATGAAGCAGACCGTATGCTGGATATGGGCTTTGCCCAGGACATCGAGCATATTGCCGGTGAAACCCGTTGGCGTAAGCAAACCATGCTGTTCTCCGCCACGCTGGAAGGCGATGCGATCAAAGATTTTGCCGAGCGTCTGCTGGAAGATCCTGTCGAAGTCTCGGCGGATCCGTCCACCCGCGAACGCAAGAAGATCCATCAGTTTTACTACCGTGCCGATGATATCGAGCACAAAACTGCCCTGCTGATCCATCTGTTAAAACAGCCGGAAGCGACCCGCTCAATTGTCTTTGTACGCAAACGCGAACGTGTGCACGAGCTGGCAGGCTGGCTGCGCCAGGCAGGCATTAATAACTGCTATCTCGAAGGCGAGATGGTGCAGAACAAACGTAACGAAGCGATCAAGCGCCTGACCGATGGTCGCGTGAACGTGCTGGTAGCAACTGACGTTGCCGCACGCGGGATCGATATTCCTGACGTCAGCCACGTGTTTAACTTCGACATGCCGCGCAGTGGCGATGCCTATCTGCACCGCATTGGTCGTACCGGTCGTGCCGGGCGTAAAGGTACTGCAATCTCTTTGGTTGAAGCGCATGACCACCTGCTGCTCGGCAAAGCGAGCCGCTATATTGACGAGCCGCTGAAAGCACGCGTCATCGACGAACTGCGTCCAACCACGCGCGCGCCAAGTGAGAAATCCAACGGTAAGCCATCCAAGAAAGTGCTGGCGAAGCGCGCCGAGAAAAAAGCGAAAGAGAAAGAGAAGCCACGGGTGAAAAAACGTCACCGCGACGCCAAAAATATCGGCAAACGTCGTAAGCCAAGTGGAGCTGCTACCCAGCAGTCCGACAAAGAGTAAACCGAGTGCCGGGTGAATCAACCCGGTATTTTTTTACCTTCTTTCAACGACAAAAAAGCGGAAGATGTCAGAGCATCTTCCGCTTTTTGATTATCTGATTACCGGAGTATGACTCCGTGAGCCTTACAGGCTCTCAGTAAAGGTACGAGCAATAACGTCGCGCTGCTGTTCTGGAGTCAGAGAGTTAAAGCGCACTGCATAACCAGAAACACGGATGGTCAGTTGCGGATATTTTTCCGGGTGCTTAACTGCATCTTCCAGTGTTTCACGACGCAGAACGTTAACGTTCAGGTGCTGACCACCTTCTACACGAACTTCTGGCTGTACATCTACCGGTACTTCACGGTATTCGATTTCGCCCAGTTTGCTGACGGCAACGACGTCATCAGCATTGAAACCTGCTTTCGCAACGATGCAGCGTGCTTCGCCTTTTTCGCTGTCCAGCAGCCAGAAAGAGTTCAGCAGGTCGTCGTTTGCAGCTTTAGTAATCTGGATACCTGTAATCATGTTGATGCCTCCCCGGCAAAATTATTTGATTTCGGTTGGCCGCATCCGGCCAATTGGTAAAACCATTGTTGCTTGAGTGTATATATACCCCTCACCCACCCTTGAATCTTTGATTTAAATCAATAAAAACCACACATCAAAAGTGGTGATAGGTGGATTTTATTGTTTTACATCAACTTACGCCATGCAAACAGATAAACTTTTTACATAAATTTTCAACTATCTTTAAGGGGTAGCCCCTTGAGAAACGTACAGAATTTTGCGACGTCGAAAGAAGCAGTTAAGCTAGGGGGATTGAAAATTCGCAGGAGAGCGAGATGGCCACCGAATTAACCTGGCACGATGTGCTGGCTGAAGAAAAACAGCAGCCTTATTTTGTTAACACACTGCATACTGTTGCCGGCGAGCGTCAGTCAGGAATGACAATTTATCCGCCGCAAAAAGATGTGTTTAACGCGTTTCGCTTTACCGAACTTGGCGACGTGAAAGTCGTCATTCTGGGACAAGATCCCTACCACGGTCCAGGCCAGGCACACGGTCTCGCGTTCTCTGTTCGTCCGGGGATTGCCACTCCGCCTTCGTTGCTGAACATGTACAAAGAGCTGGAAGCAACAATTCCCGGCTTCACCCGCCCAACGCACGGATATCTGGAAAGTTGGGCACGCCAGGGGGTGTTGCTACTGAACACCGTGCTCACCGTTCGGGCGGGTCAGGCGCATTCGCATGCCAGTCTGGGTTGGGAAACCTTTACCGATAAAGTCATCAGCCTGATTAACCAACATCGGGAAGGGGTTGTTTTCCTGCTTTGGGGTTCTCACGCGCAGAAGAAAGGCGCGATTATTGATGCACAGCGCCACCATGTGCTGAAAGCACCGCACCCGTCCCCTCTTTCTGCCCATCGCGGTTTCTTTGGCTGCAATCACTTTGTGCTGGCTAATGAATGGCTGGAACAACGGGGAGAAAAGCCGATCGACTGGATGCCGGTATTGCCGGCGGAGAGCGAGTAAAAAAATGCCAGCGAATCGCTGGCATTTTTATTATCAGGCTTTGTTCTGACGCCACCACTCCGCGAGCAGTACACCTGTCGCAACGGAGACGTTAAGCGTTTCTACGTTGCCAGTACCATCAATCGCAACGCACAGATCGTCTGCTGAGCAAGCTGCTTCTGGCAGAGCTTCACGTTCGCGGCCTAACACCAGCACCATTTTTTCTGGCAGCGTGGTTGTAAACAGCGGTTTGCCTTTCACGCTTGAGGTCATCACTACCGTGTAACCCGCGTTACGAAAATCATCCAGCACGTCGACAATACTGTCACCGGTAATCGGCTGAACGTGCTCTGCTCCACCTTCAGCGGTACGGATAGCCGCACCCGATTCCAGTAATGCTGCGTCCTGTACCACTACGCCTTTCACGCCGAAGTGCGCACAGCTACGCATCATACCGCCCAGGTTATGCGGGTTGGCGATATCTTCCAGCGCCAGCACACAATCCTGCGCTCCGGCCTGACCAACCCACTGCTTAACGGTGGTACCGTTACGCTTTTTGATCAGGAAGCAGACACCACCATGGTGCTCGGTACCAGATGCTTTCGCCAGTTCGGCCTCATCAACCACGTGATAGGCTTTGCGGTTTGCCGCCATCCAGCGTAATGCTTCTTTAAAGCGCGGGGTGACGCTCTGAACAAACCAGGCGCGGACAATGGCGTCCGGGCGGCTCTGGAACAACGCCTGGCACGCATTTTCGCCATAAACGCGGGTTTCTTCCGCGCGCTGACGACGCAGTACTTCAGGATCGATAAAGCTCTTACCGCTGATGCCACCATGATCGGCTTTATCCGCAGTATCATCACTCGGTGCGCGGGATACGGTACGCCACGGTGAATCTTCACGTTTACGGTCGCGTTCAACATCGCGGTCACGACCACGTTCACGACCGCGTTCGCTGTTCGGCCCCTTTCTGTCATCACGGGCAGGGCGACGACCGCCTTCGGCTCGGGAAGTACCGGGGCGACCGCCGCCTTTACCAGTACGTGGATTTTGGGTGCGTTTATCCGAGTCATCGTCACTGCGGACGTACATCACTTTGACCTTGCCGTTTTTGTTCTTCAGTTCGTCGCTCATGTTTTTCTCCACCTGCTCTGCGCGAAGCGCGCAGATTACCCGATGTGCACGTCGTTAGCCATTATTTCATTTAAAAGCTAAGGACTATTGTACTCATTGAATAAAACGCATTGTTGTTTAGAACAGACTCCCCGATAATATGTAACATAATAGAAACATACTGGCGTTACTGCCGTGAAGTCCACTCCATTCATCCAGAGGTTAGTTATGAATACCGTTTGTACCAGCTGCCAGGCTATCAACCGCATCCCCGACGATCGTGTCCAGGAAGCGGCTAAATGCGGACGCTGTGGTCACGACCTGTTTGATGGGGAGGTGATCAATGCGACCGGTGAAACACTGGATAAACTGTTAAAAGACGATCTCCCAGTGGTGGTTGATTTTTGGGCTCCCTGGTGTGGCCCATGCCGCAACTTCGCGCCAATTTTTGAAGATGTCGCGGAAGAACGTAGCGGTAAAGTACGTTTTGTTAAAGTGAATACGGAAGCCGAACGTGAGCTCAGCGCCCGCTTCGGTATCCGCAGCATCCCGACCATCATGATCTTCAGAAAAGGTGAAATCGTCGACATGCTTAATGGCGCCGTACCTAAGGCCCCGTTTGATAGCTGGCTTAACGAATCATTATAAACTCTGCGGGGCACATCTTGTGCCCCGTTTTGTCCTCTGAGACAATAGCATTTTTCAACGTGCTTCCCGATGACCAATAACGCCGTTCTCCAGTTACGTGCCGAGCGTCTTGCGCGCGCCACGCGCCCTTTTCTTGCCCGAGGTAACCGCATTCGTCGCTGTCAGCGCTGCCTGCTACCGCTGAAACTGTGCCTGTGTGAAACGCTGACGCCAGCTCAGGCGAAAAGTCGTTTTTGCCTGGTGATGTTTGATACCGAACCGATGAAACCCAGCAATACCGGGCGTTTAATTGCCGATATACTGCCTGATACCGCTGCGTTTCAGTGGTCACGTACCGAACCGCCGTCAGCATTGCTTGAGCTGGTGAAAAATCCGGATTATCAGCCGATGGTCGTATTCCCGGCATCTTATGCCGACGAGGGGCGTGAGGTCATTTTCACACCACCGGCGGGTAAACCACCGCTGTTCATTATGCTTGATGGCACCTGGCCGGAAGCACGCAAAATGTTCCGCAAAAGCCCGTACCTTGATAACCTACCGGTGATCTCCGTCGATCTATCACGCCTCTCCGCTTACCATCTGCGCGAAGTCCATGCCGAGGGGCAATATTGCACTGCCGAAGTGGCAATCGCTTTACTGGATCTGGCAGGCGATAAGCAGGCAGCCGAAGGATTAGGTGAACACTTCACGCGCTTTAAAACACGCTACCTGGCAGGAAAAACGCAACATCAGGGAAGCGTCACAGCAGACTCGCCAGAAAGCGTGTAAAATCATTCGGTCACTGGAGTCATTAAGGAAGCCGATATGAGTCAGCGTGGTCTGGAAGCACTACTGCGACCGAAATCCATTGCTGTGATTGGGGCGTCAATGAAGCCTAATCGAGCAGGATACCTGATGATGCGTAACCTGCTGGCAGGAGGGTTCAACGGCCCCGTTTTACCAGTGACCCCCGCCTGGAAAGCGGTGTTGGGCGTACTGGCCTGGCCCAATATCAGCAGCCTGCCTTTTAGCCCCGATCTCGCCGTATTGTGCACCAATGCCAGCCGCAACCTGACGTTGCTCGAAGCGCTTGGCGAGAAAGGTTGTAAAACCTGCATTATTCTCTCGGCTCCTACGGCGCAACACGCGGAGCTGTTGGCCTGCGCATCACGCTACAACATACGTCTGCTGGGTCCCAACAGTCTGGGGCTTCTCGCTCCCTGGCAGGGGCTTAACGCCAGCTTTTCCCCCGTCCCGATTAAGCGAGGCAAGCTGGCTTTCATCTCTCAATCCGCCGCCGTATCCAATACCATACTCGACTGGGCACAGCAGAGAGAAATGGGCTTTTCTTACTTTATCGCGCTGGGTGACAGCCTGGATATCGACGTTGATGAGCTACTGGATTACCTGGCACGCGACAGTAAAACCAGCGCGATATTGCTGTATCTCGAACATTTAAGCGATGCCCGCCGCTTTGTCTCCGCCGCCCGTAGCGCCTCACGCAACAAACCCATTTTGGTGATCAAAAGTGGTCGCAGTCCGGCGGCTCAGCGCCTGCTGCATACCAGTGCTGGGATGGATCCCGCGTGGGATGCGGCTATTCAGCGCGCCGGTTTATTACGCGTACAAGACACTCACGAGCTGTTCTCAGCGGTGGAAACCCTGAGCCACATGCGCCCGCTGCGTGGCGACAGGCTGATGATCATCAGCAATGGAGCCGCACCTGCCGCACTGGCATTAGATGAGCTATGGTCAAAAAATGGCAAGCTGGCGACATTGAGTGAAGATACCTGCCAGAAATTACGCGATGCCCTACCTGAACACGTTGATATCGCCAACCCGCTGGATCTGCGGGACGACGCCAGCAGTGAGCACTATGTTAAGACACTGGATATTTTGCTTGCCAGCCAGGATTTCGACGCGCTAATGGTGATTCACTCACCCAGCGCAGCCGCCCCCGGAACCGAAAGCGCGCAAGCATTGATCGAAGCGGTAAAGCGTCATCCGCGCGGCAAGTTCGTCTCGTTGCTGACCAACTGGTGCGGCGAGTTTTCATCCCAGGAAGCACGCAGACTGTTTAGCGAAGCCGGATTACCGACTTACCGCACACCTGAAGGCACCATCACCGCCTTTATGCATATGGTGGAATATCGACGTAACCAGAAGCAACTACGGGAAACGCCTGCGCTGCCCGACTCTCTGACCACCAACACCGCCGAGGCGCATAATCTGTTACAGCAGGCGATTGCCGAAGGCGCAACGTCGCTGGATACCCATGAAGTACAGCCGATTTTACACGCCTATGGCTTACACACGCTGCCGACATGGATCGCCAGCGACAGTGCAGAAGCCGTCCACATCGCAGAACAAATCGGTTACCCGGTAGCACTGAAGCTGCGCTCTCCTGATATCCCGCATAAGTCGGAAGTTCAGGGGGTTATGTTGTACCTGCGTACGGCAACAGAAGTGCAGCAGGCAGCCAATGCGATTTTTGATCGGGTAAAAATGGCCTGGCCACAGGCACGTATCCACGGTTTGTTAGTACAAAGTATGGCTAACCGCGCCGGCGCTCAGGAGCTGCGCGTCGTCGTCGAACAGGACCCGGTATTTGGCCCGTTGATTATGCTGGGCGAAGGCGGAGTTGAGTGGCGTCCTGAAGAGCAAGCTGTTGTCGCATTGCCGCCACTCAACATGAACCTGGCGCGTTATCTGGTGATCCAGGGGATCAAAAACAAAAAGATCCGCGCTCGCAGCGCACTACGTCCCTTAGATATTGCAGGCTTAAGCCAACTGTTGGTCCAGGTCTCCAACCTGATCGTCGATTGTCCGGAAATTCAGCGCCTGGATATCCATCCTCTACTGGCCTCTGCTGGGGAATTTACTGCACTGGACGTCACACTGGATATTGCCCCTTTCACGGGCGATAACGAAAGCAGGCTTGCGGTACGCCCTTATCCCCATCAGCTTGAAGAGTGGGTGGAGTTGAAAAACGGGGAGCGCTGCCTGTTCCGTCCCATTTTGCCAGAGGATGAACCTCATCTGCAGCAGTTCATATCTCAGGTAACTAAAGAAGATCTTTATTATCGCTATTTCAGTGAGATCAACGAATTCACCCATGAAGATTTAGCCAATATGACGCAGATCGACTACGATCGGGAAATGGCCTTTGTGGCGGTACGCTGTAAAGATAATCAGCAAGAGATCCTCGGCGTAACGCGAGCAATCTCGGATCCTGATAACGTTGATGCCGAGTTTGCCGTGCTGGTTCGTTCCGATCTCAAAGGGCTTGGATTGGGTCGCCGGTTGATGGAAAAATTAATCGCATATACGCGAGATCACGGACTTATACGTTTGAATGGTATTACGATGCCAAACAATCGTGGGATGGTCGCCCTGGCCCGAAAACTCGGGTTTGTCGTTGACGTCCAGCTCGAAGAGGGAATTGTTGGGCTATCGCTTAATCTGGCCCAATTCGAGGAATCGTGAGTAAGGTACTGGAAATGTTGACCACATTAATGGGGACTGGTGGTATCATTGCCCGCTTATGTCGTCTGCAAAGCACAGAGGACCCTTCAATGAACAGAGAAGAAATGCACTGTGATGTTGTCAAAATTTAAGCGTAATAAACATCAACAACACCTTGCCCAACTACCTAAGATTTCTCAGTCAGTTGATGATGTAGATTTCTTTTATGCTCCCGCTAATTTCAGGGAGACTCTGCTGGAAAAAATAGCCAGCGCGACGCGACGGATCTGCATCATTGCACTGTACCTGGAACAGGATGACGGTGGCAAAGGCATTCTCGATGCGCTCTATGCGGCAAAACGGCAGCGTCCAGAGCTAGATGTACGGGTGCTTGTCGACTGGCACCGAGCCCAGCGTGGACGTATTGGTGTTGCGGCATCCAATACCAACGCTGACTGGTATTGTCGAATGGCGCAGGAAAACCCGGGTATCGATATCCCTGTCTACGGCGTGCCAATTAACACCCGCGAAGCGCTTGGTGTTCTGCATTTTAAAGGCTTTATCATTGATGATAGCGTCCTGTATAGCGGGGCCAGTCTGAACGATGTTTACTTACACCAACATGATAAATACCGCTATGACCGCTATCAGCTGATTCGCAACGCGAAGATGGCCGATATCATGTACGATTGGGTTACGCAGAACCTGATGAATGGGCGCGGCGTTAATCGTCTCGATGATATCCATCGTCCTAAAAGTCCGGAAATTAAAAACGATATCCGCCTGTACCGTCAGGAATTGCGCGATGCATCCTTCCATTTTCAGGGTGATGCGGATAATGAACAGCTTTCGGTCACGCCGCTGGTTGGGCTCGGAAAATCCAGTCTGTTAAATAAGACTATTTTCCACCTCATGCCCTGCGCGGAGCACAAACTCACCATTTGTACGCCTTATTTCAACCTACCTGCCATCCTGGTGCGCAATATCATTCAACTACTGCGTGAAGGGAAAAAGGTCGAAATCATTGTCGGTGATAAAACCGCCAACGACTTCTTCATTCCAGAAGATGAGCCATTCAAGATCATCGGTGCGTTGCCTTATCTGTATGAAATAAATCTGCGCCGTTTCCTGAGCAGACTGCAGTATTACGTGAATACCGACCAGTTGGTAGTGCGCTTATGGAAAGATGATGACAACACCTATCATCTGAAAGGCATGTGGGTTGATGATAAATGGATGCTGCTGACTGGCAACAACCTTAACCCTCGCGCCTGGCGTCTGGATCTGGAAAACGCCATCCTTATCCACGATCCTCAGCAAGAGCTGACTCCCCTGCGCGATAAAGAGCTGGAGCTCATCCGCACGCATACCACCGTCGTGAAGCACTATCGCGACCTGCAGAGCATTGCCGACTATCCAGTCAAAGTACGTAAGCTTATCCGTCGATTACGCCGTATTCGTATCGACAGATTAATTAGCCGTATTCTGTAACCAAGACCCCGTCCAGTGACGGGGTTTTTCCTATGGAGGCCACGGTGCGTCTGTTTATTCTTACCAGTGTTTTGCTTCTTTCCGGTTGTAGCCACATGGCTAACGACAGCTGGAGTGGGCAAGACAAAGCTCAACACTTTATCGCCTCCGCCATGCTTGCCGCAGCCGGAAACGAATATGCCCAACATCAGGGCAACAGCCGCGATCGTAGCGCAGCTATCGGTTTGATGTTCTCAGTCAGCCTGGGCGCGTCAAAAGAGCTGTGGGACAGCCGCCCCGCCGGGAGCGGCTGGAGCTGGAAGGACTTCGCCTGGGATGTGGCTGGCGCGTCTACCGGCTATGCGGTCTGGCAATTGGCACATTATTAGAGGCGCAGGCCTTTCCCCTTCCCATGCAGCATCAGTGATACCAAAAATGCGACGACTGCCAGCGCTGTAACGTACCAGAAGAATGTCGTTTCCATACCGACAGACTTCAGGGATAACGCAACATATTCGGCTGAACCACCAAACAAAGCATTAGCCACCGCATAAGATAACCCAACCCCCAGAGCACGCACCTGCGCCGGGAACATTTCGGCCTTCAGAATACCGCTAATTGACGTATAGAAACTCACGATCAACAAGGCACACATCACCAGAGCAAACGCCATGTAAGGAGACGTCACGCTTTGCAACGCGGTCAAAATGGGAACAGTGAAAATCGCGGCTAACGCGCCAAAACACAGCATTGAAGTCCGTCGGCCTATTTTATCTGACAACGCACCGAACAGCGGTTGCACTAGCATAAACACGCACAATGCAGCTGTCATAATGCCGCTGGCCACGTTGGCATGCATACCAGCCGTATTAACCAGATATTTCTGCATGTAGGTCGTAAACGTATAAAAACACAGCGAGCCAGCAGCGGTGAATCCCAGTACCATAAGAAAGGCTTTGCGGTTACGCCACAGCCCTTTCAGAGAACCCGCTTCTTTCAACGCACGGACATCCTGTTTCGAGGTTTCATCCAACTGGCGACGCAACCATAGCGCAACAATAGCCAGCACGGCTCCCAGCGCAAAGGGAATACGCCAACCCCACGCTCTTAGCGCCGAGTCTTCTAACGTTTGCTGTAATATGACCACAACCAGCAATGCCAGTAACTGCCCGCCGATTAACGTCACATACTGGAATGAGGAATAAAAACCTTTCTTACCTTCAACGGCTACTTCACTCATATAGGTAGCGCTGGTTCCGTATTCCCCACCAACAGATAACCCTTGGAATAATCTGGCCAGCAGTAATAGCGCGGGAGCCCAGGTGCCGATGGTTTCATATCCCGGAAGACAAGCGATCACCAACGATCCCATGCACATCATACAAACGGACAGCAGCATAGACTTTTTACGCCCGTGTTTATCCGCAATACGACCAAAAAGCCATCCCCCGATTGGCCGCATCAGAAAGCCTGCAGCAAAAACGCCGGCAGTTTGTAAGAGTTGCGTGGTGGTGTTTCCAGATGGAAAAAAGATATGAGCAAAGTAGAGAGAGCAGAAAGAGTAAATATAGAAATCAAACCATTCGACCAGGTTCCCTGACGATGCTCCGACAATCGCCCATATACGACGACGGGTGTCGCCATCTGCCAGCGCCCCGTTCTCAGTTACACTGCTATCAGCCATTAAAATTGTACCCCTGCCAGGATCTTATGAATCTATCAATGATGTTTCGTGTCTGTTTTGGTAAATTAAATGTTATATAATTGTTATAATTTATTATGGGAGATAGATCACGATTTTAATTAGCAGGAAAAGGATTAAGAAATGTTCGAAGGAAGAGAACCAGGTTGGCTGTCAGAATTGCCTGATGCGCTGCGCTTATCAGGCCTACAAAATACATTCAGTCCAGCGCCTGTAGGCCGGATAAGGCGGGACGCTGCATCCGGCGGTTTTTACCCCGCACAGACGCAAAAAAGCCCATCCGTCAGGATGGGCT